>NZ_CP063195.1:1893630-2524840 GCF_028609885.1 Corynebacterium jeikeium | reverse complement strand
GGGGCTCCAGGGTTGGTCGGGGGTGGCCGAAAGGTTAACGGGGGTTAAACCACGGGTGGTCTAGGTCGTAGGGCTGTTTGTTAGTTGTTCACGGCCCAGTGCACAGTGCGAAACGCCGGTTGTCCTGCGTTTCCACACAGTTATACACACCTGTGGATAACTTCTTTGCACATGTTATCCCCAAGGTACAGCTCTCTTGTGGATAACTCTAATTAAAGTACGAAAATGCTTTTGACCTGCATGAATAAGGTGTAAAGTTGAGGTTTAATGTTTGGGGGTGGAGGAGTTTTCCACAAGGCCTTGCGATATTTGACGTAGCCCGATTCCACCCCTTAAGGGTCTTGTTCACACCTACGTTCCTGGGATAGATCCAGGTGCTGGAGAGGCGCCTTTTTGTCCTTTGAGGTGGGACTTTTTTCGCTAGTAGCGCTGGAGGGGGTTCAAAATTTGGATAACTTCCGTCACAGCACGTATCCTTGACTCGTCTATGGCAACCCACGTACGACAGCAGGTCACCACGCTGTCTATCGGGTGCCACCGGTATCGGCTTTTAAGTCCTCCCGGACATTGCCGATCCAATTGTCCACTTAAATTAGTGGGCGCGCCGCTGGCTTAAGCGTTGATTCCAGTTCTTTGATGGGGCTGGGTGTCTGTTGTGGCTGTACGTGGCTCGTCCGCTGCTAGCAAAAGTTAAGGAGTGAAGTACCGTGGCCAAGGGCAAGCGTACTTTCCAGCCCAACAACCGTCGTCGTGCACGCGTGCACGGTTTCCGTACCCGCATGCGTACCCGCGCCGGCCGTGCCATCGTTTCCGCACGCCGCAACAAGGGCCGCAAGTCCCTGACCGCCTAAATTAGGCACAGACGTTCGCTCCACCCCAATACCGTTGGGGTGGATTGTCGTAGGGGCGTCAATAAACAAGAAGGAGCCACCACAGTGCTAGCTCCCCAATACCGGCTCCGGTCAACTGCCTTGTTTGGGCAGACGATACGGAATGGTCGGAAGAAGGGTAGTCGCACTGTGGTGGTTCACGTTTTGGCAGGGGGCTCTCGAGCCGAGGAGTTACCATTGCCGTTGCAAGAGGGGGCGACCGCCGGGCCACGCATGGGGCTCGTGGTTTCAAAGGCGGTCGGCAACGCCGTGACCAGGCACAATACTTCGCGGAAGCTTCGGCACGCTTTTCGTGCGGTGATGGAGGAAGACAGCCTGGACTTCCCCGTGGGCACAACGGTAGTCATCCGGGCGTTGCCGAAGAGCGCTACCGCGAGCTTTGAGGAGTTGGTCGGCGATGTGCGTAGCTGCATCCGACGAGCCCTCCCCCGCTAAAAACACTCGCGATGCCAGGCCGGGCTTCGGGGCGCGAATGGCTCGCCGATTGATCCTTGGTTACCAAAGTTATCTATCACCCCTTAAAATGGGGCCAACATGCCGTTTTGAACCTACGTGCAGCAATTACGCCTTAATTGCAATCGGCCGTCATGGCCTGATTAAGGGGTCGGTTCTCGCGTTGGGTCGTTTGGCCCGCTGTGGGCCATGGCATCCGGGAGGTTGGGATCCTGTCCCACCTCGTCGTCCCCTGTGTTCGTGGGGCGGGCGGCGCCGTTAGCTCAGTTCTTTTTGGTCGCGGGCTATCGGTGGCGTCGGCCCTACGGGCCTTAAAAGATCTACTTCAGGAGAAACCTCGAGTCGCCATGGATTTTATTTATTATCCAGTGTCCGGCGTTTTGTGGTTCTGGCATAAGCTGTTCAGCTACGTCCTGAGCCCCGATTCGGGCATTACTTGGGCGCTGGCGATCATGTTCCTCGTATTCACCATTCGTATTCTCTTGGTGAAACCGATGGCCAATCAGCTACGTTCCAGCCGCAAGATGCAAGAAATGCAGCCAAAAATGCAGGAGCTGCAGCGCAAGTACAAGAACGACCGCCAAACACTCGCGGTCGAGATGCGTAAGCTGCAAAAGGAGATGGGTGTAAACCCCCTGGCTTCTTGCTTGCCAATGTTGGTACAGATGCCTATCTTCCTGGGTCTGTTCCATGTGCTTCGTTCCTTTAACCGAACGGGCACGGGTGTGGGTCAGCTCGGGATGACTGTCGAGGAAACCCGTAACACGCCGAACTACTTTTTCGGCGTACATGAGGTCCAGTCGTTCCTAGATGCCCGTATCTTCGGCACTCCCCTATCCGGCTTCATTTCTATGGATCCGAACAACTATCGCGCGTTCTCTGCGGATGGTCACGTGGACTTCACTCGGACCAACATCATTCTTGTTGTTGTTCCGATGATGCTGGTCGCTTCGGTGCTGATGCACTTCTCTGCACGGATGTCCATGGATCGCGCTGCAAAACGTCGGGCAGAGAACCCGATTAAGGCAAATGATCCGAAGGCGCAGCAAACTCAGATGCAGATGGACATGATGCAGAAGATGATGCTCTGGGTCATGCCTGTGCTCTACCTAATGGGTGGCTTCGCTTGGCAAGTTGGCCTCGCTCTGTACATGGTCACCAACATGACTTGGTCTTACCTGCAGCAGTTCTTCCTCTATAAGAAGATGGATGCAGAGGAAGAAGCTCAGAAGGAGGCCGTCGCCGCCGCTAAGCGCACCTCCGCACCTAAGGTCGGCGCCCGTCCTGACAACCCTAAGAAGAAGGGTAAGAAGCGGAAGTAGCCGAGTTTGCCTGCAGAAGCTTGTTTGCTTTTAACCGTCACCGTTAAGGTGGCGGTTTTTTGTTTGACCTAGACCGGTCGGCTGCGTTGTTTAGGCCGTGTTTTAGTTGCAGTTTTTTGCATCGCTGGTTCGGCTTCAACTGGCTAAGTTCGGTCTGTGTTGCTGCTCTCTAATGTCATCTGAATAGACTTCCCATGATGCCGACGGTTGCGAGGCTCGGGTGCCTATCTGTAGCACGGGGGCTATAGAATGGTCGGAGTAATAGAAGCCGAATGTTTCACGTGAAACATTGCCCAAACCTCCCATTGTTGAAGGAGTGTCTAGATGGCAAAACAAGACGACGCCAGTATTCAGAGCCCGGACATTGGTGAACCTCCAGCGGCTGCGCGGGAAGTCTTCGGGGACCGACTCCGCTTGGCATGTGATTATGCAGAGTTTTTGGCTACCGCCGGTATCGAGAGAGGCCTTTTAGGTCCGCGCGAGGTCCCACGGATCTGGGAACGCCACATCCTAAACTCCGCAGTGCTGGGTGAAGTCATCGACGAGGGGTGTCGCGTGGTGGATATTGGATCCGGTGCTGGTCTTCCGGGGATTCCTCTAGCTATTGCCCGCCCAGATCTGAAGGTTCAACTGTTGGAGCCCTTGTTGCGACGATACAACTTCCTCGCTGAGATGAATGATCAGCTGAACCTCGGTTGCGAGGTAGTGCGTGGGCGCGCTGAGGACCCGACTGTAGTAAAGGCTCTTGGAGGCGCAGATGTTGCCACTTCACGAGCAGTTGCTCCGCTGGGTAAGCTCACCCGTTGGTCTCTTCCCCTCGTGAAGGTTGGAGGCGCCATGAAGGCCCTTAAAGGCGGGTCTGTCGCAGAGGAGCTTGAGCGTGACGCGAAGGAGATTGCAAAGGCTGGAGGCGGCGACGGAACGATTGAGCTGGTCGGAGAGTCTAAGGTTGCTGAACCCACCCACGTAATCACTATTCCGCGTATTAGATAGAGCTTCGATTGAGGCCTCTGTGAGGCTGAACTATTCTTGACTTACACCTCGATGTTTCACGTGAAACATCGGCTTTCGACTTCAGATTGGACGTAGATGTCGGCATTCGACATGGATGAAACACCCATTGGGCGGGCCGCTCAACAGGCTGCACGCTTGAAGAACCCGAACCGAAATAAGCTTCCACGGCCGGAGAAGTGCAGAAAAATCACGATCGCCAACCAAAAGGGCGGGGTAGGTAAGACCACTTCCACTGTTAACCTCGCTTGGTCGTTGGCGCTCTTAGGTATGAAGGTTCTCGTCATTGACTTGGATCCACAGGGCAATGCTTCCACAGCTCTTAATGCGGTTCATCATGCGGGTACGCCTTCGTCCTACGAGGTGCTTCTGAATGAAATGTCCATTGATGAGGTGATGCAGGGTAACGAAGATAACGACAATATCTTTTGCGTGCCTGCGACGATTGATCTTGCTGGGGCGGAGATCAACTTGGTAAGTGAAGTCCGCCGTGAATATCGCCTTGCTTCCGCCATTAGCGACGATTGGATTGAAGAGCACGGCTTTGACTACATATTCATCGATTGCCCTCCGTCTCTAGGCCTTCTTACGATCAACGCGATGGCGGCTGTTGATGAGGTACTTATTCCTATTCAGTGCGAGTACTACGCCCTAGAAGGCGTTAGCCAGTTGATCAATAACATCGCTATGATTCGCGAGAACCTGAACCAAAACCTGCATATTTCGGGTGTTTTGCTGACGATGTATGATGGTCGCACTAGGCTTTCGCAGAACGTTAGCGACGACGTACGTACACATTTCGGCTCCGTCGTATTGGATAATCACATTCCACGCAATGTTAAAGTTTCGGAAGCACCCAGTTACAACATGACCGTGCTTCAGTATGACGGCGGAGCGCCAGGCGCTATGGCTTACTACGATGCGGCAAAGGAATTCGCGAAGCGCGGAGATTACCTGCCAAGCGAAGAAACTGCGCCGATCGGAATTGCCCCAGAACTCCACAGTTAAGGTGACTAATAGTGGGGAAACGCAATAAAAAGACTTCCAAATTGTCGAAGAAGTACAATAACACTGAAAACAAGCGAGATGCTGGCGCGCCAATTGATGTTCCAACATCTTCTGCGAAGCCTTCATCACATCAGAATCTGGAGAGTTCGTTGCCAAATAGTAAGCCTTCGAGTGGGAGGAAGTCCCAGAACAACGCAAGTGGCCTTCCCTCGGAATCTGGGCGAGCTTTAGGGGAAACTAGGTCCTCTGGCACTTCCCGCAAACCACAGATGCCCTCCCCTAACGCTGTCGGTAACGCCCGTCGGGCTGGTTTGGGTCGTGGTCTTGCATCTCTCATCCCTACCGGACCCGCCCGTCCGTCCCTGGGGGACGGAGCCGCGGATATTGTCTTGGGCGGTGGCTCAAGCAATGGGGCGGGCACCAAAGGCACTAGCCAAGTCCATTCCCATCAAACGGAAGTGGCTGACGGTAGAGTTTCGGCTGGAGCGCAGGACACATCTTCGAGAGTCGACACTGACCGCGGCTATACCGAAGAGAGCATTTCAAGCTCTTCAAAAGCGGGAAGTGAGGGTACCTCAGGTACCGGCCTCAAACGTCACAGTGACGCTTCAGCCAAGCTTTCCGAAAAGCGCAGGGCTGATGATGCCAACGTAGAACGAGGCAGTGTTAGCTCTTTGGAGCCGACGAATGTTTCACGTGAAACATCCGACGAAGATTTCGGAGCGACTTACCAAGAGCTTCCGCTGAGCACCATTCGGACAAATGCGAAGCAGCCACGTGAGGTTTTTGACGAAGAGGCTCTTAAAGAACTTGTCCATTCCATAAAGGAATTTGGACTCATGCAGCCGATCGTCGTTCGTAGGGCGCCGAACGAGGACTCGACTTATGAGCTCATTATGGGCGAGCGGCGTTTGCGGGCTGCTAAGCGCGCCGGATTCGATGTAATTCCAGCCATCGTCCGGGAAACGGCAGACGATGAAATGCTGCGGGATGCTCTCCTGGAGAACATTCATCGTGTGCAGCTGAACCCGCTAGAAGAAGCTGCAGCATACCAACAGCTGATGGAGGAGTTCGGCGTAACGCAGGAACAGTTGGCTAAGAAAATCGGTCGCTCACGCCCGCTGATCACCAATATGATTCGTCTTCTCCAGCTTCCCGTATCAGTTCAACGACGCGTCGGCGCTGGAGTACTTAGTGCAGGTCACGCCCGCGCTCTTCTTGGGTTGAAAAGTGGACCGGAGGAGCAGGAAAGGCTCGCTACACGCGTCGTTAGCGAAGGGCTCAGTGTTCGGGCCACCGAAGAAGCCGTCACCTTGCTCAATCGTGGTGACGGGGCAACTGCCGTAAACAAGTCCAGCGGACGGCAAGCACAGCAGCTGCCTGAGGAGGTTTCTTCCTGGGTCGACAATGCATCTGATGCGTTGGATACGAAGGTTCGTGTGCAAATGGGGAAGAAGAAGGGCAAGATCGTTGTTGAATTCGGTGGCCCCGAGGACTTCGACAGAATTATTGAACTGTTGAAGTTCAAGAAGCACTAAAACGCTAAGTGAAAAGTAAAACAACCCTAGTCCTAACAAGGAGCTGACATTATGACTCTTACTGTGACCGAGGCAATCTCCAATCGCCGTGCGACTCGTAAGTACAAGAACCAGGCAATTCCAGTTGAGGTCTTGAACCGTGTCGTAGACAACGCGTTAGAGGCTCCCAGTGCGTTTAACGCACAGATGCGTGACCTGGTGGTTATTCAGGACGAGGCCGTCAAGCAAGCAATTTTCGATGCTTCCGGGCAACAGCAGTTCCTTGATGCACCCGTTGTGTTCGTCGTTGTCGGTCGCTCTGAAGTTGTCCCCGAGGATGCCGAAGAGGTGCTGGGTGCAGAACTCACGGAGAAGGTACGCGGGTTTAATGGCTCTGCTTCCGCCGCTAAGCTTCGAGAGATCGGTATTCGTGACGCGATGCTGGTAGCCGGATTCTTGCTTCTCGCGGCACAGGAACAGGGCCTGGCCACCTCCCCTACCACCGGTTGGAACGAAGAAGGCGTCAAAAAGGCTATTGGCCTTGAGGGCCGGGGTGATCGATCTATTGCGCTCGTCGTAGCTGCAGGATATGCCGATGAGGCGCCGGTTCACCCAGGTCGAGCAGAGAATCGTCGGGTTGATAACCACTACTAGTCGAAAACCGACCCAGAACGACCCCGATGTTTCACGTGAAACATCGGGGTTTTGTGTGGCAAAAAACTAGCGATTCCGCCCCAGCAACGAAAGGTCCGCTATAGGATTTCGGTAGAAAACGGTCGCACTCAACGAGCCCGCACCCGAGGTTTAGCAACATCCGAATCACTTGGGGCTTTGAACACACAGGAAAGGAGCGCTGATGGAAGTAAGCATTAGAGCAATTACACCTCAGAGCTCCGAAGATTTAGAGCCCAGTGCAGCAGCATCTACCTTCTGGGCCCTCCCACCAGAGTACGGTGCACAAAGTAAGGCATCGGATGATCCAGCTTTCGATAAGCAAGTGTGGCTACAGAATGTCCTCCTAGAATGGGGAATCTGCGGTTACACGGCTTTTGTAGGCACAGGCGCAGTAGGAACCCACCCAGTACCAGCGGCGACGGTGTTCTTTGCTCCTGCGCGGTATATGCAGGGCATTGCCAACCTTCCAACAGGTCCGATCTCACCGGATGCAATCTTGCTGAGTACTGTTCATGTCGCGGTACCGTATATGGGGCTTTACCTGGAGCATCAGCTTATCGACACGGTTCTTACTGAGGCTCATCGGCGTGGCGTGAAGGCAGTGGAGGCCTTCGCGCGAGTCGAGGACTTCGACGAGGAGCTAGCGAGACAGCTAAATGAGTCCTCGCAGCTGAAGGCAGAGGATGAGATCGGAAAAGAAGGGCAGGCTCTAAGCGCCCTCGAGTCTCTAAAGTACGTGCCCGAATCCTACCGAGGATGGAAGACAGCCACTGAAAGCCACGCAGCGAATGAGGACATCCTAGACGGCGCGCCCATGCTTTCCGAGGATATTTTGGAGGCTGAGGGCTTCAAGGTTGTGAAGCACCATCGGCACTTCCCGCGCTATCGCTTTGAAATCAACGGAACCCATAGCCTGTTTGGAGACTTTGCCGAGGAAGATCACGCACGGGTCAACGGGACAGAGAGGCTGCCTACTGTGATTGGTGGGAACCAAACATCTAAAGTTTCAAACTCGCTCGATACGCCTGGGATGCTGGGAAAGCGCGAAGTGTCCAACCAGGCGTCATCAAAATTCAGCCCGGCGGCGGAACTATTTGTTCGGAAGCTCTTCCTGTAGCAACTCCAAGAAGCTGAAGGTGCCGGTGGCATGGACGTCCTTGTCCAGCAAGTAGAGGCGCTTCACGGCCACGACAATAGCCTCAGCGATGGTATCGCGCATCGCAGGGTCGGTGAGGATCTCAATATCCTTCGGGCTTGTCAGATAACCGGGTACGACCTGCACAGTCGGCATGCTGGTCAGACGCAGGATGTCCCAAGTCTGTCCGTGATTAAAGCAGTTCTGCAATGGTGTGCGGGCAACGATCTCGCGCTGAATAAAGCCGGAGAGCTTCTCGCCCACCATTGACGAGTAACCGGTAAGCGATCCGAAGTAGAAGGTGGCAGCGCCGTTGGCCTTATCGTTGGGGTATATGTCAGCGCGGAGGCTAATCATTACGTCAGCACCGAAGGCATTAGCGATATTGGCGCGATCCTGATTCGTGGGATTTGCCGAACGTGGGCGGGAAAGAATCGTTTCCATTCCTGCCGCGATCATGCGGCCCTCTACCCTACCGGCAAGATCCCAGAGAATTTCCTCCTCCGAGATCTGCCCGAAAGGACCATCGACGATGTACCCCTTGTCCGAGCCACCCAATCCCGGATCAATCACAACGCGCTTGCCGGTAAGCTGTGGGCCGGCGGAGCGAATCTGTTCCTTTTCCCGAATGGATTGGGGTGAGCCACCGGTAATCCTCCGCCCCAGGTAAGACAGCGCGCGCAGAGTATCTGGACCTACAACGCCGTCGTTGTTTAGCCCATAGTTCAGTTGGTAGTTCACCACGGCTGAATGGGTACGCGGGCCGAAGTGGCCATCCACGCGGCTGGTGTAGAAGCCTAGATCATGAAGCTGGGTTTGCAGCTGCGCTACGTCGTCCCCCACGAACTGGTTGCTCTGCAGTGAGAGCACACGCGCCCCCAGGGTGTAGGAGGCCTCACGCAGCGCCCGCAAAGTACCGGGTGTGATGGTGCCGTCGGCAATAATGCCACGTTGCTGCTGAAATGCTTTGAGTGCCTCCGCCAGTGTTTCGTCGAAGACTTCTTCCTCACTGGTCCAGCGCTGCGACTTACTGCCGGTCGCATCACCTTCGTACCCTTCCAGTAGCCCGAGGCGAGCCAAGGTGCCGCGGACCTCAGCGACGCGTGGGCTGCGGTCGCCGACCTGGAGAAGCAAACGATCCACTGGGTTCAACACTCCAATTCTTCAAACTTTTGCGGCTCTAAGGCCGCTGCAACCACTGTGAGACAAATCACATGTGGGGTCTATCGCCGACAGTGGCGAGTCATAGGTGCAATTCTAGGGACAAATCCGCCGATTTGCTTTACTTGCAGGTCAGGCGTGTTAGATCAGACGGATCCTAAAGCTGCGCTTCAATTGCGGACCGTAGCGTATCCCGATCCTGAGCACCGGTAAACTCTGCTACCTTCTCCCCGTCCTTGAAAACCATAAGAGCGGGAATAGACATGACCTGGAACATTGCCCCCAGCATGCGCTCCTCATCGACGTTCACCTTGGCGATCTTCGCCTTGCCATCGAACTCCGCCGCCAGCTCGTCGAGAATGGGCGTCATTGCTAGGCAAGGGCGGCACCATTCGGCCCAGAAGTCGACAAGAACAGGCTGAGTAGACTCGACGACCTCGGACTTAAAGGTAGTCTGGGTGACGTTCACAATGTCGGACATGGCGGCGATAAACCTTCTGGTTGGGGGCTTTTCCTTTAGGTTGGAGGTTACCCTTCAACGTTTAAATATCCTATGTCCGACCGGCCATAGTTACCTAACGGTGACCGAACTTGTCCGATCCGTTACGAGGAGCGCGATCCGTAACAGGAGCGGGCCCCAAAACATGCCCGCAAACAGTTAAAGAGTCGCGAGGTACGCCTCGGCATCCAGAGCAGCGCGGCAGCCAGAACCAGCTGCGGTGATTGCCTGCTGGTAGTGGGAATCCACCAGGTCGCCGGCGGCGAACACTCCAGGAAGGCTGGTGCGGGTGGAGGGCTCTTCGACCTTCACATACCCGTTATCCTGCAGCTCTACCTGCCCCTCGAAGACAGCGGTGCGCGGATCATGGCCAATGGCGACGAACATGGCGTCCATCGCAACGTCCTTCTGCTCGCCGGTCTGGGTATCTTCCACCACGAGAGTCTCAACGGACTTATCACCCTTCACTTCCACGACCTTGGCGTTAGTCAGGAATTTGATCTTCGGGTTGTTACGGGCGCGCTCCTCCATGATCTTGGAGGCGCGGAATTCGTCGCGGCGGTGAATGATGGTGACGGTCTCGCCGAACTTCGTCAGGAAGTCGGCCTCCTCCATGGCGGAGTCTCCGCCACCGATCACGGCGATCTGCTTGTCCTTGAAGAAGAAGCCATCGCATGTCGCACAGGCGGATACGCCACGGCCCAGCATTTCCTGCTCGCCGGGAACGTGCAGGTAGCGTGGGGCGGCGCCGGTAGCCAGGATCACTGTGCGGGCTTGGTACTCCTCGCCGTAAGCCCACACCTTCTTGATCTCGCCGGTTAGATCAACCTTCTCTACGTCCTCTTGGCGCAGGTCAGCGCCGAAACGCTCGGCCTGGGCGCGCATCTCTTCCATCAGGTCGGGCCCCATGATGCCCTTCTGGAAGCCGGGGAAGTTCTCCACCTCGGTGGTCTGCATCAGCAGTCCGCCGTACTCCACGCCTTCAAAGACCACCGGGTTCAGCTCTGCGCGGGCTGCGTAAACAGCGGCGGTGTAGCCAGCCGGGCCGGAGCCGATGATGATGACGTCGTGAACCTTGCCTGCCTCCGCTTCCGCAGCGCCGGCTGCACTCGTCGCGCTGGCGTTATCCGCGTCCGCGGCACCCTTCGAATCATTGTTGAGAATACCGCTGGCCTGCAGGAATGGCTGGTTCATATCTATCCTTTGAGGTCGGAGATGTTGTTCACTCCAGTTTAACCGGCCACGGCCATCCCGTATTCCTCTGCCCCACCGAGGTGTTCGTACATCATGCGCTTTGCCCGGTTCTTCCGCGACTTCACAGTACCAACGGGGATCCCCAGTTGCGCTGCGGCTTTTGCCTCGCTTAGGCCTCGAATCTCCGTCAGCACCATCACGTCCCGCATTTCGGGCGAGAGTCGTCGCAGGCTGCGGTGGACATCCAGTCGGGCGACGGTGGATTCCTCCCGCATTCCCCGCGCGGGCAAGGTTCGCGTGCATTCGTTGAAGTCTTCGCGTCCCGGCTGTGCCTCGCGACTGTAGCGCTGCATATATGAAAGCGCCGCGTTGCGCATAATGGTGGCCATCCAGGTGCTTACGCTGGCGGAGCGATCTCCGTTGAAGCGCGCTGCGAAACGGTGCACGCGCAGCAGTCCTTCCTGGTAAACGTCCATTTGGTGGCCCTCAGGCACGTTGACTCGCCGCACTGCCCACCACAATGTGCGCTGGTGGCGGTCGATCAGCTCGCGGAACGCGCCGGGTTGCCCATCGTTGTGGCCGCGCAGCAGTTCATGGTCAGTTTGTTGCGCTGGCCGTGTGTCGTTCTTTGTATTTTGTGACGCCCCCAGCATCATCTTCCCCCTAGTGTGTCGTCGGGAGCCATGCCGCCCCCTTGCCTCACACTTTATTCATCGGTGGGGCAGGTTGTGGGTCTTTAGTCTTGGACCTGTGGATAACTGAGAACGGCGCCTGCCTCATTGTGAACTTCACAGTTGAGGCAGGCGCCGTAATGCGCTAAGGGGATGTGGGCTTACTGACCGACTATCCGACTGGTTGTACGGAGCGTGTGGGGCGGGAGCTTTCTTCCGTGTTGGCCCCGTCGTTGGCCCCGCCGATACCGCCTTCGCCAGCGCCGGAGTTTTCGTCACTGGTCTGGTCCAGCCAGTTACCGACGGCGGTAATTTCCGCCAGCGTGGCGGGCTTCGGCAAGGGCAGGCCGGTGATCCAGATCAGCAGGCGATTGCCCTTGGCGGCGCTCACCTTGTCGGTATCGTATTTGCCCTTCTCACTTCCCTTTTCACTGCCGCCGTCGCCGCTCCCGTCTGCACTTTCAGTCGACGTGGAGGAAGAGCCTTCGCGGTTGTTGTCCCAACTGGAACCACCGGTGGTACCGGGGCTGTCTGCGCCCATGCCGGCCAGATCCACGGTCACATCGGTGGAGTCTGCCTGCACGCTCTTCAGCAGCGTTGTCTGGTCCAGAGATCCGAGTTTGCCGTTGTTATCCGCCTGCGCCAATCGCAGCTCCAGTGTGGTTCCCTGGGTTAAGCCGCGTAGCTGAACCTGAGACAGCGCAGTGCCTTCAGGCAGCGTCATCAAAAGGCCAATTCCGGGCTTTGTGGTGCCAGGCTGGCCACCGAGCTGCACGGAGGCGGGGTTGGACTGCCAGAACGTCTCTGGGTCCCCGTCGGTGATCAGACGCGCCAAGTCCGGGCGGTCCAGCGGCCAGTTCACGTCGGCGGGCAGCCACTCAAGGGGTCGGCTTAGAGGAACCTCCGCCGGGTCCACACCGCGGACGGCCTGCGCACCCTGGCGCAGCGAGTCGGTGGACAGTGGCGAATCCTTCCGGTCGCCGCCGACCACGCTGATCACCGCCGCTACCAGCGCGGCGACAACCAACACGGAGACGAAAGCGATGGCCGCGGCGGCTGCCATGCCCACCGGGCGGTTGCCGCGGGCTCCGAAGCCGGATTTAGCGCTCGGGTCCGGGGTTTGATCCTCCTCGATCGCCAGGCCACCGGCCTTTAGCTCTCGGAGATCCTTCGCAACCTTGCGTAGGTCCTCGGGCCCCACCTTCTCGCCGTCGAGTTCGTGGATCTTCTTGTAGATGCGGGTGAGGTCCTCCGGCACCTCCTCGTAAGGGACGTGCTCCAGCAGGAGGCGAAGCGCCACGGCCACGCCGTGTGCATCCTGTGCCGTGTCATCGTTCGGCAGCACACCCGGGAAGGCCAGCACAGCCGCGCCGTCGGTGCCGATGCGCACGCGGTCGCGGTGATCCAAGCCCAGCGAGGTACCACTGTCTTCGGCCTGCGCGGCAGCGTCGGCTAGCGAAGATACGGCGAAGGCCGCCGCCAGCGGCTCAGGCTTGCTCTCCGCCACGGTGGTCAGCGGGGATCCCTGCACCCAGCGCGACACAATGACTACCAGGTTGCCGTAGTCGATCACGCGGTTGACCTGCGCCATACCCGGCACGTCGAATTGCTTCAGCTTCGCGGAGAGGCGCAGCATCTCGTCCTTCGCACGCGCCACCTCCACGCCGTTGACGGGCACGGATACTCCAGGGGAAACCTGCGAGCGGGCATAGGCCACTGGATCCATGATGGTCAGAGCCACGATGTCGCCGGTGGCCAACTCGCGGCCCTGCCAGAAGCGGGCGGCCGACCAGCCGCCGTGGTCGGCAAGCAGACGGTAGCGGCCTTCCAACAGCGGAGCACCCGGCACCAGTCGCGGACCGCGTACCCGTCCGGCCGCCAGTGGCGGCAGTGCTACGCCGGCCATCATGTGGTCCAGAGCAATGGCCTCCCGGGCGGCCAGCTCCTGGGCTGACAGGCGACGGGACTGGTCCTCTTCGTTGGGTTGCTCGTCGCTGGGAAGTGGGCGTCGAGAAGGTAGAACCCGCGACATACCCGGGATGCGCGACAGGGCGCCCACCAGAGTCTGGATCTCCGGCAATGGGGCGCGCACCAGAATCAGCCCGGTTACGCCAAGGAACAGCACGCCAGCGATGAGCAGGCGGATGATGAACCAGGGGTTGGCGAGCGTCTGGAAGGCGAAGTGCGTCAGCAGCACGTCCACCCGCCAGGCGACGAGCGCACCGATCAGAGAGGATCCCAATGCCCACAGAACCGTCATCGTCACCTTGCGGAACTGCAGGTCCCCCAGTGAACGCCGTAGCAAGCGGTCACCAATGATTGCACCGGCCATAAAGCCCAGACCATTGGCCGCACCCAGCAGCACCACAACCAGGCGCGGCTCGGTGGCGATCTGCGGGGCGATGTAGGCAAAGGTCAACTTTGTCGCGGTGATACCCGCGATGATGAAGGTGGGAGTCCAGACCTCCTCGCGGGCGTAGAACACGCGCAGGTGCAGAAGCACCAGGGCGTAGGGGATCAGGGTGAACGCGGAGAAGCTGATGGTCCAGCCCAGCACGTTCGCGTCCTCCAGGGAGAACTCCTTGTAGGCGAACAACGCGGCGGATATCAAGGTGCCGAAGCAGGTGAAGAACACAATGATTGGCACCATCGCCAGCATCGTCAGCTTCGAGGCGACGGTCAGGTCGCGCACCACGGCCTTGTCATCACCTTCCGCGGCATTGCGGGACAATCGCGGCATGACGGCCGTCAGCAGCGTCACGCCGATCACGCCATAAGGCATTTGCAGCAGCTGCCACGCCTGCATGTAGATGGTCGGCGCGACCTCCCACGTGTCGGAGGCGATGCGGTTATTCAGCAGCCAGCCGACCTGAGAGATGGCCACGTACACCACGATGGCGATGGCCATGCCGCCGAAGGACTTCAGGCGCTCGTCGATCCCCCACAGCGGGCGCAAGTTAATCCCGGCCTTGCGCAGGAAGGGCACCATAATCAGCGCCTGCATCACTACGCCCGCAGTGGTGCCCAGACCCAGCAGCATCACATGCGGGTCGGTAATGGTGACGTTGTCCGTGGGCTGCAGCTTCGTATCCCGCGGCAGGAACATGTACAAGCCCAGCACGGCGAGCGTGACCACGTTGTTGGCCACAGGCGCCCACGCGCCGGGTTTGAACACTCCCTTGGTGTTCAAAATCGCCATGAACACGGCAAACATGGCGTAGAACATGATCTGCGGCAACACCAGGTAGGCAAATGCCGTGGACATGCCGATGTTCACGTGGCCTTCGGAATCCAGACTCATGCGCACCAGCAGTGGCGCACACGCCACGGAGACCAGGGTGATGACCAAGGTCAACGAGAACGTGAGCGTCAAGAGTCTTCGTATGAACGCTTCACCGTGGTCCGCGTCCTCCTTCTCGGCGCGCACCAGGACGGGTACCACCAGGGAGGTCAGCACCGCGCCGAGCACCAGCTCGGTCACCAGGTTCGGCAGTGTGTTGGCCGTGTTGAAGGCACTGGCCACCGCACCGCCTAGCGCGGAGGCGATGAACACCGTGCGCAGGAATCCCGTGATGCGGCTGATTAAGGTGGCGATGGCCATGGAGCCGCCGGCGCGGACGATCTGCTCGTCGCTCTGCTTTTGGCTCTGGCCGTCTGTGCTGCCACCGGTGCCGCTGTTGCCAGTGCTGCCTGCGTTGCCACCAGTGTTCGCGCCATTGCCGGTCGGCTCGTCGGCTGCGGTCGCGGTGGCGCTCGCACTGGCTGCGGTAGCGGTGCCCGCAGTTGCCGCGGTGGACTTAGCGCCCTGGACCGCGGCAGCGTCGCTGCCGTTGTGGGCACCATTGCTCTGGCCGCCCTGGCCGCTCTGGCTGCCCTGTCCGTTACGGGAGGTTGGGGCTACCTCGGCAGGGCTTTGTGACGCCCCGTGCCCGCCCGCCGACATCTCAGTCTTCGCGCGGTCTTTCTTCGGCGCTAGCGCCGGCGGCTGGGTCGCACGGAAACGTCCGCGCTGTCCGGCCGAGGGGCTAGCCGGTTGGTCTTCCCTCTCTTGCTCAGAAGTCACTACTCCATCTTTATGCAACAACCGTGCATTCCCTAACGGAGTACTGGGCGTGTCTAGTTTTGATCGCCTTCCTGCGGGCGTGGAGCGGGCCGCAGCGGAGTGGCCGCATTGCGCTTAGAAGCGAGGCCACTCCGGCGATCCCACAAAACTTTGCCCGCCGCGCCGATGCCTAACAGAAGCACGGCGATGATGGTCACTCCGCGGGAGGACAGTCCCGGCACGGACTGCACACGCAGCTCTACCGGATCCGAAATTCGGGTGCCTTCCTGCAGATCACCCTTGCCATCTTGACTGGTGGTCGCCAGCCATAAAGATAGGTTGACCTGCTCAGATGTATCCTCAATATCGGTGGTTAGCGACCAAGTGATGGAGCCCTTGGCCGGGATCGTCGGCGAGGCCGTGGAATCCACGTGGACGGTGACGTCCGTGTGGGCGTCAGAAGAATAACCAACCGCGGCGGTCACCGGCAGGGGCAGCCCGTTGCGCGCAACAACCAGCAACGGCGAGGAATCAGACGTGCGGGTAAAGACATTGCCCGGCGGCAGCAAGCTGATAGACCGACGCAACTGGGAGGTGACCTGCCCCACGCGAGTGAGGTTGGTGCCGAGTTGCTCACGGAGGACGTCCACCTGGCCGCGCTCGCGCTTGCGGTAGGTGGAAAGGCCGCGCAGCAGATCGGAAAACAGGGGGTTGGTAAAGCCCTCGCGGGTCAACGCAATGGCAGAATCATTCTGCATAAACAACGTAAGTTCTCGCAGCTTGCGAGCGGTATCCGCCACCGTTCCGAGATAAGGCGAGGAGTATTCGCCGGGGTCGGCGTAGGGCACCGTGGTGCTGCCGGAGCCAACATCCGCCAGGTCGATGCCTCGAGGCTTCACGGCCTCCGGCAGCGGGGCGGGAGTGGCCGAGTGATCGTCGAGGTGCTGGCTGATGGTCTGTAGGAAGCTACTGGCCTGAGCCTTGTCCACGGACCAAGCGGCAGGTGGGACGGCGAGGGTCGGGCGGCCGGAGTCAAGCTCCAGGTTCAGCACCGCTTGCGCACTAGCCAGACGGGCTGCAGCGCTATCGTCAGCGAGGTTAAACCGCAGGTCAGGATTGGAATATGCAGAGACTTCCGGGTGTTCGCCGGTGGCCTTGAGCACCGTGCCGAGGTCCGCGGAGTACGTCAGCGCGGTGCCTGTGGTCCGTGCACCGGGGAGCTGCGCGCCGGGGAGGTTCACCAGGCGTTCGTTCCATGCTTCGTCGGTGGGGTTAGGTGTGTCGGAGGCTGTGTCTTTCGCGCCTTCCGTGCCCTCTTTGCCCTCCGTGCCCGAGGTCGGCGCTGCCGCCGGCTGCTCGACGTTCACCGTATTATCCGCAACCAGAGCGGTGACGTGCCCAACCTGCGGAATTGCCGGTTTACCCTGCACGGTCTGCTCAAACCGGCGCGACTGGTCGGGCTCAATTGCTTCAACACCCTCCGGAGCCTTACTGATCCCCGCAGCCAAAACCTGCTGCGCCTCCGGGGAAACATAGCCGGCGTCCGGGATCACCACGTTCTGTGTCGGAACCACGCCCAGGATCCGCTGAATCACCCCGGCACCTGTGCCCAGGGCGCGCACGCGCAACCAGTCGGAATCCACCTGTGAGAGTCCATTGATGTCCGCCCCGGCGTAAGGCAGCGCTACCGAGCAATTGTTCTGCACCACTTCCCGCAGGTCAGCGATCCATTTCTTCGCATCCGCATTGCCGGGCATGTGCTGGGCGTCCACTTCCTTGCCTCCCAGGATCTCGTCCCAGGAGTCGCGCAGTCGCTGCGGCTCCTCCACTGGGTCGGGCGTACGCTCGCCTACGAAATAGCCTTCGGCCAGGCGATTTACTGTGTCCAGCAGTTCCGGGTCAATGGCGATGCACGTCGCCTGCTTCAGCTTGGTCGACTTCGCCTCGCGGTACGCATCCAGCAGTCCCCGCAGCCTGCCGCCCTCGGCGACCTCGGCCGCTAGCACGTCCTTCGTCACAAACGCGGGGCGCCGCTTCGGGGCATCGCCCGTCTGGCCTGCCGCCATGTACGTCTGCCCCGCCAGCGGATACACGACCGTCACCGGGGTGCTGGGTTGTTCTTCCTTTCTTGTGGACGCCCTCACGCTCAGCGTAGTTCGCGCCACCGCCAGGTATTGCGTGCTCTCCTGCCCGGATGCCTCCGGGTTCGTGTCTAGGCCACTCAGGCTAAACAACAGGGGATATGCGCCGGGTTCCTTAAAAGCATCCGGCGGGAGGCTCAGCGGTTGGGGCGAAGGGGCGTCATGAGAAGAGTCGATGGGGGTGCCAGCGGCGGGGACGGTGACCGTAACCTCGCGCGTTTCGCCGGGGCTGAGGGTGCCATCGAGCTGCAGAGGCTGGCTGCTGAGGGAGTATTCGCCCTGGTTGGCAAGCTGCGCGACACGCACCTCCGCGGCGGTGGCGGCCGAGCGATAGAACAAGGTGAGTGAAAGATTGCTCAAGGCATGCGAGCGGTCGTTGCGGATGCGCAGGGTATATGTCTGGCCGCCTGCTTGAGTGTTGGAGTTGGTGGCAGTGCCGATGCCGATGATCTCCAGGTCCACGTCCTGCTGCGGATCAGTCGCGCGGGCAAGCGGGTTGGCCCAGGTGGAGTCTTCGCTAACCGCGGGGTTGGTGGAGTCCGGGGCCCGCCCCTGGGCTGAGTTTTGGGTGGAGGAGGCCGAGGGGGCGTCCTTAATAGGGTCGGCAACCGCCGGGGCCACAGGCAGGGCAAAAAGGCCACAGAGCGCGACAGAAACACCAATCGCCGTGCAGGCGTGGGGGAATCTAGACATTGCGCTCACCTAAGCAATTGGTAGCTCGTGATTAGTAGTTGTTGATCGCTATTAGTTCTAACAGTCTGGGCTGGCAATCCGTTAGTGATCTCTAGCGTGGCGTGGCACGGCCAGCTTCGGCTTCCGCGCGCGCCAGGTCAGCGAGACTGTCGAAAGCTTGGCGGGCAAGGCGCCGCTCGTCAGCATAGGCCAGGTGCTCGATCAGGCGGTTGACGGGCAGCCAGCGGACCTCGGTGACCTCTGGATCCTCGTCATTCAGGTCGCCATCGACGTAGCGAAGCAGGTGGTGGTGGACGGTTTTGTGGATGCGGATGCCCTCGGAGACAAACCAGTAGTCGATGGTGCCGAGGTCCGCGATGACCTCCCCGGCCACGCCCGTTTCCTCCCACACCTCGCGCTCGGCGGTGGCGTGCTGGGATTCATCGGGTTCAATGTGCCCTTTCGGCATGGACCACAGCAACCTGCCGCGGCGGTCCAGGCGGCCGATAAGGGCTACGTAGATTGCGGAGAAATCAACCTCGCCATTTGGCTGCACTGCTTCCGCCAGGCCGGAAAGCACCAGGCCGCCCGCGGATGTCTCCACGGAGGTCGGCAGGCTCGAGTGCTCGTCGAAAGAGCGCGGGCGCGAGTTGTTGCGGCTGCGTTGGCGGTTGCGACTATTGGGGCTGGCGCCCTTCCTGCGGTGGGTTTGGTTCCGGTTGCTCTTGCGTTTGCCCTGGTTGGAGCTGTTCTGGGAGTTCTGGCCGCGCTGCTGTTGGCTGTTCTGGCTGCGCTGGCTGGCCTGGGAGCCTTGCTGCTGGGAGTTTTGGCCGCGCTGGCCGTTGCCAGGGCGGTGCTTTCTTCTGGAACGGCGGCGCCGGCGGCGGGGCGTGCCGTTTCCGGTGCTGTCGTTTCCACTCATTCTGATAACGATAGACGGTTATCTGCACAATGTGGAACTGAATGGCAGCGAAAGGACGCCACTGGAGGCGAATGGAACTGAATGGAGGCGAATTGCAGTGGAATGCAGAGGAATACAGCCGAATGCGTAGCTAGTTGCGGATGCCGCCCGTGCATTGGTGTTGTGAGCACCGACTCATGGGGGATCTGGCGCGGATCTTGGGGGTCCAAACGGGTGAATGTCGTTAGAACGGGAATGCGTTATTGAAATCGACTGTCGGTAACGCAAAGCGCCTGGTCAGAGAGTTGTGAATTCTGGGGGCGGCAGATGATGCCTTGCGCATTCCCGTTCTAACGACATTTGGCACCCGTTCGGGAGGTTTCTAAGGGGTTGGACGTCTGTCCGGGCGGTCATGAGGGGGCAGTTGGCACGTCGGAGGGGGCTAGTAGAATCTGGCAGCGTGACGAAATCCGCCCCCTCCCCCGCAAACTCGGAATCTGCGCAGGCCGCCGCGTCGGAGAAGCCGCGCACCATTGAAGGCATGCTGCAGGAGGCCTTTACCTCCCTGCGCGCACTAGACCGTGACCTCTTGCCACTCACCCAGGCCTTCCAAGACGCCGGTCACAGCCTCTACCTCGTCGGCGGGTCGGTACGCGACGCTTTACTGGGGCGCCTCTCCCACGACCTGGACTTCACTACCGACGCCCGGCCGCAGGCCATCGTCGACATTGTCACGCCTCTGGCAGAGACAGTGTGGGACACGGGCATTGAATACGGTACCGTATCGGCGCTGGTCAAGGGCCAGATCCTGGAGATCACTACCTTCCGCGCCGACCAATACGACGGCCAGTCCCGCAACCCCGAGGTCTCTTTCGGCGACAGCCTCGACGGAGACCTCATCCGCCGCGATTTCCGCGCTAATGCCATCGCACTGGAACTCTCCCCTGATGGAAACCACCAGCTCCGCGACCCCCTAGGCGGCCTCGAAGACCTCCAGGCCGGAGTGCTGGACACCCCGGACAGCCCGGAGATCAGCTTTAACGACGACCCACTGCGCATGCTCCGCGCTTGCCGATTCGTCTCGCAGCTGGAATTCGGCGTCACAAAGAGAGTCAAGGAAGCAATGGCGGCGATGAGCGAGCAGATCAGCCGCATCACCGTCGAGCGCGTGGCTGTTGAACTGAACAAGCTGATGCTTGGCGCGGCGCCATGGGTGGGGCTGGACCTGATGGTTGAGACCGGCCTGGCTGACCACGTGCTGCCGGAGCTGCCGGCTCTGAAGCTCACGCAAGACGAGCATCGTCAGCACAAGGACGTGTACTGGCACTCGCTGAAGGTGCTTCGCAACGCCGTGAACCTGGAGGCCGAGCGCGGGCTGGAGCCCTCGCTGGAACTGCGCATGGCCGCGCTGCTGCACGACATCGGCAAGCCCGACACCAGGGCGTTTACTGAATCCGGCGCGGTGACCTTCCACCAGCACGAGGTTGTCGGTGCGCGCATCACCCGCCGTCGCCTGCGCAAGCTCAAGTACTCCAAGCAGCACGTCCAGGACATCGGCCAGCTGGTGTTTCTGCACATGCGCTTCCACGGCTACGCGGACACTCAGGGCAAGGGGCAGAACCAGGACGCTCGCCGTGGCGCAGGGGAAAAGGACAACAACGAATCCACTTGGACCGACTCCGCCGTACGCCGTTATGTCAACGACGCCGGCAAGCTTTTGCCACTGCTGCACCTGCTGGTGCGTGCAGACTGCACCACCCGCAACCAGCGAAAGGCCCAGAGGCTGCAGCGCACCTACGACAATTTGGAAAAGCGCATCGAGCAGCTGCAGGAGCAGGAGGACCTCGCTGCCGTCCGCCCCGACCTGGACGGCAACGAGATCATGCAGATCCTGGACCTCAAGCCCGGCCCCGATGTGGGCAAGGCGTGGGCGTACTTGAAGGAGCTGCGGCTGGATCGCGGGCCGATGGAGCGTGAGGACGCCATCGCCGCGCTGAAACAATGGTGGGACGAACAGAAAGGTGGGGCGCAAAAGTGAGCGCTGACCAGCAGCCGAACGGCATGAACGACCAGTTCAACGTGCAGCCCGGCGACGTGATCTTCCAGGCGCCAGCCGCGGTCGTGGACCCGGATGGCTACCTCGACACAGCGGACATCGACCCTGTGCACCTGGAGGCGTTCGTGGATGCCTTCGGCACCTCGCCCGGCGTGCTTGCCGTGCCGGGGCTGCCCGGGGCAGACGCGCTACTGGTGCTGGAAGTGCAGGAGAATCTGGAGGCCGGTGATAGCCCGGAGGCCAGCGGCGCCACCATCGTGGCTGTCCGCCTGGGGCTCATGAGCAGCGAAGCCGTCGCCAACCACCTGCCCGCGCTGGCGGACAAGCTCACCAAGCCGAAGGTCTTCTTCATCGGTGGCGACAACGAACCCGTCGTGCTCGCCGTCGGATTATTAGACACTGACCGTTTGGAGCTGGACGCCACCAACCTACCTACCCCGAGTAGCCCTGAAGCCCCCGCCCCCACCCGCTTCGGCGCGCGCGGACAGTTCATGCTGATCAGCACCGCCGAAGAGGCACCCAGTGTGGACGAGCAGGTAGCGCAGGTTGTCGGCCACGTGGACCCCTCCATGCTGTGCGGCCTACGCCTCTTCCACAGCTACGTCCTCCTGCGTGCCACTGACGTGCGTGGCTGGCTGGATTCCGGGATCGCTGACCTCCAAGCCGCAACCGCAGAAGATGTGTTCACGGATCGACCGGCGGAGACGTGGCGTCAGATTATGAAGAACAGCCCGTTCCCCAAAAACCTGTTCGCAACCTGGGCAAGCCACCCGGAGCGCAACTAGATGGCCCCGAACACCACACGTCACGCCAGAAACGATCAATGGCGCGCCGGGATCGCCGACGCCTGGCCCGTGGCCTTGGGCATGGTACCGCTGGGCCTAGCTTTCGGCCTGTTGATCACCCAGGTCGGCTTCGCATGGTGGTGGGCGCCGATCTTCTCCTTCGTCATCTACGCGGGCTCCATGGAGTTCCTGGCGGTCTCGTTGGTCACGGGTGGTGTGGGGCCGCTCAGCGCGGCGCTCTACGGATTCCTGGTGAACTTCCGCCACGCGTTCTACGCCCTGAACTATCCCATCGCCCAGGTGCGCGGTTGGCTGGCCAAGGCCTATGGCATCTATGCGCTGACGGATGAAACGTATGCGATTCTCGCCGCCCGGCGCGACGCAAAGTGGTCGACCGCCCGCGTGATGGCGGTGCAGATTCTGCTTCAGATCGGCTGGGTCGGCGGTGGCTTGCTAGGAGCGCTGTTCGGCAGTGCTTTGCCCTTCGAGATCCAGGGCATGGAGTTTGCGCTGATCGCCCTGTTCACAGTGTTGGCGATCGAGGCCTTCGTGAGCTACAAGGACCTTTCCCTGCCGATTGTGGCGGCGCTGTGTGGGGCCGTGGGCCTGCTGGTCTCGCCGGACAACATGCTGATGATCGGCATGAGCCTGTACTTCGTGAGCCTCATCGTGCGCTTCTTGTGCCCGCCGCTGGACCGCGCGCTACGGCTGAAGGTCGGCGCGGAAAACGCTGCCTCCCGGGAGGTGGGGTAGTTGACCGCCACTACTGGCGCGCTTGCCGCGCCCGCCGTACACCTGCAGGCCGCCGCGGGCCTTCCAGAGGGAGTGGAGCTCGGCCCTACCTTGGCGATCCTCGGCTCGGTTTTCCTGGTTACTCTCGGCCTGCGCGGCCTGCCTTTCGCTGCCCTGCGCTTCTTCCGCGAATCCGACCTGGTCGCCTGGTTGGGTCTGGCCATGCCCGTTGGCGTGATGACCCTCCTAGTCGTCTACACAGTCTCTGGCCAGGCGGATGCGCCTGGCGGTCTCGCGGCGGTCGGCATCGCTTTGGTCTTCACCGTTGCCCTGCATCTATGGCGCCGTTCGGCCACGTTGTCGATCCTGTTGGGCACGGTGCTGTATCTGGTGCTGGTGAACCTTGTTTTTTGACGCCCCCTCCCCCGCCACACCTAGCCCCAGCACCGTAGAATGGCGCCCATGCCGACCCCAGATTTTATCGTTGAACTGCGCAAGAAGATTGGCCACGACGAGCTATGGTTGCCGGGCGTGACGGCCATTGTCATCCGGGACGTTCCGGAGGACGCGCCTATCTGGGCCGTGCCGGAGGTGCTGTTGGTCAAGCGGGCCGACGATGGTCAGTGGACTCCCGTGACGGGAATTGTGGACCCACGGGAAGAACCTCACCTGGCGGCAATCCGCGAGGTGCGGGAGGAAACCGGCCTGCACGTGCAGGTGGACGCGCTGCTGGGTGTAGGCCAGGTCGGCCCGGTGGAGTACCCGAATGGAGACGTCACCAGCTACGTGGACACCACCGTCCGCTGCACAGTGATTCCCGACCCCGAGACCGGCGAGTTCAACGACGAGCCGGTGATTGGCGATGACGAGTCGACGCAGGTGGGCTGGTATTCGATTTCGCAGATGCCGCCGATGCAGCCACGCTTCCGCTTGGTGATCGCTGACGCGGTGGCGCAGATGAAGCATCCGGCGGGTTTCCGTCCGCGTATGGGTTACGTGAAGCGGTTGCAGAAACCGGAATAGTGCGGCAAGTGCGCGGCAGGCTCCGTGCCCGCGTAAGCCCGAGCTTCTACCAGGTGTGCGCGCCCGTGGTCTTCCCGCCCTCGGGGAAGCGCGCGGCGTAGGAGCTGGCGCGCATGGAGCAGATCACCAGTTGTACCTGGTGGAAGATCATCAGCGGCAGGATCATCATGCCGAGGCTCGCCCCGCCGAACATCACTGCCGCCATCGGTAGGCCCGAGGCCAGGGACTTCTTGGTGCCCGCGAACTGGATGGCCACCTGGTCCGCATAGTCGAAGCCCAGCTTTCGCGAGGTCACGCTGGTAACGCCCAGCATCAGATGCACCAGCGCGATGGACCCCAGCACCAGGCCCAAAATCGTCAGCCAGTTGACGGAACTCCACACGCCGGAGACGATGCCCTCCGAGAAGCTGACGTACACCACCAGGCCGATGGAGATCTGGTCCACCTTCTTCGTCGCCTTGGAGGCCGCGAATTTATACACCCACCTGCGCAGCAGCTGGCCGATGGCAAATGGAAGCAGTAGCTGGACTCCGATGTCGAGGAACGTGGTGGCGTCAATATGAAAGCCTTCCGAAGAAGACATCAGCAACAGCACCAGCAATGGTGTGAAAAGCACTCCCAGAAGGCTAGAGACGCTGGCCGCGACGATCGAGGCGGCTACGTTGCCGCGCGCGATGCTGGTGAATGCGACGGAGGATTGCACCGTTGAAGGCACGAGGGTGCAGAAGAGAATGCCCAGGTAGAGCTCGTTTCCGATGACCGCCTTCAGCGGCATCATCGCCACGCCGATCAGTGGGAAGACCACAAAGGTGAACACCATGATCAGCAGGTGCAGCCGCCAGTGCATGAGGCCTTTCAGGGCCTCCTGCGGCGATAGGCGCGCGCCGTAGAGGAAAAACAGGAACGCAATGGCGACCTTCGTGATGATGTTGGCGACATCCGCCGCCTCGCCGCGCACGGGCACAATGATCGCCGTCACGACTGCGATGACGATCAGGACAATGAGGAAGTCCGGCCGGTAATTAATGATGCGATGCCATAGCGACTGTTTCTCTGCCATGGGCTTTTATTCTATTGACGCCCCCGCCCCCGCGACCCCTAACCGTCCAGAACGGATCAAGCGAGGGTGGGTTGGGCGCCTAACGGACGCTGATTGGGCGCCTGCGTGAACTAGACGATGGCGCGGTCGAGCTCCGCGACGGTCTGCTTCGGGATCAGTGTCGCCACGGCCGCGGCAATGCCGAGGATCACCGCTGCGACGATGAACGCGGTGACGTAACCGGCGGCGGAGTCCGAACCCTGGGGGGAGCCTGCGACCTGGAAGACCGGCAGCACTGCGAAGGACACGCCTGCGCCCAGGTTGAAGGCGGCGGAGTTCATGCCGGGCAGGAAGCCCTCGTTATCCTTCGGGGAGTTCACCACACCCAGGTTGTTGATGACGATGTTGCCGATACCCGCGTAGGTGACGCCCAATAGGATCACGGTGATGATCAGCACCGGCAGGGAGTGCACGCCGACGAAGGCCAAGGCCAGCATGAGAGCCGCGCTGGCGATGTTGGCGATGATGATCAGCCGTCCGTAGCCCACCTTCGGTGCCCAGCGTCCGGCGAAGGGTCCTACGGCCCAACCAATGAGGGCGTAGGGGGTCAGCAGCCACAGGGAGGCCTTGTCGGCCTCCAGGCCGAAGCCTGCATCCGGGTTCTGAGCCAGGGAGATAGCCAGGCCGTTGACTGCTGCGAACACGCCGGTCATGGTCAGAACCGTGGTGGCCAGCAGTGCCCAGGTGTGGCGACGGGCCAGGTACATCGGAGCGACCAGTGGCTGATCGTGGCGGCTTTCGTACTTCCAGAAGGCCAGGAAGACGATCGCGCCAACGATGAACATGGCGATGACGTACAGCCAGTTTGCTTCGCCGGCCTTGCCTGCCTCGTTGACGCCCAACGTGATGCAGAGTACCGATACCACCAGCAGGGCAGCACCAGCCCAGTCCATTTTCACATTGTCCGACGGCTTGGACTCCGGCGCGCCGAAAGCAATGACCAGGGTGGCGATGGTGCCGATGATGGCGATGAGCCAGAAGACGGAGCGGAAGCCCCAGTGCTCCGCCATCCAGCCGGCTAGGATCACGTCGATACCGGCGACGCCGCCGTTGATGGCTGCGAGCAGTCCCATGAGGGTGCCCAGTCGGACCTCCTCCTTGACCTGGCTGCGCAGGATGATCAGGGTCATGGGGATTGTGGGGCCGGCGATGCCCTGCATCGCGCGGGCGACCATTAGTACGCCAATGTTGGGCGCCAGCGCGGCGATGAGTCCGCCGAGGGACATCACACCCAGCATGATGACAAGGATCTTCCGGCGGCCAACAATGTCCGACAGGCGTGGCAGGAATAGGCCGCACATGGCGCCACCTGTGAAGAAGGCAGTCTGGGTGAGCCCCGTGGCGGCCTCGTCAGTATTCAGCTCGCGGGCCATGGTGGCTAGCACCGGCGAGAGCATGGAGGCGTTCAGCTGGAACGCGACCGCCGCGGTGATCAGCACGGTCATGAGTAGGCCGATACCGCCGGGGCGGGAGTCGACCGGATCCGGTGAAGCTGCCACAACCGTGGCAGGGGTTCCAGTGGAATTGGTTCCACCGGCTGCGCCACCGGACTTTCCGGATGGTGCGTTGTTGGAGTTTGGTTTGTTGGAGTTCATGGTCGGCTCCCGTGAGTTACGTCAAAAACATCAGTAGAACGTTTGGTTAGCACTCTAATACATCAATAGGTTTCCGATAAGGGCTAAAGATTGAGTTATCAATCACCCTCGGGTCACCCCGTCTAATATGAACGCAAGGTTAACAATTTCCGGCGGGGGAATGAATCTTTTAGCTTGAGTTGGCGCGGGGGTGCTTAATCAATGCGATAAGTTTCGGAGTGTAGCGTCAAGAAAATTCCTTCTACCAGCTAAAACATCGGCGGATAAGGGAATTCAAAGATAGGGCGGGGCTGAACTCCGCAGTGTTGTTCAGCATTAGGAGGCGGAGTAGCTTAATTTCCTGTCGGAACCCCGCAGGAGCCATTCGAGTGTTTGGCTACTGGCCCATTCCGAATTCACCGCCAGTAATAAGAATTACTTAATGTAAGGGGTCACAGTCGTGACAACGACACTCATCATCATGGTCATTGTGGTGCTCACCGCACTGGCCTTTGACTTCACCAACGGTTTCCATGACACGGCCAACGCGATGGCAACCTCCATCGCTACCGGTGCGCTGAAGCCGTTCACGGCAGTCGCCATCTCTGCTGCTCTGAACCTGGTCGGCGCATTCCTCTCCGTCAACGTGGCTGCAACAGTCGCCAAGGGCATCGTCAACCTCGATTCCTATGATCTAGCCAGCGGCAGTGACGGCGATGCCTTGCTGCTTGTCGTATTCACCGGCCTGATCGGTGGTATCTTCTGGAACCTGTTCACTTGGCTGTTGGGACTGCCCTCCAGCTCCTCCCACGCGCTGTTCGGCGGCCTCATCGGTGCGGCTTTCGCCGCTTTGGGTACCGGCGGTGTTGCCTGGAGTTCCATCATGGGCAAGATCATTGTCCCGGCAGTGGCCTCCCCATTCATCGCGGCAATGGTTTCCGCGGTCGGTACATTCATGATCTATTGGGTGACCAACACCATCCCGCACAAGGTGAAGAACGAACACTTCCGCCATGGCCAGATCGTCACCGCCTGCCTGGTGTCCCTGGCACACGGTGCCGGTGATGCGCAGAAGACGATGGGCGTGATCTTCCTGGCTCTCGTTGCCGCGGGATCCGCGGACGAGGCAGCCCGCATCCCAACCTGGGTCATCGTAGCTTGTGCCGTGGCCATCGCGGCAGGCACCCTGTCCGGCGGCTGGCGCGTGATCCGCACCCTGGGCAAGGGCCTGGTGGAGATCGAGTCTCCGCAAGGTATGGCCGCAGAGTCCAGCTCCGCCGCCATCATCTTGACCTCCGCCGCAGGCGGCATGGCACTGTCCACCACCCACGTTTCCACCGGCTCCATCCTGGGTACCGGTCTGGGCCGTAAGGGTGCTGAGGTTCGCTGGGGCGTGGCAATGCGCATGGTTGCCGCATGGCTGATCACCCTGCCCTGCGCCGCGGTCGTCGGCTTTGTCTCCTGGTGGATCGCCACCGGCGTGTCCAAGATGACCAACACCATGGGCGGCGTGATCGTCGACTTTATCCTGCTGATCGCCATGACCGTCCTGATTGTGATCCGCGCTCGCATGAACCCGGTCGATGCGAACAACGTTAATGACGAGTGGGATTCGAACGCAGAGTCCGTTGACTCCTCCATCAAGACCGGCACCACCGCTGTTGCCGCCCAGACCACCGACCGCGAGCCCACCACCGAGCACGACCCGGAGATGGTCGGCGCCGGCTACCCCTCCCCCTCCAACACTGTCGCCGAGGTCGTCGCAGATCCGAAGCACCCCGGTCTAGGTGGCACAGGCAACACAGGCAAGTAAGCCTCGCGCAACTTCGCCACAAACAAACACAGAAAGCGTGAAGAACAATGACTGTTGCTGAAATCTTCGAGGCCATCATCCGAGTAGCTGGCTTGGCGCTGCTGTTCGGTGCCGGCATCCCGATCCTGTTTTCTCTGGGTATGCGCTGCATGACCGGTGACCCGATTCGCGACGACAACGGCGTGATTGTCGGGGATACCGAAGCTTCTACCCAGATGAAAGTTCTGGGATGGACCGTCTACGCGGTGCTGGCGTTCGTGATCGTCCTGGCCATCGTGTGGGTCGCGAAGGACTCTCTGAATCACTACTTCGGTTGGAACCTGTTCCCGGGAATGGGTGGCCACCACTAGGCTGAAAGGAGCTTTTGGGCCCACAGCCGCAAACATTCGGCCAGCGGGGTGACTTAGGTCACCTTGCTGGCCTTTTGAGGTTTTTTAGACAAAAAGTGGATTTTCGGGAATTTGTTGGTAGATTCAATCGTTGTAACAACTGCGGTATTTGTATTGAGCACCGCAGTACGAAGGCACCATTCAACTTGAAAGCGAAGAGGTGAGCCCAATGATGACCTTCAGTGAGATCTTGAGCAAGGTTTCTACAGTATTCTCGAGCTCCACCGCGACTGGGCTTGAGGTGCTGGATAGCACTCCGGCCGTGGAGCGCGTTGTGATGGAGCTGTTCGACCAGGACCTAATCCCAGCCACGACGAGCGACGTCGCCGACGCGCACCGTACCGTTTTGGGTAGTGACGCCACCGTGGAGGACGTTCTAGACGTCGAGAACTACCTACTAGGCTTCGGCTGGCTGCGCTAGCCCAGTTGGCTGCGCTGCCCTAGCTGGCTGTGCAGGCAGTTTAGGCAGCTTCAGGCAGTTTAAGGCCGCCCAAAGCCGCATAGAGCTCTCGAAGAGCTTCTTTAGAAGCCGGTATTTCCGATGCGCTGCAGCGCGTCGACCAGCAGGTTCCAGAAGCGTTCTGCATCGACGTCTACAGCCACGCGGGTGTGTAGGGTTGCGCCCGCTGCACCAGGCTGGCCGGTCGTGCCGGTTGCATCCGCTGCAGTGGCGGACGCGGTGGCGTCAAAATCAGAATCATCCGCCGTGCCCAGCGCCGTCGGGTCCTGCCCGCCATCCTGGCTACCCCAGGTGCGCCGCAGGTCCACGACCGTCGCCCCGCGCGTCAGCTCGCCCTTGGTCTCCACGTCGATGGGCGCCAGGATTGTGCGCACGACCTGCGGGTCTGCCACGGCTGCGACGGCCAGCGGGTCGTGCATCGGTGGGCCGGGGTAGTGGCGCTCTTTCATGTACGCACCGCCGAAGAACTCCACAAGCTCCGCGATGAACTTCGCCACGTCCGTGTCGACCTCTGCCAGCTGCGCCATCCGCTGCGGCGTGGCCAGCACCTTGTGTGTGACGTCCAACCCGACCATCGTCACCGGCCAACCCGCGCCGAACACGATCTTCGCGGCCTCCGGGTCGGCCAGGATGTTGAACTCGGCGCTCGGAGTCATGTTGCCCGCGTGGTGCGCACCACCCATCAGGGTGACGCCACCCACGCGCTTCACCAGCTCGGGATACATGCGGGCAAAAAGAGCGATGTTAGTCAGCGCTCCCGTGGGGACGAGGGTCACACTACCCGGCTCGTTGTCGCGGATGAGGTCCGCAATGAGGTTCACCGCATGGCGTGAATCCAGCTCGGCTCCGGCGGCGGGCAACTGCGGGCCGTCCAGGCCGCTGTCCCCGTGGATTTCCTCCGGAATGATCTGCGGCGCCACCAGCGGACGGTTTGCTCCGGCGGCGAAGGGAATGCCAGTGATGTTGCCGACGCGAGCCAGTGCCAGGGCGTTCTTGGTGACCTTCTCCAGCGTCTGGTTGCCCGCCACCGTCGTGACCGCCAACAGGTCCAGGTCAGGGTTTCCCCAGGCTAGGAGCATGGCGATTGCGTCGTCGTGCCCCGGATCGCAGTCCAGGATGATCTTCTGAGTCATTTATGCTTCTCCTAGTCGACGGATTTCGTTTTCGGTCGCGTAGCTGCCAGCTGCGCCCCGCTTCTGCGTGGCCAGCGCCCCGGCGGCCGCGCCCAACGTGCACGCATCCACCAGGTTCTCCCCCTGCGCCAGCGCTGCCGCGAGCGTGCCGCAGAACGCATCGCCTGCACCAGTGGTGTCCACGACGCGCTCGACGTAAACGGCGGGGATGTGCACCGGTTCGGCGTCACCTTCCACAATCATGGCTCCGCGCTGCCCCAAGGTAACCACCACAGAGCGAGCGATGTGGCGCAGGCGATCCAGCAGTTCCTCGATGGGCGTGCCGGGGGCGGCGTCGAGCACCGCGGCGGCCTCGCCCTCGTTTAACACCAGCGGGTCGGCGGCGGCCAGCAGGTCGGGGTCGCGTGTGGTTACCGGTGCGAGGTTTAGCACCAGCCGGGAGTCCGAGTTCTCCACCAGCTTCGGCAGCTCCGCACTGTGCTCGGGGGTCAGTTCACCCTGTGCAAGCACAATCGGCACGGGCCCCTGGCGGCGTAGTTCTTCAACGGTTTCACGCTGCTGGGCAGGGCTGACCAGCTCGTTCGCGCCCGAGGTAACGATAATGATGTTCTCGCCACTCGGGTCATTCATGATGAACGCCCGACCGGTTGGCTGTCGGCTACTTACGATGTAGTCGGTGTTTACGCCGTGTTCGCGCAGCTCTGTGATTGCGAGTTCGCCCTGGGGGTCGTTGCCTACCGCAGACAAAAGCACGGTATTGACGCCCATGTGTGCGCAGGCTGCCGCCTGATTAGCGCCCTTTCCGCCCAGCCCCTCTATGCCGGGTTCTGCGATGGTCGTTTCCCCTGGCTGGGGAAAGTTCTGGACAGTGACGAAGGTGTCGACGTTGGTGGTGCCGGATACGACGACGGTGGCGTTGGAGTCTCTCATGGTTCCCCAGAATACTGAAGAACACTGGGTTAGCTGGCGCGGTGGAACAGGGGCGGCGAGTGCAGTGGAGCTGGGGCAGCGGGTGCGGAACTGGGGATCTTTGGGGTGGCGGTGGCCGGTTGGAAGGGGGTATGTCCCAAATTCCAGGTCTTAGAACATAACTATTCTATTTCCGCAGGTCAGGGCACCGCGATTTTTAGCTTCAAACCCTCTACTTCCAATAACTCGACGATTTGGGACATTGGCCCTTGAGGAACCGTAAGGCTGGCAGGAAAAAAGCCCCCGACGGGGGTCGGGGGCTAGGCCTGTGTGGGGTTTTGCGCTGGATTCTACGCTGGGTTCTGGGCTGAATCTTGCGCCGAGGCGGCCCGCTGGGCGGCCTCCCAGTCCACGCCACCGCCTTGGCAAGAGCCATTCAGCGAGCAGCTTCCGCACGCTTGGCCGCTTGCGCACGCCTCCGCGCTTACGGCGCCGTCGCTGCCAGCGCCGGAAGCGCCGTTTGCCTCGCTGGAATCGCCGCAGCAGGAGTCCGAGGTGGCGTCACCGCTAGAGCAACAGGAAGAACTGGCGGCCTCGAGTTGGGCGGCGCGGGCGTCCAGGCGGGCGACGGTGTGGGCGCCCAACGCAGAGCCCAAGCCGATCAAGAAAACAGCTCCAACCAGCAACAGCGCAAAGATCAGCCACATCCAGCCGCTGACCTTCAGGGTGATCAGCGCGGCGCCCATAAACGCTGCGCCGGCGCCCATCCAGGCAGGACCGACGATCCGGTGCGCGGTGTTCCAGAGTTCCTCAGACTTGCGAACCTCCGGAACTCGCAGGCCAACGACAGGATTGCCCGGCAGCTTCCCCACAGCCCCCAGCAGTCCTGCGATGAAAAAGGCCAGGCCCACGATTACCAACACAATGGTCAATACGATCATGTGAAACAGTCTATTACCGCAGGTGGTCAACAAGCCAAACGCAATAACCTGCCCTGTCCGGGCGACCTACTAGACTGTTAAAACATGACCAACGGCAGCACTGAAGACAATTCTTACCGCTACACTCCAGGCCTTGCGGCCAAGATCGAGGCCAAGTGGCAGAAGCACTGGGCCGACAAAGGCACGTTTAACGCCCCGAACCCGACGGGCGACCTGGCGGAGCCGGGCGCGGAGCTGCCGGAGGACCGCAAGTTTATCCAGGACATGTTCCCTTACCCCTCCGGCGTGGGTCTGCACGTGGGCCACCCGCTGGGTTACATCGGTACGGACGTGTTTGCGCGCTTCCACCGCATGAAGGGCGCAAATGTGCTGCATACGCTGGGTTACGATGCCTTCGGCCTGCCCGCCGAGCAGTACGCTGTGCAGACCGGCACCCACCCGCGCACCACCACTATGGCCAACATTGCCAACATGGAGCGCCAGCTGGGCCGCCTGGGCCTGGGCCACGACAAGCGCCGCAGCTTCGCCACCACGGATACGGATTACTACCGCTGGACGCAGTGGATCTTCCTGCAGATTTACAACTCCTGGTTTGACCCGGAGGCCAAAAACGCCAATGGCACCCTGGGCAAGGCTCGCCCGATTAAGGAGCTGGAGGAAAAGCTCGCTGCCGAGCGCGCCGACTGGGCGGATCTCAGCGCCGCCGAGAAGCAGGAGATCCTGGATAGCTACCGCCTGGTCTACCGCTCGAACTCGACGGTGAACTGGTGCCCTGGCCTCGGCACTGTGCTGGCGAATGAGGAGGTCACGGCGGAGGGGCGCTCGGAGCGCGGCAACTTCCCCGTCTTCCGCAAGAACCTGCAGCAGTGGATGATGCGCATCACCGCGTACTCCGACCGGCTTATCGACGACCTGGAGTACCTGGACTGGCCGGAGAAGGTGAAGTCCATGCAGCGCAACTGGATCGGCCGGTCGCGCGGCGCGGAGGTCACGTTCGACTGCCTGGGCAACGACATTGACGTGTTCACCACGCGCCCGGACACGCTGTTCGGCGCGACGTACATGGTGCTGGCCCCGGAGCACGAGCTGGTGGATACGCTCGTTGCGCAGTCCGGTAATTCTTCTTCGGGTAGTGACGCCTACACGGATGTCGACCCACGGTGGACCTACGGCCAGGCAAACCCGGCCGCCGCGGTGGAGGCATACCGCGCGGCAATCGCCGCCAAGTCGGACTTGGAGCGCCAGGAGAACAAGGAGAAGACGGGCGTTTTCCTGGGCGTTTATGCTACTAACCCGGTGAACGGCGCACAGGTGCCGGTCTTCATCGCTGACTACGTGCTGACGGGCTACGGCACCGGCGCGATCATGGCTGTGCCCGCGCACGATTCCCGCGACTTTGAGTTCGCCACCGAGTTCGGGCTGCCGATTGTGCCGGTGCTGGCGCCGGAGGGCGCCGAGGCTGGCGCAGGCGAGCAGGGTGGCGCCGAGCTCACCGAGGCTTTCACCGAGGACGGCCCGCACATCAACTCCAACAACTCCGACGGCCTGGAGCTCAACGGCCTGGGCAAGGCGGAAGCTATCGACAAAGCCATCGAGTGGTTGGAATCCAAGGGTGTAGGCAGCGGCAAGATCCAGTACAAGCTGCGTGACTGGCTGTTCGCCCGCCAGCGCTACTGGGGCGAGCCCTTCCCCATCGTCTATGACGAAGACGGTACGGCACACGGCCTGCCGGAAGACATGCTCCCCGTCGAGCTGCCCGAAGTGGAGGATTACAAGCCCGTCAGCTTCGACCCGGACGATAAGGATTCCGCCCCCCAGCCCCCGCTGGCCAAGGCCAAGGACTGGGTCGAAGTCACCCTGGACCTCGGCGACGGAGAAAAGACCTACTACCGCGACACGAACGTCATGCCGCAGTGGGCAGGTTCCTCCTGGTACCAGCTGCGCTATATCGACCCGAACAATGACAATGCCCTGGTAGACATTGAAAACGAGCGCTACTGGGTCGGCCCGCGCGAAGGCCGCCCCTCCGGCGGCGTGGACCTGTACGTCGGCGGCGTGGAGCATGCAGTGCTGCACCTGCTATACGCCCGCTTCTGGCACAAGGTGCTGTTCGACCTCGGCGTAGTCTCTAGCTTCGAGCCCTACTACCGCCTCTACAACCAGGGCTACATCCAGGCCTACGCCTACACGGATTCCCGCGGCGTGTACGTTCCCGCGGAGGAGGTCACCGAACGCGACGGTAAGTTCTTCTGGGTTCGCAAGGCGGATGATGCTGAGGGCGTCACAAAGGAAGAAGAAGTATTCCAGGAATACGGCAAGATGGGTAAGTCCCTCAAGAACGCGGTCTCGCCCGACGAGATCTGCGACGACTACGGTGCGGATACCCTGCGCGTTTACGAGATGGCGATGGGTCCGCTCGACACGTCGCGGCCGTGGGCTACGAAGGACGTGGTCGGCGCGCAGCGATTCCTGCAGCGCGCGTGGCGCCTCGCCGTCGACGAGAACACGGGTAAGGGTTCTGTGAGCGATGACGCCCTCACGGATGAAGACCTAAAAGCCCTGCACAGGACCATCGCGGGGGTTCACGAAAACTATGCAGAGCTGCGCGACAACACGGCTGTAGCGAAGCTGATTGAGTACGTGAACTACCTGACGAAAACCTACTCCGCCGGGCAGGCTCCGCGGGCAGCCGTGGAACCGCTGGTGCAGATGCTGTCGCCGGTGGCGCCGCACATCGCCGAGGAGATGTGGGAGATCCTGGGCCACTCCGAGGGTATTACTTATGAGTCCTTCCCCGAGTGGGATGAAAAGTGGCTGGTGGATGACACTATTGAGTTGCCAGTGCAGGTGATGGGCAAGCTGCGCGGTCGCATTAACGTGGCGGCGGATGCTTCGCGGGAGGACATTGAGGCTGCTGCGCTGGAGGAGCCGAATGTTGCTTCGCACATCGAGGGCAAGACGGTGGCGAAGATCATCGTGGTGCCCGGCAAGATGGTGAATATCGTCGCGAAGTAACGGCCGCGCTGGGGGGTGCGTGTTGGCGCGCCCGCTGGGCCCCCGGGGTGGCTGGCGGCGGCCCGCCCCGGTGTCGGTAAATCCACGCTGCGCCCCCGGGCTCCGGGGCGTCGCGGTGCTGGTGCAACTGGGTTCGCACGGGGACTCTATACGGGGCGGCGGCCGGTGCTGTGCCGCCGCTCCCGCTGACTTGCAGCTCCGCTCGAGGGGCAAATGTCCCAAATTCCAGGTCTTAAAACATAACTATTCTATTTCCGCAGGTCAGAGCGTTGCCATTTTGAGCTTCAAACTCTCTACTTTCAATAACTCGAAGATTTGGGACATCGCCCCGATTGAGCTCTTGGATAGATGTCCCTCCGAGTTGCGTCAATAGGAGCACGTCAATAGGAACACTCTGCAGGCTGGTTTTGGTCAAAGGGCGGGAAGTTCCGGGGATGATTGTCCCAAATCTTCCACTCTGTTTTTATATGTTTCTATTCCTGCAGGTCAGAAGTTTGCAAACTCTATGCTCCACAGATGCTACCTGCCGAAAGTGGAAGATTTGGGACACTGCCCGCGAGACCAGGCGAGGCTGGGGGAAGTGAGGCGCGGAGCTCGTGGAAGTGATACGGAGGTTGGAGAACTAGAGGATCTAGAGGCCGTGATCGAGAAGCATGTACGCGCCGACTGACGTGATCCAAGCCATGCAGAACGGCATGATGAACCAAATCACCGCCACCCATGGGCGCCAGCGCTGGTGGTTTTTCCACTTGTAATAGGTAATGAAAGCCGAGCCGAAAAGCCCAAAGAAAGCCACGGAGGTGGGAATGATGGCGAACAACAACTGGAAGGTTCGGCTGCACAGCTGCGCGGACGAGTCCGCCTCGCAATAAGGGCCGCCGATGACCTTGGATGCAATCCAGACCAGGATCGCGGACAAAGTGGTGGCCACGATGATGCCGACGAAGAACCAAATCGCTTGGCGAGTGGACCTATTGTTGCGCTCGAGGCGGAGCAATGGGTCGGCTTCGTAGTCCAGCTCAGAGGGGGCGCTGGGACGATCCAGCTCGGACATTTCGAGATGGGAGCTTTCGGGCTGGGAGGAAGGGTCCGGGTTATCAGCAGGTGAGGGGCCGTTGTTCAAACCATCATTGCTCATAATGACCTCAAATCTACACTTCCTGCTGCGTAATCAGAACCCGCGCGAGTTCTCACAGCGCGTGCGTTCTCACATCGCGCGAGCTCGGCCGTTGCGCGGCAGTCCGCCAAGCGACGAGTGGCGAAGCGGAACCTGTGGCGCATTGGACAGCGGGAAAGCGCGCTGGCTGCGGGGAGGCAGGCTAGGCAGCGCGGAACCTGGCGCGCCGCCGCCCCGGGCGATGGGCAGAGCGCTAGACAGTGCTTAGACAGTGCTTAGCAGTACCGGCACCGGGCTGTGCCGCAGAATCTGGTTCGTCGACGGGCCGATGAACACGCGGTGGAAACCACCCAGCGTGCTGGATCCCATCACCAGCAGATCGCCCTTCTTCCACTTGAGGGCGTTGATCGCGCCGGACCAGCCGTAGCCGCTGCCGACCTCCATTTGCACGGTCAGGTCGCTGTGCCTGTTCAGGGCACGATCCCGGCCACGGTCCAACAGCGCCAGTGCCTGCTCGCGCCACTCGACCATCATGTCCGAGTTGTCGATGAACTCCGTCTCCGTCGGGTACATCGTCGCCCCACGTGGGCTAAACGCCACCAGCCTCAGCGGAACATTCCATCGATGCGCCAGGTCGGCGGCGCGGCGCAGGGCCTCGTGCGACTGGTCGGTGTCGATGTAACTGCAATTGACCCTAGTGACGCCACGTTTCGACAGCTTCGGCGTCCGCGGAGCCAGCAGTAGTGGCAGCGGGGCGTAGTGCAGCAGTGCATCAGCCGTCGAGCCGATTCGGAAGCGAGAATGCGGCGCGGCGGGGTGGGAGCCCAAGACCATCATGTCGGCGTTGAACTCGGCGGCGGCGTCAATAAGAGCCTTCGTTTCCGAGTGATCAACAGTGACGGTGGAGGGTTCGGCGTCCAGCATCTTTTCCGGCAGCTTGGCAAGGGCGAGGGCCTTCTGCGCCGCGGAGGAGACGGCTTTGGATTCCTTTTCGATCCACTCCGAGTAACTGTCGAACTCCAGTTCCGGCTGCGCCGTCCAGGAGCGCGAGATGACCGTGGCGGTGCGCAGGGCGATGGTTTCCGTGCGACCGATCCAGGCGGCGACCTGTGCGGCCTCGTCACCTGCAGATTCAGGGCGCCACGTGAGGAGTAGACGGAGGGGGTTAACGGGCTTAGGGGTGTTGCTCAAGGAAAATTGCTCGCTAGCTCCAGCTTTAGTGCTGGTCGTTGTTCAGCTTTGCCTCTATAGCTTCAGTGTAGCGGCGCAGAACCAGTTCGATGACAGAGGTGGCGTCCGCAACTTCCTTGAGTTCTTCCTCGCTGAGGCTGTCCAGCATGCTGGCCAGCTGCTCGGCGCGCTCTTCGCCCAGGCGATCGAGCTCCTCGCGACCCTTGTCGGTGAGGGCGACGCTCACACCGCGGCGGTCGGAGGTGTCGCGCACGCGGGTGACCAGTTCCATCGTCTCCAGCTGGTTGACCGCGTTGGAGGCGGTGGGCATGCGGATCGTCTCGGTGGCCGCGATCTGGCTGATGCGCATTGGGCCGTTTTCCTCGAGAATCATGAGGATCGACAGTTGCGCCATGCTGATGTGCGAGCTCTCCGTTTGGCGGAAGTACAACAGGTACAGGCGCGTCAACGGGAGGCGCAGTTTCTTGGCAATTTCAAGAGGTGTGGAAGCCATAGGTACTAAAATACAACAGTTTTGCAAGTAAATGCTCATGAGGGTCGCCTAGCAAGGCTGTTTTGCCCCCTACGGATAAAAACAAGTGCCGGTGACGCCCACTGTTGCAAAGGCGTGCACCGACACTCCCGGCGGTCTCCCAACCCCCTTCTAGGCCCGTTAGTCAGCGCCTAGGCGCCGTTGATGAACTCTTCCAGCTGCGCGCGGGCGACATCGTCCGGCAGCTGCGTCGGCGGGGACTTCATCAGGTAGCTGGAGGCCGCCTCAACCGGGCCGGCCACTCCCCTGTCCAGTGCGATCTTCGCGGCGCGCACAGCGTCGATGATGATGCCCGCGGAGTTCGGGGAGTCCCAGACCTCCAGCTTGTACTCCAGGTTCAGCGGCACCTCTCCGAAGGCGGAGCCCTCCAGGCGGACGTATGCCCACTTGCGGTCGTCCAGCCACTCTACGTAGTCGGACGGGCCGATGTGGACGTTGCGGTCGTGGACCTTGCCGGCCAGCGGGCTTTCCGTCAGGTTGGAGGTCACGGCCTGGGTCTTGGAGATCTTCTTGGATTCCAAACGGTCGCGGTCCAGCATGTTCTTGAAGTCCATGTTGCCGCCGACGTTCAGCTGCATTGTGCGCTCCAGGCGCACGCCGCGCTCCTCGAAGAGTCGGGCCAGCACGCGGTGAGTGATGGTGGCGCCGACCTGGGACTTGATGTCATCGCCGACGATCGGCAGGCCAGCTGCGCGGAACTTCTCGGCCCACTCTGGGTCGGAGGCGATAAACACCGGCAGGGCATTGACGAAGGCGCAGCCTGCGTCGATGGCGCACTGTGCGTAGAAGCGGTCGGCCTCCTCAGAGCCGACGGGCAGGTAGCTGACCAGCACGTCTACGTTTGCGTCGCGCAGGGCCTGCGGCACGTCGACGGGCTCTGCGTCGGATTCGGTGATGCTCTCCTGGTAGTGGCGGCCCAGGCCGTCGAAGGTGTGACCGCGCTGCACGGTCACACCGGTGTGGGGGACGTCGGCGATCTTGATGGTGCAGTTCATGCCCGCATCGATGGCCTCGGAGACGTCCTTGCCGACCTTGTCGGCGTCCACGTCGAAGGCAGCGGTTACGTGCACGTCGCCAACTGAGTAGGGGCCGAACTGGGTGTGCATGAGGCCGGGGACGTTCTCGGTCGCGGCAGCGTCAGAATAGAGGTGAATTCCCTGGATCAATGAGGACGCGCAGTTGCCGAGCCCCACGATTGCGATGTTGCAAGTCTTAGATGTCATGCGGACAACGCTAGGCCGTGGGCAGGTAAAAACCGTTCTTCGTCGGCAGGTTTACCGATCAAGCGGGGCTGGTGTATCGATCAAGCTTGCGCGGGGTGGGGGTTGTCTGGGTCGTGTTTAGAATATGGGTGTGTCGATTTCGCGAAGGGTTATTGATAGGTCGCTCGATCGCCGTCGCACTCTTTCTCAGGTGCGTGGGGCCGAGCGCTTTGTTGGTGACGCCACCCCGCGGCTCCTTTCGTCTGCGGAGGTTCTAGGCCAGGCAGTCGACCGCCCGTGTCCGGTGTGTGGAAAGTCTGATTTAAGGGAAACGCTGTGGATTCACGGCGATGTATTAGGTGAAAAGTCGGGTACAGCGCGTAGTGTAAGAGAGATCAATGGTGTTATTGATGCGCTAGTGAATGTGCAACAGGATGCTGAGTTTTCGATACACACCGTTGAAGTGTGCATGAAGTGTAGATGGAATCACTTGATCCGAGAAGAGCTGATCGGGATCACGATCGACAACCAGGAGACTCGTCTAGTTGAGTAGCGACAAGCCGTCCAAGAACCCGTTCTCCCGCGATGGCGCCGGAAATTCCGGTGCTGGCCGGGGCGGACAGCGGAAGCCGGGCCAACCGGGTAGGCCTCGCCAGGGCCAGTCGGGTAAGCCCGGCCAGCCCGGCCAGCCCGGCAGGCGCAGGGCCGCGAACGGCAACCCCGCGCACGCTAAGCCCACGCGGGGTCGCCCCGCTCAGGGTCAGTCGGGTAAGCCCGGCAAGCCTGCTAAGCCTGGCCAGCCCGGCAAGCGCCGGGCTGCGAATGGCAAGCCAGCACAAGGCCGTCCAGTGCAGGGCAGGTCAGCACAGGGCCGCCCAGCACAGGGCAAGCCTGTGCAGCGTCGTGGTACCAAGCCGGTGAAGTCCGGTGGTCCCCGCCGAGCTGCAGCCGCAGCGGGCGCTGGGGCTGGTGCTGCGGGGGCGGCGGCGTCACAAAGAAAGAGGCCGCAGAACAACGGCCAAAACAGGCCCAACAAGAATGGGCCTAACAAGAATGGACCACAGACTCGCGTGAAGAAGAATGGATCCCGCTCAGTGGGCGATGGAAAGCTGAAGGCAAGGACGCGCAAGAAGCGCAGCTGGCGCGATAAGCGCACCCTGCGAAACTTCTTCGCGGGTCTGGCGGCCGTCATGGCAGTGCTGATTATTGTGCCGCTGGTGGCATTCTTTACGGCGTATTCGGTGACGAAGGTGCCGGAGCCGGAAGAGCTGGTGAACAACCAGATCTCCTACATCATGGCCAGCGATAACAACACCGAGCTGGCGCGCATCGTGCCGCCGGAGGGCAACCGCCAGAACGTCAAACTGGACGAGGTCCCAATGCCGGTTCGCCAGGCCGTGCTGGCCGCCGAGGACCGCGAGTTCTACAGCAACCCAGGCTTCTCCGTCTCCGGCTTCGCCCGCGCGGCGGTCGGCCAGGTATTGGGCCGTGAGGGTGCTGGTGGTGGATCGACCATTACCCAGCAGTACGTGAAGAACGCGCTGGTCGGCGACGAGTTCAGCTTGAGCCGTAAGGCCAAGGAGCTGGTTATCTCCGCAAAGATGGCTCGTGAATGGTCGAAGGACGAGATCCTCGAGGCCTACCTGAACACCATCTACTTTGGCCGCAATGCCTATGGCATCAGTGCGGCTTCCCACGCCTACTTCGACAAGGACGTCAAGGACCTCACGCCGGAGGAAGGCGCAGTACTAGCCGCGACCATCCAGGCGCCTTCGGGCCTGGATCCGTGGACGAACCGCGAGCGTGCGGAATCGCGCTGGAACTACGTTATGGACGGAATGGTGGGGATCGGTGCCATGAAGGAAGTCGATCGCAAGAACGCCGTGTACCCGCAGGTGAAGGACCCGGCGGAAACCGCGGAAAGTACCCAAGCCGTGGGAACTAACGGGCTAATCAAGACTAAGGTGATCGAAGAGCTTGAGCGCGCGGGCATCACTGAGGAACAGGTGAATACGGGTGGTCTGAAGATCACCACCACCATTGACGCGAAGATGCAAGCGGATGCGGTGGACGAGATCCACAAGAAGCTGGAGGGCCAGCAGGAAGGCCTGCGCACGGCCGTGGCCTCCGTGGATCCGAAGACCGGCGGCGTGCGCTCCTGGTACGGCGGCGATGACCCGGTGGGATTCGACTTCGCCGGGGCAGGTCTGCAGACTGGTTCTACGTTCAAGATCCTGGCACTGGCTGCGTACCTGGACCAGGGCGGAAGCATCTACGACCAGTTCGACTCCTCCCCCGTCATGACCGGTGACGCGCAGGTGAATAACGTTGGTGGCGCTAGCTGCGGCACATGCAGCATCGCCGAAGCGTTGAAGCAGTCGCTGAACACCAGCTTTATCCGCCTGACCCAGTCGCTGAAGGGCGGCCCGCAGGACGTGGCCGACATGGCGCACCGCCTGGGCGTGGCCGAGGAGCTGCCGGGCGTGGGCAAGACTCTGCAGGAGGCAAACGGCAAGCCTGCCGAGGGCATCACGCTGGGTATGTACCAGTCCAGCCCACTGGATATGGCTACCGCGCTGGCCACCCTGACCAACGGTGGCACCTACCACCGCCCGCACTTCGTACAAAAGGTGGAGAACTCCAATGGCGACGTGCTGCTGGATAACACCAACGACGACGGCGACCGCGTGGTTTCCGAGGAAGTCGCAAACGGCGTTATCCAGGCGATGCAACCCATCGCAGCGTACTCCAACGGCAACACACTGGCCGGTGGCCGCCCGTCGGCCGCCAAGACCGGTACGGCCCAGCTGGGTGATACCGGCGAGAATAAGGACGCCTGGATGATTGGCTCGACCCCGCAGCTGTCCTCCGCAGTCTGGGTTGGTACCGCCGAGGGCAAGCCGATCCACAACAGCTACGGCGGCGTGATGTACGGCTCCGGCCTGCCCGCCCAGATCTGGAAGGGTGTGATGGACCGCTCGCTGGAAGGCAAGGAGGTCGAACAGTTCGGCACCGGTGCAGCCGCATCCTCCGGCGGCGGTGGCTCCGTGGGTAGCGGATCAGCCCAGGGCGGCGAGGCGGCTGCTCAGGAGCAGCCGGTGGAGCAGGAAGCTTCGGAACCGTCTTCCGCGCCGGCGCCCGCCCAGCAGCCCGCCCCGCAGCCCGCGCCGCAGCGCCCGGCCCCGCAGGGTGGCAACCCGCCGCAGAACAATGATCTACAAGACCTGATCGATGGAATCCTCAACCCATAGGAAACCGATCGCCGCGGGCCAACGTGCGGAGCAGGACTCGCAGCCGGTCTCAGGCCAGCGCGCCGAGCAGCGCATACTGCCCTCCCGCACCGAGCCTATGGCCCGCGGATTCATCCGCTTCATCGGCGGCCCACCCGGCGCCCACGCTTTCATCGGCCGGGCGAACTGGTGGACTCCCCTACGTGTCCTGCTCGCCACCGCAGCCACGTTTCTTATATTCGGTTGGCTGCAGAAGGCACAGTGCATCCGCACCGGCTTCGACGGTGCCGGCAACCCTTACGTGGACTGGTCCGGGAAGCGCCAATTCACCTCCGCCTGCTACTCCGACACAGTCTCCCTTTATGCGGGCCGTGGGCTGGATAAACTCGACTTCCCTTACTTCACCTCCTTCACCGACGATGGCGTCACGCGGTACATGGAATACCCCGTGCTCACGGGCCTGTACCAATGGCTGATGGCTGCAATTGCGCGTCCCGTGGAAGCCGTGTGGAACTTCCTCCCCCTGCCGCAGGCAGCCCCTGCGGCGATCTACTTTGGCGTCAACGCATTTTTCCTGGCTTTGTTCTGGCTGATCGCCACCGGTCTGATGACGAAACTCACCGGCAACCGGGTGTGGGACACGCTGCTGATGGCAGCCTCTCCCCTGGTCATCGTCCACGCCTTCACAAACTTCGACTTGCTGGCCTGCGCGGCGGCCGTCGCCATCCTCACCTTCTGGGCCAATAGGCGCCCAGGCTGGGCCGGCGTGGCTACCGGCGTGGGCGTGGCGCTGAAGCTATGGCCCGCGTTCATTGGCGGCGCGCTGATCCTGCTGTGCCTGCGCCAACGCGCCTGGGTTCCGCTGGCGAAGCTGGTCGGCTGGACCTTCGGAAGCTGGCTGATCGTCAACCTGCCGATCATGGTTTTCGCGCCGGAAGGTTGGTCGCAGTTCTTCAAGTTGAACTCCGAACGCGGTTGGGAAGGCTCGACCATCTATGCCGTCATTGCGCACATCTTAGGTAATGACGCCTGGAACGGCGTCTCTCCCACCAGGTCTGTCGAAGGCGCCGAAACTCTCAACCTGCTGACAGGCGTACTGCTGCTGATCGCACTTCTGGCTTTAGCCTGGCTGGTCATCTTCGCCGCGCCGCGCACTCCGCGGGTCGGCCAGGTGGCGTTCCTGGCCACGCTGGCCTTCATGATTACAAACAAGGTGTGGAGCCCGCAGTACTCCATATGGCTGGTGCCGCTGCTGGTGCTGGCTCTCCCCCGCTGGCGATTGGTCTTTGGCTGGGCGGCATTGGAGACTGTGTATTGGTACCTGCGCATGTGGCAGTTCCTGCCCGCAAACCAAGCGGCACCGTACTGGCTAGTCGATACCGTGACTATCGTCCGGCTTGGCTTGCTGGTTTTCATGGCAGTGCTGGTCATCCGGGAGATCATGGGCCGTAGCCCAGATCGGATCCGCGAGGCCCACGGAGGCCGTGACCCGCTGGCCGGAGTGCTGGCCGAGGAACCTGCGGATGCGCCAACCAACCACTCCGCGCGCGAGAACGGGAATGGTTCTGGCGGAGAAGTTGGCGTCAAAAAGAAAGGCGCCGAAAAGAAAGAGAGCAATGATGGATAACACGACCATTTTCATCACCATGGCGAGTGTGCTGGTGGGGTTCCTGTGCGTGGGCGGCAGCTTCGCGAGTTTCATGTACGGCAAGTCGAAGAAGCAGGTATGGACGCTTTTCAGCTTCGCCGTCTTGTTCCTGACTATCGTGCCGGTGGGGTTGGCGGTATTCGTCGCAGCGTAGGGAGTGTGCAGCGCGCGAGGGGGCATTTCTTAAAACGCGGGGTAACAGGTAGGCTGAGAGAGTTGCTGACGCAACGACCCTCCTGCCATGCCCAAAAGGGGTATGGCCGAAACACAAGACCATAGGAGGTGATGAGGTCCGTGCGTCAATACGAGATGATGATCATCATCGACCCTTCCCAGGATGAACGCACCGTTGCCCCGTCGCTGGACAAGTACTTGGATATTGTCCGCAAGGAAAACGGTTCCGTGGAAAAGGTTGATATCTGGGGCAAGCGTCGCCTCGAGTACCCGATCAACAAGAAGGACGAGGGCATCTACGTTGTTCTCGACCTGAAGTGTGAGTCGGCTACCGTGCTGGAAATTGACCGCCTGCTCAACATCAACGACCAGATCCTGCGCACCAAGGTGCTGCGGAAGGACCAGTAGCTTTTAAAGCTGCAGGCTCCGAACGGACTGTACAGGCACCTTTAAACCATTAACCTAAGCACTGTAACCACTGTAACCATTTCGGGCTTCTATTCTTTTTGACGCCCAAACGTCACCACACAACGTTAGGAAAGAAACATGGCACAGGGAGATACCCAAATCACCGTGGTCGGCAACATCGTTGCGGATCCGGAACTGCGCTACACCCCCAACGGGGCCGCAGTGGCTAACTTCCGCGTGGCCTCCACGCCCCGTCGCTACGACCAGCAGGCTGGTCAGTTCGTCGACGGTGAGCCGCTGTTTTTGACCTGCAACGTGTGGCGTCAACCTGCCGAGAACGTGGCCAACAGCCTGAGCAAGGGTGACCGCGTGATCGTGACTGGCCGTCTGCGCCAGCGCTCCTACGACGATCGCAATGGCGAGCGCCGTACTGTCTTCGAGATTGAGGTCGAAGAGGTAGGCCCGTCGCTGCGCTTCGCAACTGCGGACATTAATAAGTCGTTCCGTGGAGGCGGCCAGGGTGGCCAAGGTCAGGGCAACGGTGGAAACGGTGGCTTTGGCGGCGGCAATGCTGGCGGCCAGGGTGGCTTTGGTGGCGGCAATGCCGGCGGCCAGGGTCAAGGTAATCGGGGACAGAACAACCAGGGCTTCGGTGGCCGCAACGCTGCCATGGACGATGACCCGTGGAACTCTGCACCACAGTCCGGATTTGGTGATGGCGACGACGAACCGCCATTCTGATCGGTTGGCTTAAAAGCTGCTGGTCAGCGTTAAATTTTTTGAACATAATTGGTCGAACCAAAGCACAACGAAAGGCTGGATCATGAAGCTGATCCTCACCGCCAACGTTGACAACCTCGGTGTCCCCGGCGACATCGTAGAGGTCAAGGCTGGCTACGGACGTAACTACCTGCTTCCGCGCGGCTATGCAATCGTTGCAACCCGCGGTGCTGAGAAGCAGATCGAAGGAATTAAGCGCGCGCAGGAAGCTCGACAGATTCGCGACCTGGATCACGCACGCGAGGTTAAGGAAGAGCTGGAGAACCTGTCTGGCGTGACCATCTCGGTTCGCACTGCAGAATCCGGCAAGATGTTCGGCTCTGTCACCGCAGACAACATTGTTGATGCAGTGAAGAAGGCCAACGGTCGTTCCCTGGACAAGCACAGCATCAAGCTGCGCAAGGGCGATGTTAAGGCAACCGGCGTTTACTCTGTGGACGTTCAGCTGCACGAAGGCATCGTTGCATCCCTGAGCTTCGAGGTTGTTTCCGCGTAAGTTCGCAACTGTCCGGTTTCGCCGTTTTCCGGTGACCGGCAGGGCAAGGCATTCCTGCGAGCCCCTTTTGCCCGTGCCTAGACAACACGGGTGGCTGATTTTTCGGCGGCTCGGCCGGATTTAATGCCCTGAACTGCGATGATGCGCCAATAACTAGAACGCACCAGAAGAAAACTTTTCTAACTTAGACAACAGCAGGTTAAGGCCCCACGCACCTATGCGTGGGGTCTTTTCCGTTACCGGGGTGCAGGTTGGGGCTTTTGGACGCCACGGCGAACCTTGCCCGGAATGTCGTTAGGTCGGGAATGTGGGGCCGGTTTGGTGCCTGGAGGGGCTCCGGCGGGCCAGGAATGTCGTTAGATCGGGAATGTGGCGGGCGGCTGAAAAGTTTAGAAAATTCTTCAGCGCTGTGACCTGCGGGTTTGCATTAATGAAAACAATTGCGGTTAATAGATTCCCGTTCTAGCGACATTTTCCGTTCTGAAGCACACAAACTCGCCCGCGCTGGGGTTAGGGAAGGACCTCTGATGCTACGGGGAAGGACCACCGCCGAAGCTGTTGGCCGCATACCAGGGCTACCACAGCCGGAGCCAGGGTCCGCATACCAGGGCTACCACTGCCGGAGCCGGTGTCCGCAACCAGGGCTACCACTGCCAGAGCTATTGTCGCAGCTCAGCGGCACCGCCGCCGCCCTCTCCAGCCGCCAGCGGCGCCGCAGCCTCCAAAGCCTCCACGCCAAATGCCATGTCATGCTTGTTGTCCGCGCCCGTGTAGGTGCGCCGCTCCTTGATGTAATCCTGCTCCATCCGCCACGGATCCCCAGCACCCTGACGCGGCAGAGTCGCCACGCTCCGCTGAATATAGCCGCTGGACATCTCCAAAAGCGGCAGGTCAGCGGCCTCTCCGGCGGGCAACAGCGGGCAAGCCCACTGCTCGCCTCGCGCTTCCATGTCCTTCCACAGCTGCACCAAATAGCGCGAAGTCATATCCGCGCGCAGCGTCCACGACTGGTTCAAATACCCAATGGTGTACGAGAAATTCGGCAGGCGATTGGCCATCATGGCACGATAAGCCACCAGAGATTCGGTCGGTACGGGAGTGCCGTCCACGGAGAAGTTGGCGTCACCAAAGGCCAAAAGCTGCAGCCCCGTGGCGATCACCAAAACATCGGCTTCGATGTACCCGCCGGAGCGCAATCGCACCCCACCTGCGTCAACGCGGTCGATGTGGTCGGTAACGACTCGCGCCCCACCCCGCACGGCCTTAAAGAAGTCGCCGCCGGGGGACTTGCAGACGCGCTGATCCCACGGCCCATACGGGGGAGTGAAGTTCCGGCGCACCTCGTCAGCGGGCAGGTACAGACGATTCCAGCCCCGGAACACCAACTTCGCGATGCTGGGGAATGTCTGGCATAGGTGGTACTGCGCCATGTCGCGCCCAATATGCAGGCTGCGGGCCAAACGATGGCCGAATGTGCCCGGCTGTGTGCTGAGACCCAGGCCGACGAGGGAGCTGATCGTGTCCGTCTCTGGCAGCGGGGCAATGTACGTGGGAGTTCGCTGCAGCATCGTGACGTCCGCGCCCATCGAATGCAGCGCTGGAACCAGCGTAATTGCCGTGGCTCCGGAGCCAATCACGGTAACCTTCTTGCCGCGCACGTCGAGGTCGCGGGGCCATTGTTGTGGGTGTAGGGCGGTGCCTTGGAAGGTATCGACGCCCTCAATTTGCGCGGTAAAGCCCTCCGAATGGCGGTAGTATCCGGTGGCGAAGTGGAGGCGGCGCGTCCACGTGGTGAGGGTGGGCTGCGCGAGGCCGGAGTCGTCGGTGCCTTCGGAGTTTGCGCGGCCTGTGCGACCGAGGCGCATGGTGACCTCCCACAGTCCGCGGTCGGTGTGGAAGTTTACGGTTTCGACCCAGGTGGACAGTTGTAGGCGGTCGAGCATGCCGATTTCGGCGGCGGCTTCGTGGCAGTAGTCGCGGATTTGCTTGCCTGAGCCGAGCGTGCCCTTGTGTGGCCATTTCTTGAAGGGGAGGGAGAACGTGGCCATGTCGGAATCTGAACGGATTCCGGGGTATTGGAAGGTGGCCCAGGTACCGCCGACGTCGTAGTTGGAATCGACGGCTGCCCAGTTCCAGGAAGGGAAGTTTTTGGAGACGTGGTAGGCGATGTCGATGCCAGAGAGGCCTGCGCCGACGATAAGGAGGTCGAGGGGGTGTTCGGCGCTAGCGTTTGCGAGGGCGGGCAGGGGAGTGGTCGCGGTGGAGGTTTGGTCGGCTGTGGAGTGGTCGGGCGTTGCGTTCATGGGGAACAGGCTAGTTCACGATGGCGACGTCTCGTGGGAGAACCAATATTTTGCTTCCACTTAGCAAACTGAAAATTAGGCAATGTCTGAGGAGGGGATAAGGGCTGTGCAAAACTCCGCGCCGAAGGTGAATAATACGTGAATATTTTGAACTTTCAGGCGACCTGGGCGTTTACAGAAGGGCAATCGCCTGGCCTGCAGGTTTGTTTATCCCCAAGTTATCCACCGATGAAAAAAGAGGTTTTCACACCAGTCACACGCCTCTGACCTGCGATAATAGAAGAAAGTGCAGGTGAGGGCGTTGGCTGTCCACAGGTTATCCACAACCCGTCCTGGGCTATTGGAAGTTATGCACATTTCCTCCACAGGTATATTCACAGTGCCTGTGGATAACTTGATTTGCAATGCCCTCACAAGTTGTTCTCGCACGGGGCGGGTGAGCACAAAAAGCGGGCACAGGGCGGGGTTCGAGGTTGTCCGGTGCTGCCACTAAAGTGGTCGACATGAGCAAGAATGCAGGCATGAACTTCGACGACGGCGCCCCGCTGCCCGACGAGCCGTTTGATGACTTCGGCGGATCCCAGGATTTCGTCGGCGGCCGTGACTTCGGCAGTGGCCGCGGTGGGCGTCGCGGAGGTTCGGGCACCCAGCAGATCGTCCGCGAGATGCCGCAGAACCCGGAGGCTGAGCAGGGTGTGCTCGGCGGCATGATGCTCAACAAGGACGCGATCGCGGATGTCGTAGAAGTCCTTGTCGGCGATGACTTCTATGTGCCGAAGCACAAGACTATTTTTGACGCCATACTTCAGCTCTACGGCGAGGGTAAGGAAGTCGACCCAGTCATCCTTGGCGGGCGCTTGGACCGCGACGGCGTGCTGGGTTTCATCGGTGGTGCGGGATACCTGCATAGCATCATCCAAAAGACTCCGACCTCCGCAAACGTGGGCTACTACGCCTCGATTGTGCGAGAGAAGGCCACGTTGCGTCGCCTGGTGCAGGCCGGTACCACGATTGTGCAGCTGGGCTATGCGGGCACCGAGGGTGCAGATGTAGACAACGTGGTGGACCGCGCACAGCAGGAGATGTTCGCCATCACCAACGATGCCGCGAAGGAGGACTATGAGGTCTTCGCGGAGTTGGTCGCATCGACGGTGGGGGAGATCGAGCAGCTGGAAAGCCAAGATGGCATCGAAATGGGTATCCCCACCGGCTTTAAGGATCTTGACGATCTAACCAATGGCTTGCGCGGTGGACAGATGGTGATTGTGGCGGCGCGTCCCGGTGTGGGTAAATCTACGCTGGCGCTGGACTTCATGCGGTCTGCCTCCATTGAGCATGGCAAGGCATCGGCGCTATTCAGCTTGGAAATGAGCAAGTCGGAGGTGATGATGCGCATCTTTTCCGCAGAGGCGGAGGTGCGCCTGGCCTCCATGCGCGGCGGTAAGTTGACTGACGATGATTGGGATCGGCTGACGGTGCGCATCGGTGAGATTGAAGATGCGCCGATTTACATCGACGATTCGCCGAACCTGACGATGATGGAGATCCGCTCCAAGGCTCGCCGCTTGAAGCAACAGGTGGATCTGCAGTTGATTGTGGTGGACTACCTACAGCTGATGTCCTCCGGTAAGCGTGTGGAGTCCCGTCAGCAAGAGGTCTCGGAGTTTTCCCGTCAGCTCAAGCTTCTGGCCAAGGAAGTTAATGTGCCCGTGATCGCGATTTCGCAGCTGAACCGTGGTGTGGAGTCGCGTGGTGACGATGCTCTCCCGCGTGTCTCTGACCTGCGTGAATCGGGTTCGCTGGAGCAGGATGCCGACATGGTTATGCTGATCAACCGCCCTGATTCTCAGAACCCCGACCATGAGCGTGCGGGTGAGGCGGACATTATCTTGGCTAAGCACCGTGGCGGCCCGATCGGCACCGTGACTGTTGCCAACCAGCTGCAATTCTCTAAGTTCTCCGACATGGCCCGCGATATCTCCCCCATGCCTTAGTGCCGGAACCTAGGAACCTAGGAGCCTAGTGCCTAGGGTTTCCCGTTTAGTTTCGCCAGAATTTCGTAGAACTGCTCAATCTCTGCGTCGCTGAGCTGGTCGAAGACCAGCTCCCGCACCTTTGCCACGTGGCCGGGGGCGGCGGTGGCTATCGCCTCGAGGCCTGCGGGTTCCAGGACTACGTAGGCCCCGCGACCGTCGGCGTCACAAGTTGTACGGCGTACAAGACCGCGTTTAGACATGCGCGTGATCTGGTGCGAAAGGCGCGAACGGCTCCATTGCATCATGTTTGCCAGTGCGACGATTCGCTGCTGGTGGTCCGGTGCTTCCGAAAGGTGGACCAGGACCTCGTAGTCCGCCAGAGATAGGGACGTTTCCGCCGACAGCTGCTGCGCTAGTTCGGCATTGATGTGGATGTGGGCATTGATCCACGCTCGCCACACCTGCTGTTCGCGACTGTTCAGCCACTTTGTTCCCTCGTTCGCATCGTTGTGTAGCGGGGGAGAGGTGTCTTCTTGTGTCATGTGCACCAGTATCGCATATCGGTCAAAATAGTTGATACATCAACTAATAGGGTGTAGCTTTGAGGCCAGCGCATCAAAAGAAGTAATCAACTGACACACCAACTGAAAGGTTCAACATGACCAACGTCAACAACTACTCCGGCAACTTCCAGATCGACGCAGCGCACTCCGAGATTGGTTTCGTCGCCCGCCACGCCATGGTCACCAAGGTTCGTGGCGCATTCACCGACTTCGAGGGCACCGCCACCACCGGCGAGAAGCTGGAAGGCGCAAAGATCGAGGTCAAGATCGACGTCAACAGCGTCGATACCCGCAACGCCGACCGCGACGCTCACCTGACCACTGGTGATTTCTTCGACACGGAGAAGTACCCGCACATCACCTTCACCTCCACGGACATTACCGCTGCTGGCGAATCCACCCTCCGCGTTACCGGCGACCTGACCATTAAGGATGTGACAAAGCCCGTCACCATCGACTTCGATTTCACCGGTGAGGTACAGGATCCATGGGGTCAGACCCGCGTCGGCTTCGAGGGTTCCACCAGCATTAACCGCCGTGACTTTGGCCTGGAGTGGAACACCGCTCTTGATGGTGGCGGCGTGCTTGTTTCCGAAAAGATCGCGCTGAACTTCGACATTTCCGCCGTCAAGCAGAGCTAACCTGATCGGCCGTTGTGGCCGCCCAACTTGACTGGTCGCGCTGCCAGCTGGGTAATATTGCACCTATGAATCGCCTCCCGCCCGTCGCCCTGGTTTTCCTCGGCGGCGCGCTGGGGGCGATTATTCGTTGGACGCTGACCGTCTGGATCCCCGCCCTCGGCGACCCCACACGCGTGCTCGGCGCAGCCACGCCGCTGAACATCATTGGAGGAATCCCTCTAGGAGACATCGCATTGCTGGTGGTCAACGTCCTGGGTGCGCTCCTTTTAGGGCTCTTAGTCGGGATGATCCCGGATTCTGCCCACCCACGTCGCACGTTCTGGGGCACGGGAGTGCTCGGCGGTTTTACGTCGTTTAGCTCGCTTGCTGCGGCTGTTGACGCCACCACCGATTCAGCTTCTACCATCCTCATCGGGGGAACCTACGGCGTGTTTACGCTGGCGCTTGGTCTAATTGCAGCTGCGATGGGGCTGCGCCTCGGGCGGGATCTGAATGAGCTGGCGCGGCTGCGACGCGCAGCCGACGGCGCCGACGAGCCCCAGGATCCCCATGAGCCCCACAAAGGGGGCGCACGATGAACACCGGAGCAACCCTCATTGAGCTGTTAGCCGTCGCCCTCGGAGGCGGGACGGGAGCGGCGGCCCGCTACGTACTGGATACTCACCTAAAGTCCAAGCACGGTTGGGCACCTTTGTGGAGCCTCGCGGTGGTGAACCTCCTCGGCACAGTCGTGCTGGGTTTAGTGCTTGGGTACACCTCGCAGCATCTTGACGGAGCCGCCGGATCCACCAGTGCAGGCGAGACGCAGGACATCTTATATCCCCTGCTTGGCATTGGTTTGGCCGGCGGCTTCACCACGTTCTCCACGGTGATGGTGGAAGTCTTCACCCGGCCACAGCCCGCTCGCCGTATTGCAGGCGTGGTGGGGATGGCAGTGGTCTGCTGCGCGGTGTTCCTCCCCGCGCTGTGGTGCGGGGCGCTACTTGCTGGCGCCTGAGGAGCCTTCGCGCGGGTGCGGACGCTACGACGCCGTGTACGTCGCCGGGAGCCGCGCAAACGTACCAGGTATCTGCGCTACTTTTTGGCCGTCACCCAGATGTCAATCTCCGCGTAGGTGGATTCCTTGCCCTCATCATCGGCGAAGTGGATTTTCACCGTCACGGTCTGTCCGCCAGACTCCTGAGTGATCTTCTCGAAGTCCGGCAATTCGGCAGTGGCGGTGGCCGTCAGGCTGCCCTTCGTCTTCTTCAAGTACTGAGTGCGCATGCCCTGTGGCAGCCACCGGTGCGTATTGGGAATCGAGGCCTCAGCCAGCATCCCCATTGCAAACTCCGCGACATTGCAGGCCGCAATGGCATGGAAGGTACCAATGTGGTTGTTCAGCAGCCACCACTTCTTCGACCGAACCTTGCAGAAGCCCGGGCGCAGCTCCTGTACACGAGGCTGTACGGTGAGGAAGTATGGCGCTTTAAAGCCGGCCGCAGCCGAGAACAAACCGTTTCCGAACGGTTTGTTCGCAAGCTGCTTGTACATTTTGAAAGTGCTAGATGGATTCGCGTTGGCGTCATAAATAGACATAGTGAGAACTCTAACGTGGAATAAAGCGACCGTTGCGTAATGTTGGAAAACATGCTCGCCCCCTTTCACCGGGGCGCCAACAACAAAGTTTTTGGACAAGCACAATCGACCCGAAGGGAAACAAATGGCGACCATCGAAATCACCGGAGCTAACTTCCAGGACACCGTGCAGGGCGACGGCATCGTCGTGCTGGACTTCTGGGCGGAATGGTGCGGTCCGTGTAAGCGCTTCGCGCCCATCTTCGAACAGGTCTCTGACGAGCACCCGGAGGCTGTGTTCGGCAAGGTCGACACTGAGGCCAACCAGGAGCTTTCCGCTGCGCTGCAGATCCAGTCGATCCCGACGTTGATGCTGTTCCGCGATGGTGTTCTGCTGGCCCGCGAGTCCGGCCTGCTCCCGGCGAAGGCGCTGAACGAGCTCATCGCCAAGGCCGAGGAACTGGACATGGACGAGGTGCGCAAGCAGATCGAGGCCGAGCAGGCCAAGGAGCAGTAAAGACTGCGTGGTAGGCACCGAGCAGTAAGCACTGCTCGTACTACTGCGTCAGGTCAGTGCGCCTACATCGTGTTGACGTCGATGACGAAGCGGTAGCGCACATCTGAATCCAACACGCGCTGATAGGCCGTGTTGATATCCTCCGCCGGGATCACCTCTGTTTCCGCGGTGATGTCGTGGGCAGCGCAGAAATCAATCATTTCTTGGGTGTCCCGGATGCCACCGATAGCACTGCCCGCCACGGAGCGACGCTTACCGATCAGCGCATCGGCGCTGATCTGCATTTTCTCCGGGGGCAATCCCAACATCACCATCGTCCCGCCGCGCGCGAGGGTGGAAATAAACGGGGCCGGATCCAGCGGTGCGCTGACCGTATTAATTATCAGGTCGAAATGCGCAGCGAAGGGCTCCTGCCAACCCTCCTCCTTGGTGGCTACGTAACGGTTGGCGCCAAAGGCCAGACCATCGGCCTCCTTAGACTTCGAGTGGCTCAGCACCGTGACCTCCGCGCCCATCGCCGCAGCCAACTTCACGGCCACATGGCCAAGGCCGCCCATGCCGACAACAGCCACGCGGGAACCCTCACCAACACCCCAGTGCTTCAGTGGAGAATACGTAGTAATTCCAGCGCACAGCAGGGGAGTAGCCGCCGCAGCCGCGTCCATGCCCCCAGGCTACGCCGGAGCGCAATTGTGCTGTGTGGCTGGGATGCGGGCGCAGGCGGCCTAGGGGGCGTCCACAAGAATCATGAAGGAACAAGTCAACAACCGATTCGCGGAACAGGGCAGCCGCAGGGATAATGCTGGAGGCAATATTTAGGATTATTCGCACCAGGAGGTACGCGATGGGACGCATCAACCCGCGGAAGGCTGCGGTCGCGCTGACCGTCGGGATGGTCGGCTTTGCCGGCACCGGCATGGCTGTGGCGAAGGGCGGCATCTCTGCGAACCTGGCGCTGTCTGGCACGTTCTTTACCGTCACGATGTCGCATATGTCGGGCGAAGAGTTCTCGTTATTCATGGATAACGACTTAAAGGGTGACAACCACCTGCCCGTCGCACGCGTGAAATTGCAGGACGCAAAGGCCTCTGACATGTGCCTTTCCACCACCGTGCCGAACCTGCCCGCCGTCGGCGAGGCGACCCTGGCGCTGCGCGCGACTGGCCAGAACAGCGTGGACGCGAAGGATCTGATTGTTGGGTCGACTGACATCAAGGGCAGCCTGCGGATGGCGGATCCTAACCTTGGTATCGACGCCAAGCAGGTCAACCCCGAAGCTCCGGACGACGCGTGGGGTCTGCACTCGAGGAGAGTGCAGGTGGTGGCCGACAAGATCGTCGCCACGTCCGTCGGGGCCAAGCAGCTGAATGCTTCTGGAGTGGAGGCGAGTGTGCGGCGAGGGACCGAGAATGCCTGCTAGCGAAGGCAGCGCGAGTTCGGGGGTAGGTGCGCAGCGCGGTGGCAAGGGCAGGCTCGCGCGCTTTGCCGAGTGGCGCCGCGGTCGGCCGTTCGTACCGGGGCTGCTGGTGCTGCTGTCAGGTGTTGTGATTATGACGCCCGCGTATCTGACCGTGCGCATCTCCGACCTGCTGGTGATGATCTCCACGCTGTCGGGCGTATCCACGCTATTCCTCGGAGTAGCGCAGATCATGTTCGGGCTGGGGATCTGGCTGAAGCCCTCGACGTCGGTTTACCTGGGTGTGTTCGCCATTCTGCTGTCTTTGGTGGCGCTGCCGGCCTCGAATATCGGCGGCTTTTTGTTGGGCTCGCTGTTGGGGATTTTCGGTGGCGCGTTTGCGTTGGCGTGGGAGCCGGGGGACGGCAAGCGGAAGAAAGCTAAGGCCACTGCTGCAGAGCCGGCAGAGTTGGCTGAGTCGGCAGAATCGGCTGAGTCGACTGGGGAGAGCGTAGGCGACGGCGGGGATGGCGCGGATGGCGATGCGCCGCAGTCCGGCGGTGGGTACTCCGCGACGGTAGCGGCCTTGCTGGTGGCAGTGGGTATCGCGACCGGCGTGGGCATCCTGAACGCGAACGCCCCGTACAGTGCGGCGCAGCCCGCCCGCGTGGGCGATGTCGGCCAGGTCACCGCCGACAACGTGACCTTCAAGGGGAATGTGCGCATCAGCGTGGATTCCGTGGGCACGGAGCACGGCCGCCGCGACCTAATACGCATCACCGGGGATCGCCTGCAAATTAAGAACCTGCAGATCCAGCTGCCGGGCCAGTGGGGCGATGGCATGCTGCGGACCGGCTCAAAGGTGGAGACATATGTGGTCGAGGGGCCGGTCGTGGTGGAGGCGACGTCCCTGGAGGCCGTTCCCGCGCTAGCCGAGATCTCCACGATCCCGGTGAAGGTGGATATTTCCGGTAGTGCGGGGGACGTTTTGCACCAGCTGGGCTTGGTCCCCAGCGAGGCGCCCATCCCAGACCCGGTGATGGAGGTCGTCTCCCTCAAACAAGTGAAGCTAGACCTGCTGCACCTAACCGGGCGGGATATGAACGCCCCGGTAGTCCACCTGAAGGCTCTCTAACGTATCCCTGATTCCGCCGCCCGCCCATTCGCTCCGTGCGCCGCGCCAAAAGCCAGTACGCTGGAATTCAACAGGCTGCATTGCAGCTAAATTGACCACACCATCACGTCCGATACAGGAGCTTTCCCATGGCGAATCCATTTTCTAAGGGCTGGAAATACCTCATGCAGTCCCTCGACACGAAGATCGAGGAGAACGCGGATCCCCATGTACAGATCCAGCAGGCCACGGAGGCTGCCCGCAAGCAGCACCAGCAGATCTCCGAAAGTGCAGCCCGCGTGATCGGCAACCGCAACCAGCTGGAGATGAAGATGAACCGCCTTCAGCAGGACGCGAAGAAGTTGTCGGACAATGCTCGCACCGCCATCCAGCAGGCCGACAATGCCTCTGCTGCTGGCGACCAGACCAAGGCCAACGACCTGAACCAGACCGCGGAGCTGTTCGCCTCCCAGCTGGTCTCGGTGGAACAGCAGCTGGACGAAACCAAGCAGCTTTACGCCGGTGCGGAGGAGGCCGCCCGTCAGGCCCAGCAGCAACAACAGCAGTCCGCTGCCCGCCTCGAGGAGCAGATGGCACAGATTAACCAGCTGCGCGCCCAGGTAGATCAGGCGAAGATGCAGGAAGCTACCGCCAACTCCATGCAACAGATGGATGGCCTAGTGCAAAACGACGATGTGCCGACCCTGGATAGTGTGCGCGAGAAGATCGAGCAGCGCTACGCCCAGGCGCTCGGCAGCCAGGAGCTTGTAGAAAACTCCGTGCAGGGCCGCATGGCAGAAATCGAATCTGCTGGTAACGACATGCGTGCTGCCTCCCGCCTGGAGGAAATCCGCGCCCAGATGAACTCGGGCAGTGGCACAAACGCACTCGAGACCGACGAATCCCAGGGCGAGTTGGAGCGCTAGCCCACAGCGCTTATCCCCTTCAGGCGCAGCACACCTGGTGTAAAGTATCCAGGGTTCGCGGGTGCGTTCGTGCACCCGTCTTTTCTTGTCTCGGAGGGATACTTTTGTCTAAAAAGCCTTTTTCTGACGCCGCCGATCCCGACCGCGCCACCACTCCAGCCGACGCGGTCGCGTCAACGGAAAGCATTTCCGAAAACCGCAGCCCCGATCGCGCGGGCCACCCGACCCCTCCAGAGGAGCCCGCGGTGGGCGCGAAACTGCTCATCGGCATGCTGGTTGTCGCAGCGTTCGTGGTGATTCTCAACGAAACCACCTTGGCCGTGGCCCTCCCCGTCTTGATGGGAGAATTTGGCGTCACCGCTGATGCAGCGCAATGGCTGACTACAGCGTTCATGCTCACGATGGCCGTCGTCATTCCGATGACCGGCTACATCATGCAACGGTTCCGGTTGCGGTCGATCTACATCGCGGCGCTGACAGCCTTCCTAATAGGTACGATTCTGGCCGCAGCCGCGCCGACGTTCCCGATTTTGCTGGTCGCCCGCGTGGTGCAGGCCAGCGGCACGGCGCTGGTGATTCCGATGCTGATGACCACCATCATCCGCCTGGTGCCCATCGACCGCCGTGGCGCGGTCTTTGGCCTGGTCTCGGTGGTCATTGCGGTGGCTCCGGCGCTGGGGCCGACGTTCTCCGGTGTGGTGCTGGAGGCCCTGGGCTGGCGCTGGATCTTCATCCTGGTTGCCCCGCTGGTGTTGATTACCCTGGTCGCGGGCTTGTTCCTGGTGAAGAACTTCGAGGAGCCGACGCGCCCGTCCCTGGATGTGCTGTCCGTCTTTCTTTCCGCATTTGGCTTCGCGGGCCTGGTCTACGGCCTGGCTGGTCTGTCCGAGTTGGCTGATGGGGTGCCGGTGCAGCGCCTGCTCATCCTGGCTGTCGGCGCGGTTATCCTGGTGCTTTTCTTCCTGCGCCAGCGTTCCCTGGAGCGCAGCGATAAGCCGAAGGCCACCCCGCTGCTGAACCTGCAGCCGGTGCGCGTGCGCGAGTACAACTTGTCGCTGGGGTTGCTGCTGCTGACGTTCTCTATGCTCTTCGGCTTCATCATTCTGATGCCGCTGTACGCGCAGAACGTTGCGGGCTTGTCGGAGCTGAAGACCGGCATGGTTTCCCTGCCCGGCGGTCTGGTGATGGGGCTGCTCGGCCCTGCCATTGGCCGGGCTTATGACGCGCGCGGCACCCGCCCGCTGATCATCCCCGGCAGCATCCTGATCGCGATTGGCATGATGGGATTTGCCGCCCTGGAGCAGACGGAGAGCCTGTTCGGGTGGGTTGGCTCTGGTACGTGGCCGGCGTTTGTGCAGCTCATGGTCCTTACGGTGGTATTGAACCTGGGTATTGCTTTGATGATGACGCCCCTTATGTCCAACGCTCTGGCGGCCGTGCCGGATTCTCTGGCTTCCCACGGGCAGGCAATTTTGAACACGTTCCAGCAGGTTGCCGGTGGTGCCGGTACGGCAATCTTCGTGGCGGTGATGACGTTCGCCTCCACCCGCTATGCCTCGAGCAACGCGGCGGAGCTGGCTGGCTTGGCAGCGACGGATCCCGCTCTGGCCGAGCAGCAGGTGGTGGGCCAGGGCATCCACGTGGCGTTCTTGGTGGCGGCTTTCGTTTCGGTGGCGCTGATCGTGCTGTCGGCGTTCCTGAAGTTGGACGCCAAAGAGTCCGCCCATCCAGGCCACCTGAAGAACTAGAAGGGGAACGACAAAGCGCCGCCCAGGGTGTGGAGCGGCGCTTGTGCTTTTTACGCGGGTGAGGGGGGTGGTGGCGGGCTCGCCTGAGAGGCTCGGTCAAACCCCAGAATGGGGGCTCTGGGGAGCTACAGCGGCAGCTTGCGCAGGATCGGCAGCGGCAGGTGCTTCAGGATCAGCATGATCGGGCGGAACAGGGGGTGCACCCAGATCAGGGACTTGCGGTTATCCACGGCCTTGGCAATCGCCTTGGCCACGTCTTCCTTGTCCACGGTCAGCGGGGCATCCTCGAGGTCCTTGGTCATGTTGGTGCGGACCTGGCCCGGGCGGACCGTCAGCACGCGCACCCCGGAGCCACGCAGAGCTTCGTTGAGCATGCGGTAGAAGCCATCCAGGCCAGCCTTTGTGGAGCCGTAGACGAAGTTGGAGCGGCGAACCATCTCACCGGCAACGGTGGAAAACGCCACAATCTGGCCGTGGCCTTGCTTCTTCATGTAGTCCGCCAGCAACACGCCGACGGAGACGGCGCCGGTGAAGTTCACCTGTGCGGCCTGCACAGCCAACTTCTGGTTGGTCCACTGCTTCTCGTTATCGCCCAGGATTCCGAACGCAACAATGGCCAGGTCCACGTCGCCATGGCTGAAGATCTCCTCGAACACCTGCGGGTGGGAATCGAAATCCACTGCGTCGAAGGCAACGGTGACGACCTCGCTGGCACCGGCGGCGTTCATGCGTGCGGTGGCGTCATCCAAAGACTCGCCGGCACGGGCGGCCAGGATCACGCGGGCAGAACCGCGAGAGAGGAACTCCTCGACAACGGCGAGGCCCATGTCGGACGCGCCGCCGAGAAGCAGGATGGACTGGGGTTTGCCAACGGCATCAATCATTGTGACTCTTCTTTCGGGGTGGGGGGCAACTATTGTGGGCAGGGGCTACAGCTCGAGGCGGCGGGACATATCGGAGGCGAACACACCCGTCGGGTCGATGTTCTTGCGGGTGGCGAGCCAACCCGGCAGGCCGGGGTACATCTTGTGGAAGTTCTCGGCGGAGGTGCGCGACTCCTTGGCCAGGTACAGGCGGCCACCGAACTCCATCACGCGGCGGTCCAGGTCGTTCAAGAAGTTGCCCAGGCCCGGCTTGATCGGGAAGTCCACGCAGACATTCCAGCCTGGCATCGGGTAGCTCAGCGGCGCCTTGTTGCCCTCGCCGAACAGCTTGAACACGTTCAGCGCGGAGTAGTGGCCGGAAGCCTGGATATCGCGGATGATCTCCTTGAATGGCTCCACGGCCTCCGTCGGCACGACGAACTGGTACTGCAGGAAGCCCTTGGAACCATAGCCGCGGTTCCACTCGCCGATGAGGTCCAGCGGCTGGTAGAACTGCGTGAGGTTCTGCACCTGGTTGCGGTACTCGCCGGACTTCAGCCACCACAGCTCGCCGATGGCCACCATGGACAGTTTGTTCATGGTGAAGCTCGGGAAGATATCCGGCACGGTCATCAGCTGCGGGGCCTTGAACTTCAGTGGATCCTTCGCCAGTTTCGGCGCGTACTCCTTCAGCTGGTCCAGGGTGGCCAGGGAGCCGCGGGAGATCGCGGCGCGGCCCAGCTTCGGCTCCGGGCTGATGGCATCGAACCAGGCGGAGGAGTAGGTGAAGTTGTGCTCCGAACCGTCGGAGTGGAAGGCGATGGTTTCGTCCAGGGAGTGCGTCATATCGCCATCGGCGATGAAGTACGCGGTCTCCGTCTTCGTCATCTCAATGGTCGCGCGCAGGATAATGCCGGTCAGGCCCATGCCGCCGACGGTGGCCCAGAACAGTTCACCTTCCGGGTCGTCCTCGGTGCCCTCCGGGGTCAGGTGCAGTACGCGCCCGTCGGCCACCAGCAGCTCCATGGAGCGGACGTGGTTGCCGAAGGAACCCGCGGAGTGGTGGTTCTTGCCGTGGATATCCGGGCCGATAGCGCCGCCGATGGTCACCTGGCGCGTACCGGGCAGCACCGGCACCCACAGGCCGTAGGGCAGAGCAGCCTTCATCAGCTGGTCCAACGTCACGCCAGCATCGACGTCCACGATGGCGGTATCGGGGTTGATGCTGTGGATACGGTTCAGCTGCTGCATGTCGATGACGAGCCCGCCGGCGTTCATGGCCGGGTCGCCGTAGCTACGGCCCATGCCGCGGGCGATCACGCCACGCTGCAGGTGGCTAGGCTTATCCGCGTTATCGTCGGCCACGCGCGCGACGGCGGCGGCAATCTGATCGACATCCTGCGTAGACAGAACTTCGGCGGTCGTGGGGGCGGTGCGACCCCACCCGGTGAGGGTACGAGTGCTGGTGTGCAATTCCATGTTCTCTACCCTAGCGCCCGGGTGGGACAACTCCGGGGCGCGGCGCCGCGTGCGGCTCAAGTTGCCAGCGTTTTCGCAGTTGCGGTGTGGGCGGCGTCACTAAAAAGAGCTAGTAGAGCTCCATTATCTGGCGGATTTCCTCCGGCAGCTCCTCGGGCTCGGTGATGGTGGGGCCGTCGTATTCGCGCAGGATGTCGCGCACGCGCTGGCGGCTGGTGCTGTCGAGGATGGGCAGTTCCTGGGCCATGAGGCGAGTCATGAACTCGTTGAGCGGCAGGTTCGTGCGGGTGGAGGCCTCGTAGCTGCTTTCCTTACCGACGCCACCGACTCGCACCGGCGCACTCCTGTGTTCCTGCTCGGCGGGGGAGAGCTTGGAGCGCTTGAAGAGTTTCGCGGCGCCGGGGAACCTATCAAAAACAGCCATGGGCAAGATCATAGTCGGTGGTAACCTCCAATAGCGATGAGCACAACTGCCCCTGAAAGCACTGCCACCGAGTCGGGTGTCGTCGCGAGTACCGCGGCCCCCGGCGCGCCCGAGCCCGTCCGCTACGACCCGATCATGGTCGTGGCTGCCGCTGGCCCCGCCAACGACCCCACCTTCGCCATCTGGCAGGTGGAAACCGACCCCGACGTGCAGCTCGGAGACTTCTCCGGCGCCTGGCTGATCGACGGCGCGGGCATCCATGGCTTTGCCGCCAGCGCGGACTGGATCGAGGGGACCGACGACCGCGCGGCCATGCTTGCCGCCCTGCTGCGCTATCCCGTGCTGTTTGTGGGCGACGAGGCGGCGGCGAAGGTGTTGCCCAGCGACGTTGCTCTGGTCGACGTGGCGGCAACGGAGGTTGCTCTTAATGACGCCCTCGCCTCCGCCAAGCAGCACTTCAACGCCGAGTTCCCGGGGAAGAAGCAGCCGGCGTGGGGGAACTTCCGCACACTGGAGGACTTCCGCGAGGATGAGGCTGGCGGGGCTGGCGAGGGCGCGGGTGAGCGCGGCGGAAGCCGCGTCGGGGAGAGCGCTGGCGCTGCCGATGGGAGCGATAGTGTGGCTAACGGGAATGGCAGCGCAGCCGAGCGCGAGGCCGTGGCCACGGCGCTGCAAGCGGCCGCCGCGCTGCGCGGCTGGATCGTGCAGTACAACGCCTTCGACAAGTTGCGAGTCCGCCGACTTGGCGCCGTGATCAGCGAGTTTGCGGCAGCTCAGACGCTGCCGCTAGTTCTTGCCCAGCGAGGTTAGCCGGGCGCTATTACGCTTGGGAACCATGAATCGCTCATCGCTTTATGGAGCCGCCGGGGGTTATGAATCCGCCGGCGGTCCTGGCGCTGCGCGAGTGAAAGGGGAGGGCGGCGCGGAGGCCACAGATACGCCGGAAAAGGCGCAGACCACAAAGGCGCCAATAGCGGGCGGGAGCGTGATTTCCCTGTCGAAGATCCGCACCTCCCGGCGCGACGGGACCGACGGGGCTGAAGCTAACGCCGAGGGGGCGGTCGGTAGCGCGGCCGATAGGGCAGCCGAGGGGGCGGAAGTGCAGGAAAGCCTGGGGATTATGTCCTCACCGGGGGCGGGGGCCAGCAGGAACTCTGGAGCTCACACCACAGTCTTCACCGTGGTGGTGGAGCACCACTTCCCGGGAGTGGGAAGGTACTCCCGCCTGCTCAGCGTCTCTGGCGCCATGAGCGTGGCGGACTTCGCTGATGCGATTCTCACCAGTTTCGACTGGCCCGAATCTGTGAATCGGGTCCCCGAGGCGCATCCCACCCGCTACGTCGCGCGGGCGGAGCGCGGCGCCGGCGCGGCCTCTGCCGCTGACACTGGCGCCGCCGACGCGCCCGCGGCTGACACTGCTACCAGCGCCGACACCACCACCGATCCAACCTGGAGTTTCCGCGCCCGCACTGCTGGCCGCGTGCGCGTCTACGCCAAGGGCGCAAACTCCATTGGCACTGCTCTCGGCGACATTTTCCGCCGCGGGACCATCGGCGTGCTGAAGGTAGGTCGCTACGACTTCAGCGTCAACGTCACAGACACCACCACCCGCCACGAGGAAATCGAGCTCGTCCCCACCAGCTCCCCCTTCGACGCTTCCTTCGACGCGCCGGGCGAGCCGGATGCCGAAGCAGTGCTCCTGGCCGCCGACTTCCTCGCCGATACGGAGGGCGATGCGGCTGAGGCGGGTGGCGTCAATAAGAATCCGGAAGACGAACTCGCCGCGCACCTGCACCCTGCGGGCATTCCGGCGCGCGTGGATGTCACGGAGGTGAACGTGGCGCTGGCGGGCGAGGATACCGTCGAGCAGATCCTCGCCGAAACCGACCCTGAACTGCGGGAGCTACTGCACGAGCGAGCTCTGTACGAGTTCATTCCGCTGCTGCAGGCGCTGGATCTGGAGCGGCCGGCGAACGTCACCGAGCATGCCGCCGAGCTGCTGGCTGACGCGCCGATCGAGAAGAGCAAGATCGGGCGTGCGGCCGCGTGGGCGCGGATCATCGCGCTGTCCACGCTGGTGGATTCGGAGGTTGACGAGGTCAGTGAGGCCTTCATGTCGGCACTCGGCTTCACGCGCGCGGATGCGAAGCTGCCGCCGACCGATACTGCCTTGGGTACTGACGCCCTCAGCGCCAGCGAGATTAAGTGGCTGTCGCGGCGGACCGGGCGCATCTTGGCGCAGGTGGGGGCGTGCAAGTGGGAGCCTCAGCCCGATGACCAGGCGGTTCCTTTGGTTCCGCAGTGCTCGCTGCTGGACCGCTTGGAGATGTACCGCTTCGTCCTACAGCGCTAGTTTGGGTAGCTTGGCCGGGCTTTGCGGGGCTGCTGCTGCGCTGGCGGGGCTGCTGCTGTAGTTTGCCTAGCTTGGCTGCTGCTCGCCGGGCTGGGCTGGCGCTTGGCGGGTTGGAATGTCGCTAGATCGGGAATACGTCGGCCAGGGCAGGCCCACCAGGGTGCCGAACGGGTTGGAATGTCGCTAGATCGGGAATACGTCGGCGCCCGCGGAGCCTTGCAAAAATTCACAATGCTCTGACCTGCGGTTATGCAAACTTGCAAACCGATGCCATTAACGCATTCCCGTTCTAACGACTTTTCCACCCAAGGATGACCCCCGGTACTCGAATCGTGGGCTGGGGATGTCGCTAGATCGGGAATACGTCGGCCAGGGCAGGTCCACCAGGGTGCCTAACGGGTTGGAATGTCGCTAGATCGGGAATACGTCGGCGCCCGCGGTGCCTTGCAAAAATCCACAACGCTCTGACCTGCGGTTATGACAATCTGCAAACCGATGCCATTAACGCATTCCCGTTCTAACGACATTTCCACCCAAGGATGACCCCCGGTACTCGAATCGTGGGCTGGAGATGTCGCTAGATCGGGAATACGTCGGCCAGGGCAGGTCCACCAGGGTGCCTAACGGGTTGGAATGTCGCTAGATCGGGAATACGTCGGCGCCCGCGGTGCCTTGCAAAAATCCACAACGCTCTGACCTGCGGTTATGACAATCTGCAAACCGATGCCATTAACGCATTCCCGTTCTAACGACATATGGGCACCGGTGAGGCTTCCGGAAGCCTCCAGCCAGCCCGGCTAGCGCTTAAAGATGCAGCCCGGCTAGCGCTTGAAGATGAGGAACTTCTGGATCAGGAAGTTCAGCACCGTCGCCGTGCCCTGGGCAATCACAAAACTGATCGCACGCACCCAGAACGCATTCAGGTCGAAGCCTTCCAGCCACGGGATAGACACCTTGTACAGCCCCCACTGCACAGCAAAAGTCAGCCCGTAGGTTGCCATGGTGATGACGAATCGGCGCCCACTCGGCTCCGCCTGGAAAGTCCACCGACGGTTGATGAAGTATGCCGTCAGGGTGCCCAGCACGAATCCCAACGCCTTGGCCACGCCATCGCTCAAGCCAAACGCAAAGGTGAACAGCGCCGTGGAGCCGAAGTCCACGATGGCGCTGAAGCCTCCGACCAGCACAAACTTCACCAGCTGCGACTGAATGATGCGCTGCGCCCGGGTGGTGTGCTCAGACTGAAAGTTATCGCCAACCCGGGCGCCCTGCTCGGCAGTGGCATTGTCGGCAGCGGCGCCGGAAACCGCGTGGGGCTCGCTGACATCGGTACCGCCGGCACCGGAAACAGCAGCGGCCCCGGAAACAGCGCCGGCGCCATTGGAGCGCTCGGCCCCATTGGAGCGGCTGCCGAGCTGGGGCGAGGGGGCGTCATCAAAAGAAGGCTTAGACATCCGCATCACCCGCACCGGCACCAGAACCAGCATCGCCAGTCCGTGGCTCGACCACGCGCACCACCCGGCTGGCCTCGCGCGGCTTCGCGCGGAACGTCCACAGCTTGTTGAACAGGAAGTTCGCCGGCACCGCCAGGATCACGCCAATGAAGTTGCCCCAGTACGCGCGCGTGCGCAGCCCCGTGGAGTTATCGAAAATGTCGTGCGGCAGAGCGATCGGCGACTCGGGGTTCACCAGCGCCGTCGAGACCACCAGCGTGATCAGCAGTCCGAACACGCCCACGGCCATGAACTGCGGCAGCTGCTTCCACCAGGCGCGCTTCGGCTCGTGGCGGAACGTCCAGTAGCGGTTCAGGCAGAAGTTCCAGATGTTCGCCAGCAGGAACGCCACCACGGAAAACACGTGGTACCAGCGGAAATGGTACTGGGTTCCGAGGAGGTTCATGAACGCATCCTGCACGTGAATATCCCAGCCGGCCTCCGCGAGCTTCTTCGACAGCACGAAGATCGCCTGGTTGACCACAAACCCCGATGCGCCGACGATCCCGAATTGGATGAACTGCCGCGCGACGTTGCGGCGGCGGTGCGCGCGGGAGGCTGCTGCGCCTTCGGCGTTCTTCTTATTGACGCCAACGTCTTCAGCGGGCTTGGTGGGCTCAGCGCTCGGGGTGGTCTGGGTTTCGGACACGGTCACTTCGGCTAACTTCATCCTCGGTTAGGTGGTGTTAGGCGGCGCCACCGGAGGCGACCTTGGGCAACGTCCTGGGTTTCAGGAGCTCTGGGTTCCAGGGCTGCTCGAGGGCTGCTCCAGGGCTGCTCAAGTGCTGCTCGGGGCACCGCGATAGTCACTTAAGACTACGCCTGTGACCGGGTAAAAGGGAAAATCCTGGCCGGTGTGTGCGCTTAAAAAGTTGCTTAGAACTCCCGCGACTGAGCCCATCCCCGCGCCCCGCCGCGCTAGCGCCCCGGCCGGCGGAACTGCTCGCGCCGGCCGAGCGCGTGCAGCCGCAGCCATTCGGCGAACCCCCTCGGATCCTTCTTCTGCACTAGGAAGAACCATCCGAAGCGGGCGTATTCCTGCGGCAGCAGCTTGCGCATCCCCGGCTGGCTCATGATGTACCCGCGGTTGCGGTACGTGAAGTAGCGCTTGAACTCGTTGTCCGGGTACTGCGTGTGCATCTTCCCGCCGAGAATCGGCTTGAACTCGTCCGACCCGTCGGGGTGCAGGTAAGCGCAGGTCAGGCACGTTCCAAAAGGCAGGCCGCTGCGGACCAGGCGGCGGTGGTACTCCACTTCGTCGCCACGGATGAAAAGCCGATAATCGGGCACACCAATTATTTCCATCGCCCGCGCACTGATCAGCGCGCCATTGAACAGGCTGGCAATCCCCGGCAAGAACGAACCCTCCAGCTCGGATAGCGTCCGCCGCCACACCAACCCCTGGCGCAGCGGAAAGGCCAGCCGCTCCGGATCCTCGATGTTGCATACCACCGGGCTGATTTCCTCCAGCCCCTCGCGCTCCGCAACTTCCTGCAGTGTGGCCAGCACGTGCTCGTCGGCGGGGCGCCCGTCGTCGTCAGCGCACCAGATCGCGTCGGCTCCCAGGGACAGCGCCGTCAGGAATCCCAGCGCGAAGCCGCCGGCCCCGCCCAGGTTCGTCGCGGACCCCACGTAGTGGCCCCGCGACCCGCACACCGATTCCACCAGCTCGCGCACCGCCGGGTCGTTGCCGTTATCCACAACCACCACGTGCGCGACCTCCGCGCCCTCCTGGTTTGCAACCTGGCGCAGCGAGGCTTCCAGCAATTCCACGCGATTATGCGTGACGATCACTGCGGCGACGGTGTCTTTCCTGCTCAGCGGCATGTTTTAGGCCTGTTCTTTCTCTGCTACTAGCTCCTGCACCTCGCGCCGGCGCACCTTGCCCAGCTGGTCGGCAGGCAGCTCTTGGAATGCATGGAATACCTTCGGCACCTTATACGCAGTAAGTCGTTCTTTGGCGAAGGCGCGGAAGTCGTCGGCGTCAATAACAGCACCGTTGGCCAGAACCACAGCCGCAGCGACGGTCTCGGACCCATCCTTGCGCTGCACGCCCACGACGGAAGCCTGCTCGATGGAGGGGTGTTCGCACAGGACTTCCTCGACCTCGGCGGGGTAGACGTTGAAGCCGCCGGTGATGATCATCTCCTTGATGCGGGAGACGATCTTCAGGTAACCGTCGGACTCCATGACGGCCATGTCGCCGGTGCGGAACCAGTCCTCGTAGAAGGCGTCGGCGGTGGCGTCCGGGCGGTTGAGGTAGCCCTTGAACACCTGCGGGCCGCGGACGACCAGCTCGCCGGCCTCCCCGTCGGGCATGGTCTCGGCGGGGTTGTCCGGGTTGGCGATGCGGATTTCGGTGGAGGGGAAAGGCACGCCGATGTAGCCCTCGCGGCCCTTGCCCATGGGGTTACCTGCGATGATCGGCGCGGTTTCCGTCAGGCCGTAGCCCTCCACGATGTTGCCGCCGGTGCAGCTTTCCCACTCGCGGACGGTCTCTGCGGGCAGGGCGCTGGCGCCGCTGAAGGAATTGCGGATGCCGGAGAGCGGCATGTCGCGCTTCGCAGCTTCCTTCATAATGTTCTGATACAGCGCGGGCACTCCGGGCATCCAGGAGGGCATGTTCTTCTTCATCACGCGCATGACCAGCGGCATTTCAGGCGCGGGCAGCAGTTGGATCTCGCCGCCGATCATCGGCGCGAGGGTGATGTTCATGGTCAGGCCGTATGCGTGGAAGATCGGCAGCGCGGCCAGCATCACCTCCGGCTTCGGCCCCTTGCCCAGCCCCTTCACCCACGCTTGGCCCTGGCGCAGGTTCGCGATGAGGTTGCGGTGAGTCAGCACGGCGCCCTTCGGCTTGCCGGTGGTGCCGGAGGTGTAGAGGATCAGCGCGGGGTCGGTCGGGTCGATCTTTTTATTATTGACGCCCCCACGCAGCCACTTCTCGCCATTTCCGCCCGTGCGCATGAAGCTCTTCCAGGAGACGGCGGCTGGCGCCGGGCCGGTGAGCTTGTCCTTCATGGCCTTGATCTTCGGGATCGGCAGCTTCAGGGCGTAGCGCAGCGAGGCAGGCATCTCGTCAGGGAGGGTGACGGCGATGACTGTTTCGAGGGGGCTGTTCAGCCGGAGGTCCTCGGCGACGTCGCTGACCTTGTCCCAGAAGAAAGCCACCTTGGCGCCGTGGTCGTTGAAGGGGTGGCGGAGTTCGGGGGCAGTGTATAGAGGGTTGTGCAGGGTGGGGACTGCGCCGATGTTCTGGATTGCGTAGAAGGCGATGAGGGCCTGCGGGCAGTTCGGCAGCGCGATGGCGACGTGGTCTCCGCGCTGCACGCCGAGCTTCTCCAGGGCTGCGGAGGCGATGGCCACCTGGTGGCCGTACTGCTCGTAGGTGGTGGCCTTGCCGAAGAAGGTGAAGGCGTTGCGTTCGCCGATCGTGTCCACCGCGTGCCAGAAGACCTCCGGGATGGTGAAGCCTGCGGGGTTTTCCGCCGGGTCGTCGAGGTCGATGGTGTGCTGCGTCCACGGGGTGTAGTGCTGCAGCCACGCCTTAGAGTTGAAGGCCTCGGATGCGGTTGCGCCGTCGCCGGCGGGGGTGCCTGCCGGGGTGCCTGCGCCGTTGTCGCCTGCTGGGTTGGTCAACTGTTTCACCTGGTTCTGCGTGTGTTCTGGGGAGGGTATTTGCTCAGCGTGGCTGCGCTTATTTGCACTGTGCACGATGCGGCTGCATTGTGAGCCTGCACTATGCACCTGCACTAGCACTGTGCGGTCAGTCACGCCTGCGCGTCCGTGACCGAGTCTAACGCTTTGGACGCTCCAACTGGCGGGGTTCTTTAATTCTCTTTTTATCTCTAGTTTGTGTCGGGTGCGCTGCTCCACTTGTCCGTCGCGCACGTGTCGCACGCGCCGGGGCGGGGCGGACGGTTCGCGAAGCTGGAGGTGAAGGCGACGGGGGCGAGGGGGCGTCAATAAGAAAGAACAAAAAGGGCTACGACCAGGCGAGCGCGCCGCCACTCCAGAGGGTGCAAGGCGGGCGGGTCGGGCGCGCGGCGAGGGTGCGGAAATGCTTGCTGACCTGCTCGATTGCGCGGCCGGAGAGGTACGTTTCCGCCGTGACGCGCAGCAGCGTGATGCCGCGGGCTTGGATGTCGTTTTCGCGCTGGCGTTCCTTGAGTAAGGCGCGCTCGATGGCCGGCGCGGTGTCGCCGTACTTGTCGCGGCCGTCGTATTCGACGGCGAGGCCGACGTCGAAGAACATGTCCACGCGCCCGATGGTCCAGCCGCCCTCGTTGAGTATGTTGACCTGCTGAAACGGCGCGGGAAGGCCGTGTTCCCAGAAGCGGATTTTCAGCTGCGATTCGCGCGGGCTTTCGGAGTGGCGGGTGATGAGGCGCGCGGCCGTGCGGGCGCGTTGGGCGCCGTGGCGGATGGGCTGCCCACTCTGCCAGTCAAGCCATTTGCGCCACTCGTGCCACGTGATTCTCCTTGTGTGTAGCGCGGCTTCCGTGGCGATGACGGCATCGTCCAGCGAATGACGAAGCCCCAGGTCATGGCACGTATCCAGCAGTCCGCTGCTCCAGATCTCGCCGAACTCTGTGGGGATCAGCACAGCGCGCTGGCCTTGCCCCGGCGCCGCGAGGTAGCGCTCTGACCTGCCGTTTCTTCCCATCAGGCTTCTTTTTGGTGACGCCAACTCCACCGTCTCCGGCGGCCCGAACTTCTCTAGGGGCAGGCCGTGGAGGAAGGCTGCCGATTTGCCCGCCACGACGGCCGGGATTTTGTGGGAGTAGCGCAGGTATTCTGCCACGATGAAGGCCTGCGCTTGGATTTCTGCCGCGTTCGGTTGTTGGCCGATCTCGCGCCAGAGACCTGCGGGTATGTAGATCCCGCGGGCGAGGCGGACGGCTTCGCCTCTCTCGGCCCAGCGTTGCCATTTCCGGGCTTGGGAGGGGTCGATTCGGCGCACATCGACCAGGTGTTTTACGGGCTGGTGATGCTTGGCTGGCGTGTAGGCGCTGGGTTTGGTGGATGCTGGCTTGGTGGGTTGGGCGTTTTTGCTGGTGGCGGATGTGCTGGTGCTTGCGTTGGTGTTGTCCCCCGTCATGGGAGGTATTCCTACGCCTTTTGCGTGAGTAGTGTGTTTGGAATCTGGTGCACTGAGGATAAATTGTGGACGGCATCTGACTTATCCACAGGCGCAAAAATTTTTTGATGCCAAGTTCCCCGTGGCGGTGTACAGGAGCTGCAATTTCGCGCGGCTTCCTGGGTGGAAATGTTGACAGGCCACCTGCAAACGCTGACAACCAACCTGCAGATGTCGTTAGATCGGGAATGGGTGGTTCGCTCGAGGCCTTTGGGGGTATGGCCCAGTCGGAAATGTCGTTAGATCGGGAATGGGTGGCTCGCTGAGGGGTTCCGGGGGTTGTCTTTGGGTGGGAATGTCGTTAGATCGGGAATGGGTTAATGGTATTGGTTTGCAAATAGGTAAAATCGCAGGTCAGGGCTTTGAGGATTTTTGCGGGGCTCTGCGGGCGCCGACGTTTTCCCGTTCTAGCGACATTCCGGCCCGCCAAGAGCCCCCACGCAGCCTCCGTCGCGCCGAAACTCCCAGGCCAGGCGACCGCTCCAACCGCCGCTTGCTAGTGGGCGTCAATAAAAATCCGCAACTACCGCGCCGCCAACTTCTGATTAACCAGCGTATTCAGCGAAACGCCCTCCGATTGCGCCTCGATCGCCAGCATCCGATGCAACGACGGCGAAGTTCGCACGTTGAACTTCCCCGAGAATCGCCGCAACCCCAGCGGCTCCGGCACAGTCTCCCCGGCCTGCGTCATGTCATCAACGACTTCGGCCACCAGGTCCAGCAACCCAGCTTCGGCCTGCGCGCGGTCGGGGGCCAGCCATGAAAGCGACGGGAACTCAGTCACGGTTGCGACGAACTCCTGATCTTCGTCTGACCAGGCAGTTTGGTAGGTGTACTTGTGCACGTCCATGGTTATCGCTCGCCTTTCTTTCGGCTAGATTCCAGCTTGTCGACGGCCCGCAGGACCTGTCGGACCTGGTAGGGCTTCGCTTTCCCGCTGGAGTTTTGGATGTTCACGCGCGGGTCGCCGCGCCAGGGTGTTTTGTATGTTCGGTGGGAGGTTTTGGTTGTTTGCCGGCTTTCAAAATAATGGTCGCAGACCTTCGTGAGCTCGGTAAAGCGGATGCTCGCGGGCGCTCTGCGCATTTTCTCGAGGATCTCGGGGACACTGTTGCCCATGCGGCGATAGTACCACAGGTGGTACTATATGTTCTTTCTTCCTGACGCCCCCAGCCTCTCCCTAGCTCCACTTATGTCGCTGGGGTGTGCGGCGGGCTGGGTTGGCGGGGGGGTTCCGGAGGCTGCGGCCCGCTGGAATGTCGTTAGATCGGGAATGGTGGCCGGCTGAGGGGGCTCCGGGAGGTGTCTTTGGGCGGGAGTGTCGTTAGATCGGGATTGGTGGCCGGCTGAGGGGGCTCCGGGAGGTGTCTTTGGGCGGGAATGTCGTTAGAACGGGAATGGGTTAATGGGACTGGTTTGCAAATAGGCAAAAGTGCAGGTCAGAACGTTGTGGATTTTTGCGGGGCTCTGCGGGCGCCGACGTTTTCTCGATCTAGCGACATTCCGGCCTTGCGGGGGTTGCTTGAGCCTGATTTAGCTGGTGCTTTCCCGTTCTAGCGACATTCCGGCCCGCCAAGAGCCTCAGTCGCCAGGCGAGGTCAGCAGGCGCCCACCCCCGCCAGCGCTAACCCTCAGCAGCTCCGCGAGCATCAGCAAACTAACGGCAAAACTAACCCCGGCCCAGAACCTTCAGCACCCCAGCCAGCACTAACCCCGGCCCAGGTCCTTCAGCACCCGGCGGACGTGCTCGCCAGCCTCCGGCCCCTCGTAGGCCTCAACCACATCATCCACGCGCCCGACCTTCCGGATCTCTCCGTGGTCGATCCACAGCGCACTGTCACACAGCTGCGCCAGGAATTCGTTGCTGTGCGAGGCGAAAACCAGGATGCCGCTCCGCTCAACCATCTCCACCAGCCGCCCGCGCGCCTTAGCCATGAACGCCGCATCCACGGCGCCGATGCCTTCGTCCAGCAGCAGAATCTCCGGGTCGATGCTGGTCACAACCCCCAAGGCCAGGCGAATCCGCATACCCGTCGAGTATGTTCGCAGCGGCATATCCAGGTATTCCCCGAGCTCGCTGAATTCCGCAATGTCGTCCATCTTCCGCCGCATTGCCTTCCGCGTCTGCCCCAGGAACAGCCCGCGGATCATGATGTTTTCGTACCCGGAGATCTCCGGATCCATGCCCACACCCAGGTCGAACACGGGTGCCACGCGCCCGCGCACAATCGCGGACCCGCGCGTCGGCTCGTAAATCCCACTGAGCAGGCGCAACAAAGTGGACTTGCCGGCGCCGTTGTGCCCAACCAGGCCGATCCGGTCACCGTCCTGCAGATGCAGATTGACGCCCTTAAGCGCCTCCACCATCACCGTATTCGACGAGTTCCTGCCGATCGCGCCGCCGGCAGCCCCCAGGAATGTCTGCTTCATGGAGCGGGTCTTCGCATCGAAGATGGGGAAGTCTACGCAAGCGTCGTAAGTGTCAATCGAAACCATTTTCGTCTCCTAAACCCAGTAGCTCACGCGGAAGCGCCAGCGGCGCATCACCAGCAGAGCCAGCGCAAGCCCGATCACCGTCAGCACGCCCACGATGCCCCAGTGGTAGGCGGGGACTGGCTCGCCGATCATCGGCCCGCGGACGATCTCCAGGTAGTGGTACAGCGGGTTAATTTCCGCAATGCGAGCTCGCTCGGCCACTGCCCCGCCTTGGTCGCGCAGGGTTTTGGTGGTCCAGACGATGGGCGTCATATAAAAGGCCAGTTGGACGAGCGAATCCAGCAGCGGGGCTACGTCGCGGAACCGGGTGGCGATGATGCCGAAGAACATGGTCACCCAGATGCCGTTGGCGATCATGAGGGCCATGGCGGGCACGACGAGCAGCACTTCCCAGCCGAGCGATGGGCGGAACACGGCCAGCAGCACGAGCCAGATCACGAGGTTGTGCAGTAGGAAGAGGAATTGTTTCCACACCAGTCGGTATACGTGCACGGACAGGGCGGAAGGCAGTTGCTTGATCAGCCCTTCGTTGGCGATGAACACCTCGGAGCCGTCCTTGATGCAGCCGGAAATGAAGCCCCACAGGATCAGGCCGACGGCGACGTGCGGCAGGAAGCTCGCCAGGTCTTGCTGGAACAGCAGGCTGTACAGCAGGCCGAGGGCCAGGGCCATTACGCCGGTGGCGATGGTGATCCAGAGGGGCCCGAGGGTACTGCGCCGGTAGCGTTGCTTGATGTCTTGCCAGCCGAGCGCGAGCCAAAGTTCGCGCTGCGCAAGCCCCTTCTTCAGGTCCGCCCACGCGGCGCCGAAGGTTTGGGAGTTGCTAGCTGGGATGTCGCCGTCTGCCGCGGCGGTGATCCGCTGTAGATCCGCGGCCTCTGGCATTTTTTGTGACATGTGGTCCTGCTTCTTGTTACTGCTTCGCGTTTTCGTTGCTGTTGCTTTGAGGCAGTCTATTTTACTTTGTGACGCCCACACCTCCTATTTCCGGCGAGTCCCGCTTTCGCTTTAGCTGCTGCGACCGGGCGTGGTGTTGCCTGTCCGGATTGGGCGCTAGTATCGGTTGAGGTTAGTCCCCCAGCTCGCTTGCGGTGGGTCGTGTCCGGCTCCTCGCAGCGAGTCCCTGCCTAGCGCAGTGGTCCGTTTCGCAGCCGGGTCGGGGAATGGTCATCGCCCTTTGAGGGGCGCCGCCGCGAGCCGCCAAAAGGTGGTGCGAGGTGCGGAAAGTATCGTCCGAAGCAGTTCATATATAAGGAATGTAAGGAGTAGTCCAGTGTTCGATGTACCACGGGTCCGGGGGTTGTATGCATCGCTGTCGGATGGCTGGACGTACTTAAACGCGCAGGATTTCCCGCAGGTGCCGGAGAGGGTGTCTTCGGCGGTGGCGCGGAGTTTCAGGGTGGCTTCTTTGCTGGAGCCGCCGGAGTCCGCGACGGGTTCGCATTCCCGCGCGCAGCGTCTGGGCCGCCGCATTGGTGAGTCTTTCGGAGATTCCGCCCGCACTGCGATCGCGGATCTGACGGGTGCGCGGCCGGAGAATGTGGTGCTGGGCGCTTCCCGCGAGGCGCTGCTGGATGATCTGGCGCACGCTCTGTACCGGCGCCTGCGCCTGGGCCAGGAGGTCGTGCTTTCCCGCATTGACGATCCGGCGAACGTGGCGCCGTGGAAGCACGCGGCGGATCTGTATGGCGCGCGGGTGCGCTGGGCGGAGCCGGATCTTTCCAGCGGTGTGCTGCCGGCCTGGCAGTTTACGAACTTGGTGGAGCCGGAGACCACGGTGGTGGCCGTTTCCGCTGCTAATCGTTATGTGGGCACGGTGACGGATGTGCGTGCCATCGCGGATTGTGTGCGGGCGAAGTCCCGGGCGTTGCTGGTGGTGGATGTGGATTCCTTCGCCCCGTACCGCGTGGTGGATGTGGAGCAGATGGGCGCGGATGTGCTGGCCTTGGATGTTGCCAGCCTGGGCGGGCCGAACGTGGGCGCGCTGGTGTTTAAGGACGATGCCACCCGTCAGGCCGTGTTCCGCTCTGGCCATGGCGTGGGCGTGGGCGGTGTGTCTGAAGGCCTGCTGGGTGGTGTTGCGGAGGCCGTGGACCACCTGGCCCGCCTGGATGATTCCGCCCGCGGCACCCGACGCAACCGGTTGAAGACCGGCCTGCCGCACGCCGCGGACTACCTAAATTCCCTGGCAACGCACCTGGTGGAGGGCCTGCAGAGCCTCGGCACCGTCCACGTGATTGGCGTGGATGGGGACGGCCCTGTGCTGGAGGAGTTCGCCGCCGTGGATCGTATTCCGCGCGTGAGCTTCCTGGTGGATGGTGTGCCCGCGGGCGTGGTGGTGCAGCGCCTGCTGGCCAATGGAGTGGTCGCGGGAGTGGTCGCGCCGGGCCAGTCGCAGCTGCTGGAGCGCATGGGGGTCTTCGAGGAGCAGCCGGGCGCGAACTCCCGTGGCCGTCACGTTCGCAAGGGCGCGGACTCTGGCGTGGGTTCGAACACGGGCTCGGCACTGGATCAGGCCGGTGCAGTTTCCGTCGGGTTCGCCCCGCACAACACCGTGCATGATGTGGACCAGTTGGTGCGGGTGGTGGCGTCCGTAAGATAGCGTGGCCGTGTGCTTCGACTGATTACTGCGCTTACACCGATCATTTGGGGAACGACGTACATCGTCACCACGAACCTGCTGCCGCCTGGGCGGCCGCTGCTGGCGGGTGTGCTGCGTGCGCTACCTGCGGGTTTGATGCTGCTGCTGTGGTTCCGCAGGCTACCGCGCGGGCAGTGGTGGTGGAAGTCCGCGGTGCTGGGGGTTGTGAACATCGGCGGCTTCTTTGCTCTGTTGTTCGCGGCGGCGTACCTGCTGCCGGGCGGCGTGGCGGCGATTGTGACAAACACCGCGCCCCTGTGGGTGATCGCCCTGAGCCCTGCGCTATTGGGCACGCGCATTCAGCCGTACCAGGTGATCGGCGCGCTCGTCGCTGTGGTGGGTGTGGCTTGTTTGGTATTGACGCCCGCCGCAGCCCTGAATGCCGGCGGCATCCTCGCGGGCCTAGGCGCCAGTGTCTGCATGGGGCTGGGTGCGATTCTGGCGAAGAAGTGGGGTAAGCCGGACGATGTGCCGCAGTTGGCGGTGACGGGCTGGCAGCTGACTTTCGGCGGGTTGTTCCTGGTTCCGCTGCTGCTGGTAATGGAGGGGCTGCCGGGCCACTTGACCGGCCAGAATGTGTTGGGTTATGCGTATCTGACGATCTTCGGCGCCCTGATTGCGTATGGCATTTGGTTCCACGGTTTGGCCAAGTTGGACGTGGTGCAGGTGGCGATCCTGGGCGTGCTGAGCCCGGTGACGGCGACGTTCCTGGGCGTGGTGTTCGTCGGCGAGCGGCTTTCGCTGGTGCAGTGGGTTGGCCTGCTGCTGGTGCTGGCGGCGCTGGTGTTGGTGCAGACGGGCGGGTGGCCGCGGCGGCGCGGGGCCCGCGGGAGCAGGCGGCTCACCAAGCCACGCGCCTAAGCCGCCGCGATCGCTTGCATGGCGCCGGGCCGCGAGCTCGGCCCGCCGCGCCTAGCTCTGCGGCAGCTCGAGCACGATCTTGCCGGTGACCTCCCCGGCCAGCAGCGCCTTATGCGCGGCGGCGGCTTCGGTGATGGGCATGATCCGGTCGATGTGGTGGGTGATCTTCCCACTTTCCAGCAGCGGCCAGACGTTGCGCAGGGTTTCGGCGACGATGCGTGCCTTGTCTTGCTTGTCGCGGTAGCGCAGGCCGGTAGCGCTGATGCTTCCGCGTTTGCTGAGTAGCTTGGCGATGTTCAGTTCGCCCTTCACGCCGCCTTGCATGCCGATGATGACGATGTGCCCGTCGGGGGCCAGGGCCTTGATATTGCGGTCGAGGTATTTGGCGCCGATGATGTCCAGGATCACGTCTGCCCCGCCGTGTTCGGCGAGAACGTCGGCGAAGTCTTCTTCCCTATAGTTAATAAGGATGTCCGCGCCGTAGCGGCGGCATACGTGCAGCTTTTCCTCGGAGCCGGCGGTGACGGCCACGGTAGCGCCGAGGGCTTTGGCTAGTTGGATGCCGAAGATGCCGATGCCTCCGCCTCCGCCGTGGAAGAGGATGGTATCGCCTTCGCGTAGGCGGGCGGTCATCATGATGTTGGACCAGACGGTGCAGGCGACTTCCACCACGCTGGCGGCTTCGGCGAGGCTGTACCCGGCGGGGATGGGTAGCAGTTGGCCTTCGGGCACGGTGGCGTAGTCGCTGTACCCGCCCCCGGAGAGTAGGACGGCGACTTCGTCGCCCGGGTGCCAGGGGGAGCCGTCGGGGCGGGTGGCTCCGTTGGGGTCTTCGATTACGCCTGCGGCTTCGAGTCCGATGATGTCGGTGGTGCCGCGGGGAGGGGGATAGTGGCCTTGGGCTTGTAGGGTGTCTGCTCTATTGACGCCCGCGTAGTGGATGCGCACCAGGGCTTCGCCGGGTTGGGGGTCGGCGATGCTGGTGGTTTGCCAGGCCAGGGAGCTGGGGTTTTCGGTATCGGTCAGGATGATTGCGTTTGTGGTGATGCTCATGGTCTCCACCCTAATGAATCATTGTGCGGCTGGGAATGGGTGTGTTGTGGTGTGGGGTGTAAGATGTTCTGAGCGGTATTGAGCCGCGTTGGAAGTATGGCAGAGCGGCCGAATGCACTGGTCTTGAAAACCAGCGATGGGAAACCATCCGGGGGTTCAAATCCCTCTACTTCCGCAGGTTTCGTCCCCCTGGTCGGTTTTTCCATGAACTGGCCCGGGGGCGTAGTTTTTGCGACGGGGAGGCTGGAGCCACCCCGGTTTAGGCGGGAAGGAGTTGGCAACAGATCTCAGCAAAGTCTGAAGGTTAACTTAAGGGCTTGGGGGGTAAAGGGGAGGGGTATGCGACAGAAATCATAAAGAAAGCATACATGGATTCACGTTATAAATAGCCCTATCTTCGCGCCCATTATATTTCCGAATGCGCAGGGAGAGCGCTGAAAGAAGCTCAAAGAGCATTACTTTTACTCATTGCTGGAGGGGTATATTGATAAGGTTCATGGATCGTATGTACTGAACCTTTATTTAATCTAAGAAAGTTGCAGTCGCCTTCTGGGGGAATGGGGAATAAGGTTCTTCAAAGAGACTTGCGCGCGCATGCAATTCTTGCGTAAATGCAGATCGCGACGGGTGCGGGTCATGGCGTGTGACCTTCCCGGTGCGGGTGGGTCATCAAGAAACTTAGAGAAGTCTTTAGAAAGGACTTAACTCATGGCAAACTTGCGCGGACGTATCATCCGTACTGGTTTCGGGGCGAGGGCTCTCGCATTTAAGAACAACAGCATGAAGTCCATTGCAGCCGCTGGTGCTGTGCTGGCGCTGGCAACCACCGGCACCGTGGTAGTACAGACCCAGACTGCTCCGGCGGCGCTTGCGCAGCAGGATGAGTCGGGTAATGAGGGGACGACAGCTGGTTCTGACAAGGCCATCTACTCCCCGGGTAAGGCGAGCCAGAAGGGCACCATCTCCGGTTCCGTGAAGGAAATCGTAGAGGCCCTGGTTGGTTTTGGTGACGTTCAGGCTTCCGGTAAGCCGCTGAAGGGTGTTAAGGTCTACGCCCAGTGGTATGAGGGTGAAAACACTCAGCACTCGTCCCCGGTGTACTACACCGAGAGCGATGAAAACGGTAACTTCACCATTAACATGGCGCCGTACACCGATGCACTTGGTGTGACCCGTGAGTTCCGTGCAGACGCCTCCGTTGGTACCCCCAACGGTGGTGACTGGAGCCGGGATGAGAACCGCGAGAAGATCCGCGTCTGGACGGAGCTTCCGGAAGACATGACGGATAAGTACCGTCTGGTGCACCAGCCGGCAGCTGGTATCTTCCCGCTGACGACTACCACCCCGACCACCCAGGGTGATGGCGTCTGGGGCGGCAACAAGATCACCGGTATGACCATCCAGTACGCGCAGAAGGATAAACTGCCGCAGCACCTGCCTGAGGAGAACTGGGCAGAAAGCACCGGAACTGGTGGTAACGGGGGTACCTACGCGGGTCAGGCTTTCTGGAACCTCGATGTTCTGCAGGGTGCTAAGAACCATAACCAGGTCAGCAAATTTGATCCTAAGGACATCCCTGCCTCGGGTCTGAAGGTTGTTGGCTCCTATCTCACCGATGACGCGGTGAAGAAGATTGAGGCGTACGCGAAGTCCAACTTCGCGGGCAAGACCCTGCGTGGCAAGGGCTGGACTGTTGAGGATGAGCAGGGCCTGCAACGCTGGATTAACGAGCAGGTAGCAGCGGATCCAGAAGCCTGGATCGCAGAAACCCTGACCACCACCACCGGCGCTGACGGTAAGTTCGAGCTGCGCTGGAAGGGTATCTACGGCAACTCCCACAAGTCCAAGCCTCTGACGATGTCTGATGACAAGTTCGGCAAGCTCGCAGGTTCCCACGGTGAGGGTTCATGGCTTAACGGCAACGCCAACTCCAAGCACGTCAACATGCACTGGAGCTACGTCAGCATTCTTGGCAAGGATGGCAAGCCGCTGCCTGACAACATCGGTGCACTGTACCCGTGGGCTCTTGGCCAGTGGGCAGGCCCGGGCTTCGGTGCTTACTTGAATGCTGGCGCTAACGCGCAGCTCTTCGGTGGTGACGGTGCGCTCATCGGCAACGAGATTGATGGCTACACTGGTTGGAACATCGCGCTTGCTCCGCAGGCCCTGAAATTCGATGTTGTCGATAAGAACACCACTGACAACTGGGCCGCGCTCGGTGACAAGGTTCAGACTGATACTGCCGGTCTGCCGATTGCGGACAACCTGAACTACTACATCGAGTGGGTCGACAAGGACGGCAAGGTCGTCAAGACCTGTGAAACCGCTAAGCCAGACTCCGCAACCAAGATCCCGAGCTGTGAGCTCGAGGTTCCAGCGGACGCTCAGACCGGTGACACGTTCACCGCTCGCCTGAAGGTCACCCCGAACAACCCGGACCCGAAGAACGACCTGGTTCTGGTGATGGATGCCTTCGCTGTCGCTCGCGACTACCTCGCGTACGACCCGGTCGACGCGAAGCGCGGCGAGGAGGCCACCTCTGAGCCGAAGTTCGACAACCCGGCAACCGAGCCTGAGGAAAAGAAGCCGGAAAAGGCAAAGTTCGAGCTCGGCAAGCTGCCTGAGGGCGTCACTGAGGACCAGGTCGCGGTTGACCCTGCGACCGGTGTCGTGACCTTCACCCCGAACGCTGAACAGGCTGGAAAGACTTTCAAGTTCCCAGTCGTGATGCGCGATGAGGCTCTGCAGGTCCCGGTTCTCGACGAAAACGGCGATCCGGTACCTGGCCAGACCCAGGGGCGCATCGTTGCCCGCGCCGACGCTACCTTCAACGTTGAGGCAGACAAGCAGAAAACGCTCGTTGAGCCGAAGTACGAGGACACGGTGGTTGTTCCGGGTCAGGATGCGAAGTCGACTCCTTCCTTTGTGAAGGAGGACGAGGACGGTAACCCGACTGAGGAGAAGGTCGACGCGCCTGAGGGTTCGAAGTTCACCATTGGTGAGGATTTCAAGGCTCCTGAGGGGTACACCGTCACGATTGATGAGTCGACTGGTGTTGTGACTGTGACTGCGGATCCGGAGAAGCTGAACAAGGACACTGTTGAGGAGTTCGAGGTTCCGGTGACGGTTGAGTACCCGGATGGCAGCAAGGATGACGCTACGGCGAAGTTTGAGCTGGATACCGATGGTGACGGTAAGCCTGACACCGAGGACGAGGATGATGATGGTGACGGTGTTCCGGATACCGAGGAGATCGAGAAGGGCACCAACCCGAAGGATAAGAACGAGCGTCCGCTGACGCCGATCGAGCCGGGTAACCCCACCGATGCCGCAACCTTCGAGCCGGAGTACAACAACGGCACCGGCCAGCCGGGCGACGATGTCACGGTCCCTGCTCCTGAGTTCAAGGACAAGGACGGCAAGGTCACCACGCCTCCTGAGCGCACCACGTTCACTCCGGGTGAAGGTACCCCTGATGGTGTGACTGTTGATCCGAACACTGGTGAGATCACTGTGACCATCCCGGAGGATGCGAAGCCTGGTGACAAGATCACTGTCCCGGTTGTTGTAACCTATCCCGATGGGTCTCAGGACAATGTCGACGTCACCGTCACGGTGACCGAGAAGGATGCCACCCCGGTTACGCCAGTTGCCCCAACCGAGAACAACCCGTCTGCGGGCGCATCTGCCGACGATCCGGCATCCTGTGAGCTCCCGCCGTACGTCACCGTCAAGAAGACCGAAGGCGTCGAGTACAAGGTGACCGTTGACGGTAAGGAGCTGACCCCGGACGCAGACGGCAAGTACTTCTACGAGTACGGCCAGACGGTCAAGGTTGAAGCAACCCCAGCAAAGGGCTACACCTTCCCTGAGGGTGCTCAGTCGACTTGGACCTACACGACCAAGCAGAACGAAGTGTGTGAGGCTCCGGACACCAAGCAGGCTGATGAGTTCACGCCTGGTTACGAGGATGGTTCCGGTAAGCCGGGCGAGGATGTGCAGGTTCCTGCTCCTGAGTTCAAGGACAAGGACGGCAACCCGACCACTGCTCCGGATGACACGACCTTCAAGCCGGGTGACAACGCTCCGGATGGTGTGACGGTTGATCCGAACACTGGTGAGATCACCGTTAAGGTTCCTGAGGATGCAACCCCTGGTGACAAGATCACTGTTCCGGTTGTTGTGACCTACCCGGATGGTTCCACCGACACTGTCGATGTGACCGTCACGGTTGAGCAGCCGGATGCTCCGGCTGATCAGCCTGACTGGAAGGACGATTCCGGTAAGCCGGGCGACAAGGTTAAGATCCCGAACACCGGTGGCGATGTGCCGGACGGCACCACGGTTGAGACCGAGGGTCCGGGTAAGGCTGAGATCGATGAGAACGGCAACCTGGTTGTCGACATCGATAAGGACGCTGAGCCTGGTAAGAAAGTCGTCGTGGTTGTCAAGGACAAGGACGGCAACGAGATCGACCGCGTAGTCGTTGAGGTTGAGAAGCCGCGTGGCCCGCTCGGTTCGTTGGATGATCCGAACAAGATCGGCGCCATCATCGGTGGCACGATTGTTGGCTCCGGCCTGATTGGTGCCCTGCTGGGTAACCACGACGGTCCTGCTGGCTCCTCCACTCCGGGTAAGCCGGGCGAGTCCAAGCCGGGTGCTGAGAAGCCGGGCAAGGGTAACGCTGGTGACCAGGGTGCAAACCAGGGTGCAGGTAAGGGCAGCACTGGTGCTGCCTCCCAGAGCACTCAGGCTGGTTCCCGCGGTGGCAGCCTGGCCGTGACCGGTGTGTCCGGCCTGGCCATCACGCTGGGTGCGTCTGTGATCGCCCTGGCTCTGGGTGGTGCCCTGATGGCACTGCGCCGCCGCCAGAGCTAACCCCCACCGAGCTAACCCCACAGTGTTAGCCCCCAAAGCTAGCCCGCCCGGGCTAGCTTCCCCCGCCTAGCTGGCGCGGAAAACCTCCGCGACCAGCGGCAACTCCTCGAGCCCCGCTCCCGGTGTACGCACCAGGAGCGGGGCTCCTGGCATTCCAGAATCAAACCCCACCCATTTCAACCTCTGCGCATCCACCGCGCGGCGCCCCACCCGAAACCACCACAAAGCGTGCCCCACCAACGCCCACGAATCATCCGCGAAACGCACCACAAACACCCGATCCCCCAACTCCGCGCGCCGCAACCCCTCCAACGCAGCCGCATTCTCCCCCGGCGCCACCGCAAACCCCGCAGCCGTCAAACGCTCCACCACGCCCAAGCGATGCACAAACCCCTCCGCATCCTCCACCACCAAAGGAGCACCCGCCCGGCACGCCCGCACCCCTCGAAAACGCCACACCACCGGCTGAACCCCCGCTCGCCGGCCACGCACAACCGCCCACCCCAGAGGCTCCCCCGGGGCCACGGAAAGCGTCACCACCGGCCCAGGGTCGGCCGTCTCCACCACCACAGTGCGCGGGGCAGGAGAGGCCGAAGGGGCGTCACTAGGCACGGCAGAAAGCGCTCCCGGTAGGACCGGGGCGAAAGAATAAGGGTGACGGCGCAACAACTCATCACACGCCTCCACCAGCTCCGCATCGGTGGCGTTGAAACCCACGCCCACCGACTCCAACTGAGCCCACAACTGCGCAAACGGCACCGAAGGCTGAGCCTCCCACACCGCGCGCAGACGCTCTACCACGGCAGGGATGCGCGTCGGATCCTCCGGATGCACGGTGCTAGTCGGCTTGCGTGGAGGCCTGCGTGTGCGCGGTGCCATTCGCCGCGTCGCTGCCGGAGGCCGGGTCGGCTTCCGAGTTGTTAGCAAGCCCGGCGGCAGGCAGCGCACGATCCAGCGCGCGGAGCAGCACATCCGTCTCCTCCGCCGTCGTCACCGTCACGCGCACGCCCTCGCCCGCGAAGCACCGCGCGATGACACCCTCGCGCTTCAGCGCCTCGTCCAGCGCCTCTGCGCGCTCGCCCACGTTTAGCCACACAAAGTTCGCCTGCGATGGGTACGTCAGCGGCTCGGCGCCCTCCGCACCGTCCGCAGCCCCGCCCGCCGCGCCGGCACTACCAGCGCCAGCCGGAGCAACCCCCGCCAGGTACGCCTCCACCCGCTCGCGCTCCGCCACCGTCGCATCCACGCGCGCGGCCAGCTCGTCCTGAGCCTCCACGCTCGCAATACCCGCCGCCTGCGCCAGCGCGTTCACGCCGAAAGGAATCCCTACCTTATTCACGGCCTCCACCAGCTCCGCCGGCCCGACCAGGTACCCCAGCCGCAGCCCCGCCAGCCCGTACGCCTTCGAGAACGTCCGGCAGACCGCCAGGTTCGGGTAGCGCTGCAGCTCCTCCAACGCCACCGGAGACTCCGCATCCCGGTTGTACTCCACGTATGCCTCATCCAGCACAACCGTCACATCCGCAGGTACGCGCCCCATGAACTCGCGGAATTCGTCGCGGCTCACCGTCGTGCCCGTCGGATTATTCGGGTTGCACACAAAAACTAAGCGTGTACGCTCGCCGATCGCCTCACTCATTGCCTTAAGGTCATGACGCCCCCTCTTCAGCGGCACACCCACCCCAACCGCACCGGCGATCTTGCACAGGATCGGATATGCCTCGAACGACCGCCAGGCGTACACAACCTCATCGCCGTCCTTGCATGTAGCCTGCACCAGCTGCTGGCACAGGGCGGAACTGCCATTACCTACGGCGACGTTGTCGAGGTCCACGCCCAACCACTGCGCGAGTTTCCCACGCAGCGCGCCCGAAGCCATGTCGGGGTAGCGGTTGAGGTTCGAGGTGGCGTCATTAATAACAGCACTTACAGAAGGCAACGGGGAGAGCGAAGACTCGTTGGAAGCCAACTTCAGCGCGCCCGGCTGGGTGGAGCCGGGGACGTATGCGGGCAGGGAGGAAAGATCGGGGCGAATCATACTGCACAGTGTAGTTGGGGCCGGGGACAGGGCTTCGAGGAGGCGTGGCTGGCGCAGGCGGAGACGTGTCCAGAAGGTGCGGGCTGGGGAGCGGGCGGAAGGGTGGGCGGGAATTTGGGGAAGGTGGGCAGGTTGTGTAGGCTAAGTTCGGTCGAGATTGTGGTATCTGGAAACAGTGCTGCGATACGACGTTCGGAGGCGTGCCAGAGCGGCCGAATGGGGCTCCCTGCTAAGGAGTTGTCCCTTAGGGGACCGCAGGTTCAAATCCTGTCGCCTCCGCAACTTCGACAGAGTGCGTCAGCGCCAGAGCTGCCCACAAAAGCTGCCCGGTTACTTGTGGTGAGGTTCCGGGGCTAACAGCTGCGGACAGTGTTGTGGGGCGTGTGGTGCGCCTGTGGTGGTCCGCTGGGATTGTGCCGGCGTGAAGCACTTTGTCGAAGTTTCCAAGCGCCCGTAGCTCAACGGATAGAGCATCTGACTACGGATCAGAAGGTTGGGGGTTCGAATCCCTCCGGGCGCACCATTTTCCCGCTTGGGGCTTTGGTTCCAGGCGGTTTGCCCCTGTGGCCGGCGGTAACTCCGTCGGCTGCGGGGGTTTTGCTTTGCGCTGCTTGCGGGACCCTTGCCCCATGATCAGCGGTAGTCCCCGGTTGGCTGCGGGGGAGTAGCTTTGTGCTGGAATGCCATGCAGTTGGAACGTGTGCCGCGCGTGCGTGTGCACGCGGGGCGCTTGCACGGCGCGCGGTTGGCGCGCCGTGCTCCCCGACTGCAGCGCGCATGCGGGAGCATGGGCGCCGCAGTCGATGTGGGGCGACAGTGGCGGTCGCGTTAGCGAGCGCCACCGCACAGTGCACACTTTGGCCGCAGAGGCCTCTGGCGCGCTTCGCGCGCCAGGTCTGCAGATCTTGTCCGTTTCGCCCGCGGCGAACTGCCCCGTTCCCGTGGCGGTCACGCGAGCTACTTCATTCCCGTGACGGTCCTGGGGCACTACCTATTTCCCGTGGCGGGCGAGGTCTCATTTCTGCTGGTGAAGTGGGGATTTGTTGTTTTGCGCCCCCGGTGTGTAAAGTTAATCTGCGTTGCAAGGGCAACCTTGCAGACCTAATCGATGCCCTTTGGGGTAGCGGTGATGCGCCCGTAGCTCAACGGATAGAGCATCTGACTACGGATCAGAAGGTTGGGGGTTCGAATCCCTCCGGGCGCACAAATTTCCCCGTGGCTAGCGGTTATCCGCCGGCCACGGGGGCTTTTGCGTTCGCAGGCTCTTGCGTCCGGAGAATTTGTGTGCGCGAGCTCGAAAGGTCGAGGTTCTGTAGGCGCGATAGGCGGCCGAAACGGGGGCGGGGGATACCTGGATAAGGGGTGCGAAATTGCGCCCCTCATTCGGGAGGTGCCTAGAAATTGGCTATTTGGCTGCCTGGCGAGGAGGCGAATGTCCCAAATTCCACGTCTTAAAATATAACTATTCTGTTTACCCAGGTCAGAGCGTTGCAATTTTCTGCTGCAAACCCTCTATTTTCAATAACTCGAAGATTTGGGACATCTAGGCTTCCGCAGACGCTTTGATGGCGGGAGGGCTAGTCCGGAAAGGGTGGGAGCACGGCTCGGCGGGACGGGGTCAAGTCCGGTGTAGTGGTGTAGCCGTTTGTGCTTTCGGCTCGATATGAAGTTCGGGGCTTGGTTAGGCGGTTAGCTGGTGGTGGTCGTCACGATGTTCTCCTGGGTGGTGCATGAGGTGCTTGGTGTGTTCGAGTGCGGTCAGTGACATGTAGCGTTTTTGTTGGATCCAATCGTCGTGTTGCTCGGCTAGGACCGCACCGACAAGCCGGATGATGGATTCACGGTTTGGGAAAATGCCGACGACGTCGGTGCGCCGGCGGATCTCTCGGTTTAACCGTTCTGTGGGGTTGTTTGACCACACCTTCGTCCAGACTGGTTTCGGCACTGCGGTAAACGCCAGTACTTCATCGAGTGATTCCTCCAAATACGCCGCGACGTGAGGGAATTTCGGCTCCAGTAGGTCGACAACTTCGCGGGCTTGAGCCCAAGTGGATGTGGCGTCAGGTTGCTGGAAGATTGTCTGGAACATCGCAGAGACCATCGGCCATTGTGTTTTCGGGACCTTTTCGTAGAGGTTCTTCGCGAAATGGGTGCGGCACCGCTGCCACGACGCATTGGGCAGCACTTCGGAAATGGCGTGCTGGATGCCTTCGTGGGCATCACTGGTGATAAGGAATACCCCAGTAAGTCCGCGGGCTTTTAAGTCCTGGAAGAAGCCTTTCCACGACGCGTTGGATTCCGCGGTGGCGACGTGCATGCCGAGCATTTCGCGATACCCGTCGGCGTTGACTCCGGTGGCAAGCAGCACTGAGCATTTGACCACCCGGCCGCCTTCACGGACTTTGATCGTGAGCGCATCGCACGATAAAAAGGCGTACCCGCCGGGGTCTAGTGGGCGGTTTTTGAAGTCTGCGACCATGTCGTCGAGTTCTTCTGACATGCGTGAGACTTGCGATTTCGACATGCTGGAAATCCCAAGTGTAGCCACCAGATCATTCATCCTGCGGGTGGAAACCCCCTTAAGGTAGCACGTGGCGATCACAGTCGATAAGGCTCGTTCTGCTCGTGAGCGGCGCTCTAACAGCCAGTCTGGGAAGAACGCGCCGTGGCGCAGTTTCGGCACCGCCACGTCGATCGTGCCGACACGGGTGTCAAGGTCGCGGTGGCGATACCCGTTGCGGTGGTTGACCCGCTCGGTGGATACAACCCCGTATTCGGCGCCGCAGACGGTGTCAGCCTGGGCGGAGAGGATCTGGTTGATAAACCCTTGCAGCATCTGGCGCATCAAATCCGGAGACGCTTGGGCCAGCAAATCATCCAGATAGGTTGTCGGGTCGATAGAATACGGTGCAGCGGTCATCGTCATAGGCCTTTCGGTGAGATGTGGTAGTTGAGTTGAAAGGCTAACTGGCGGTGGCCGCCCACTACTTTCCGGGATCCACCATCAGCAAGCGTTACACCACACTAAGGGACGCAACCCGGGACGGAATACAGCTCGGCGGGGCGGGGAACTTAGAAGAAACTTACAGGGGGCTTGCAAACGGGCAGCAGGGAATCTCAAGAAACAGAGATTAAAAAAGACAATCGTTCCGCATAGCGGGCGTGCTTTGGGCTCGAGCACTGAGCTCGAGCACAGAGCTTGAACACTGGGTTCGAGCATGGAGTTTGAACACTGAGTTTGAACACAGAGCGCGAACACTAAGAATGAGAACTGAAAAGGAGACAGCCGGGTGGTAAGAACACCTACCTCTAGGAGCTCCGCGACAACCCGCGGAGACCAAGCCCCCACCAGCGCAAACAGTGCTGAAACGGCAGCCGACGGGCCAGCCAGCGCAGAGCGCGCGGACGGCGCGAGCCAGAACGCTGGCGCAGAGCGCGCGGAGATGTCAGCGGCAGGCGACGGCACAAGCAAGCGCCCGCGCATCCTTGGGCTCGACATCGCCCGCGGACTCGCAATTCTCGGGATGATCTACCTGCACCTCGGCCATCCGCTATGGCAAACGAAGGTGATCTTGTCGGGCCTCCCAGCCGCACTGTTCGCGGTGATCGCGGGCGTGACCATGATGCTCATCTGGACCAACGCCAGCGCACGCGCCACTTCACAAGCGCAGGCCACCACGCAAGCACACACCACGCAGACCATCGCGAAGCTTGCAGCCCGCGGGGCGCTAATTACCCTCATCGGCTTGGCGCTTTTGCCCGCTGGAGGGGAGATCCAGGTCGTGCTGGTCGTCCTCGGCGCGACGATGCTCGCCACCGCCTGGGTGCCTCCACTGCCAACAGCCGCGAAAGTCGCGCTTCTGCTGATCGCCACAGCCGCCGCCACGTGGCGCTACGCCCCGCTGGAACTTCCGCTCCCGTATCCCCACCTCGCGTGGGTCGCGTACATCCTAGCCGGGATGATCCTCTTCGACGTGTACGTGGGAAAGGACGGCACGGGGGCTGGTGGCGTCACAAAGATAACAACCGCAATCGCCTGCCTCGCCGCAGCAATAGGCATCTACCTGCGCTTTCAGACCGACCTTCCCGGTTGGGTGCGCGCGACCGGGCACACGGGCGTGCTGGGTGAGATCGTGCTTTCCATCGCCGTCGCCGCCATCGTGCTGCACCTGAGCCTGATTGTCGGACGGCGCGTAAAGGCTACGAATCCGCTGGTCGCGCTGGGTTCGATGGCGCTGACGGTGTACATCCTGCACGTGCTTTCGGCCTTGTGGTGGCAGACGCACGTGTCGCTGCACTCGGACCTGTGGGCGGCGGCGTTTATCGCGGCGTTCCTGGTGTTCGCGTGGGCGTGGAAGAAGCTGGCCGCCGGGCCGGCGCGGAAGTTGTTTGCAGGGCAGGGGCCGGCGGAGCGATGCGTCGCGCAGGTGGTCCGGCTGATCGCGGGAGAACGAGGAGCACGAGCATGAAAGAACTGACACTACGAACGGCAGCCATCGCGGCCGCAGCAGCCCTGTCCGGCGCGTGCGTGGCCCCGGCCAGCGCACTGGAATACGGCGAATACGCGCCGGACAACGCCGAATCGCGGACGGTCGCATCCCTGCGCATCGGGCGCGTCGGCAACTTCGGCGACTGCACGGGCACGCTCGTCGCCCCACAGTGGGTGCTGACGGCACGCCACTGCCTGGAATCCGTCTCCAACGAGGGCACGCAGGCGCGCATCGCGGGTGCTGTCTACGACGCGGATTCGTGGTCGCTGTCGCCTGTTATGGACGCCGGGCTCTTGCACCTCACCAAGCCCGTCGAGGGAGTTACTCCGGCGGAGCTGGCGGATAGCATGCCGGGCGTGGGCGACGAGGGGAATCTCTACGGCTGGAGCAGCAGCTCGCTGATGGCGCGCAAGGGTGACCTGCCGGTGGCGCGGATGCGAGTGCGGGAGGTTCTCGCTGGGCCGGGCGCGGGCGGTTCACCAGCGCCGGCCGCGCCGAGTGACGGCGGTGAGGTCCCGGGCGCCGGCGGAGCGCAGACTCCTGGACACTCAGAGGCGCCCAGCGACTCGCAGGCGCCGGGCGCGCCGCATGTTGAGGGCGGCGTGGAGTCTATCCCCGCGCCCGGCGGAACCGGCGGTTCCGGCGGAGCGGGCGCTCCGCAGATCCTCCGAGGCGATGGCGCCATGCCGAAGCCCGGATCCCCCGCGCCAGGCCAGTCGAGCAGGTCAGGTAAGCCAGACACGCCGACCTCGGAGACCTCCGGAAACTCCGGCGCGCCGAAGTCTTCCGCTTCCGTGGAAGCCCCCAGCCCCGATGGCGTGGAGTCTGTCCCCGCCGAGATCGCCATGGGTGGCGGAGAGGTTTCTGCGGATGGGGCGGGTGGCGTCATGCCAAAGATCGTCGGCGGCATCCTCGAGGCAGAGTCCCTCTCGCGCGCTGCGATGCAGGGCGGCGACTCGGGAGCGCCGTTCTTCGTCGGCGGCAAACTCGCAGGCCTCGCGACTGCGGGCACGGCCAACGGAGACCCGGACCTGCCCTCGCCGACGGCGGCCATCACCACGCTTTCGGACGCCTCAGCCTGGATAGAGGACGTCACCAGCGGGCGCGACACGTCCAGCGTGTTGACAGCGGACACCACTCCCGCGCCGCCGAAGACGCCGCAGACCAGCGGAGATTACGTCGGGCGGTACCTTGCGGTGGCTGCTGCCGGGTTGGTGCTGGCGCTCGCGCTGGGCTGGTTTGGCCGACGGAAGTTGTCGAAGTAGGGCCAGCTGCCGGGCAGGGGGTGCCCGGCCTAGCTGGCGGACCGGCCTAGCTGGCGGGTAGGAGGCGTTCGCGCCGGGCCTGACCGGCGCCTGACGCCGTGCCGAGCCTGACCCTGCGGGCAGGATGTCCCAAATTCCACGTCTTAAAATATAACTATTCTGTTTATGCAGGTCAGAGGTCTGCGAAATTTGGTCGCAAACCCGCTACTTCCAATAACTCGAAGATTTGGGACATTTCTCCCCCGAGGCTGTGGCTGCAGTGCGCCTGTAGCAAGTCCGTGGGCGCGTCGGTGGCAGGTCTGCAGGCAGATGCGGTGGGGACGGTTTCAGGCCGAAGCTCTGTAAGCGCCATCGACGGCCGAAACGAGGGCAGGGGATACCTGAGTAAGGGTGCGAAATTGCGCCCCTTATTCGGGAATTGCCCAAAATCAGGTCTTGCGGTGGCCTGGCGCGAAGGGGGGATGTCCCAAATCTTCCACTCTGTTTTTATAACTATCTGTTTGCGCAGGTCAGAGGCTTGCGAAATTTTGCTGCAAGTTTGCTTTTCGTCGAAAGTGGAAGATTTGGGACATCCGGGCCTTCGCAAGTGCTCCCGCCGGGGCTGAAGGAGGCCCATGCGGGCTCAAATGACAGGGTGTGGGCGGCCTTGGGGCGAAGCTGGGGAGGTCTATGGCGAGTTTTGCCACTGGAGAAGCAAGCGTGTCGTCGCTGGAGGTTAAGAGTATTGCCGGAGGGGATTAAGAGTCTCAGTAATGGGAGTGTGCGGGGCGCGAGCCTGGGGATTCCTGGCTAGACTGAACGCGATCGCTCTCGGCGGTGATTTGTCGCACAGTCGCCACGCTGCGCGGCGGAGCTGCTGCGTGGCGGAAGTGCCGTGCGCCTGAGCTGCTGTTTGGCGGAACTGCTGCGCGGCGGAATCGTCAAGCGGCGGAAAATGCCGCCGAGACGGAAGAGCTCAAGGAAACAGCTGGTCAAGGAGGGAAAATGGCGAGCAATGAGCGCCCCGAAGGTGCCTCACGCCGCTCTCAGGGCTGGCGTGGGATGTACACGGGCGAGCCGGAATCGCAGGCAGGCGCGCAGCAGGGAGTTACCGCCGGGGCGCAAGCTGCCGGGAAGTTCGACTTGCCCGCCGGTCAGTACGACAAGCCCGAAGGGAAGCCACGGAGCGAAGGTGCCGCCACCCGTGGTGCCCGCGGCGGACTTGTCGCGGGCCTCGCAGTGGGAGCCGCCGTCCTCGCCATCACGGTCGGTCTGGTGATGGGGCTAAACGGCGGGGAAGGGGGCGTCGATAAGAATGGCGAAGAACACGCACCCGCCACGAACACCGCCGCCGCCAACAACGACGGCACCGACGGCGCGAATGCCACCCAGCCGACCGACGAGGAACAGCAGGCGAAACTGGACAAGCTGGCGGCGGAAGTCTCAAAGCAGAACAACGTGCAGGTCGGAGTGGCAATCCTCGGGCAGGGAGGCCCGCTGCACGCGGGCAAGCTCAATGAGGAAGGCGCCTGGTCGACGATCAAGGTGCCGATCGCAGGCGCGGTCGAGGAGAAGCTGCGCCACGCGGAAGCTCACGGCCAGCCCGCCCCTCGCGCCGCCATGGAAGCCGACATGGATGCGGCGATCCACTATTCGGATAATGACGCCGCGTTTCGGCTCTGGATGTATGTCGGCGACGGCTCGGACCGTACCGCCGCCTACAAAGTGCGCGATTACATGCACCGCGTAGGCGATCCGACGAACGCGGCGAAGCAGTTTGAAGATGGGGTCTACATCGGGTTCGGCGCGATTAAGTGGAAGCTGACGGACCAGGTGAAGTTCATGAACGGGTTCCGGTGCATGAATGGCTCCGACAAGGTGCTGACGCGCATGGAGCACATCATCCCGGAGCACAAGTACGGACTGGCGAAGATCAACGGCGCGCAGTTTAAGGGCGGCTGGGGGCCGGAGCCGGACGGGCGGTTCATCTACCGGCAGCTGGGGTTGGTGCCTGGCCCGAACGGGGAAATGACGCCCGTGGCAATTATGGCGATTCCCAACGATGGGTTTGAACCGACTGCGTGGAAGGGTGTGGATGCCCTGGCTAAGAAGCTGCCCGACGTGCTGGAAGGCGCCACGCCGGCCAAAACGAAGGACGACTGCTAGAAAATGCCGATCTGCGCGCCCATGGACTCCGCCGAGCGGAGCTGATCCAGCCAGCCCGGCGCCCCCGGCCGCACGCGGATAATCGGCCGGTTGGAAGCATCGCCCTTGTTGCGGCCGGCGCGGGCCTCGAAACGCCCGCGCGCGGCGTGGCCATCCTCGGCAAGGGTCTTCAGGGAGCGATCCGGGTGGGCGATATCCTCCCGCGCGCCCTGCAGCAGTTCGATGGTCTGGTCCAAGGCCTCCAGCACGGCAGGACGGTTGTTCTCCACCATGGCGCGCACCAGATCCGGATCCGTGCCAGCCACGCGCGTGCCGTCGCGGAAACTGGACGCCGCCAGGCTCAGTGCCAGCGGCCCTCCACTATCGCCGGCAACTGCCAGTGCCTCGGCGAGGATGTGTGGCAGGTGGCTGACACGCCCCACGGCGCTGTCATGCCGGCGCGCGATGGCGGGGATTACCGACGCACCGACTTCCTCGGCCAGCCCGACCACGCGCACCCACGTATCCAGCCAGCGCTTGCTGATCGCGTCGGCGTCGGCGCCGGGAGCCGCGCCCGCCGCGCCCGAAGTCGCGCCGCCGCCTGCCGCGCTGGAACCCGTGCTTGCGGCCGCGCCCGCGCCGCTAGCCCCCGCGAGCTCCCGAGCGTTGTCATACGTCACGACCCAGACGGCACCCCGGAACAGCCCGTGCATTGTCGCCTGCCATCCCGAGTTCGCGGTGCCCGCCATCGGATGCCCACCCACGAAGCGATCGGACATGCCCTTCGCCTCCACGAGGTCGTGCACCTCCTGCTTCACGCTGGTCACGTCCGTAAAGCCGCAGGTCGGGGCGTGCTGAGATATGGCGTCAAGAAGAAAAGATAGCGCGGGCATTGGCACGCCAAGGACCAAAAGCGCATCGGCCTCCTCGGCGCGGCGGAGCGTTGCCTCGAGGTCGGCCGAAACGTCGTAGCCATCGCGGCGCGCGCGGGTGACGGTTTTCTCCGACCGATTCCAGCCGAACACGGGCCAGCCGGCGGCTTGCGCATCGCGCATCAGCGAGCCGCCGATCAGCCCCAGACCCAGGATGCACAGGGGACGGCGGTCCTCGGGGAGGGTGCTCAGGCGGTAGTCGGAAGAAATTTCGTAGCTCACGCTACCCAGTGTTCCACAAAGCCGACTAGCGTTGGAAGGCATGAGCACCGACAGCTTCGATAACGGGGGCGGCAGCAATGGCGCTGGCGCCAGCGACGGCGGCGACCTGACCTTCGCCGTGTCCGCCATCCGCGCCGACGGCCAGTGGCACCTGCGCGAACTCCCCACCCGCGCGACGGAAAGCCTGCCCGACCTCATCGCGGAGTTGCGGGCCTCGCGCGCGGAAGGCCCAGTGGTGGGGCTGCTGTGCGTCGAGGACGACTGGTCCGTTGTGCTCCGCCCGGTGCCGAGCGGCGTGCGGATCTTACTTAGTGACGCCACCGCCGCGTTGGACTACGACATCGCCAGCGAGGTACTGGACACTTTGGACATTGATGCGCCTTCGGAAGAGGAGGCCGATGCCTCCGACGATCCGTGGCCCGAGGGCGACTTCGACCTGCTGGAGGATCTAGGCGCCAGCGAGCAGATAATGTCCATCATCTTCTACGACGATGACCTGTACGGGGCGGAGCAGGTTCTGCGTGTGGCGGACGAGCTGGGATTCGCCGACGAGCTGGCGGACCTGGTGGGCGTGGAGCTGGAGTTCTAGCCGGTGGGGGTGGAGGGCGCGCCGGGTGCGCGTGGCGAGGCTGAGGCGTGCGACAGGGCTGAGGTGTCCGGTGAGGTTGAGGCGCGCGGTGAGGTTGAGGCGTCCGTGGGCAGCGGGCTGCCGCAGGTCGCCGGGGATGCGCGGGCGGAAGCGCTGATGCGCCGAGCCTTGGATGTCGCCGCGGAGACTCCCGCCGGGGACGTTCCCGTCGGAGCGGTGATTCTCGGCCCGGACGGGCGGGAACTCGGGCGGGGTGTGAACCGGCGCGAAGCTGACAATGACCCCACCGCGCACGCGGAGATCCTCGCCATCCGGGAAGCCGTGCAGGAACTCGGGGATGCCTGGCGGCTGGAAGACTGCACGTTGGTGGTCACTCTGGAACCTTGCGCCATGTGCGCGGGAGCGCTGGTCGGAGCGCGAATTGGCAGCATCATTTTCGGAGCCTACGAGCCCCGCACCGGAGCGTGCGGCAGTGTCTGGGACGTGCCACGGGAGTCTCCACTGCACTGGGTGGAAGTCCGCGGGGGTGTGCTGGCCGGGGAGTGCGAAGAACTGCTGCGGCAGTTCTTCGCACGTCTGCGCTAGCCGCCCCGCCCGCTCGCGCGCGTTTGTGCTAGGCGGGCGCGAGCGTGAGCCCATTTGCGCCTGCGCTAGCCGTCCCGCCCGCTCGCGCGCTCACGCCTTCGCCGGCCGGTGGTGCTCGAAAGCTGGAATGCTGCGCTGCTGGGGCCTCCGAGCATTGTCGGCGGATCAGGTTGCGAGGCCCAAACAAGGAGTGAGGACGCGGAGGATGAGGGGGCGTCAATAAGTGTTATGGAAAAGTAATGAGTGCTTCTGAACAGTGCTTTTACGATCGGATTCGGGGCTTGAATGCTGGGGAGGCGGTTCGGCGGTGGCGAGGATGCCAGAACAAACCTACGTTGGGAAACGAGCGTCCTGGTCGTGCGAATGCTGCGGCTGGGGCGCACAAGTTAGAGCAAAGTTAGCTGCAATAGAAGCAACAGAGACGACAGAGACAGCAAGGAGATATCAATGGACCTGAACAAGGCAAAGGACATGGCAGGCGAGCACCGCGACAAGATTCAGGACGGCGCCGAGAAGGCCATCGACAGCAAGCTGGATGGCGACAAGGCTGACAAGGCTAAGGACGGCCTGAACAAGGGCATGGACAAGGTCTTCGGCGACAACTAAGTCCTCTGAGACTTCCGGCGCGCTGATGCGCTGAATTGCAAGCCCGCTGCGAACTGGTTGAGGTTCGCGGCGGGCTTTCGCGTGTGCGGGGCGTGCGGGGATATGCGTGCGGATGTGCGTGCGTGGGACGTGTGCGGGGCGTGTATGGATGCGCGTGCGGGGGATGTGTGCGGGGGTGTGTGTGCGAGGGTTCTCGCATGCGCAGGGTGGGGTTTTGGTGCGAAAAAGTGGGGGTGTTACGCTAGTACGAGTCTGCAATCGCTGACTATGGTGGCGTGTCCGAGCGGCCGAAGGTACTCGCCTCGAAAGCGAGTGTTGTGTAAAAGCAACCGAGGGTTCAAATCCCTCCGCCACCGCCAAAATTTTTTTACCGCGCACTGTTTCCGGGTGAAGACCGGAGAGGGGGCGCGGTTTTTGCGTGCACGGGGCTCGGATTCTGGCGCGCGGGGTGGGCGACCGGGTCCGCGGGAGCTGGGAGTGCATCCGCGGGGCTTCAGTTTCGCGTGAGCGTGGTGGTCGGCCGGGCGTGTAGAGCTGGGAATGAGGGCCGCCGAGGCGGGGATGTCCCAAATTCCACGTATTAGAATATAACTATTCTGTTTGTGCAGGTCAGAGGTTCGCAAGTTTTGGCTTCAGATGTACTACTTTCAATAACTCGAAGATTTGGGACATTGGGGATCTGGGTGGGGGCCTGCGGTGGATGGCGAGCTGCCTGCAGCGGTTGAGAGCTGGCTGCAGCAGGTGGGAATTCACCTTCGGTGCCGTCGAAGTGTGTTTTCAGTGGAACTGAAGCGCGTTCTTGGTGGGATTGAATCGCCTCTTTGAGGGGGTACAAAAGGAGCGCATCGCTGTAAGAGCCGTAGACGGCCTGAAAGCAGCTGGGGGATACCTGAGTGAGGGTGCGAAATTGCGCTCCGTATTTCGGAAATGCTCCGAAAAGGATGCTCGGGAGGTGTGGTGGGCGGTTGTGGACATGGCGAGGAATGTCCCAAATCTTCCACTCTGTTTTTACAACTATCTGTTTCTGCAGGTCAGAAGGTTGCAAAAATTTACCGCAAACCTGCTACTCGCCGAAAGTGGAAGATTTGGGACATTTGCCCTGGGATTGGGCGCGCTGTCGCCCGCAGTTGGCCTGTGGTTGACCTGGAGTCTGCCCGGAAAGCGTGCCCGGGAAGGTAAGGCCTGTCCGGGGGGCAAGATTCAACCCGGGGAGCTAGGGTCTGCCCGGAAGCTTTAGCAACACACGTCACACCTGTCACAACCCACCTGGGCTTTTGGCTACTGTAGGATATATATTTCGAGAACTGTCTGCGCTGTGGAAAGCATCTCTCGGGAAGCGCCTCGTGGAAGCATCTCTCGGGAAGCACCCACCCAGCAGGAGTTGCCAGAGCGCAACCACGAACACAAACGCAAGACTGCGCGAACGCAAGACTGCACAAACGCAAGACTGCGCGAACGCAAGCATAAGGTCCTACACACACTCAAAAATCCGGCGGAAGGTCAACCAGTGGCGAAAATCCTGTTTAACCTCGGACGATGGTCCTACCTGCACAAGAAGCGGGTGATCGCCGCCTGGCTGCTGCTGCTCGTCGGCATTGCGGCCGCCGCGCTGGGGTTCCAAAAGGGTTTCAACGACATCTTCGAAATCAAAGATGTGCCCTCCACACATGCCACGGAAATGCTCCAAGAGAAATTCCCAGGCACCAAAAACCCCGCCGAATCCACCGACGTCAACATCGTCTTCGGAGCCCCCGAGGGGAAGAAACTCGAAGACCCAGAGCTGATGGCGGCAATGGATGAGACGGTGGCGTCATTAAGAAATAACGTGCCCGACTTCAAAGAGGGCATGCAGTTCGGCAACCCCGTAGAGCTCAACGACAAGCTGGGCAAGATGCTCGTCGATCAGATGACGAAGCAAGGCATGCCCGAAGCCACCGCGAAATCCGACGCGGAGAACCTGCGGATGTACTCCGCCGACGGGCGCTACGGCACCATGACCTTCAGCTACGACGTGCCGCTGCCCGCCGATGTCACCGACGAGGATCGGCAGGCGGTGTACGACGCGATCCAGATCTCACGCGACGCGGGCATGGACGTGGAGGTCGGCGGCCCCGGCTTCGGCGACCCGATTGAGGTCGAGCCGATCTCGGAGATCGCCGGCGTGGTGGTTGCGCTGGTCATCCTTGCGTTCACGTTCGGTTCGCTGCTGGCGGCTGGTTTGCCGCTGGCCACAGCGATCGTGGGCGTGGGTATTGGCGCGCTGGTGACGGTGGGTGCGACGGCGGTGCTGCCGCTGAACTCCATCACGCCGACGCTGGGTCTGATGATCGGCCTGGCCGTCGGCATCGACTACGCGCTGTTCATCATGTCGCGCTACCGCGATGAGCTGCGGCAGGGGCGGTCGCGCCCCGATGCTATTGGCCTGGCCACGGGAACTGCGGGTTCCGCGGTGGTTTTCGCGGGCCTGACGGTGACGATCGCGCTGGTCGGCCTGCGCCTGGCGAACATCCCGTTCCTGTCGTACATGGGTTACTTCGCGGCGATCAGCGTGATGGTCGCGGTGGCTGTGGCGCTGACGTTCTTGCCCGCGCTGCTGGGGGCGTGTGGCTCGCGGGTCTTTCGTAAGGACGCCACGTTTGGCGCACAGTACGCCTCCGCCCTCGTGGGCGAGGGCGCGGCGCACGGGTATTTCACGGGCGGTCCGGCGGGTCGCGGGCGTGCGGTCCGCGTTGGCAGGGATGACGGGGCTGGCAGGGATGAGGCCGGCGCAGCTGGCGTTGGGGCTGGTGCGGAAACCGGCGGCGATGCGAGCGCTGCGCGCGCGGTAGCGCGCGGGGAGCATCAGCGCGTGGACGACCGTCAGCGCAAGCACGGCCTAGCGAGCCGCTGGATCAGGCTGGTTTACAGCTTCCCTGGAATCTCCATCGCAGTGGTGATGTTGGTGCTGGCCGCACTGACTCTCCCGGCTCTGAACCTGCAGCTTTCGCTGCCGAACGACAAGACGTCGAACGTAGATTCCACGCAGCGGAAGGCCGCCGAGATGATCGAGGCGGGCTTCGGCCCAGGCCGCAATGCTCCGTTCCTGGTGGTCGTCAACGGAGAGAACGCAAACCCCGACTCCCCGGCGCTTGCTACCTATATTCAAGGCCAGGCGGACACACCTCGCGACGGCGAGCAGCCGGCGCCGGACCAGGGCGGAAATGCGCAGGGCGCTGAGGGCCAGGCGGACGCCCAGGGCGCGGGAGACTCTCAGGCAGCTGACGGCGCGCAGGCTGCTCAGGGTGGAGATGCGCAGGGCGCTGGCGACAAGGCCAAGGCCGCGGCGCAGGCGTCATTTATTTACACGATGGAAAACCTTGGCAGCAACATTCATGTCAAGCACGCGCAGCTCATCGGTCAGAGCGAGGACGGGCTTGCCGCGCAGCTGCTGATCACGCCCGAAGGCGGGCCGACCGAAGAGGGAACCGCCACGCTCATCCACGCGCTGCGCGGGCAGCAAAACGTGATCGAGAAGGAAACCGGCGTGGACATGGGCATCACCGGCCTGATCCCCATCCAACAGGACGTCACCGACCGACTATCGAACGCCATGCCGGTATACCTTGCGCTAGTCGTCGGGCTGGCGCTCGTGCTGCTGCTGATGATCTTCCGCAGCATCACCGTGCCGATCATGGCGGCACTCGGATTCCTGCTCTCCGTCGGCGGTGCCTTCGGACTGACAGTGTTGGTCTGGCAGGAAGGCTGGGCCGGGCTGTGGAACTCGCCGGGGCCGCTGATCAGCTTCATGCCGATCTTCCTCATCGGCGTGACCTTCGGACTGGCGATGGACTACCAAATGTTCATCGTGTCGCGCATGCGAGAACGCTTCAAGCACGAATCCTTCGAGGCCGCGAAGACCTCCAAGTACACGCCCGTTGAAGACTCCGTGATCTTCGGCTTCGGCATGGGTGCGAAGGTCGTGACCGTGGCGGCGCTGATCATGATTGGCGTGTTCGCCAGCTTCATCTTCCAGCCGCTGCCGTTCGTGCAGATCTTCGGCTTCGCGCTGGGCGCCGCCGTGCTGTTCGACGCCTTCCTCGTGCGCATGACCTTCATCCCCGCCATGATGGTGCTACTTGGCAAGGCCACCTGGTACATGCCCAAGTGGCTGGACCGCATACTGCCGACCTTCGACGTCGAAGGCTCGCAGTTGGAGCGCGACTTCCGCTCCGGCGCCATCCAGCGCCTCGACGATGAAGGGCGTGCGCTGGAGCCGGAGCCGGCGCACTAGCGGCGGCAGCTGGCGCACGCTGCGCAGCTGTGCACCCGCCACCTCGTCAGCCCCCGGAACCCCGCAAGCGCTAGCCCAGCCGCTCCCGCCATGCCGGGCCGTAGTAGCGCCCCATGAACTCCTCCCGGAACTCATAGAAACGCCCCTGCTCCATGGACTCGCGAATCCGGTCCACCAACCCCACCATGAAATGCAGATTATGCAGGGTGCACAACGTCCCGGCCAGGTACTCCTTCGCCTTCAACAAGTGGTGAATATAAGCGCGCGAATAATTCTCCGAGACATAACCGCCTACAGCGGCGTCAATAGGAGAAAAATCCCTCTTAAACCGCGCACCCATAAGATTCAGCCGACCGTCCAGCGTGTACACGCCACCGCGGCGGCCCAGGCGAGTCGGCGCGACGCAATCGAACGTGTCCGCGCCAGCCTCAATCGCCGTGAACAGGTCATCCGGCTCGGAAATGCCGAGCAGGTGGCGGGGCTTATCCTCCGGTAGTTCTTCGGCGACCCAGCGGACGATCGTGCCGAGGTTCTCCTTCTCCAGCGCGCCGCCGATGCCGAAGCCGCCGAAACCGCGGTTGCCCTGGGCCTCCGCCTCCTCGGACAGCTGCACCAACCCGCGGGCCGCCTGCCTGCGCAGATCCTCGTACTGCGCGCCCTGCACCACGCCCCACAGAGACTGCAGCGGGCGGTGCGTGCGCAAGTCCGTCAGCCGCTGGTGTTCCGCCAGGCAACGGCGGGCCCAGCGGTGCGTGCGCGCGACGGATTGCTCCTGGTAGGAGCGGGTGTTCACCAGCGTGGTGAGCTCGTCGAACGCGAACATAATGTCCGCGCCCAGCTGGTGCTGGATCTGCATCGACACCTCCGGGGTGAAGCGGTGCTTGCTGCCGTCGATGACGCTGCGGAAATCCACGCCGTCCTCGTCCACTACAGCCATGCGCTTCTTCTGCTGCTGGATGATGTCCGCCTCGCTGCGGCCTTTCGTGTCCATGGCCAGGACTTTCTTGTAGCCCACGCCGAGGCTCATGACTTGGAAACCGCCGGAATCCGTGTACGTCGGCCCGTGCCAGTTCTCGAAGGCTGCGAGTCCGCCGCCCTCGTCCACGATGTCCGGGCCCGGCTGAAGGTACAGGTGGTACGCGTTGGAAAGCATCGCTTGCGCGCCCGTCGATCGCACCTGCTCGGGCGTGAGGGTCTTGACCGTTGCTTTCGTCGCCACCGGGATGAAAGCTGGGGTGTGGATGTTCCCATGCGGAGTCTTTATGACGCCCGTACGCCCCAGCGCGCCCGCGCCTCCGTTCGCTTGCCCGCTTGCAGCCGCGGCCGCGCCTGCTCCCGCGCTTCCAGCTGCGCCTGCGCTTCCTTCCGCGCCTGCTCCCGCGCTTGCACTTTCGCTATCGCGCAGCCGGGTGCGCACCTCGAAGGACAGGTCTGCGGCGCCCGCGCCCGCGTCCGCGCTGGTGTTTTCCTGATTGTCGGCCATGGCGCCCTATTTTATCTTCCTCTTCCGCCGGCGCCCCTTTCCGCGCCGCCGATTCCCCATCCCACACCGCCGATTCCCGCACTCCCGGATGCCGCGCCGTCACATGGGCCCCACTGGTCCCGTCAGCCCCGCAGTTGCCAGGTCTCGGGGGTGGGCTAAAACGCAAATGTCCCAAATCTTCGAGTTAACGAAAGTAGCACATCTGAAGTGCAAATCTGCAACACTCTGACCTGCGCAAACAGAATAGTTATGTTTTAAGACGTGGAATTTGGGACATTTGGCCCCCGAAGTGTCGGAAATCTTGCAAAACGGCAATCGCTCGTCAGGCTGATCGGCGCACCCTGAACCCTCTCGGCGCGAAGAAAACCGCTTAAACGGGCTTAGAATCGCCCTGCCGGGTTTGGCATCTTCCAAGCCGACTCGATGTATTCCTTACCGGCGAACTTACTCCCGCGCCGACGCTATTCTTCCCCCATAGGAAAGCAATTACCGCCAGCCGAGAGCTGCTATTCCCACGCCGGAACACCTCCCCGGTAGTTGGTGGCGGGGAATTCGAGACCTTGTCGTGTCATTTGCTGATGGATCCTGCAGATGTCCGCCACGGCGCTTCCGTCACGGAAGTTATCGCGATCCACTCGGTAAATGCGCAGGCCCAGGTTCTGCAGTTTCCGCTCGCGTTCGCGCTCGCTAAGGATCTGCCGAGCGGCGAAAACGTCTTCGTTGATCACGCTGCTCGTGCCCAGTGTAAAGCTGGCGCCCGCGTCAGTCAGGCTGGGCTGGTACTTGCCTTGACCGTCGTACTCGATTACCAGCCCGCAGGGATAGAAAAAGTCCACGCGACCTGCGAAGTAGCCTTCGTAGTGCAGCTCCACCTGCTGCAGGGGAGAAGGCAGCCCAGTTTCCCACAGTTTCACTTTCAACTCGGATTCCCGCGGGCTCTCGGAGGCGCCGTTGATCAATCGCAAAGCCTCCCTCGCTTTCGCGATGCCTCGGAGCCTCCGCAGTTTGGCCGCATCAGCGCGCAGAGTTGTAATGAATTCCGAAATCTCCATGTCGTCGATACCGGCTCGTGCTGCGAACTCCGCGGCTACGACGGCATCAGCAACACTGTGCCACCGGGCAAGGTCGATGATTGTGTCCGTTACGCAGGTGAGTCGTACTTCGCGCACCCCATTCCCGGTTGCTATTCGTAGGATTTCTAGGCGGCGCGCGGCAGTCGCATGCAACGGTCTCGACGTTCGGAGGGGGAGCGGCACGTTAGTACCACCCGGCGGGTAGTACCCGATTTCCGCGTTCGGGTCCGCCCGCCCCGCGATCGGCAGCCCGTGCAGCAGCGCCGCAGAACGCCCGCACAGCACGCCGTTTGTGCAGTTCAGGCCGTGTGCGATCGCATGGAGACGCACCTTTTCGTCACGCGGCAGCGCATCCCAGTGCACCCGCTCGGCGTAGATCCCCGGCGCAACCTTATAGTGACGCCGCCCGCGCGCCAGCCCTCGCCGCGCACCGCTCGGAAGCTCTTTCGCCTCGATGAGCAGCATTGTTGTTGTCTTTTCTTTCTGACGCCCCCACGCCAACGAATTCACATTTCCCCCACACGTTGAGCTTTTCCCCTTGGCTTCAAAGTATCGCAGAAGAGTATTGCAGAAAAGTAGTGCAGATCCACGGGTAGCCTTGCCAGGGAAACCGGAAGAGCGGAAGACCGGAAGTAGGAGGCGACGGCATGGTGCGAGCAGCAGGGCAGATGGAGACCGCGGGCGGGGAACAGCGGGGGTCGGAAGCGCGAGCAGCGGAGGCAGCGGAGGTGGAGGCTGCGAGCGGGGGACAGCGAGGGGCGGGGCGGTACGCGCCCAGCCCCTCGGGAGACCTGCACCTGGGGAACTTCCGGACCGCCGTGCTGGCATGGCTTTTCGCCAAGCACGAAGGGCGCGAGTTCCGGATGCGGATCGACGACATTGATGCTCAGCGCTCGTCGGAAGAAAGTGCAAAACAGCAACTACTGGATCTTGCAACTATGGGGATAGGGTACGAGGGGAGGCTGTGGCGTCAACAAGAGTGCTGGTCAGAGTATGAAAAAGCGCTAGAGGCCCTGCGAGAAAAGGGGCTCGTGTATGAGTGCTACTGCTCGCGAAAGGACATCGCCGAGGCAGTCCGCGCGCCGCACGCCGCGCCGGGCGCGTATCCGGGAACATGCCGCGACCTGGGCGAAACGGAGCGAGCGGCCAAGCGCGCGGAGTTGACGGCGCGAGGGCGAGTGCCGGCGCTGCGGCTGCGCGCGGAGGTGGACGAGTGGGAAGTGCGCGAGCGGTTCGCCGTGGGAGCGAATGGAACGGGAGCGAACGGCGGAAACGTGAGCGATGGAAGTGTCGGCGGGGTGTACCGCGGGGTCGTGGACGACATGGTGCTGCGGCGTGGCGGGAACGCGCCGAAGGCGTCGGCGGGCGCAGGCGGAGATGCGGGCACCGGTGCGCCGGACGTGGCGGGTGAGCCGGTGAACCGGGACTACGCCTATAACCTGGCCGTCGTGGTCGACGATGCGCTGGCTGGGGTGGGGCAGGTTGTGCGCGGGGACGACCTGCTGAGTTCCGCTCCGAGACAGGCGTATCTGGCGCACCTGCTGGGATTGCCGCCGGTGGAGTACGTCCACGTTCCTCTGGTGTTGGGGCCCGACGGGAAGCGCCTGGCGAAGCGGGACGGGGCCGTCACGCTGCGGGACTTCCCCGGCGGGGCGGAAGGGATGCTGCGGTGGATCGCGGGATCACTCGGCGAGGCAGTCGACGCTTCGGCGGCGGAGGCTGCGGGCGCCAGAGGCATCACGCCCGCCGCGCTGCTGCCAACCTTCCGGCCCGAACTACTGCCCCGCGAGCCCGTCATCTGGCGCCCCACGGGAACGCCCGCGGACTAGCTCGCGCGGCAAGTAGGCGGCGCGGAAAGCTGAAGCGTGAAGTAGGCGGGAACGCTCGCGGACTAGCAGCGCGCGTTAGCGCACCGTGCGCGGGCGGAACTTCGGCGGGATTTTCTTCTGCGCGGCTTTCCGCGCGATCTCGGCGTTCTTGCTCACCAGCAGGCGAGCCTGGCGCAGGCGCTCGCGGGCGAAAGTCCGCCGCTCGCCGGACTCCCACGTCTCGTCCACCAGCTTCTTTGCCAGCGCCACCGAATCCGGCGAGCGCTCAATGATCTGCCACGCCAGCTCTTCTGCCGCAGCCAGCGGATCCTCCGCAGCCCTGGCCAGGCCTAGCTCCGCGGCGCGCTCTCCGGAGAAGATCTCCCCGGTCATGGCCAGCCTCTTCACCTCGTCAATCGGCAGCAACTGCTTCAGGGACATGATCCCCGACATGTCCGGTACCAGTCCCCATTTCGCTTCCAACACTGACCAGTGGGCGTCATTGCTCGTAAACCTAAAATCCGCACCCAGAGCGATCTGCACACCACCGCCAAAGCAATAGCCTTCCACCGCGGCAATCACCGGGAAGGGGAGGCGACGCCACGCCCACGGCGCCTCTTGGAATGTGTTTGTGCCGCGCAGGGGACGCGGGATGAAATGCGAAAGCATGCGCGGCGGGCTTTTAAGGGTATCTGCGAAGTCGAGGCCGGCGGAGAAATTGCCCTCCGCGCCGGAGAGGATGACCACGCGGACGGAGCGGTCCCGGCGGAGCGTGTGTGCGGTGGAGATCAGCTGTTGGAGCAGGTCGATCGTCAGCGAGTTCAGCTTGCGGGGGCGGTTCAAACGGACGTGGACGAGGCCGGGGATGGACTCGGAGTATTCCGTGGTGACGAGCTGGTCGGTGCCGGGAGTACTGGAGGTGCTGGGCGCGGTAGAGGTGCTGGGCGCGGTGGGGGTGCTGCTTTCAGTCATGCCTTTCAACCTAAGGCACGGCGGACTGTGTGGGGTGAGATTAGGGAAACGCAAAACCGGCGCCGGGATCTTTTCAGATCACCGAGCGCCGGTTGCTCACTATGTGAGATTTGGCGGAGGATGTGGGATTTGAACCCACGAGGGATGTGACTCCCGCACGCGTTCCAGGCGTGTGACATAGGCCGCTAGTCGAATCCTCCATGTCGAACGGCAAAACACACGGAAAACCGTGGCTTCGACGTACTCATGAAAGGGTACACAACGCCGCCTTTAGATTCCAAATCCGGTGCTAGGGGTTGGAAAGCGGGCGTCAATAAGAAAGAAAGAACGAGCCTTTGGAACAACGAGCGCGCGTGGGCTAGTATGGGCAACGGATTCCGCGCGGCGTGTATCTTGTGAACTCCCCCAGGGCAGGAATGCAGCAAGGGTCAACGAGCTCTGACGGGTGCGCGGGGTCCCCTTTTTTATGCCCAAACACGCGGGGCCGGGGTAGGGGTGTGCGGGGCTACAGCCAGTTCTTACGCTTAAACCACCACCACATCAGCAGAATCACCGCCAGGTTCAACAGCAGGCAGTAGTAGTAGCCGTACTCCCAGTGCAGCTCCGGTATGTTGTCGAAGTTCATACCGTACAAACCCGCGATCATCGTCGGAGGCGCGGCCATGCCGATGATGGACGAGATCGTGCGCATGTCCTGGTTCTGACGCAGCGAAATGATCGCCGAGCTGGCCTGAATAAGGGAACTCAGGCGCTCATCGAAAGAGTCGATCTTGTCCTTGGCCAGCATGGCGTGGTCCAAGACATCACGGAAAAACGCCCTGATCTGCTTAGTCGTCAGATCCTTGTGGTTTTCGATCAGCGCGCGCAGTGCCGGGATCAGCGGGCCGATGGCGTGGCGCATCTCCAGGATCTCGCGCTTGAGGGTGTAGATGTTCTCGATGTTCGTCTCGGCGCGGAGGGTGAAGACCTCTTCCTCCAGGTTGTCCACGCGGTCTTCCAGAGCTTCAGCGATGCGGGTGTACTCGTCGACCAGGTAGTCCGTGATGGCCCACGCGATGGCCAGCGGGCCGGCGCTGCGCAGCTCTGGTGCCTGGTGTAGGTGAGCTTCCGGATCAGGAAGATCCGTATCGTGGGCAATAACGATGATGAACTTCTGGCTGATGACCATCTGCACCTCGCCGGTTTGGATGAGGTCGCGCCGGTCAATGAGGTCTTTGTTTCCCGCGTACTGCACGGAGCGGACAACCGTGAATAGCTGGTTTTCGTAGCGCTCCAGCTTGGCTCGCTGATGGGCGGTCACAGCATCCTCGACGATGAGCTCGTCGACGTCGTAGCGCTGCGCCACCTTCATCATCTGCTCTTCCGAGGGTTCCTCCAAGGTGACCAGTACAAAGTTGTTCCTGGCTGGAGTCGCCAGCTCCCCGATTTCCTTCAGCGCCGTGGCGTAGTTCGCCTGCCCGGGGGTTTGCTTGCCCTCGACGTAAAGGCGGCACTCCCGGATGGCGCGTTCGACGGGAACCCGGACTCGGTTGGATTCGGTTTTAGCCATAGTGGATCCTTTCCGCCTATTTCAGCTACATCCGGCGAGATATGACACACGGTAACTCTATGCAAACTCTATGCACCATAGCCTGTCAGCGTGCGACAAGCTGCCCGGGTGCGCTCTGGCGGGGGCGGTGTCCGGCAAGTCCGTTAGACTGGCAAAGGTAAGTCACACCGAGGGTAACCCCCCAGCACGCCATAAGCGGGAGAGAATTTACATGAAGATCGAAAACGTAAACGCAGAGCTCCTCCTCAGCATGAAGGAGGACGTCCGCCAGGCCTATGAAGAGCTGCACTCCAAGGGGCTCAACCTGGACCTCACTCGCGGCAAGCCTTCGGCAGAGCAGCTGGATTTCTCGGTAGATCTGCTGAGCCTGCCGGGCGAGAACTTCACCTCGCCCTCCGGAGTGGACGTGCGCAACTATGGCGGCGGAGTTGGCCTCACGGAGGTCCGCCAGCTGTGGGCGGATGTCCTGGGGCTGCCGGTGGATAACGTCATCGCCGGAGACGCCTCCAGCCTGAACATCATGTTCGACCTGATCAGCTGGGCCTACACCTTCGGCACCAACGATTCTGAGCGTCCCTGGTCAGCGGAGGAGAAGCTGAAGTGGATCTGCCCCGTGCCGGGTTACGACCGCCACCACTCCATCACCGAGCTGTTCGGCTTCGAGATGCTGACTGTCGACATGACTGACGAAGGCCCGGACATGGACCAGGTACGCGAGCTGGCGAAGGACCCGGCAGTGAAGGGCATGTGGGCCGTGCCGATGTTCGCCAACCCGACGGGCGTTACCTACTCGCAGCAGACCGCCGAGGCTCTGGCTGCGATGGAAACCGGCGCTCCGGATTTCCGCATCGTGTGGGATAACGCCTACGCCGTCCACACCCTGACCGACGAGTTCCCGGAGATCATCAACATCCTGGACGTCGCCGAGAAGGCGGGCAACCCGAACCGTTTCTGGGCCATGTCCTCTACCTCCAAGATCACTTTCGCGGGCGCTGGCCTGGCTTTCTTCGCTTCCTCCACGGAGAACCTGGAGTGGTACAAGAAGATCGCCAACGTGCGTGGCATTGGCCCGAACAAGGTCAACCAGTTGGCTCACCTGCAGTACCTGAAGGATGCCGAGGGCGTGCGTGACCTCATGCGTAAGCACGCGGGCTCCCTGGGGCCGAAGTTCACCCGCGTGGTGGAGATCCTGCAGCGCCGCCTGGGCGACCTCAACGTTGCCGAGTGGACCGTTCCAGAGGGCGGTTACTTCATCTCCGTGAACCTGCTGGACGGCACCGCTGGCCGCGTGGTGGAGCTGGCGAAGAAGGCTGGCGTGGCCCTGACCGCTGCGGGTTCGACCTACCCGCTGAAGCAGGATCCGAACGACCGCAACCTGCGCCTGGCGCCTTCCATGCCGACGATCGAGCAGCTGGAGGTCGCCATGGAGGGCTTCGCCACCTGCGTGCTTTACGCCGCAATCGAAATGGTCGAGCACGACGCAGGCCAGCGCTAACCGGCACCTAACCCACACCTTCAAACAGCAAGCAGGAGGCCACCATCAACACCGACGAAACACTGGTCTGGGTCCAGGGGCTACTCCCCGGCGAGCCGACCGTCGCGCGCCGCAAGGTCGCCGATTCCTTCCCTGAGTTCGCTGTCGCCGAGGTGTTTCTTGGTGACGCCCCTTCGTCCCAGAACGGCACACCCCAGGAGGGTTACGAGGCACCCCTGGACGGTGAAGGCGTACCCCAGGAGGGCGATGACGAGCCCGTGCTGGCCGAGACGGTTGCAATGACCATCGACGCGGGGCGCATGGAAACCGGCCTGGAGACGGAAGACGGCTCCGACCTGCGCGTGGAGCTGTTGACAGTAGTCAGTGGGCACGACGATACCGCCGCCGACCTGCTGGCCCACGCTGCGACGATGATCTCCCAGGACCCTGGTCACTGGCCCCCGCAGCCCGGCACGATGCTGCCGAACGTGGTGCAGCAGATGGATGCAGATTCGGAGCGGAAGATCACCGCCCGCAACGGCCTGCTGGTGGTTCCCTATGTGTGGGACGAGGGCGTGCCGCACGTCCACGAGGTCACCTCCGGGGGCGCGGGCCGCCACTCGAAGGAAGGCGAGACCGACGTGGAGTTCACCCACCCGGGCCGGCTGACCATCGTCGCGCAGCTGGTGATGCTGACAGACGAGGAGCTTGAGCTCGCGCAGACGGCCGGTGTGGCCGCGGTGCAGGAGCGGTTGGTGCGTGAGGGCGTCAATATCAACGACATATGGCGCTAGGCGACCGTAACGGGTCGTCTTAGGCGGAATGTAGGCTAGGTTCGTGGCACTTTATAGGAAATATCGTCCGGCGACGTTTGCCGAGGTCGTGGGGCAATCCCATGTGACTGAGCCGTTGTCGGTGGCGCTGGATAGCGGGCGGATCAACCACGCATACCTGTTTTCCGGGCCGCGTGGCTGCGGCAAGACGTCGTCGGCGCGCATCCTGGCCCGCTCGCTGAACTGTGTGGAAGGGCCGACGTCCACGCCCTGCGGAAAGTGCGAATCTTGTGTATCGCTGGCGCCCGGCGGGCCGGGGAACTTGGACGTCACGGAGCTGGACGCCGCCACGCACAACGGCGTGGACGACATGCGCGAACTGCGCGAACGTGCCTTCTACGCACCTGCGGAATCGCGCTACCGGGTGTTCATTATTGACGAGGCGCACATGATCTCCACGGCGGGCTTCAACGCCCTGCTGAAGATCGTGGAGGAGCCGCCGGAGCACCTGATCTTCATCTTCGCCACGACGGAGCCAGAGAAGCTGCTGCAGACGATTCGCTCCCGAACCCACAACTACCCATTCCGCCTGCTGGCGCCGCCGGATATGCGCGGACTGTTGGAGTCGGTGGTGTCCGGCGAGGGCGTGCCTGTGGAGGATGCGGTGTATCCGCTGGTCATCCGCGCGGGTGGCGGTTCGCCGCGTGACTCGCTGTCGATTATGGACCAGCTGCTGGCCGGTGCTGGGCCGGAGGGCGTGACGTACAACCGCGCGCTGGCTCTGCTGGGCGTGACGGATTCCACCCTGATCGACCGTGCTGTGGATGCGCTGGCGGAGCACGATTCCGCCGCACTGTTCGCAGTGGTCGACGAGGTGATTGATGCGGGGTACGACCCGCGCCGCTTCAGCGAGGACCTGCTGGACCGCTTCCGCGATCTGCTGGTGGTGCAGGCGGTGCCGGATGCTTTCGAGCGCGGTCTGGTGAACGCACCGGAGGAATCTCGCGACGTGCTGCGCGAGCAGGCGGAGAAGATGGGCCAGGCGACGCTGACGCGCTGCGCATCTCTGGTGAACGAGGGGTTGGCGCAGATGCGCGGCGCCACGGCTCCGCGACTGTTGCTGGAGATCCTGTGCGCACGCATGGCGCTGCCTGCCGCTGGCATGACGGTGGAGGCGCTGGCGCAGCGCGTGGAGGCCCTGGAGAAGGGGAATGGCGGTGCTGTCGGAACGGGGGCCGGAAGGGCAGGCTCCGGCGCGGGCGGCAGCGGTGCTGGCACGCGCGCTGGTACGGGCGTGCGCGGCAGCCGAGCGGAGATGTTTGCCCGCCGCAGGAAGGCCGCGCAGGACGCAGCGCAGCAGTCTGCATCGGCGCAGCCTGAGCCAGCTCAAGCTGAACCGGCACAGCGTGTAGAAAATGCGCCGGAGCAAAATCTGACAGCAGGACAGGAGCCAGCCGCGGAGCAGCCTCCGGCTCGGTCCGTTGAGCCCCCCGAGGCGGTTGCGGAGAATTCCCCGGCGAAGGAAACCGCACAGGAAGTCTCGCCGGGGACTGCGCAAGGTACGGAGCGGGGGACGGAGCCCGAGACTGCGCAAGAGACGGCAGAGGAGTCCCCGGCCATTGCCGAGGCGCGCCGGGCCCGCGACATCATGCAGCGTCACCGCCAGGCCAGCGCCGCGGAGTCTGCCGCTGCAACGGAAGAGCCCACACCAGCGGATACTGCCAAAGCAAGCTCGGAGGCATCACCGGCAGGCTCCGAACCGGTAGAGGTTTCGGCAGAGGCTTCGACGGAAGCTTCGATGGAAGCTTCTGCGGAAGCAGCCGCCACGATTGATTCGGACTCCTGGGCGCGCATCATGGACGCCGTCCACGGCCTGGACCTCAGCGCTTGGATCGCCCTGCGGGGCGCTTCCCCGCGCGCAGCCCAGCCCATTCCAGGCGAGGTTCACGTTGACCACCACACCGGTTCACTAGCGCGGCTAGTCAGCGGGCCGAAAAATGCGGAGGTGTATTCACAGGCTATCCAGGACGTCACAGGTAGCCCCGCCCGCATCGTCGTCTACGTCGGCGACGAGGCTATTGGTGCCGGTGCCACCGAATCGACCGGGTCGGCCGGATCGGCCAGGGGCTCTGAAGGAGCCGAACCTGCGGGAGGCGATGAGCCGGGAAAATCTGAACCGGCGGCGGCACAGCCCTCCGCCGGTGAGGGACAAACGCCAGCTTCCACACCAGTGAACCCTGTGCCAGCGGAAACCCCGATGGACGCAACGGCCTCCCGCAGCGCAGCCAGCAGCGCCCTGGAGCGTGCCCGCGCGATGGAGGAAGCGATGCGCAAGGCCTCGCACTCCCACCGCAACGCAGGCGCAGCTGCGGGCACGGGTGCAGCGGGTGCCGCTGCAGGGGCCGGAACAGTAGCCAATTCGAGTGAATCCGCCGCGCAGGAGGACCCGAACTCCGGGTGGCGCGCCCGCGCCGAACGAGCCAAGGCCCGCAAGAAGTACAACATGGAAAACGGCTTCAACGGCGTCCCCCTGCCCGACGAGCCGCCAGTTGATGCCTACGGAGACGCACCCGTTGATACCTGGGACGGCAGCACGGCCGCTAGCGCCGCTGCCAACCCAGGTGCCAACCCAGCTGCCGACGCGCCGCTCCCGCCTGAACCCTCCGACCCCACCGACCTGTCGGCGCCTTCCGATCAGTCTGGACAGCCTGGCCCCGCCGTGCCGCCTGCGGCATCTGGACCTTCCGCACGGACGGGAGAAGCCTCGCCCCGAGCGGCTAGCCACCAGCCCCGCGCTGGGGTGGGCTCTGCCGGAAACGAGGGGGCGTCACAAAGAACAGAACAAAACGAACGCGACGAACTACTCGCCGACCTAGAGCGCGCACCCGGCCAGCGCGACCACCGCACGCCGCTGGAAATCGCAGGTGAACTGATCGAAAAGAGTCTGGGTGCGGAGAGAGTTCGCTAAGCGTGAACACAACCACCCGCACACGCGACGGCGCCTAACACGCCTGTCCGGGCCGACCGGTACAGTTGTGGAAGTACTAAAAACAAGCACGAAAAAACCCGACGAAAGGTAAGCAAAATGAGCCAGCCAGACATGAACCAGCTGATGCAGCAGGCCCAGCAGATGCAGGCGCAGCTGCAGGAAGCACAGCGCGAAATCGCCGCTTCCACCGTCAAGGGCGAAGCAGGCAACGGCCTGGTCACCATCTCCGTCGCAGGCTCCGGCGAGGTCACCGACATGGAGATCGACCCGAAGATCGTCGACCCCGAAGACATCGACACCCTGAAGGACCTGTTGCTCGGCGCGTTCAAGGACGCAAACCAGAAGCTGCAGACCCTCGCCGAGGAGAAGATGGGCCCGCTGTCCCAGGGCATGAGCGGCCTGGGCTTCTAAGCCTTCTAAGACTCCAAAGCGAGACCTAGTTGTTCGAAGGACCCCTACAGGACGTCATCGACGAATTCTCCCGGCTGCCGGGCATCGGGCCGAAAAGTGCGCAACGCATCGCACTGCACCTGCTGAACGAAGAGCCGGAGGACATCGAGCGTTTCCAAAGCGCACTCGGCCGCCTGCAGCGCGGCGTGACGTTCTGCCGTATCTGCCACAACATCTCCCAAGAAGATGTGTGCCGGATCTGCGCGGACTCCAACCGCGATAAAAGCATCATCTGCGTGGTCGAGGAGTCCAAAGACATCCAGGTGATCGAGCGCACCGCAGAATACCGCGGGCGCTACCACGTGCTCGGCGGGGCACTCGACCCGCTGAACGGCATCGGGCCGAAGGAACTGAATGTCACGCCCCTGGTGCAGCGCATCGGCGGGGCGCTGCCGGACGTTGCGCTCGGCGCGAAGGGTGGCGGGGCTTCTCTTGGCGACGCCGACACCCCCGCCGATGGCGAATCCAGCGGCGCGGACGCAGCGGAAACGGGCAACGCCAAAACGGCTGCCGTCGAAACCGACGTCGAGTACGACGAAGCCCCCGAGATCACCGAGGTCATCATCGCCACCGACCCGAACACGGAAGGCGAGGCGACGGCCTCCTACCTCGGCCGACTGCTGCGAGACTTCCCCGGGCTAACGGTCACGCGCCTGGCCTCGGGCATCCCGATGGGCGGGGACTTGGAGTTCGTCGACGAGCTCACCCTGTCCCGCGCGTTCGCCGGCCGCACCGCGCTGTAGTTTCTGTAGTCGCTGGAGCCTCTCTAGCCGTGGTAGCGACGGCACAGAGCGCCGCTGTCGCACGGCAGGACTACAGTGGCGCCCATGAGTAAAAACCCTTTGCACAACGCCTTCCGTCCGCACCGCCTGTCCCGCGCGGCCGGAATTCGCTCCGCCGTATGGGGAACCGTCTTCGGCACCGCAGGCGTGCTGCACTTTGTTAAGCCGGAGGGCTTCGACAGAATCGTTCCGGAGGAACTCCCCGGCACCCCGCGCGCCTGGACGCTCGGCTCCGGAGCCATGGAAATCGCCCTGGCCACCAGCATCGCGGCATGTAGCCTGAAGCACGAATGGCGCGGCGCGCTGCGCAGTACAATCGCCCCCGCCGCCGCACTCTTCCTAGTCGGCGTGCTCCCCGGCAACATCAAGATGGCCTGGGACTGGCGTGCCAAACCGCAGCCTGCGCGCGCCATCGCCTTCGCGCGGGTCCCCCTTCAGCTGCCGATGATCCTTAGCGTGGCCAAGCTCGGCGCTTAGAGGCGTTCCTTTCTTAGCGACGCCACCTCGCGCTCCAACTGCTCCGCCAGCTCACCCTGGAACTCGGGCAGTTCGTTGAGTGCAACCCCCATCGCGCGGGCTAGCAGCCAGTCCGCCAACTGCGGATTCCTGGCCAGCACGGGGCCGTGCATGTACGTCGCCACGACGGAGCCCTGGACCGCGCCTTCGGCGCGCGTCTGCCGGTGAGCATCCTCACCGGAAAGCCCAGCGGCCTCCGCTCCGTGGACATCGGTGTTGCCCGTGCCGCGAGTCAGGCGGCCCAACGGCTCCGCATCCTCGCCCAGGATCGTCGCACCCATGTGGTTAGCGAACCCCGTCAGCGGCTCGGTCAGGCCTGCCCCGCCGGTGCTCGCTGCGTTTGCCCCGCCACCAGCGCCAGCCTGAGCTGCCGCCGCCCCACCGGTCACAGCGGAGGCTGCCGGGGTGGAAGCGATCTCGCCGATCATGCGCTCGGCGAGTTGGGATGTGGTGGCGTCAATAAGACCCAACCCCTCGACCGTGCGACCATGGCTGGTGAAAGATCGGCCAAACACCTGTAGACCTGCGCAAATAGCCAGAACCGGGCGGCCGGCGGCGACTGCGCGGGCAATGCCGCCGTCGCTGATCAGGTGCTCCGCAGCCAGAACCTGCGCGGTATCCTCGCCGCCGCCGACGGTGTAAACGTCCAGGGACTCCGGGACTGCCTCACCCAGGTGGATGGGGTGGATCTCCGCCGAGACGCCACGCATCCGGGCGCGCTGGCGCAGCACCAGGGCGTTGCCATCGTCGCCATACGTGCCCAGCACGTCCGGCAGGATCAGGCCGATGTTCAGCTCAGTGCTCATTTACGCTTCCCCTTCCTTGTCCAGCACCCGCTTCAGATCGCGGAAAGCCGTGTAATTCGCCAGAACCTCCACGCGGCCCGGCGGGCAGGAACGGATCGCCTCGACCGTGTCCTTAATCAGATTGTGCTCGACTGCTGCGTATCCGAGGCGGACCGCCAGATCTGTGCCGCGCTCGCCTGCGGCCACCACGTGCACGCCTTCGAAGTTTTCGAAGCGCACGTCCCACAGCCACGACAGGTCCTGGCCGTCGGCAACCTGGCCATTTACGCTGATCACGAGGCTATCGGCGGTGCGGTCCACCATCGACAGGGCCTCCTGCCAGCCGGCTGGATTCTTCGCCAGCATCAGGCGCACCTCGTGGTTACCGAAGTGCACCACGGAGTAGCGGCCTGCGACGTTATCCACCTTCTCCGCGGCGGCGATTGCCTGTTCGGTAGAGATGCGCTCGGGGAGCAGCTCGCTCAAAGCCACGGCGGCGGCGACGGCTTGGGTGGCATTGCCGCGGTTTGCGTTGCCCGGGAGCGTGAGGTTCATCGGGTGGAGCTTGCCCTCGCGGTCGATCAGCCCCTCTTCAGTGATGCGCCAATCGGGCTGTGGCCTGCGGAATTCGCGGCCGTCCGGGAGCTTCTTCGCTGCGAACCAGTCCACCACGCCATCCTCGCCCGTGCGGTGGATGATTGCGCCTTCCGTGCGCGGGCAGCTAGTGGAATCGCCGGCCCAGCCGAAACCGGCGCTGACCCACTGGACGTTCGGGGAATCCCAGGCGACGGAGGTGATGGAAACGTCATCGCAGTTGGCGATGACCTGCATGTTCGGTCGCGCCTCCACGCACGCACGCAGGGCGCGCTCGATCTTGTTGATCTCGCCTACACGATCCAGCTGGTCGCGCGAGAGGTTCAGCAGCACCAGCACGTCCGCGTCGAGTTTCTCGGCGATCTTGGGGACGTGAAGCTCATCGACTTCCAGCACGACTGCGTCAGCGTCGCGGCCGGCGAGCAGCGCACTGATGACGCCCGCGTCCATGTTGTCGCCACCCTCATTGGTGCAGACGGTCGCAGCCGTGCGGACGGCACTAGCCAACATGCGAGTGGTTGTGGACTTGCCATTTGTGCCCGTGACCAGCACCGTTGGACGCTTCTTGCCATCTTTGCCGGCGCCGAGGCTTGCCATCAGCTGCGGGTCGATTGCCCCGCCGACGAGGCCGCCGATCATGCCGCCGGCCCCTCGCCCTGCCTTTCTTGACGCCCACGTAGCCAGCTGCGCCATGCGAATCGCAACGGAACTGCGGAACCGCTGCAGCGCGGAGCGGCGTGCGCCGGCGGGCTGAGCGCCGGCAGCTTGGGTGCCCTGCTGCCCGGTGTTCTGGGCGCCCTGCGGCCCGGAGTGCTGCGTGCCCGCAGGCTGTACGCCGGTTCGATCAGAGTTATCCATGGGGATTAAGTGTACCCGCAGGGGCGTGCTGGAATTTGGAGGCTGGCGCGCCGGAGATGGCGAGCGTTAGTCCATTTGCAGAACAGCGCGAAGTTCAGCGAAGAGTTCGGGCTTTACTAGGTGAGTGACAGTGCGACCTGTTCGGGCTTTGCGGAGCAGACCTGCATCGGTAAGCCGCTTTAGGTGGTGTGAGACCGTGGGCTGGCTTAGTCCCGTGATGTCTGTTAGCTGGTTTACGCTGATTGGTTCGCAGCCTTTGGCTGCCAGGTGGGAGAGTATTTGCAAGCGGGCGGGGTCGGATAGGACCTTGAACAAGGTGGCATAACGGGTGGCCTCAGGATCCGATAGCGGTCCTTTGCTCAAGGAGCAGCATGTAGAGATGTCTGCGAGCGGAAAAATTTGCGGAGTGGCCATACGGAGCATCTTATATTGACAGATATCAATATGCCATTTATATTGACAGGCATCAATATGTCATTTGGTTTTATATCGACTTGTGTCAATGTCTAAGGAAGGTTGCATGACAGCTTCACAGCGCCCGCAGATGTCCTTTTTGGATAGGTTCCTGCCCGTGTGGATTATCCTCGCGATGATTGCTGGACTGCTCGTTAATCGGGTGGTGCCAGAAATCGGAGCGAAGCTCGGGGAGCTGGAGGTGGGAGGGATCTCGCTTCCGATCGCGCTCGGCCTGCTGGTCATGATGTATCCGCCGCTGGCGAAGGTTCGCTACGACAAAACCCGGCAGATTGCGGCGGATAAGCGCCTGATGGCGGTTTCCCTTGCCCTCAACTGGGTCGTTGGGCCAGCGTTGATGTTCATCCTGGCCTGGGTATGTTTGCCCGACGAGCCTGAGCTGCGCACCGGGCTGATCATCGTCGGCCTGGCCCGATGCATCGCGATGGTTCTGGTGTGGTCGGAGCTGTCCTGCGGGGATAGGGAGTTGACCGCCGTCCTGGTGGCGGTCAACTCTGTTTTCCAAGTGCTCATGTTTGGAGTGCTGGGCTGGTTTTATCTGCAGATTCTCCCCGGCTGGCTGGGGCTTCCTACAACCTCGGCAGACTTTTCCTTCTGGTCGATCGTGGTATCTGTCCTGGTTTTCCTGGGTATCCCGTTGGCGGCTGGCTTGGCTTCCCGCGTGCTCGGGGAGAGGTTGAAGGGGCAGCAATGGTACGAGGAAAAGTTCTTGCCCGCGATCTCTCCCCTCGCGTTGATTGGTCTGCTTTATACGATCGTGCTTCTGTTTGCGCTGCAGGGAGAGCAGATTACGGACAACCCGTGGGCGGTGGCTCGGACGGCGGTTCCGTTGGTGGCCTACTTCGCTGGAATGTTCGCCCTGGCGCTGGCTGTGTCCAAGGCTGCGGGGTTGAACTACGCTCAGTCTGCTTCTGTGTCTTTTACCGCTGCGGGCAACAATTTCGAGCTTGCCATCGCCGTGTCTATCGGTACTTTTGGTGCGACCTCTGCGCAGGCACTGGCTGGAACGGTCGGCCCGCTGATCGAGATTCCGGTGCTAGTCGGTCTGGTCTACGTCATGCTGTGGGTGGGGCCGAAGCTCTTCGCTGGCGACCCGACACTGCCCGTGCGGCACAGCAGTCCAGCACATTCCGTCTCGATGGGGGAGGATTAAACCATGAGCAATAAACCCAAGGTACTTTTCGTCTGCGTAGGCAACGGCGGCAAGTCGCAAATGGCGGCCGCCTTGGCGGACAAGCATGCTGGCGAGGCCATCGAGATTCATTCCGCTGGCACCAAACCGGCGACGAAGCTCAACACGGAGTCGGTGGAATCCATCAGCGAGGTCGGTGCGGACATGTCCGGTGGCCGCCCAAAGGCTGTAGATCCGCAGTTGCTGCGGGAGGCTGACCGGGTGGTCATCCTCGGCAAGGACGCCCAGTTGGAGCTACCCGCCGACGCGCAGGGAACCCTCGAGCGGTGGGTTACCGACGAGCCCTCCGAGCGCGGTATTGAGGGCATGGAGCGCATGCGCCTGGTGCGTGATGACATTGACGCCCGCGTGCGCGCACTTATCACCGAGCTGAAGGGCGACTAACCGGCATCGACCTGGGTGACTAACCGACACCGACCTGCCTGCTGGCTAGTCACCACTGGGCCGCCTGCTGGCTAGCAAACGCCGGCCAGTCTGCTGGCTATTAGGGGCGATGTCCAAAATTCCACGTCTTAAAATATAACTAATCTATTCCTGCAGGTCAGAGGGTTGCGTTTTTTAGCTGCAGATGAGCTACTTTTAATAACTCGTAGATTTTGGACATTGACGCTCTGCCGCCTCCCAGCTCCGGCGCCTTCGAAGGGGGGGCGAGGTACGCCGGGCTAGTTTCCGCCGTTGGTGGAGCCCCTGGAGCCCCCGGAACTCTTGCGGCGCCGACGCCTCCGACGATTTCGCTTGCCACTGGGCCCCGGGATCTTCCCCTCGTGGCCGCCGGGGTTTGCATTGCCCTTGTGGGCGGAGTTGTTGGAGCGACCGTTCTTGTTCGACTTCTTAGACTTGCCGGATTTGCCCGAGCCAGAGCCGCGCCCATCTGACCTGCCAGAGCCGCCAGAGCCAGAGCCGCTAGAGCCGTGTCCGCCAGAGCCAGACTCGCCACGCGGGCCGGCCAAGCCGCTGGTCCGCGGGCGCGCGTCCGCACCCGGCTTCGTCGGAACGGCCTCCTTCTCGCCGGGCTGCACGTTATTCAGCAGAGCCAGGAAGTCCTCATCCCGAATCAGGGGAATGTTCTTCCGGTCGGCGTGCATCGCCTTGCCCCGCAGCTCGTAGTTTTCATTACACACCACCAGCGAGCTGCGACGATTCAGCTTCTCGCTATATGCCAGCCCCGCAGCAACACCCTGGCCGATCAGCACGTCCGGGTCGACCTCCACATCCGGGCTGACCACAAATTCCATACCTTCGACCAGCGGCTCCCCGCGCTTCCACGCCCCGGGGTTTACGTATGGGCGGGGAGAGTTGGCGGCGTCAATACGAAGGCCACTACGCCGCAGCCCAAATTGATCGGCCGCAAGATCCTCGGGGTCCAGCACGGTCAGCTCGCCGTTGCGCTGCTGCGCGAGGGCGAGGGCGGCGGTGAGGCGCGCGTTCGCCTCGAGCAGCTCGTCGGGGTCGATGTCTTTTTTACTTAGTGACGCCGCAGCCCCCACCTCTGGCAGCGCCGCCGCAGGGGCCAGCACGGCGGACCGGCTGGCGTTTGCGGGAGCGTCGCCGGCGGCAGGGTCGCCGGCAGTCGTGTCGGCGGCGCGGTTGTAGCTGGTGACGATGGCGCGCAGGCGGGGGTCGGTAGAGTCGATCGCTTGGCGTCGTGCGGTGGCGAGTGTGTCGATGATGGAGACCGGTGCGGGGGTTGGCTGGCGCCGACCGCCGCGACCGCGCCCGCGGCTGCGCCGGCCGCGGTTCGCGGAGCGCTGCGACAGTTTGAACTCGTGGGTGATGAAGCCCCACACGTAATCGGACTCATGCATGATGAGCGTGCGTCCGTCCAAGGCCTGGTGGATCAGCTGCGCGCTGGAATTGAAGCCCAGTGCCTGGGAGAGCTCGTTGACCTGGTAGCCGTGGAGGTGCCAGGGGCCGGCGTCCTCGCCGGGGTTGAGGTGGCGGGTCAGGGCGCCGACTTCCTGGCCGATGTTGATAGTCGGCAGTTCATCGGCGTTTGCAACGTCGCCGGGGGCTTCCGCGCCGGGGCCGAAGAAGACTACGGAAAGCGCCACCAGCCGGGAGGTTTTCGGGTGAATGCCGGAGGTGGAGATGCTCACGGCCGCAAAGGGGGCCTCCTCCTTGGAGGGGAGGTCATGCAGAGCGGACTCGAGCTCCTCTCGGGGGCTCGAGTGGTCGTTGCCCTCGCTGGAGTTCCCGCCGGAAGCGCTTGCGCTCCCGTCGCCGCCGTGGGAATCCGTGGCAGCTTGGAACTCGGGGGTTGCTACTGGCTCGGAGTGCCTCTCGGCTCCTGCGGGGGAGTGGTTCTGGGCGGGGGAGTGGGCGTCCGAAGTACTAGCGTCAGAAAAAGAAACAGCGAGAGAACCTGCAGGGCGAGTCACCCTGCGGCGCGGGCGCCTTGGGCGGCGCGCGCCGGTGTGCTCGGGGCCGGGGGCGGCCGAGTGATCGTTCTCGTTCATGGACTACATACTACCCAGCGGGGAACCGCGCCCCGCTGGCAGCCTGCGCGGTTCCCGGGACCCTAGACTCCCTGGGAAACCCCAGCGGCGGCATCCTGCGAACGGTTCACCGCGGAAGTAATGGCCTTCAGCGAAGCGTAGGTAATGGAGCTGGCGATGCCCACGCCCCAGTACTTCGCCCCATTGATTTCGGCCAGGACGTATGCGGCGGCCTCAGCGTCGTCGCCCGAGGTGCGGGCGTGCTGGCTGTACTCCTGCACCTCCACGTCGTAGCCCAGCTCTTCCAGCGCGTTGCAGTATGCGTTGATCGGACCGTTGCCGCGGCCCTGCACAGTCTTGCCTTCGCCGTTGAACTCGATCTGGCCGGTGACCTTGGCCTCTTCGCCCTCGTTCTGGCCGCCGTCGACGGTCAGGGAGATGGTCTCGATCGGGGCGACGCGGTCCAGGTACTCGCCGGAGAAGATGTCCCACATGGCCTTCGGGTTCACCTCGCCGCCCTCGGCATCGGTGACGGCCTGCACGACGGAGGAGAACTCCACCTGCATCGGGCGCGGCAGCTGCAGGTTGTGGTCGGTCTTCATGATGTAGGCCACGCCGCCCTTGCCGGACTGGGAGTTCACGCGGATCACGGCTTCGTAGGAACGGCCGACGTCCTTCGGGTCGATCGGCAGGTAGGGGACCTCCCAGGTCTTCTCGACCATGGCCTCCTGGGTGACTTCCTCGGCGGTGGCGTCCGGGTCGATCTTCTCCGCGATGGCATCCAGGCCCTTGTTGATCGCATCCTGGTGGGAGCCGGAGAATGCGGTGAACACCAGGTCGCCGCCGTAAGGGTGGCGCTCCGGCACGCGCAGCTGGTTGCAGTACTCGACGGTGCGGCGGACCTGGTCAATGTCAGAGAAGTCGATCTGCGGGTCCACGCCCTGGGTCAGCATGTTCAGACCGAGGGTGACCAGGCAGACGTTGCCGGTGCGCTCGCCGTTGCCGAACAGGCAGCCTTCGATGCGGTCGGCGCCGGCCATGTAGCCCAGCTCGGCAGCTGCCACGCCGGTGCCGCGGTCGTTGTGCGGGTGCAGCGACAGGATGATGGAGTCGCGGCGGTTCAGGTTGCGGTGCATCCACTCGATGGAGTCCGCGTAAACGTTTGGGGTGATCATCTCGACGGTCGAGGGCAGGTTCAGGATGATCGGGTTCTCCGGTGTCGGGTCCATTACCTCGACGACTGCGTCGCAGACTTCCTTGGCGTAGGCGACCTCGGTGCCGGTGTAGGACTCGGGGGAGTACTCCCAGCGCCAGTTCGTGTCTGGGTAGTCCTTGGCGATGGTCTTAATCAGCTCGGCTGCGTCGGTGGCCAGCTTCTTGATGGCCTCCTTGTCCTTGCGGAACACAACCTTGCGCTGCAGCTTCGAGGTGGAGTTGTAGAAGTGGACGATGACGTTCTTCGCGCCCTCGCAGGCTTCGAAGGTGCGGCGGATCAGGTGCTCGCGCGCCTGAACCAGCACCTGGATGGTGACGTCGTCGGGGATCATGTTCTTCTCGATGATCTCGCGGACGAAGTTGAAGTCGGTCTGGGAGGCAGACGGGAAGCCGACCTCGATCTCCTTGTAGCCCATGTCCACCAGCAGTTCGAACATGCGACGCTTGCGCTCGGGGCTCATCGGGTCGATCAGCGCCTGGTTGCCGTCGCGCAGGTCCACGGCGCACCACTGCGGGGCGCGGTCGATGACCTTGTCCGGCCAGGTGCGGTCCGGCAGGGTGATTTCCTCTACCTCTTCGAAGAAGGGTTGGTAGCGCACGTGCGGCATGGAGGAGTTGCGCTGCTTGTTCCAGGCGGGCTGGCCTTCGGGGATTTCGCCGTTCGGGGTGTTGATGCGGGCGGGTGCGGAGATGAAAGTGTCGTTAGACATGGGTGGGGGCTCCTGAGAAGAATTGTTTGTTCTTGGTTGTTTTCCCGACCGGCAACGCCAAAGTCCGCGACGGGGTGCCGGTCGGTCGTTGGGCTGTAAACCCAAATCTCTTAGAACCTTTGAGCCCCGCCGCGTCGCAGAAGCAGGTTGCGCGCTGGCGTAGTCATAGTCACCACTATAGCCCGAGTATTAGGTGTGTCACAGGAAGAGCTTCCAAAACAGATAAAAAACCGCCCCAAATCCCACATTGCGGGAAATCTGTCCCTCAATGTGGGGTGTTTGATGCGGTTCTTTCTTCTTGTTCTTTCTTTATGACGCCGCCGTCTCGGCACTCATTAGGGCGCTAGCGACCTGATAGGGCACTAGCGGCCCATGGGGGACGCTAGCGATTGAGGAAGTGCATCGCGGCTGCGATGATCGCGCTGATGATTCCGAGGGAGCCCAGCGTGATCAAAATGGTGCGGAGGGTCGGATTCTCCAGAGACCCCTGGGAAGAGCCCTTACCAGGCTCGTTATCTCCGGGGTTTCCGTTGTCCGGGTTTTCATTTCCGTCGCCGTCATTGCCGCCATCATTGCCTGTGCCCGTGTCTTCGACCACAATCTCGTGAGCTTTTACCTCCACGGTCAGCTCCTCGGAGGTAGAGGGCTCCAACAGCGCTGTGACCGCGCCATCGGCATTGACGACTTCCTGGCCGTTGAAGACTGCCCGCATCTGGTGTTCACCCCGAGTCGGGAAGCGGTACTCAAAACGTGCCTCGCCGGTGTTTGGATCGACCGGCGCGGTGCCGAGGAACTGCTCGCCGTTGAAGAAGGAAACGGTTGCACCTTCTGTGATCTTTTCATCCCCTTGGACGGTCACCTTCGCAGTGAAGGCCACAGTATCGCCCGTAAGCGTCTGGGCGTCCAGGTCGACATTCACCTCATCGCGGCTCAGGGTGGTTCCGGTCTCCACCTTCCCCGGGCTGAGCACCTCAAACTTCACCGGCTCGGCCACTGCCTTGGCGAACGTGCGTCCAGACACCTCACGCTCGCGAACCTCCGCGGTGATCGTTTGCAGACCAGCCTGGTCGAAGGTGTGCTCCACGCTCGCGTTGCCCTCGGCATCGGTCTGCGCGGTGCCGATACGGATGCCGTTGGCGCGGAAGATCACCTCGGCCCCTTCTGGGGAGCCGGGGGTTGCAGTGTACTGAGCGCTCAGCTTTCGCTTTTCGCCCACCAGCGCCGGTTCAACCTCGTCCAACTTCAGGGTGGTCTTCGCCACCGGAGCCACCTTCAGCTCAAGCGTGTCCTCGGCGCCGGAGACCTCCTGGGTGTCGTTCTCGAAGTCCTCGACGACAGCGCGCAGTTGCAGCGTGGCTGGCTCATCCGGCACGGTGGTCTGCAGTTCCGCCACGCCGTTCGCGGTCTTCGCGCGACCGATCTCCTCGTCGCCGTTGAAGAACACCACTTCTACGCCGTCCTCGAGGGCGGCATCAGCATCGGGATCTGTTTCCGGATCAGCCAGCTCAGCGCCAACCGTCGCCTGCAGAGTCATCGGCAGCTTGCCCTCCGCGGGGGCTGTCGCGTCGACCTCGCCCTTGAGGTCAACGGTGGCCTTCAAGGCAGTGCGCGGCACGGGGTTGACCGTCACAGTCGTGGTTGCCTCAGAGGCACTCGTGCGCCCCTCGACACCCAGGTAGCGAGCCACAACCTTGTGCTTGACGGACTCGCGGTCCTCCAGCTCGGTGTAGGTGTAGCGCAGCTCCGCGACGCCATCGCGGACATCCACCGTGCGACGCTGGCCATCGCCTAGGTCGAACTCGACCTTGCCTTCGGTGATGGGCTGGCCATCCGTACCCTTGACGAGAGCCTTCAGGGTGACGTCGCCTGCGCCGCTGAAGACCTCAAGGTCGGTGGAGGTTTCGGCGAATTCGGTCTGTGTATCGCGCAGGGCCACCGTGGTGCTGGTGAGAGTCTTGCCGGCGGCATCCGCGGTGCAGTACACCGCATCAGCAACGTTCGCCTTGGCTAGCATCGACAGGGTGTTATCCCTGTTCTCCTTGCTGGTGGGGCCAACACCGCTGCCGGCTGCGCGCAGGCCGGTCACGATCTTTGCGCCCACCTCGGTCGGGGCGGTGACGTCGAAGGCGATGCGTGGCAGGCGGAAGGACTTGTTCTTGTCTACTGCCAGGCCAGCGCGGCCAGTCCCCCATCCCCAGCTGTCGTTTTCATTGCCGCCGTTATTTACGGAGTTCGCGCCATCCCAGATGCGGGCGAACGCGCCGTTGGCATTCGGCTTGCCCGCGGCGTCAACGCGCTGCACCACGGCAGCCGGGTTGGCATTGAGGCCGGACGCACCACCATCGAGACGTAGGTTGCTGATCTTCACCCCCTGCGGCAGCGCGATATCGTACTTCATCCGCCCCGTATCCTTTCCACCGGTGCGCATCTCGCCCGGCTGGATCTTGACGGTGAATGTCTGCCCCGGAAGAACAGTTTCCGGGTACTCGACGGCGACATCGTCGGGCGAAAGTGTCAGGTCGGAGCCATTGGAAAACCACCCCTTATCCTCAACGCACAGGTGATTCACCAGTACCGACTTGCTCGTCGGAGCTGCAGTGGCAAGGGGGTTGGCAAGGCTGGAGGGAGCCGCTGAAATGAGTGTGAAGCTTAGGGATAGGGAAGTGATCGCGCCCAGAGCGATACGGCCCAAGCGGCGGGAGGGCATTAGGGTCATGGAACAGTCCTTGTGGGAGTAAGAGGTGGGAAGGAATTAGTTGCGGGGAGCGGTGGAGTTACCAGTAGAGGAGCCACCACCGGAGAACAGCGAAGTCAGCCACTCCCACAACATGCGGAAGAATTCGACCAATGGAGCGAAGGGATCAGTCGCTGTGGTGTTGGAGCCGCTCGGGGTAATACTGTTGGAGCCGCCGTTAGAGCTACCGCTGGAATTGCCAGTCTCGTCAGGCTTGTCATTGTCGCCCGGCTTATCGGTCTCATCTGGCTTGTCGTCGCCGCTCGCTACAGTCACGGTTGTTGCGGCGCGGGAGACTTCCTTGCCTTCGGTGTTGTGGAACACCGTGGTGAGTTCTTGGGCGCCGGCGCGGTTCCACAGCACGTCAAACTCTGCGATGCCTTCAACGACTGGGATGCGGATCGGCTCGCCGTCCTTGGTGACCTTCTTGCCGTCGATAAGGACCTCCAGGAAGCCCGTCACGCCGTGACGGTCACCTGCATCTGGGGTGAGGGTCGCAGTGTAGTTCGTCTTCTCGCCCTTTACGGCGGTATTGGGTCCGGTGAGAGCGATATCGACGCCGCTTACTGCAGGAGCGGCGACCTTGACGTTGATTGTGGTTTCCGCGCGCTGCGCGTCAGCCGGGTTCGCAGGGGCGAAGGTGACTGGGACTTCGAAGTCTCCCTCGCGTGGGAACACCAGTGGCAGAGTGACGGTTCCTGAGTCTTCCTGAAACTCTGCGGAAATACGGCGTCCGTCAATCACGGCAGTCACGGTGCCAGCTGCAGCCGGGTTAACGGTTACGGTGGTTGGCGCCTCAACCAGCGGCTGGACGTCCGTCGGCGCGTTGACTTCAAGCTGGGTCTCAGAGGATCCCTGGACCTGTACGGTCAGTACATCCTCGGCTGGAGTTTGGGTTTCATCTGCCGGGATGAACTTGGCTTCCACCCGGAACTCGCCAGCGCGGTCTGGGGTGAACTCCACGGTCGCGCGGTGCTCCTCCAGCGTGCGGGTGACCCGCTCGCCATCGATGAGGAACTCCACCTTGCCTTCTGCCTGCTCCGTGTTCTCTGCAGGGGTGACGGTGGCGCTAATGCTTACCGGCTGCCCGGGGCGAACCGGGCCGGTGGGGTCCGCGCCTAGCTCGATCGTCGTTCCGGTGACGGCATCGATCGTGATCGGTGCGCTAGCCGTGCCTGCTGCGAATGCGCTGCGCGGGGCGGGAATGAACTCTGCGGTGATCTGCTGATCCCCGGGGGTCGAGCCGGTGGGCAGCTCAGCGACGGCGGCCCCAGCGCCTACCTTCGCCGTCACCGTCGCATCACCCAGGCGGAAGCGCACAGTACCCTCGGCGCCCTCCGCCACGGTGGCCTTCACCTCTACGCGCGAACGCGCCGGGGCGTTTTCAGGAGCCTCGACGCTCAGGGCCGCGTCCTGGCCCTCGACCGTCACGGTAGTGGTGGCCGTAGCCTCCTTGAACTCGCCGGAATTCTTCGGCTGGAAGCGTGCCGTGACCTCGTGCTCGCCAGTGGTTGGGAACGTCAGCTCTGCAGTGGCCTTGCCATCGACCACCGGAGCGCTTGCTTTCAGGCCGCCGGAGGTGAATTCCACGGTTCCCTCAGCGGTTGGCTCGAGGATTGCGGTCAGTTCGGTGGGCTTACCGGCTACTGGAGTGTCGCTGGCCTCGAGATTCAGAGCCACCTCGGAAGCCTCAGCGACGTCTACGCTCGCCAGCTTCGAGGCCCGAGGGTCCAGAGGAGCCTTACTGTTCGCGCGTGGCGAGCACTGCACCGGGGCCCAGATGGTGCCGACAATCGGAGCGGATACCTTGCCCAGCATCGTCAGGAAGTTCTCGTCCTTAGCGAAGGTGCCCGCCGCGCCCTGGGCGCGCACTCCCAGCGACTTTTCCCCAGCGGTCTTCGCCTTGAGGCGAAGTGTGATCTCAGGGAAGCGTAGATCGATCTTGGAGCCATTCATCGTGTACTTGATTCCGCCCTCGCGGTTGCGGGCAGAGTTCGGGCCATTGCCGATGGTGGCATTGTCTGCACTGGTTACGCGGAGGAACTGGCCGGTGGCGCTGGGGCGACCCGCATCATCCACCTGGATGACCTTCATGCCCTTCAAGTTGGACTTCGAGTCGTCGATATCCGCGCCGAGGAACTCCACGCCTGCCGGCAGAGCGAGATCCAGCTTCAACCGGCTCGCGCTCTCCATCTTTGCGCCCATCGGAAGTGCCGGCAGTTCGACCTCTACCGGGTCGATGGAGAATGCGGTGCGGAACTCCTCGCCGATCCGGACACTCTTTGGGGCATCAATGTTGACGGTGACATTTTCTGTGCTGAATTCCTGTGGCCCCGCCAGGCTTGTGGAAGGGGTTGCTTGGCAGCTGAGTGAGATACCGGCGCTGGTGGTCTCGGCAGTGGATGCGGCAGAGGTTAAGAGCAGACCGCCCGTGACTAGTCCAAGCACGGCGGTCGTGGAGATGATCTTTTTCATCCCACTCCTTATGAGTTCTAGAAAGGTGAGTAGAGGCTTTCTGCAGGGTGCTGAAAACTTAGAGGGTAGTTAATCAGAGCTAACTGAAAACTGTCAATAGGATGAGATTTGATCAGTTGATTTGATGCTTGGATACGCCCGCGCCTGCGGCTGGGGCTGTCTCAGTGGGTGCCTCATTGCTGCCGCCTTCGTCGATCGACTTGCGGCTCAGAATCACCGTCGAGATCGTCATCACTGCAATGGCGGCTGCCATGTAGGCGTACTCCCAGCCGTCAATCTGGAACTTCTCGCCCAGAACGATGTAGCCCAGAACGAACGCCACAAGTGGCTCCACCACTGTCATCGCGGGCAAGGAGTTCTTCAGTGGCCCGGCGTTAAATGAGGCCTGCTGCACCGCCGTGCCGATCGCCGCGAAGGCGATCAAAGTCCACAGCTCCCACGAAGCCAGAAGCGCGGCAGTCCCGGCATCGCTGAAAACGTCCACCACGGCTTTCGAAAGCACGGCGACATATCCCATGATCGCGCCGGTGATGGACCCCAGCACCAACGCGCGCAGCGCGGCTGCCTGCTCCAGCGCATACACAAAGAACGCCAGCAGGATCACTGCGCCGATGCTCAGGCACACTAGCCACACGCTCAGGTCTGGCTCGCGGTGCCCAGGCGCCGGATTGCCGCGCACAACGAGGATGGCCACTGCGGCCGTCAAAAGCCCCGCCCATGCTGTTTCGGACGCCGATATTCGCCGCCCGTCGTATTTTGCCGAAAGTGGCAGTGTGAACATCAAGGAAAGTACGAGGATCGGCTGCACCACCAGAAGTGTTCCGAACGCCAGCGCCACGATCTGCAGAAGGTATCCGAACAGGGCGCTGGCCACGCCAACCCACCACATGGGCTGTTTGATGGCATCCCAGATAGCGCCGCTGCGGTTCTCTCCCGAAGCGACGGCGATGCGGTGGCGCACCACCGTCCCCCAGGCGATGGTGAGAGCGGAGCCCAAGGCGAAAACAACTGCGAGCGCGTTGTTTTCGAGCATCGTGGCCCCTCACCTCGTGGTTATCTTCTTGGTTGGTCGTGCTGTGCTGCGCCGGGTGGGCGCGCTTACGCTGATGCACCGAACTTGCGTGCTATTCGGGTGCTTTGTTCCTTGGGTACTTTATCGGACGCCAGGGGTTGTGTCGGATATTGGCCCGCGATGCGCGTGTTACGTATGTGACGAATGTGGTTTGCTGGAGAGGTGGCGTCATAAAGTAAAAAAGAGTTACTCGAACCCTAGCCCCAGGGAAACAGACAAAGTAGTCTAAAGTTTGATTAAGACTAGACCCGGAAGGTGGCAACAACCAGTGGCGCTCATCGTTCAGAAATACGGCGGCTCCTCGCTGGAAAGCGCGGAGAGGATCCGGCGCGTAGCCGAGCGAATCGTGGAAACCAAGAAGCAGGGCAACGATGTAGTCGTCGTCTGCTCCGCAATGGGAGACACCACCGATGACCTGCTGGAACTCGCTGAGCAGGTAAACCCCGTGCCGCCCGCGCGCGAGATGGATATGCTGCTGACCGCCGGTGAGCGCATCTCCAACGCGCTAGTGGCCATGGCCATCGCCTCCTTCGGCGCCGAGGCGCAATCCTTCACCGGCTCGCAGGCAGGCGTGCTGACCACCGAGCGGCACGGCAATGCGCGCATCGTGGATGTCACCCCCGGCCGCGTGCAGGAAGCTCTGGACGAAGGGAAAATCTGCCTCGTCGCCGGCTTCCAGGGTGTGAACCGCGAGACGCGTGACGTGACCACTCTCGGCCGCGGCGGCTCGGATGCCACCGCAGTCGCCCTGGCCGCGGCACTCGAAGCAGACGTGTGCGAGATCTATTCTGACGTCGACGGCGTGTACACCGCGGACCCGCGCATCGTGCCGGACGCTCAAAAGCTCGACACGATCTCTTTCGAAGAAATGCTGGAGATGGCAGCAGTCGGCGCGAAGGTGCTGATGCTGCGCAGCGTGGAGTACGCCCGCGCATTCGACGTGCCTCTGCGCGTCCGCTCCTCGTATAGCACCGACATCGGCACCCTCGTCTCTGGATCAATGGAGGATATTCCCATGGAAGAAGCAGTACTCACCGGCGTGGCACACGACCGCTCCGAGGCCAAGATCGCCGTTCTCGGCATCCCGGATTCCCCTGGGGAAGCAGCGAAGGTCTTCCGCGCCGTCGCCGACGCTGAGATCAACATCGACATGGTTGTGCAGAACATCAGCAAGATCGACAACAACCGCACCGACATTACCTTCACCTGCCCGCGTACCGACGCCACCCGCGCAATGCAACTGCTGAAGGGGATTAAGGAACAGAACGACTGGCAGGACCTTATCTTCGACGACCACGTGGGCAAGGTCTCCTTGGTCGGCGCTGGTATGAAGTCTCACCCCGGTGTGACCGCCGACTTCTGCGAGGCGCTACGTGACGCGGGCGTGAACATCGAACTGATCAGTACCTCCGAGATCCGCATCTCCGTGCTGATCCGCGACACCGACGTGGATAAGGCCGTGCGCGCCATCCACGACCGCTTCCAGCTGGGCGGCGACGAAGAAGCCACCGTGTACGCTGGGACGGGACGCTAAAACAGCAGCTTAAGCAGATAGAAGAGGTAGATCCCCGAATGACCACCATCGCTGTCGTCGGAGCCACCGGCCAAGTTGGTCGCGTGATGCGTGACATCCTCGTTGAGCGGAACTTCCCGGCGGACAAGGTACGATTCTTCGCTTCCTCCCGCTCCGCGGGTAAGGAGTTGGAATTCCGCGGCGAGCAGATCGTCATCGAAGACGTCGCAGCCACCGCTACGGAGGACCTGCGCGGCATCGACATCGCCCTGTTTTCCGCAGGCGGCGGAACCTCCCGCGAGCACTCCCCGCGCTTCGCAGAAGCCGGCGCGATCGTCGTGGACAACTCGTCGGCTTTCCGCAAGGATCCAGAAGTCCCGCTGGTTGTCTCTGAAGTGAATCCACAGGACGTCAAGAACACACCCAAGGGCATTATCGCCAACCCGAACTGCACCACCATGGCCGCCATGCCAGTCATGGGTGCACTGCACAAGGCGGCAGGCCTGAAGCAGATGCACGTCAGCTCCTACCAGGCCGTTTCCGGCTCCGGGTTGGCCGGCGTGGACGCGCTGGTGCGCCAGGTGCTGGACAACCTGGTTGCCACTGAGAACACCGCCAATGAGAACACCATTGACGACGAGGGGCTGCGCAAGCTGGTGCACGACGGTTCCGCCCTCAAGGCCGAAGACCTAGGCCCCTACGTGGCGCCTATCGCCTTCAACGCCCTGCCACTGGCTGGCAACCTCGTCGACGACGGCTCCGAGGAGACCGACGAAGAGCAGAAGTTGCGCAACGAATCCCGCAAGATCCTGGGCATCCCCGAGCTGCGCGTGGCCGGCACCTGCGTGCGCGTGCCTGTCTTCACCGGCCACACCATGACCATCCACGCGGAATTCGACCGCGAAATCACTCCGGAAACCGCCCGCCAGCTGCTGGCTGAGACCCCGGGCGTGAAGGTCGTGGACGTGCCCACCCCGCTGGCTGCCACGGGCATCGACGAGAGCCTGGTCGGCCGCATCCGCCAGGACCAGACCGTCGACGGAAACCGCGGCCTAGTGCTGGTCGTCGCCGGGGATAACCTACGCAAGGGTGCCGCACTGAACACCATCCAGATCGCGGAGCTGCTGGTCTAGCGTTGCGCCGCGTCGCGCCGGGTAGCTCGCCCGGCCTCTAGGCCTCGCTGCCGCAGCATCCCGGCGCGCACGGCTTGCCGTTGAAGGTGCGGCCGAAGTCTGGAACTGTCGCCAGCTCGCCGGTAACCTTCGCCGCCAAAGCGCGCGCGGCCTGCTGATCTTCGGAGAGGTTGGCGCTGGGGGCGTCACTACCAACAACAAGATCAACCACCATCCCTGCGAAACCGGCGGTCAAACCCGGGGTGGCAACGCGCACGAAGGGGATACCTGCCTTTGCGGCGGCATCGCGGGCCTCAGTATCCAGATCCCACTTGACCTCCATGTGATCGGTGATGAAGCCGACCGGGCACAGGACAATTGCGCGCTTATTGCCGGCCTCCGCGCGCGCCTCGATGTGGTCGCACACGTCCGGCTCTAGCCACGGCACATGCGGGGAGCCCGACCGTGACTGCCACACGAGCTCGACGTCGAGTGCGGTGGCGACGCCAACATCAACCCCCACCGTCTCACCCGTGTGGGCGGGTCCGTCGCCGCGGCCTCCGACATTTTCGTGGCGGGCCAGTCGACCAGTCCATCCGTAATCCGCACCGCTACCAGGGTTGTTAGCGAAGCTGCTGGTCTGCTGGATCAAACGCGAGGCATCAAGCACCTGCTGAGAGTACAGATTTCCGCCGAATTTGTGCGGGCCCGCGGTCTTATCCGCCACCGTCGGCACGGAATGCGCGGTGAAAACCAGGTCGGCCTGTGCCGCGGTCTCCTCGCCGTGCTCAGCACGCAGCTGCTCGCGGGCGGCATCCACTGCCTGGGCAAACTCCGCGATGAACGTCGGGTGGCGGTGGAACTGCGGCAGACGCTCCACCTTCGGCGGCTCCAGGCCAGCCTCCTCGCACGCGGCGATGGCGCGGCGCAGGTCCTCCTGATACTGCGAGCAGCCTGAGTAGCCGCCCCAGGCGCTGGTAGCGAAGACGTACACGTGGCGGATGCCATCGCGGACCATCTGCTGCAGTGCGTCCTCCACATAGGGCTCCCAGTTGCGGTTGCCGAAGTACACAGGCAGGTCGATGTCGCGCCGGGCAAGCTCGGCCTCGATATTGCTGATCAACTGCTTGTTTTGATCGTTGATGGGGGAGCGACCGCCGAGCGCGAAGTAGTGCTCGCCCACCTTCTCCAAACGCTTGCGGGGGATGCCGCGGCCGCGCGTGACATTCTCCAAGAAAGGCACCACGTCTTCGGCCTTCTCCGGGCCGCCGAAAGACAGCAGCAGTAGTGCGGAGTTGGCAGCGATGGACGGGTTGCTGGGGCTCGTGCTCATATTCACCAGCCTAGCCCGTTGACCCCGCTGTTCCTTAAATGCGCCGTCGCGAGTGGTTGTACCAGGGTTAGGCTACGCCGAAGCGGCGCTTGTTCTTTTCTTTCTTGGTGACGCCACCGCGTCCCTTGCCAGCCATCTCAACCAGGTCGGCGCGGGCGCGGGCAACGCGGGAGCGGATCGTGCCCACGCGGACGTTAGCGATCTTCGCAGCCTCGGCGTAGGTGTAGCCCAGCACCTGCGTGAGGATCAGAGCCTCGCGGCGTTCCTCCTCCAGCTGGTCGATGAGGGCGCGAGTGTCCACCCACTCGGCCCAGCTTTGCCCGCCAGTGGTTTCGGCGGCGGGGGTGGCGCTGGTGGCGTCCTCAATCTCCGTGGCGGAGCTGCGCGGGCGGGCCATGTCGTGGCGTACGCTATCGACCCACACGCGGCGGGCGAGGGAGAGGATCCAGGTGCGGGCCGTGGAACGGGCGGCGAAGCGCGGCAGGGCGCTTAGTACGCGCAGGTAGGTCTCCTGCGTGAGGTCGTCCGCACGGTCGGTATCGGCCAGGTGGGCCAGCAGGCGCCACACGTCGTCGTGCGTGGCGGAAATGAACTCGGTCAACGCCTGGCGGTCGCCGCTGGCGGCGCGCAGGGCGAGGTCGGTCACAGCGGCATCGTGCGCCTGACTGCTGGTTGCCTGGCTGGTCATGGACAAAGCCTAACACGCGGGTGCGGAAATTCTGGCAAGGTGGATTGCATAGCCAAAGCTATTAGGTATCTGGAGGTACCCATGACTGCTACGAATAATGACGGCACCAATAACGACCCAATCACCACGGCCAAGGGCGTCGCCTCCCGCGGCGTGTGCCCCTACTCCGGGGCCTCGACGAACGTGAACGGCTCCCCGGTCAGCACCGAGGAGCACTCCGCGACCGTGGGCCAGCAGGGTCCGCTGCTGCTTTCCGACGTACACCTGGTGGAAAAGCACGCGCACTTCAACCGCGAACGCATCCCGGAGCGCAACGTGCACGCCAAGGGCTCCGGCGCCTTCGGTGAGCTGACCATCACCGAGGACGTCTCCAAGTACACCAAGGCGGACCTGTTCCAGCCGGGGCGTGTGACCCCGATGCTGGCCCGTTTCTCCACCGTCGCGGGCGAGCAGGGCTTCCCCGACGCGGTGCGCGACGTGCGCGGATTCTCGCTGAAGTTCTACACCCAGCAGGGCAACTACGACATCGTGGGCAACAACACCCCGGTGTTCTTCCTGCGCGACGGCATTAAGTTCCCGGACTTCATCCGTTCCCAGAAGCGTCTGGCGGATTCCGGCCTGCGCTCTGCGGACATGCAGTGGGATTTCTGGACCCGCTCCCCGGAGACCGCACACCAGGTGACTTACCTGATGGGCGATCGCGGTATCCCGACGGACTTCCGCCACATGGATGGCTTCGGCTCTCACACCTATCAGTGGATCAACGACGCCGGCGAGCGTTTCTGGGTGAAGTACCACTTCAAGACCCGCCAGGGCTGGGACTTCTACACCGAGGAGGAAGCCGCCAAGGTCATTGCCTCGGGCAACTTCGATTCCTCCCGCCAGGATCTTTATGACGCCATCGAACGCGGCGATTACCCGACGTGGGATGTGAAGGTGCAGATCATGCCTGTCGCCGAGGCGGAAGATTACCGCTGGAACCCGTTTGACCTGACGAAGACCTGGTCCCAGAAGGATTACCCGCTGATTCCGGTCGGCCACTTCACGCTGAACGAGAACCCGCAGAACTTCTTCGCCCAGATCGAGCAGGCCGCTTTCGCGCCGTCGAACCTGGTGCCGGGCATTGGGCTGTCTCCGGACAAGATGCTGCTGGCTCGCTCCTTCGCCTACGCAGACACGCAGCGTTACCGCCTGGGCGTGAACTTCCACCAGCTGCCTTCCAACCGTTCCATTGTGGCGGAGAAGAACTACTACACCGCCAAGGACGGCGCGGGTAACCAGGAGTTCCCGCCGGCCGGCACCCCGGTGTACTCCCCGAATCGCTTCGAGCGCGGCGAGGGCGTAAACGACGTCAACGATGGCTCCGGTGCCGTCGAGCAGGGCGTGGCCGCCGGTGAATCCCAGTACGGCTTTGGCCGCGGCCAGGAATCCGCCGTGACCGCCGCGGAGGAGCTGGGCCTGTTCGACGACCTGCACGGCACTGACCTGACCCGCGGGGCATACGTCCGCCACCCGGAGGACGATGACTTCATCCAGGCGGGCCAGCTGGTGCGCGAGGTTCTGGATGACGCCGCCCGGGAGCGCTTGGCAAACAACATCGCAGGCGCGATGGACGGTGTGTCTGACCAGGTGGCCGAGCAGTGCTGGACCTACTGGGGCAAGGTCGACGAGAACCTGCGCGACCGGGTGAAGGAAATCTTCACCGGCAAGTAGCCGCCACTGGCCACAGCGCGGCGCCCGCCGGTTCACGTAGGCTGGGCGCCGCAAAAGAATCAAACAGCAACTAACGACGACCAACAGACAGTTTTGGCGAAAGGATTGGTTCACTCATGAGCGAGGCACTGTACACAGCAAAGGCACTTTCTACCGGCGGCGGCCGTGACGGCCACGTAGCCACCGACGACCGCCAGATCGACCTGGACGTTCGCCCGCCAAAGGCAATGGGCGGCTCCGGCGAGGGCACGAACCCGGAGCAGCTGGTCTCCGCAGGCTGGGCCGCCTGCTTCAACGGCGCTCTGCAGAAGACCATCAAGGAGGCTGGCGTGGAAATGACCCAGTCCCCGGAGGTTACCGTTGAGACCACCCTGAACAAGGTTCCGGAAGGCTTCCGCCTGTCCGCGAAGATCACCGCCACCGTCTTCGGCGTGGACCAGGCTAAGGCCGACGAGCTGGTTGCGGATGCACACGCGTTCTGCCCTTACTCCAAGGCGATGCGTGGCGAAATCGACGTTGAGGCTGTGGCCGTCGTCGGCTAGTTCCGCCCCGCAAAAAGTAAAAACGAGTCCGCCCCCACCAAGGAAGTGGTGGGCGGACTCGTTTTCTAATGGCGCTACTGGTCTTAAGGTTGCGCCCGCTGGCGCTACTTGGGCTCCTTCGCCCGCTGACCACCAGACAGCGGCACGGTGTGATCCCAGTGCGTCGCATGCAGCGCACGGCCCATTACGTATGAACCGACGGCGCCGATCACCAGCAACGCAACGATCGCGACGATCGCGCGGATCAATTCGCCCAGCACAAACCCTTCCGTCGACCAGGAGTAAACCAGGTTGGCGCTGATCAGCAGGGGAAGCCCCACGCCGACAGCTGGACCGACCATGTTGACCTGACTGAGGGCGTCCGGAGCAAGGTACATTGCGCGGGCAGAAACAAAGATAAAGATCGCCCCGAGAATGGCGAGCACACCCGCGGTAATCGCGCCAAGCCAACCAGGTTCGCTGAATTCGACCATTTCGCCGGCAGCGGCGAGGACTGTTGTGGACATTTAGCGCCTCCCTCGAGAAATGATGCGGGCATAGGAGATCGTCGACAGCGCGCCGAACAGGCCGGCGAACAGTGCGACCTCGTAGGTGATCGACGTGCGGTGGAAGATCGAATAACACAAAAACAGGCCTGCCATCGCCATAAACACCATGTCGGAAAGGACGGCGCGGCGGGCGTCATTATGCGTAGACACTGCGCGCCACAACACCGTAAACAGCGCGATAACAACAATGGCGGCGGCGATGCCCACCAGGATATTTAGTAAGTCCCTGGGCTCCATCTACTTGCCTTCCTTTGGGTTGTTCTTCGGATACAACGGGTCGTACAAGGTCTCTCCCGGTTTGGTGCGGCCTTCCTGGTCGGGTTTGGACGCCCCCAGGTTGTCCCCGCGGAAAGTATCAATATCGGGGGTTGCATTGGAGATCCGGGCCTTGGCGCGCTCAGCGTTCCGGCGGGCGATCTCGTAGCGTTCCTTGCGATCCATGTCGCGTACGTCGGAGGGGTTCTTTTCCTCCTCGTCGGACTGGAGGATCGCGGCGACGAAGGCGGCGGCGTGTGGAGTGGAATCCACCTTCTCTACGTCGAAGACCGTCTCATCGGAGGCACGACCGCCGCGTGAACCGCGGAAGCCACGCGGGCCGGGGCGGCCCTTCTCCACCAGATACTGCACGTCGAAGTGCAGCGGCTTTTCCTTCACCGATGGGGCGAGGTGCTCCTCCATGTCCGCCAGGCTGGCTAACAGCTCTTCGGGGTCGGCGCCGTACATGGCGTGGACCGCGAGGAAGCGCTGGACGTGGTCTAGGCCGTGGGTGTTGAACTCCGAGCGGGCCACGGCGAAGGCGTCCTTAGAACTGCGCTCGCCGGCGGCTGCGTCGTAGTCGACCTCCTTCGGGCCAGTCACGCCCAGAGAGAGCGTGCCGGGGGTCATGGTGATCGAGGCGATGAGGGCCGCGATGTCCCGCTCGCTGGTCACGCGCAGCGGGTAGTAGATCACTACCGGCGCGATATTGCGGCCGGTGCCGAGGGTATCGGCCGCCATGACGACCGATTCCTTGATGATCTGCCCGGTGAGCCACACGGCGTACTTCAGCGCGTGGCCGGTGGACCTTATTGCTTGGACAATGCTGAACTTTGCCATGGCTTAGCGCTCCTCCCGGTTCTGAGCCTGCTGCTCCGTGTCTTTACGGTCTTCGCGGCTTTCGCGGTCTTCGCGGTTCTCGTGGCCTCCGCGGCCTTCGCGTTCGGCACGCTCAGCACGCTCGGTGTGGGCGTCATCGTTCGTAGTACTACGCGCACCGGCAGGAACATTATCCAATCCGCTCGGGCCGGGTGGCAGGACCGCACCGACGGCGTCATCCGGATCGCCGAGGACTGCCTCGACATAAGCGGTCGTGTCGGTCAGGTTATCGGCGGCCTTGTTGACTTGCTGGAAGATCGGCCCGGCGCCGATGAACATGCCTACGGAGATCAGCATCATGACTGCCGACGGCCACACGTAGCGGCGCGGTACGCGCAGCTCCGGGTCGGCCTCGTTGGCGTTCATCTGGCGCCCCCAGAACACCTCGCGCCACACGTAGATCATGGAGACCAAGGCGCCGATGGAGGAGACAATGATCGCGCCGATGGCCAGCCAGGTCTTCCACGTGCCGTCCTGGGCCACACCGAAGACCAGCGCCAGCTTGCCCCACAGTCCGGAGAACGGCGGTAGGCCGACGATAGCCAGCGCACCCGCCGCGAAGACTACGGCGACGAAGCGGTCGCGGCGCATCAGGCCGGAGAGCTTGCGCACGCGGCCCGAACCGTAGGTCTCCTCGATCGCGCCGGAGGCCATGATGAGGGATCCGGCGACGATCATGTGGTGCAGCATGTAGAACAGTGCTGCGCTGAGCATGAGACGGGCATCGTCGCTGAGGAAAGCCAGTCCAATCAGCATGAATGGGATGCCGTTGACCATCTGGTAGGCGATCACGCTGCGCATCGTGGTTTCTCCCAGGCCGGCGAAACCACCGATCAGCATGCCCAGCACCACGATCACCAGGATTGCCCAGGACCAGGTGGGGTCGCCTTCGAAGATGGTCAGGTACACGCGGAAAATCGCGTAGATGCCGACCTTGGTGTGCAGGCCGGAGAACAGCGCCATCACGGCCGGGGAGGTAGACGGGTAGGCACGCGGCAGCCAGGTGTGAACGGGTGCCGCGCCCGCCTTCACAGCCAGCGCCAGCAGAACCACACCCAGCGGGATCACCAGCTGCCACTGGTTGCCGTAGACCCCCTCGGCAAACTCAGTGCCGCGGGGTCCAGCCGCGCCCGCCAAAGCTGCGAGGTTGGTGGTGCCCACCACGCTGTAGATCAGTACCACGCCGCTCAGCAGCACCAGGGAGGTCACCAGGTTCACGATGATGAACATCCTGCCCGCCGCCAGGCGAGCCCACGTGCCGGTCATCGCCAGCAGACCGAAGGAAGGCATCAGCATGACTTCGATGAACACGAACAGGTTGAACAAGTCCGCGGTCAGCAGCGCACCCCATACGCCGCCGATCAGCATGAGCGTGAGGGCGGGGTAGAAGCGGGTGCGCGTCTCCCCGACAACGTCGGCAAACCAGTTGGCGATCAGGGCGACGACGGAGGTCGTCAGGATCATAATGCCCGCCAGGTTGTCGGCGACCAGCGGGATGGAGATACCGCCGACGAACCCACCGACGTTATCGACCAGCACCGTGTTCGGCTCGTTGACCTTCACCAGTACCCAGACGCCGCCGACGATGCCGAATGCCGGCACTAGCAGGCCCAGCGCGCGGCGGAGGCTCATCCACGGAGCCATCGCGGCAACGGCCGCAGCCAGCAGCGGGACGGCGATAAACAAGCTGAGGAGGGAACCTTCGGTCATTACTTCTGCGCTCCCTTCTGATCGTTAGCGCGCGCCTTGTCGCTGGTGCTGGCTGCGCCGGCAGGTTTGGCTGCATCGGCTGGCTGTGCGGCGGCTTCGCCCGGGCCGTCCTCGTCGGTGGTGGAGTGGACTTCCGTGTAGTCGTTGGCGCCGAGCTTCTTATCCTCGTGCTCCTTGACCACTCCGCCGTGGGCCTTGGCTTCCTCGTAGTTCTTCCAGCCCATCGTCTGCAGGGTGCGCAGGCGGCGGGAGGCGGTCTCCACGTCGTCGCTGCCGAACGTGTCGTCGTCGCGGCCGAGCGCGGCCATGGCCAGCATCACGGCGGTGGAGGCCATGGAGATCACGATTGCTGTCAGCACGAACGCCTGGGGTAGCGGGTCGGCTGCCTGCTCGGGGGTCGCGCGATCCATCAGCGGATCCATGCGCCACGCGCCGATGCCCGCAGCGAGGATCAGGAGGTTAACCGCGTGGCTCATCAGCGTGATTCCCATGATGATGCGCAGCATTCCGCGCTGCATCACCAGGTACACGCCGCCGCCCATCAGGATGGCGATGATAGCTGCGATGATCACTGGTTCTCTCCCTTCTTCTCGTGCTGTTCTTGCTGTTCGGTGTTTTTCTTAGCGACGCCATCAGGCTCCGCGGCCTTGGCCTCAGCCCCGTCCTTGACAGCCTTCACCGGCGCGCGGGCCGCTTCGCGCTCGGCCCGGTGGGCCTCCTCCGCAGCCTTCGCGGCAGCGGAGACTTGGGAGGGGTTGAGCGGAATGTTGCTGCCGCCGACAGTCACAGCCACAGGCGAGGGCTGCTTGGCGGGATCCGCCTTGCCCTCGATGGGCGTGGGACGCTTGCCCTTGGAGTTCGGACCCATCTTCTGCGTCGCAGTCTGGGCGCGGAACTTGGACTTCAGCGTTGCCGGGTCGGTACCCGGGCGCTCGCGGCCACCCATCTGGTTGATGACGATGACCACCAGGCCGAGCACTGCCAGGTACACGCCGCCGTCGAAGATCAGCGAGGTGGTCATGTGCTGCCCCAGAATCTCCCCGTGGATTGGCGCCAGGAATCCGCCATGCAAGTAGCCGATCAGGCCGGTGATCAGCGCCATCGCCATGCCCGCGCCGACGAAGGTGTAGGCCACCTGGTCGGTGAACATCTTCTTGGCTCGGGACTGCGCCAGGTAGTACATGAAGATGCCGCAGGCCGCGATCAGGGCGGCGACGAACCCGCCGCCGGGAGCCTGGTGGCCGCGCCAGAATGTGGCGGCGGACAGCAGCGCAAGAATCGGGATCAGCGGGTACATCGTCATCCGCGAGTTGATGGAGTTCAGGTGCGTGGAGCGCAGGTACTTGGAGTAGAACGGCGCCAGCTCCGGAACTTTGTGCACATCCGGGAAGCGGGTGGAACCCGGAGCGCGGAACAGCTCCGCGGTGGAACCCGGACCGTAGCCCGGAACCGGGGAGCGGGGGATGGACTTGATCAGCGCGGCGATGACGATGCCCGCCATGCCCAGCACCGTCAGCTCGCCCAAGGTATCGAAGGCACGGAACTCCACCAGGATGACCGCGACCACGTTGTTGCCGCCGGAGATCTCCGGGGTGTTCTCCAAGTACCACTGCGCGATCGCGGGCTTCTCGTGACGGCCGATAAGCAGCCACACGCCCAGGAAGGTAATCACACCGACCAGCACCGCCAGAACTGTGGCGAAGCGGGTACGGTTTGCGCCCTCGCGCAGGTACAGGCGCGGCTGGTGGCGGATCACCAGCATCATGATGACGACCACGCAGAACTCGACCAACAACTGGGTGGTGGCGACGTCCGGTGCGCCTAGTGTCAGCATGACCCAGGAAACGCCCACGCCGACCACACCGACCAGCACCACGGAAGCCAGGCGCGAGCGAGTACCAATCATCACGAGCACACTCAAGCCGATAATCACCAGGCCAACGAGGTCCACGATGCTGTCGATCCCCTCGACACGCGGCGGCAGATCCGCCAGCCTCTCCAGGCGACCCGGCCCCAGCAGGGAGAAGCCCGCCAGCACAATCAGCGAGGCGAAGATCCACACCACGTGCCGGTTGGGGTTCACAGAGTTCGCCAGGCGGCCAAACGCACGGCCCACCTTGGTCGAGCGTTCGATGAATGCGGAGATCATCTCCGCGCCCGTTGCCACCCCGAGACGCTTGCCCTCGAGCGGCTGGAGCAGAGGGCGTCGATAAATAACAACAATGACGCCCGCGACCAGCACCGCGAGAGAGATCCAGAGCGCCACAGTCAGGCCGTGCCAGAGCGCCAAGTGTGTGTGAGCGTGGCCCAGACCCGTGGCATCGACGACCTGGTCGAGAGTCTCGTCGAAGAAGCCCAGGAACGCGACACCCGGCAGGGAAAGCACGCCCGGCAGCACCGCGGGAATCCACAGATTGGCCGGAGCCTCCTTCACGTGTGACATATCCTTCGGACCGTCGATGAATGCGCCCAAGACGTAGCGCGCGGAGTACACGAAGGTGGCCAACGCGCCGAGCCCCGCCGCGACCAGCAAGGCGATCACGCCGGCGTTGTTAAACGGCGCCTCCTCGAACGCGGTAAGCATGCCCTCCTTCGACACAAAGCCGAAGGTCGGGGGAATAGCAGCCATTGACGCCGCCGCGATCACAGCGGACACAAAAGTAAAGGGCATCTGGCGCCACAGCGGCCCTAGGCGACGAATGTCACGCGATCCGGCCTGGTGGTCCACCACGCCGGCGATCATGAACAGCGAGGACTTGAACAGCGCGTGGGCGGCCGTGTGAACCAGCGCGGCACTGATGGCAAAAGGAGTGCCCACACCAATGGTGGCGACGATCCAGCCCAGCTGGGAGACCGTGGAATAGGCCGTGAGTTTCTTCAGATCCGTCTTCTGGATGGCAAACACGGCACCCATGATGGCGGTGGTCATGCCGATGACGATCAGCAGGATGTGCCAGGCCATCACACCCTCGAACAGGCCGGAGAAGCGCAGCAACAGGTACACGCCAGCCTTGACCACGGCGGCGGCGTGCAGGAAGGCGGAAACCGGGGTGTCCGCGGCCATCGCCTCCGGCAGCCAGAAGTGGAAGGGGATCTGCGCGGCCTTCGAGAACGCCGCCAGGGCGATAAGAACCGCGACGATGGCCAGGCGCACGTCCTGGCCCTCCCAGGCGGGGGAGTGCAGCATGGCCGAAAGGTTGGTGGTGCCCGTGGTGATCACGCCGATGCCCAGGGCAGCCAGCAGGAACAGGCCGCCGATGAAAGTCAGCAGGAGGGTGCGGATGGAACCGGCCTCGCCGCCGGAGCCCGAGCGGGCGATGAGGAAGAAGGAGGCCAGGGAGACCAGCTCCCAGCCGATGAACAGCAGGGCCACGTCGTCGGCCAGGACTAGCAGGAGGACTGCCAGCATGAAGGAGGTCATGAGCACGTAGAAGCTCATGATCTTGTCGCCCTTGTGCAGGTAGGCGGCGGAGTAGATGAACACGACGGCGCCGATGAGCAGCGCCAGGAGGGTGAAGAACAGTCCCAGGGAGTCCATTTTCAGGGCCAAGTTGAGGGCGCCTGAGTTTGCGTCGCCTGCACCGCCCGCGCCCGTGAGGAAACCTTGGATCCACGTCACGGACCAGGTGACTGTCTTGCCGTTGAGTATCGGATCCGCATGCTTGATCACGTACCCCGCGAGTGCCAGGAAGGTCACGCCTAAAGGCCAACCGGCTTTACGATCAAGTGTTTTGACCAGTAAGGGGACGAGGATGAGCGCCACCGCGACGGTGACGGGGATGGCCAGCACTGCCACGTGTCTAAAACACCCTAACCAATGAGTTCGACGACGATATCTTAGGCAAACGCACAATCGCCTTCAACGTCCCGAACTGCGGAGCCGATCGATCGCTCCTAGTGTCTCCAAGATGCGCGGGAGGGTGACCTCGGAGGGCTAGAAAAAATTGGGCGGTCCGTCACGTCGGAACATGAACGGAAATATTTTATGCGACTCGCCAAAGTTTAGCAGACCCTCATATTGCCCTTGACGTGGTGATCGCTACATTTCCATCACCGGTGGGCGTAATCGTTCCATCGACTCGGTAGACCTCGCGCAACATTTCTTCGGTGAGCACATCCTCCACGGCTCCATGCGCGTAAACGGCGCCGTTGTGAAGCACTGCGATGCGATCGGCGAAGCGTGCCGCGTGCGAGAGATCGTGCATCGTGACCACCACTGCCGCGGGTGCTTCAACGGCGTAGGTGCAAATGTGCTCCATGAGGGTCAGCTGATTGCGCAGGTCGAGAGCACTGGTTGGCTCGTCCAACAGAAGAGCCCGGGGGCGGCGTACGATCGCCTGAGCGAAGCTCACCAGCTGGCGCTGGCCGCCGGAGAGCTGGGACATCGTGCGAGACTCGAATTCTTTCAGACCCAGTCGTGTGAGTACCGCGCTGACTCTATCCTGGGTGGATGTGGCCACGCGCAGCCCACTGAATCCCGTGCGTGAGTGCTGGAGCGCCAGTAGCACCGATTCAAACACTGTAAGGGTGCTTTCCGGCGGGGGATCCTGTGGCAAATACACCGCGTCGGGTCCGGTGACACTGCCGCTGAATCGGCACAGCTGAGCCATGCAGCGCAGCAGGGTGGATTTACCAGCTCCATTGGGGCCTACAAGGGCGGTGACGGTCCCGGCGTCGATCCCCGGAAGAGAAACGCCATTCAGGATCTGCGCTGCTCCGTGGGAAAAGCTCAGGTCGGTGACCTGCAGTGCGGGGGCTGACGGAACCGTGGTGGGCTGTTCCACGAGGTTGTCCTTTCTGGGGTGAGGGAGGGGTCTGGAGCGAGAAGAAGTGGGCGCGGCGACGGAGTTTTAGGTGGGCGAGGAGACGGTTCGGGGCCGGCGGCGCAGAACGATGAGGACGACGAACGCTGGCACGCCCACAATCGCCGTGATGATGCCGACGGGCAGGATCGCGCCGGGCTGGATCAGCTTGGAGACCACGGAGGCTGAGGTAAGCAAGAGCGCACCGGAGAAGATGGATGTAGTGAGGAAAAATCGCTGATCCTCGCCGACGAGCATCCTGGCGATGTGTGGGCCGACGAGGCCGATAAAGCCAATCGTCCCGGCCATCGAAACGGCAGTCGCAGCCATGAGGGAGACGCCCACCAGTGTGAGCGTGCGCAGCCTGTTGACGTTGATTCCCATGGACCTGGCGCGGTCGTCTCCCATTCGAAACGCCGTCAGTGTCCACGCGTTGCGGTAGAAGAATGCGATGACGATCAGCGAGACGAGTGCCAGGAGGCAGATCTGGGGCCACTTGGCGCGCGTGAGACTGCCCATCGTCCAGAAGACCACCTGCTCTAGCTGGGTCTGCGAGGCGAGGTATTGCATCAGTGCCAGGAGAGCGTCGAAAAGGAACACGATTGCAATGCCTAGCAAGATCATTCCCTCCGTGCCGGCGCTCTTTGACCGGGAGAAGAGGACGATCACCGCGCAGGCTGCGATGCCGAACACCCACGCGCTGCCGGCCATCCCCAGCGTTGCTCCAATTCCTGCCGCGGTGAATCCGGAGACGGTGGCGAAGGCGGCGCCGAAGCTGGAGGCAGCGGAAATACCCAGTGTATAGGGCTCTGCGAGGGGGTTGCCCAGGATGGTTTGCATCTCTGCGCCAGCGGCAGCGAGGGCAGCGCCGATGAGGACCGCCGTGATGGTCATTGGCAGGCGAATATCAAAGATGATCTGTCGGTCAACAGGGCGGGAATCGCTGGGGTGAAATAGCACATATATCGCCTCATTAGCAGGCATGCTGCTGCCGATGAGGAAATCTGTGGCGGTGACTGCACATAGCAGAGCCGCGAGCCCGGCGATGATTGCCACCTTGCGCCTGCTGGCTGCTCGGTACCAGCTCACGCCGGGGCGTTGACGTTGCGGGATGCTGTCTTTGTGATCCTTCCCGTTTACGGCAGGGGTTGACCGTGTCGGGGCGACGTGGCTCATGGCAAACCAGTCCAGAAGGTGCCGCTCGCCTCCACGGGGAGGAATTTTTCGTGCAGTTCCTTCATGTCAGCCTGCGGGTCAATGTCGGCAAACAGGTCGGGGTGCATGGCCTTGGCGAACCACTCGATGGCCAGGTAGTTGTACGGAGAGTCGTAGAAGTGATGCCACGCGGCGTAGGCTCTCTTGTCCTTGACGGCTCGCATTTCCTTGAGGACAGGTTGCCCGTTAACGACGCGCTGAAAATCCCGGGCTGCCTGATCGGCGGACTCGTCGTAACCGAGGGGGATAAAGCCAGTCTTTTTTGGCTGCTGCTTGGCATCAGTCCAGTCAGCGCCGGTGGCGATGATGACGTCCGGGTCTTTTCCAGCCAGCGCTTCGGGGGAGACCTGGCCTTGCTTACCTTCAATCATGTCGTCTCCCAGGTTCTTGCCACCCGCTGCGGTGACTAATTGAGCCAGGTTGGACTTGGCGAAAGTGGAGCAGCAGTCGAAGTAGCCGGGAGCTCGCCAGAGGAAGGTTGGGGTGGGAGTGGCTTTGGCTTTTTCCAACCGGTCGTGAACCATGTCCACCTTGGATTCGTAGAACCGGGCGTACTTCTCCGCCTCCTTTTCGTACCCGAGCACTTTGCCGAGCAAGCGCACGCTCGGCACGGTGTTTTTCACCGGGTCGGTGAAGTAGTCGACGGTGACGGTGGGGATTCCAGCCTTTTCAAGGCCGTCGATGATGCCAGCGTCTTGGGCTGCCTCGAAACTGTTCGCAGAGACAATGAAGACATCTGGGCGGGACTCCAGGGCCTGCTCGAGGGACATCGAACCGTCGTAAACCTCGCCGGTCTGCTTGATATCCCCGATCTTCGAGAATTTCTGTTGGTACTTTTTGTACGTGCCGGGATCGTTCTGCTGCAGGTCATCGGGCCAGGCGACGATCCCCTGGAGCGGGTTTTCCTTGTTGAGGATAGCGGTGGTGTAGAGCATTCTCTGCCCGCCCATGAGGATCCGCTCGACCTTCTTCGGAACCTCAACATTGCGTCCGAGGATGTCGGTGATCTGCTGTTTTTCTCCGCTGATTGTGGAGTGTGGTTCGTCGCTGGCGCTGCAGGCGGCGGTCATGAAGAGGCTGGCGGCGGCGACGGCCGAGACAACTGCGCGAGCCATGCGAAGATGAGGGCGCATGGGGGTTCGGGGGCTGCGAGCCCTAAGTGTCGTGAGGGACAACTGTGTTCCTTTCTTTGGGTTGGCTTACTTAGGTTAGCCACACCTTCGATCAAAGGCAATGCTTGGAGGTAAAAGCCGTCTTACGCCCCATTAGGAAATTGAAGCGAGGCGTCGAGAATAGGTCCGCAATAGCAGCACGGCAGTGGTTGCGAAGCCCGCGATCAGTCCCCACCACACGCCGTAGCCCTCCCACCTAAGGAGCTTGCCCATCACCAGAATTCCGGGTACGCCGACTAGCCAATATCCAATGAGAGTGCAGCGCAGCCCGGAAGTGGTGTCCTTGAGCCCCCTCAGCAAACCCACTGTCACGTTCTGAATTCCCTTAGAGAACTGCTGAAGCACGGCGAGGCACAGAAGCAGGACGGCGATGTGGAAGGTGGTGGCGTCTGCACTTCCCAGGAACGGGCGCAGTATCCAGCGACCCAGCAGAAGCCACAGTGCGCCCATAATCCCCAGGTACACGACCACGACGAGTAGCACGCGCCGGGTTACCGCGCGCACCGCGTTGGCGCCTTCGGCTCGTGCCCTCGTGATGAGCACCGACCCGCCATGGGAGAAGCCGATGCAAACCTGGTAGACGATGTACGCTAGCTGGTTGACAACGTTGTGCGCTGCCAACATCTGTGGGCTGAGGGTTCCCATCGCCAACCCGGCGATTGTCGTAATCGCTGCCTCCGAGCCATAGGTCAGGCTAACTGGTACTCCGAGGCGCACGAGGTGGCGTATAGTCTCCCCGTCGCCGGCGCGGGGCAGAACCTGAAAGTAGGGTTGCAGCTCGGGTATACGCAGCACGACCACGCGGAAGGCTAGCAACGTGAAAAGTTGGACGGTGGTCGTGGATAGCCCGATGCCCGCCACCTTCCATGTGTCCGACGTTGCCCAAGCCATAAACGACCAGTTCAGGGCGATGTTGACGAAGATTGATACCAGCGTGATGGCAAGCAGGGAGCCAGGCTTGCGCATGCCCACCGCGAACTGGCGCAAGACGTTGAGCCACAACATGGGGATGAGTCCCGGCGCCAATGTGAGGGTCATGGCGAAGGTGAGATGGGCGACCTGCTCGTCGATAGGCAGAGCAAGAACCAGTGCGCCGAAGGTGATGACCAGTAGCGCGCCGAGGACCGCAGTGCCTGTGCCCACGGCGAAGGAGGATCGCACGGCTCGCCGGATCCGCTCCGCGCCTTCCTCCGAGGGCTGACTAGAGGCTTCTTCCCGTTCCATCTCTGCCGCAGCCTCGGCCACGAGATTTGAGCTGGCCGTCACCATGCCCACGCACATCGTGCGGATCTGGTTGTATAGCTGCATGGCCAAGCCACCGCCAGCGATCGCCAGCACCCCCACGGATTGCAGCATCAGGACGTCCGTGGTGGTCAGCGCCACCCCGGCGAGCTGCACCCCGGCGATGGGAAGGGAAATTCCAAGGACTTCGCGGTACTTCTGAATGGAGTTCAACCTCGCAGCCACCCTCATCTCCGCACCGCGCTGCATCGTGGCGCCTGGCAGCCGGCGCACAAGGAACGCGAATCGCGGTAGGCGCGCAGCATGTTCTCCACGTGCCGCTCTGCGATCTCGGAGCGCAGCCCGTGGCTATCCAACCATGCGTCGTTAAACACTGTGTCCAGGTATTTCTCCCCAGCGTCGCAAACAAGCACTACAACAGTGCTGTTCGCGGCGCAGGTCTGCAAGGTCTGCAGCCCCTCATGGACTGCTGCCCCGGCAGTTCCTCCAACCATTAGTCCGTGTCGCCGGGCGAGTACGCGCGAGGTGGCGAATGCCTTGACGTCGCCTACCTTGATCTGCTGATCGATTAGGGCATAATCCACGTTCTGCCCGATAGTGAAGCCGCCGGGAGCACCCGCGCCGGACTGTTTGTAGGAGCCAGCCGGTCCTCCGAAAATGATGGATCCTTCTGGCTCGACGCCCACCGTTTTTGCCTCGTGGCCCATCCTTCGAAGTTCACGTGTGGTTCCGCAGAGGGTGCCGCCCGTGCCTACGGCGGCGACGAGCACGTCCACGCCGTCCGAACATTGGGCGGAAAGCTCGTGCGCGAGCTGTGCATATCCGCCCGGGTTGTCCGGGTTGTTGTGTTGGTCGGGCCACCAGGCGTTCGGGTCGGATTCGACGATGTGCTTCGCCATGCTCCGCCGGGCTACGGTGGATGGCTTGCTCGTGTCCGGTGAGCCGACGAAAATCAGCTCGGCACCGAGGGCACGCATGGCATCGAGTTTGTCTTTGGCGGCATGATGATCCACCACTGCGGTAAATCTGTACCCGCGCTGGGAGGCCGCGATAGCCAGGCCAAGTCCTGTGTTTCCCGAGGTGGGTTCAACGATCCGGCTACCCGGGCGCAAGAGCCCGGCACGCTCGGCGCCTTGCACCATTTCCATCGCCATGCGGATTTTGACGCTCCCGGTGGGATTGAAGCAGTCCAATTTGAGGATGAGTCGGCTTCCGGTGCCTGTGCGGCAAAGCTCCAGTGCGGGTGTGTTGCCGATCAGGTCGCAGATTTTGGTGCTGACGCGCGGCGGGGCAACCGTGCACACGGCAGGGTGCGCCGACTCGCCGCCCGCGCCGCTCATCGCTGAGTGGGTAGTGCGAGTTGAGATTTTCATGGAACGTGCCAATAGCCTTTCAGAGTTCCACATGCAGGGGGTGATCATGACGAATGGTGGGGACTGAGCTATCCCAGACGAAGCGGCTGGGGAGCGGTAGCTGGTGGAAAGAGCTTTCGTTCTTGTCCATCTGGTATCCAGCCGTGTTGTGGTAAATCAGCAGGTCGCCACGCTTGGGTGCGCGGGGAAAGCAGATGGTTCTCCAGGTGAGCATGTCGTATTCCATGCAGCTTGATCCGCCGACACACGCGCGCGTAGGGGTGCCTTCGCGCTGTGGCCAAAGGGTGGGATCGGGCAAGAATTCGCTGGATTTCCATTGCTCGGACAGGCTCATGCTGAGTCCTGCAGCGGTGAGTATCTGGTACCTGTAGTGCGAATTCTCTTGCGGATTGAGATCTGGGGATTTGCGTTCAGTCTCTGCGCTTTTGACTCCTTGTACCGGGAACACGGTGAGTCCGCAGCCAGCTAGGAGCGCTCTTCCAGGTTCGAGTGCCAGCTTTACGCCCTCGGTGCGCAATCGCTCTGCGAGGGTCTGCCCGTCGACCTGTTTGGTAGGGGTGTTCAGAATGGCGCGCAACATCTCCGGTCCGGTTGCCTTTTCCCCGCCATAGGGATAGGAGGTGCTGGGAGTGTGGCCTGCGTGGAAAGCGCTCGCGTCCGTCAACGTGGGTTGGAATGCTTCCCAGTCTGCGTCGGCGCTGTAGCGAACTGAAAATCCCCCACCGATGTCCAGAGTGTCCGCTCGCCACCCTTTGCGGCGCAGCTCACGCATAAAGTCCAGGCTGCGGTGCGCTTCTTTGCCCCTTTGCTCGGAGCTGTATTCGTTGAGATGAAAGCAGGAGCCGACGATATCGACGTGTTTCCCGAGTTCAGGCAGACCCGAAATGCACGCTGACCACTCTTGAGGTGTACAGCCGAAGCGGCTCTCAGTCTGCTCGGCGGGCAGAATGCGCAGCAGCACGCGTGTGTGGCCGTCGGTGTGGTGTGCAGACGTTTCCCTTCGGGTGATGTCTAGTATTCTTTGCAGTTCGCCGGGCGAATCCGCTGCGATTGTGCACCCGTGACGGATACCCAGCCACAGCAGATTGTCTGCTTTTTCCGCGCCGGTGATCACTAGTTTTGTCCCGCGAATTCCTCCGGCCAGAGCGCCGACGAGCTCCGGTCCGCTGGCTACATCTACGCCTTGATCTGCAGCGGCGATTTCCTGCAGCCAACACTCGGCCTTGTTCGCCTTGCGTGCGAAGAACACAGTGCAGTCCACGTTCATATCCTGTGCCGTGGTGGCAAAGTCCCTCAGATTGGTGCGCAGTTGCGCTGGATACAGCACATGGAAGGGACCCGACGCCAACTCCCGCATCTGCGGCAGAGCCCAGGGGTGGTTGAACAGTTCCTCCTCCCACGCCTGTACGAGCGGTGGTAGGCTGGGCGCTAGCTCCACAGTGTGACCTCGCTTCCCCTTCCTGCGGAAAACGCCCGTACGGCGAGTTCGTGAGCGATGGGAATGTCCGTAACGATCATTCCGCTGCAGAAAGCGAAGATGCGTTCAGAGTCGCTGATACGACCCGGAACCTGGCTGGCGAGGATGTCTGGGAGAGTGGCGTCGAGCTGCACATTGCGCCCCTGGAGGAGCCTCTGACCGACGAGGTCGAACTGCCCTTTGCTGGTTGCGATGACACGGTCGGCTTCCGCGACGGCGCCATCGGCTACACCCTTCGAGGCTACGGAGATTAACAGTCCACCCTCGGGAATCCAGCTGGTATGAATCTTTGGGTGCCACGCACGACCTGACGCCACCACGGTGATGTCGCTGGTCGAGACTGCATCGCGCACGGCGTCGGTGTCCGCGGCGATGATTTCGCGAGCTGAGGTCACTGCGTGAGAAATGCTATCTGAGCTCGTGTTATTCAGTGATTTGGCAGTTCCGATGAGTTCGACGGAGCGGTCCGGGAACCAGCGTTGCAGAACGTCAAGTGTGTCCTTGACGCCCTCGGGATGGGTGCCGTGTAAGCGGAGATGCTGGAGATTCGGCAGGACGGTGAGCAGATATGCCAGCGTGTTCATACTCTGCAGCCCGGTTCCGAGCATCGTTACGGAGGTGGCGCCGGAGCGTGCGCATTCGCGGGCGATGAGCGCGGTGGTTGCCGGAGTGCGGGAGGCGCCGATTTTCTGGCAGTCCATGAGGGCGTAAGGCAGACCGGTTTCGTCGTCGTACAGGGTAATTGTGGTGTAGTACTGGTCGCGGTTGTCGCTGCCTTTGCGGTATGAGGTCTTGTAACCAACGAGGTCTCGCGCGGCGTCGAAACCGAGCATGGAAAAGGCGATTGAGTCGCGACTCTCTACGGGGAGGTCGATCATCATCTTTGTAGGGCAGCGGGAGGCGCCGGACTCCAGTGCAAGGTAGCCATCTTCGACTGCTCGGATGACTTGTTCGGGAGGGAGTTCTATATCTGCGAGATCACTACGAGTGAGGACACGTAGCGATGGGCCGGAATTGGCTAGGTGTTCCATGGTTGCGCTTGTTGAGCCTTGTCTTGTGAGGGGAAGTTTCTAATTGTCCCGGGCTGCCTGCGATGCAATCCCGGTGGCCACAGCGGTAGTGAGCCTTGCGGAAACAAACCTTTGGAAAGGTTAGGTAAGGCTAGGCTACTAACGCGGGGGCTATTAATTTCTTACACGGTGGGCGATAGGGAGCGCAAGGATATGAAAAAGCCCCAGCCTGTGACCCGTATGGGCCACTGACTGGGGCTAAATCTGGTCGGGATAACAGGATTTGAACCTGCGACCCCCTCGTCCCGAACGAGGTGCGCTACCAAGCTGCGCCATATCCCGGTCTGGAGCGGCACGCTAGTCCTGCCTCTGCGAAAAATTCACAACGCAACCCTGTGAAAGGGAGCTAAGCAAAGCCAACGGCTGCAACTCGAACAACTATAGCTCCCGAGGGGGGCAATTTTCAAAATGGCTGCATAACGGGCATTTTTAGCCCGCCGGCTTCTCCACAATGTGGATCAACGTCGCCGACGGGCGGCAGAAAATGCGGAAAGGCACGTACTTAGAGCTGCCCAGCCCGTTGGTCACATGCAGCCACATGCGCTCGGTCCAGCGGGAAAGCCCGCGCGCCCGGCTCCTGTCGATGCCGCAATTCGTCACAATGGCGCGCCCACCCGGCAGGCATAGCTGCCCGCCGTGCGTGTGACCGCTCAGCACCAGCTGGTATCCATCGGCGGCGAAGCGGTCCAGGACGCGCGGTTCCGGGGAGTGGCTCAGCCCGATGGCCAGGTCGGCGTCACTATTAGGGCGCCCCGCGATCCGCGAGTAATCGTCCAGCTCATGGTGAGGGTCGTCCACGCCCGCGATGGCCAGCTTGATCTTTTCTGGACTGGTCAGGGAGCCCGTCGCGGCGGGGTCGATGGCGAACTCGACGGTGGCGTTCGAGGCGTCGTGCCAGCCGCGTTCGATGAAGGCCGCGCGCATCCCCTTCCATGGCAGCTGCACCTGGGAGGGCTTGCGCTTCTTGCCCAGCAGGTAGATGAAGGGGTTCACGGGGCGCGGCGCGAAGTAGTCGTTGCTGCCGAAAACGAACACGCCGGGTCGTTCCAGCAGTGGCCCGAGCGCGCGGAGTACTCCCGGCACGCCGTCCTCCTCGCCGAGGTTGTCGCCCGTGTTGACCACCAGGTCCGGGTCCAGGCGGTCCAGCGCGGCGACCCATTCCTGCTTGTGCTTCTGCTTGTCCAGCATGTGCAGGTCGCTGACGTGCAGCAGTCGGAAGCTATCCCAATCGTCGGGTAGCGTGCCGGGCTCAAGCAGCGGCACTGTTACCTCGTGATGCTGGAATTTTAGGGTTTCTTTATATGACGCCGCAGCGACCGCCGCGCCGGCCGCCCCAACTCCGAGCGCGCTTTTCAGCACGTTGGCGGGGGTGAGCAGACGTTTGCGGGGCTGGGCTGGCGAGTTCGCTGAGGAGTTCCGACGATTGTTCTTCACGTTCCCCAGGGTATCGTTTCGCCCGTGGGCGGGACATACCCGCCGTGCGTCACGCGCGGCGGAGCTAATGCGCTAGCGGAGCTGGTTCAGAAAGTCATCGAGGTCATCGAGGCCGCGGCGGATCTCCGGCGGGAGGTCCAGCTCCCCTTGGCCCTGTGGTGCCTGCGGGGCGGGTGCGGAGTTGCCGCCACTCGAGGCGCCACCACCCGTTTCGCCGGTGGATGCGGGCGCTCCCCACTTGCCGGGGTTTGTGCCTGCGTCGTACTTCTTGTCGTAGGAGGGCAGCTTGCCGCCACCGTACTTCTTGATCATCGGCTTCGAGGCCTCGAAGAAAATCTGTGCGGGCTCGTTACCGCCGTAGAGGTTGCCGTTGCCGCATTGGCGCACAGGCGCGGTGCACAGGTTCTTCGCCGTGCCTCCGTCGTTAAAGATGTAGGAGGATCCAGCCCAACCGGAGGTGAAGCCCAGGAACGCCGCGGAAAAGCTGGTTTCCGTCGTACCCGTCTTGGCGGACAGCGGTCCGCTCCAGCCGGTCGCGCGGGCGGAAGCAGAGGCAGTGCCCTGCTGCACGTCGCTGCCCAGGCCGTTTGCCAGCGCATCGGCGATCTTCTTGTCGATGGCCTGCTCGCAGTCCGCCTTCTCCATTTTTACCTTTTTGCCATTGCGGTCCTTTACGGACAGCACGGGCGTGGGTTCGCACCAGCGGCCGTGGTCGGCCAGGCTGGCGGCCACGTTGGAAAGCTCCAGTGGGTCGACGGCTGTGGGGCCCAGCACGAAGGAACCAAGGTTGTTGTCCTTGATGTATTCCTCCACGGAGTGTTCGCCGTCGAAGCTGCCCTCATTCTTGTAGGAGCGCAAGCCTAGCTTGATAGCTATGTCCGTGATGCGCTTCATGCCCAGCTTCTCCGCCATCTCGATGAAGGGGGTGTTCGGACTGGTTGCTAAGGCTTCCTTCAGCGTCATGTTGGGCTTGTAGGAGCCCGCGTTTTCCACGCAGTACTTGTTCGGCGGGCAGCCCGGTGCGCCACCTGCGCCCATGCCTTCAACCTCGGCGCGGGTAGGCACCGCGAGGTTAGTGTTAAGCCCCATGCCGTCTTCCAGCGCAGCCGCGGCCGCAAAGATCTTGAACACGGAGCCGGCGCCGTGCCCCTGCAGTGAGTGCGGTAGCGGCAGTACGGTCTCCCGCTCGTCCTGGCTTAGCCCATACTCGCGCGAGGAGGCCATGGCCACCACCTGGTGCTTGCCATCCTTGGGTGCGATGTAATTCGTGGCGGCCGATACGCCCTCTTGGTCTGGCGAAACCTTGCTGCGGGCGGCCGTTTCCGCCTGCTTCTGCGCCTGTGCGTCCAGCGTGGTGCGGATCGTGTAACCGCCCTTAGCCACCTCGTCCTTGGAGATGCCCTTCTTATCCAGGTACTCCAGCACGTAATCGCAGAAGAACCCGGAGCCGCCGGCGCCGATGCAGCCGTTGGAGGGAACCTTCGGCTCTTTTAGTACGCCCAGCGGCTTGCTCGAGAGCTCGTCCGCCTTGGCCTGCGACAGGCTATCCGCGTTCACACGTGCCTGCAGTACCGCGTCTCGCCGCTGCTTCGCGCCCTCTGGGTTGGTGTACGGATCCAGTGCGCTGGTGGATTGCACGATTCCAGCCAAGAAGGCCGCCTGATTGTCATTCAGGTCCGACGCGTTCACGCCGAAGTAGGTTTGCGCCGCGGCTTGAACGCCGAAGGCGCTGTTGCCGAAGGAGACCAGGTTCAGGTAGCGCGTCAGGATTTCGTCTTTGGACAGCTTGTCGTCCAAGTCGCCAGCCATCTTCATTTCGCGCAGCTTGCGGGGTAGAGAGGTTTCGATGGCCTGAGCAGCCTCGTCCTCGTTCTCCGCCTCGATTAGCCACAGGTAGTTCTTCACATACTGCTGGTTAATCGTCGACGCGCCCTCCGAGACCCCACCGCTGGAGAAATTCGCCGCTGCGGCGCGCAGGGTGCCGCGGATATCCACGCCTTTGTGCTGGTAGAAGCGGCGATCCTCGATGGCAACGATGCTGTCTTTCATTGCCTGGGAGATCTTGTCTGACGGCACCTCTGTGCGGTTCTGGTTGTACACCCAGGCGATTGTCTTGCCATCCCTGTCAGTTATCCGCGAGCGCAGTGGCACCGAGTTGTTCTCGGAGATGTCCTGCACGTTGGAGTTCATCGCGTCCGTACTGGCGTTTACTACCCAGCCACCCGCGCCTGCAAACGGCAGGATGGCAGCGGCCAGCAGCACGCCACCGGCCAGGATGGCGAGGAACAGTTTCAGAAATGGCTTCGGTGCGTCCACGGCTATCACCATAACCCACGCCTCGGACAACGCTTTGGCCTTTTTGGTCTTTCCTTAGTGACTCCTTGTGACGCCCTCACGCCAACCGTCGGGGGTGATCTCCTCCTTTGCAGTTTTATGCATCTCTCGTGGAAAAAATTCATTCCGGCGCCGATATGGGAAAAGTTCAAGATGTGACGTGCGACACGGTTTACTGGTGGGCTGACCAGCGGGATCGTATGGGCGTCAAAAAGAAAAGGTCGCGGGGTGGGTAGCAGATCTACAGTTTTCGCTGGTCGGTTGAATCCATACTTAAGAAATGTCGCGTGGGCATCAGTTACCCCCAAAATGTGACCTATTCGACACTTCTAAAAACGTGTGAATAAAATTACTACTACAGCAAGCCTCTACGGCAGTTGGCGGTACCAAACGACAACCGACGCACAAGGCGCGAGGGCCGTCCCTGCTGGAGGCACGTTTCGGAGGAAGAGAATGACTGCATCGCTTGCCCGCACGAAGGTGACCAGCGGCTCCAAGCCGACCTGCCAGCCTGCTGAACAGATTACGACCCGCGAGTCCTTTAATAATCGCGGCGAGTGGATCACTCAGGCGCACTGCCGCAACGTGGATCCGGACGAGCTTTTTGTAAAGGGCGCTGCCCAGCGTAAGGCTGTGGCCATCTGCCGCCACTGCCCCGTCGTGCTGCAGTGCCGCGCCGATGCCCTGGACAACAAGGTGGAGTTTGGCGTGTGGGGTGGCATGACTGAGCGCCAGCGCCGTGCGCTGCTGCGCAAGCACCCCGAGATCACCAGCTGGGCGGACTTCTTCGCCGGCCAGCTCGAAGCTGCCAGCGCTACGAAGAAGTAATCACTACAGTGGTTCCCATGACTAAATGGGAATACGTAACCGTACCGCTGCTCACTCACGCCACTAAGCAGATCCTGGATAACTGGGGTCAGGATGGCTGGGAGCTCGTTTCCGTCCTGCCCGGCCCGACCGGTGAGCAGCACGTTGCCTACATGAAGCGCCCGCTGGAGCAGTAGGGCAAAAGAGGCAACAGAAGTAATAAATATAGAAGTAATAAATATGGCACAGCAGAACTTTCGCCAAAAGTTAGAAGAGCTCGGACTGCAGCTACCTCCGGTGGCGGCTCCCGTCGCGGCTTATGTACCGGCCGTGCGTAGCGGGAACATGGTCTACACCTCTGGCCAGCTGCCCTTCGTGGACGGCCAGCTGCCCGTCACGGGCTTGGTCGGTGCTGAGGTGACTGAAGAGCAGGCTTATGACGCCGCCCGTACCGCCGCGCTGAACGCTATTGCCGCCATTGACGACCTGGTGGGTATCGATAACATCGAACGGATCGTGAAGGTCAACGGATTTGTTGCCTCTACCGCGGACTTCGGTGGACAGCCAGGCGTGATCAACGGCGCCTCCGAACTTTTGGGGGAGATCTTTGGCGAGGCCGGTGTGCATGCCCGCGCCGCAGTCGGTGTGGCCGCACTGCCACTGAATGCCCCCGTAGAGGTAGAAATCGTCGCGCAGATCAGCGCATAAAATCGCGGTTCGAACTACACTGGGAGGCATGAAGCACCCCGCTTATAGCCAACTACGTCCAGTAACCCCGAACGCCGGCGTCGTTCTCGCGCCGAACCCCAGCTACGCTGCCCTTGAAGGCACGAACTCCTGGGTGATTAAGGGAGAAAACGACACAGTATCCGTTGTGGTGGATCCGGGTCCACAGGACGAGGGTCACCTGAATGTGTTGAACACCAAGGCCACCGAGGGTGGTGCAGAGATCGGCGTTGTGTTGTTGACTCACCGTCACGCCGATCATGCCAACGGTGCTCAGCGCTTCCGTCAGATCTCCGGCGCGGCGGTTCGCGCTTTCGACAAGCAGTACTGCATCGCAGCTGACGAGTTGAAGGATGGAGAGATCATCTCCTTCGAGGGGCTCACCCCGACTATCGAGGTCGTCCACTGCCCGGGTCATACCTCCGACTGTGTTGCCTTCTTTATTCACTCCAACGGTGGCACCGACGATTCCGACGTTGAGGGCATCATCACTGGCGATACCCTCGCTGGCCGCCACACCACCATGATTTCCGAGACTGATGGTGACCTGGGGGCCTACCTGGAGACCCTCTCCAAGCTGCGCGAGCGCGGCCAGGATAAGCCGCTGCTGCCTGGCCACGGCCCGGATTTGCCGAACTTGGCGGAGGTTGCACAGAAGTACATCGACCGCCGTGAGCAGCGCCTGGAGCAGGTCAAGGAAGCGCTGAAGAAGCTGGGTGACGACGCTTCGGTGAATGAGATCGTCGATGAGATCTACACGGATGTGGATCCGGTGCTGCGCAACGCCGCGGCGCAGTCTACTCGTGTGACGCTGCGCTTCCTGCGCGGTGACGAAGACTAGCGGAGGCTACTGCCACCTGAAAAAGCCCGCACCAGAAGGTGCGGGCTTTTTTGTGTGTTATCTATAGCTCCACCCGGAGCGCGCCGCTCAAGCGCTGCCCAAAAGTGGCGAGCAGCCCTAGCGAGCGCGCTTGGCTAGGCGCTCGGTGTCCGAGATGAGTACGGATTTGCCCTCCAGTCGGATCCACCCGCGGTGGGCGAACTCCGCCAGCGCCTTGTTCACGGTCTCACGGGAGGCGCCGACCAGCTGGGCGATCTCCTCCTGGGTCAGGTCGTGGTGCACGCGCAATGCGGTGCCCTCCTGGGTGCCGAAACGGTTCGCCAGCTGCAGCAGAGCCTTGGCTACGCGGCCGGGAACGTCCGTGAAAATCAGATCTGCCAGAGAATTATTGGTGCGGCGCAGGCGGCGGGCCAGCACGCGCAGCAGCTGCTCGGCGATCTCCGGGTGTTCGCTGATCCAGTTGTGCAGCATCGTGGAGTCCATCGTTGCTGCCTGCAACTCCGTCACGCAGACGGCGGATGAGGTGCGGGGACCAGGGTCGAAGATGGACAGCTCGCCGAACATGTCGGAAGGGCCCATGACAGTCAGCAGGTTCTCACGCCCATCTACCGAGTGGCGGGCGAGCTTCACCTTGCCGCTGATAATGATGTACAGTCGGTCGCCCGGCTCACCCTCGTCGAAGATGGTGGTGCCACGAGGAAATTTGACGGTATCCAGCTGCTCGATGAGGGTGCGGACTGCGTTGGGTTCAACACCCTGGAAAATGCCCGCCCTCGATAGTATTTCGGATACTTCTGCCATCCTTAGTTTCACTTCCGTTTCTGGCATCGCGGTGGCTCGGGTAACCACCTCACCTGTGTAGCGTACATCACGCCATATATGTATGGTTCGTCTCTTTTGTTAGATCATACCCAACTATGTCACAGCGCAATTCGGGGTGAAGGTACATTTGAAAATATTATTAGTTGTCGCTTTTGCTCGCAGAACTGCTTTTCGTCGAAGTGGAAGGTTCTATGACTCACCACACCGCCCCGTCCGCTCAACCCACCCTGCCGCGCATCGGCGCGCACATCGCTGCGAAGGGTGAGGAAACCCCGCTGGGCCGCAAGCGCCGTGCCCGCAAGATAAACCGAATGCTCGCGGAGGCATACCCGGACGCACACTGCGAGCTGGATTTTAGCAACCCACTTGAGCTACTGGTGGCCACCGTACTGTCCGCACAGTGCACCGATAAGCGCGTCAACGCCGTTACCCCTGCGCTGTTCCGGCGCTATCCCACCGCTGCCGACTACGCGGAGGCGAACATCGAGGATGTCGAACAGCTCATCAAGTCCACAGGCTTCTACCGCTCGAAGGCAAAAAGCATTGTGGGGCTTGGCCAAGCGATCGTGGAAAGGCACGGTGGCGAGGTGCCCGGCACGCTCGAGCAACTGGTGAAACTCCCCGGCGTGGGGCGAAAGACTGCAAATGTGGTGCTGGGAAACGCTTTCGGCGTGCCGGGCATCACCGTGGATACGCACTTGGGGCGCCTGGCCCGCCGGTGGAAGCTCACGGAACACGAAGACCCCGTGCAGGTCGAGCGCGACCTCATGGAGCTAATCGAGCGCAAGGAATGGACTCTGTACTCCCACCGGGCGATCTTCCACGGCCGACGAATCTGCCATTCGCGCCGGGCGGCCTGTGGAGCCTGCTTTTTGGCGCGTCAGTGCCCAAGCTTCGGGATGGCGGGGCCGGCTGACCCTGAGGTGGCGTCAACAATGATTAAGTCGGACGACCGCGACCACCTACTAGATATGGCGGGGTTCGAGGCAAGCAGCCAGGTAGACTGATTTCCTGTTATGTCTGCACCTGTCGAACACTCCGCCCGCACACGCGCGATCATCATCGCGGTCACGCTGGTTGTTGGCATTGCGATTCTTTGCGTGCCGCTGATTGCCGCGTTGCGCGATGATTCTGCGGATGACGCAGGTGCGCCCGCGTCTTCTATGGAGGAGGACGCCCCCTCGGCCCCAGCGGACGACGGGCCTGTCGAGGTTGCGAACGAGGTCCGCTGCCCGGCAGGCGAAGATGAAGGCGGGGGAGAGAGGGGGGCCGCCGTGAGCCCCGAGGCGGAGTTGAAGGACGTGCGCCTCCCGTGCCTGACAGAAGGTGGGACAGGGGGTGACACAGCCAAGTCACAGACCTCCCTGGCCGAACGTCTGGCTGGAAAGCCCACAGTCGTGAACGTCTGGGCATGGTGGTGCGCCCCCTGCCGTGAGGAACTGCCGGTGGTGCAGAAACTCGCCGAACAGCACCCCGAGTGGAATGTCGTGGGAGTTCACCTGGATGCCAAGGGGCAGGCCGGGGCGGACATGCTGCGCGACCTGGATGTGAATAAGCTGCCCAGCTTCCAGGATTCCAACCACATTTTCGACTCCGCGGCGAATCTACCGAAGGTGGTGCCACTGACTGTGGTTTACAACCCGGACGGCACCCGCGCGCACCTGTACGCGCAGACCTTCCACAGTGCCGAGGAAATGGAAAAGGCGGTGCAGGAGGTTCTATGACCAGCTCGAATTCGCAGCCGAACACCCACCTAGACCGGTGGCTCGCACGTATGCAAGAACAGCCAGAACTGCCTTCCAACCTGCCCGAATGGCTACACGACTTCGCCCGCGAGTGCCGCGAGGTGGACATCCACCAGTACCTCAACGACTCCGCCCGGATCGTGCCGGAGGTCGACGAGCATGGCCGCCCGCCCCGCTACTCGGCGGTGCTGATTCTTCTTTCTGGTGACGCCACCTTCTCCCGCCCTGCCAGCGCCACAGGCAGGCAGGCCATCCCCGCCGACGCAACCATGCTTCTGACCCACCGCACGCCAACCATGCGCAACCACAGCGGACAGGTGGCCTTTCCCGGCGGGCGTTTGGAGGAAGCCGACGCTGGGCCGGTGGAGACCGCCCTGCGGGAGGCCGAGGAGGAAACGGGGCTGAACCCGGACACGGTGGAGCCGTTTGCAGTACTGCAACCGATCTACATTGATCGTTCAAATTTTGCAGTGGTGCCAGTGGTGGCGTGGTGGCGTCAACCCCATGCGGTAAGCTGCCCTACAACCGAAAACGACTGGGTTGAGCCCTACCCCCTGGGCGAGCTGGTGAACCCGGAGCGACGCTTCGAGGTGGGCTTTGCCGGCTGGCGCGGACCGGCCTGGAACCTGCACATCGGCGAGGAAAACCCGCTGGTCCTATGGGGTTTCACCGGCGGGGTGATCAGCGCCCTGCTGCGCCGTGCAGGCTGGGAGGAACCCTGGTCCAGTGGCGGTGATAGCGGTGCAGACGGGCCGTGGAACCTTTTCGAGACGCTGGCCGGCTCCGCCAATGGCGAGGCGCTCGGCGAAATGCGGGAAGGGTTCCACAGAGCCAATGAGATGGGCAGAAACGGAGGCGCACCATGAGCGGAGCGACAGGGTCGGTGATCCTCGACATCGTGCTGGTTTTGGTGTGCCTCGGCGCAGCGATCTCCGGGTATCGGCAGGGCGGGTTTAGCGCCACACTGAGCTTCGTCGGAGTGGCTCTAGGCGGCTACCTGGGCGTGAAGCTGGTGCCGATCGCCGTGCACTTTGCGGAGGAGAAAGCCCCAGATAGCTACAGCGCGCGGTTTTTTGCGGCACTTCTCACCGTGACGCTCGTGGTGGTGATCTGTTACGCCATCGGCTCCGGCATAGGCGCGAAACTGCGGGATAACATCCGCACTCGGGAAGCCTTGCGGGCGGACTCCGCCGTTGGCTCCGTCGTGCAGGTCTTTACAACGCTGCTGATCGTGTGGCTGATCCTCGTGCCAATCGCCACCGGAAACGTCGGCGGCTTCGGCAAGTCCATCAAGGGCAGCAAGATCCTCAGTGCCGTGGGCAGCGCCGCCCCCGTGTGGTTCAAACAACTGCCGGCGCAGACCTCGCAGCTGATCAACGACTCGGGCTTCCCGATGATCGCCGACCCGATGGAGAATCTGCCTGCTGCGGAGGTTGATCCGCCGGATAATGCCCTGATGCGATCCCCGGCGGTGCAGAACACCCGCGACAGTGTGCTGCGCGTGGTGGGGCAGGCGGAGCAGTGCAGCCGCATGCTGCAGGGCACCGGCTGGGTGGTTGCCGAGGATACGGTGATGACCAACGCCCACGTGGTGGCCGGAACCAACCAGGTAACGCTGATGACAAAGGATGGCCCGCGCGAGGCTCGGGTGGTGTATTACAACCCGCAGGTGGACATCGCGCTGCTCCGTAGCGAAAACCTCCCCTTAGTGCCGATGAAATGGGCCGATGGAGTGGGGCAGCAAGGGCAGGACGCGATCGTTATGGGCTACCCCAACGGCGGGCCATTTAAAGCCACTCCGGCGCGTATCCGTGAGAAGTTCGTGGTCAGTGGGCCGAACATCTATGCAGATGCTCGAGTGGAGCGTGAGGCGTACTCGCTGCGCGGCTCCGTGGTGCAGGGTAACTCCGGTGGCCCGCTGATCGACAAGGACGGCCACGTGCTGGGGGTCGTATTCGGTGCCGACGTTAACGAGAAGGACACTGGTTACGCGCTGACCAGGGAAGAGGTCATGAAGCACGTCGGGGACGTGACCGCCCACCAGGGCAGCCCGGCGACGGGTGCTTGCGTGGCGGATTAGCGACTTAAGCGCGCAGGTGCTCGCGGAGTAGCTCCGCGACGCACGGCGGATCCTCCACGTGCGGGTAGTGGCCCACGCCGTAAAGCACCTTGTGCTCGGCGGTATCGGCCTTCCGGGCGGACTTCTGCGCCAGGGATTCGTCGTAGATCGGATCCATGTTGCCGTCCACCGCTAAAAGCGGCACAGGTGTGGTCGCAGGGAAGGTCCGCTCGAAGCGCATTGCTTCGGGACGGAAGCGGCTACGGAAAGGCCAGCGCAGGTACTCGCAGGAAAGATGCGCCACCTTATCTACCTGCATTGCCTCGCGGCGGAGTGTGGCGCTGCGGAAGTAGGCGTCCGTATCCCTAAAACCCGGGGCCACACCTGCCCTAAAGATCTTTTCGGCCGCTGCGGCGTTATCGGCTAGCAGTTTGCGCTCCGGAAGGCGCGGTAGCTGGGCCGACAGTAGACGGCGCGCGAAGTGCGGCTGAGAGAATGGCTGGGCTAGGATCCTGCGGAAACGCAGTAGCGGATTGATCGCGGAAAGGGTGACGAAGCTGCGAACCCGCTCCGGGTTGTGAGCCACCAGAGTCCAGGCGACCATGCCTCCAAAACCGTGGCCAACGACGGTGGCGGTCGTGTGACCCAGGCCGCGGATAACCCCGGCCATATCGCTGGCGGCGGTGGTGAGGTCGTATCCGCGCGGGGTTTTATCCGAACGGCCATAGCCCCGAAGATCCACGGCGGCCAGGCGCAGGTCCTCGCCCGCGAGCTCCCGCATCAGCGGGTGCCAGTCGAAAGCTCCGCCGCCGAAACCGTGGATGAGAAGCACCAATGGCGCGTTGCGGGGGCCTTGAACGTCCACGCGAAGACGCACACCCCGCGAATGCACGAAAGTGGCATGCGGGGTGTGCGGATCTGCGGCGTGAGAATCTTCGAATGTCATCTCAATTCATCCTCAAGTTATCTTGAGGCGCACGGGGGATTTAGGTGTACATTCCCGGGCGGCGCGCGGAGGAAGAGTTCTTGCCCTTCTGCGGGATCACGGTCTTCAGCTCACCGACGGACTCGATGGTCTTCTCCGGCTTCTTCACGCCCTTGACCTGCTTCAGGCCAACCAGAGCCAGGATGGCAACCAGAACCAGCATGAACAGGAAGACGACCAGGAAGGCCGCCCAACGCCACATGAAGGTATCCAATGCCTCGGCGATGGTAAAGAAGAGGAAGAAGGAGCTGTAGGCCAGGATGATGGCGGCAGCGCCGAACAGGCCCACGCCGATGCCGGCCTTCTTGGCGGAAGTAGCGATCTCGGTCTTTGCCAGCTCGACCTCGGAACGAACCAGGGAGGAAACCTGCGCAGAGGCATCCTTCACCAGGTCACTGATGCTGGCCTGACCCTTGGCATGGGTATCAACATCCGACAGCGGAATAGCGTTAACCTTCGGGTTAAAGCTATCGCGGTCGGTGAACATGCCATCGTGATCGTTGTTGCTCACTGTTAAAACTCCTGGGGGTTACACCTAATTGACTCCCCCTAGTTTGCCAGACCACGGGGAAGATTGCGCGCGCGGGTGCATTATTGTCTTAAATATGTCTGACAATTCTGCGCAAGACCCACTCGCTGGACTGGCTGAACTACCCGGAGTGCCGGAGGCTGTGACCCAAGCCAACGACCACCTGGCGCGTCTGCACCGCCACCCCGCCAACCTGCGCGGCTGGGATGTCACGGGTGCAGAATCGGTGCTGCGCGGCGCCCGTGCCTCGGCGCAGTTGGACGGTGGCTCCCCGCGCTTGCCGGAGGATGGCCAGGTGGAGGACCCAATCCTGGCCGGAGCGCTGCGTGCTGCGGAGCTGCTGGCGCCGGACGGTGTGACGGAAACGGTGACCACCTGGCGGCGCGCACCGCTGCAGATCATCGCGCGCATCAACTCGGTTGCTAGCCCGCAGATGTCCGACCCGGCATTTCGGCAGAAGGCTGCGGGGGATGCGGAGTTTCTGGTGCCGGGGCGCCCGCGCCGCTCCACGGATGCGCGCCTGCAGCTGCTGGGCAAGTTCATTACTGGTGGCACTAAGGTGAACGCGACGGTGTTGTCTGCGGTGATCCACGGCGAGTTGCTGACGTTGCAGCCTTTTGCGGACGCCACCGGCGTGACGGCCCGCGCTTGCTCCCGACTGGCGACCATCGCCACCGGCTTGGATCCACGTGGGCTGGGTGTGCCGGAGGTCTGGTGGAACCGTCGGCGCGACGAGTACCAGGCGAAGGCCGAGGGGTTTGCTAGTGGCACCCCGGAGGGCGTGGCCGAGTGGATTGTTTTCCACGCCACGGGCCTGTCCGAGGGCTCGCTGGAGGGCAAGTCGATCGCGGACGCGAAATAGAAGTTGTCGCTAGGCTGCGCTAGGCCTCGTCTGAGCCTTCCGCGCGTCCGCGCCACCACATCGCCAGGCCGGTGGCGGCAATGCCAAGCAGAGCCAGGGTGGCGCCGGCGCCGGCGATAACCGCTGCCTGTGGAAATAGTGGTTCCGGGCGGACGAATTGGCGGATCGGCCATTCGGCCTCTGTAGCCTGCTTCTTCAGGGGGCGGTCCGGGTTCACCGCAACCGGATTGCCCACCAGCTTTAGCATGGGGATGTCTGTGGCGGCGTCAGAATAAGCGTAGCTTCGCTCCAGGTCGTATCCGTGTTTGCGGGCGAGCTCTAGGATCCGCTCGACCTTTGCATGCCCCTTGTTGAAGTGCGTGACGGCGCCGGTGAAGCGCCCATCTTTTTCCTCCAGTTCAGTGGCGAAGAGGTGGTCCACGCCGAGTTCCTTGGCGATGGGCTGCACCATGACGGAGGCTGAGGCGGTCACGATGGCGATGCGGTGGCCCATCTTGCGATGCCATTCGATCAGTTCGCGCGCCTCGGCGTAGATGAATGGGGTGATGACCTCCTGCAGGGCCTCTTGGGCGACCTGGCGCAGGGGTTCGGATTCGCGGTCCTTGATGATCCTGGTCAGGGCTTCTTTAGTGGATTCCAGGTTGCCCTCGGAATGGGTGGAGAGCATGTAGTTGCCCAGCATCGCCATCATCTTCAGCACTTCACCGGTATTCAGCAGGCCGCGTTCGGCCATGGGGCGGCGGTAGGCCAGGGATGCCGACGTGTCGATGATGGTCTTATCGAGGTCGAAAATGGCCAAAACTCGCTCTGCGCCCTGTGCGCGGGGTGGGTCCTGGTGGTGAGTCACATGCGTCATTCTAGTAACATTGCGCTACTTATGTCACTCTAATCTTTTTTCGTTTCGGGTTATTCACAGGGTCTAGGCCCTTTTTTATGACGCCAACCCGACTTTTCCACAGCTAAAAAATCAGGGGTACTTTTGCAAGCCCGCAGCTGGGAGCCTTTGGTGCATGGGCGCAGGGCATTCAGCAAAGCAGAGCAAGGCAGCAGCCAAGAAGGCAAGAACAGCAGCAAAGAAGAAGCTGCAGGAGCGAACGGCACAGCTCCGACCGGTGATCGTGGACATCGCTGATCCGCTGTGGAACAACGAGGCGCGCATGGTCGTGGCGGTGACCCGCAGACCGATGATTATGCATGACGGCACGGAAGAGTTCGAAGCGAACCTCCTCCGCGAGCTGGAACGGAAAGAGGGGTTTACCTGCCAGAACTCAGCGATCGTGCTGAGTGATAGGGAGAGCGAGCTGACCTGCCACCGGCTGGTGCGGGCGATCCGCGTGGATCAGCTGGAGCCCTCCCTGGATGCCGGTGGAGCGATGGTCTTAGCGGAGATGATCGGGACAAACGACGCGGTACGCATCGCGGTGAGCTCAGCGGTCGGCGGGGCAGGGTCCAGCCTGTTTGCGGCACAACTGGCCTACTACATGTCCTGCGAGGGAAGGCCTGCGGTGTTGGTGGATGCTGACCCGCACTCCTGCGGCCTGGACTTGGTTCTGGGCAAGGAACGGCGGCCGGGGCTCACCCGCAACCAGATCCCTGCCGACTGCGACTTTGACCAACTGCGCAGTCACCTTCTGATGTTGGGCTTCGACAGCGCGGGCGGCAAGAAGATCAGCGCGGATGGTGGAGCTGTTCCCGTGATCTACGCAGACCGCTATCCAACATTCGGTGCACCCAGCGGGGGCAGGGGGCTGGATGTGGGCCAACTAGCCGGTTTAATGCATGCGGATGACCTGGTGGTGGACTGCGGGCGCAGCCTGCCAGTGGCCGATAGTGCGAGCGCAGGATGGCAGGAGCAATGGGGCGAGGGGGAGCCTGATGTGCACATCCTGGTAGCACCCCTAACCATCCAAGGGGCGACTGCTGCCAGCGCGCTACGGAACCGAATGCTGGAGAACGACCGAACCAAGCCGCTGATTGTATTGCGGGAAGTTCCCGGTGCTTCCACCTCTGTGGCCGTCGCCGCGATGATGATGGACGAGGTTCCGGTGGCGGTGATTCGCCACGACGACCAGTGCACTGCCGCCCTGGATCGAGGCGAGGCCGAGTACTGGATTGAAAGCTCGCTGAAGCACGACCGCGCCCGCGGGCCGGTGCGCGAGGTGTGGGAGAAAATCCAGCACATCGTCGGCAACTGCGCGCTGCCTATCGCGAGCTAGGGGATAGACGGGACGGGGGAGACGCAGGTGGCGTCACGAAGAAAAAAGAGCAAGAACAACCAGCCGGAACCGGAGCGCGGACTACTGGCAATAGTGCGCGACGACCTGGCCGAACAGGGGATTAGCAGGCCGGACGAGCACGACCTTTCGCGCAGCTTGCACCTGATCGGGAAGGCGAGTGTGGAGAACGTGCGGACTCTACAGAGGGAATTCAGTGGGCTGGGGCCGCTTGCCGGACCTCTACAGGATTCGCAGGTGACGGACGTTGTGCTCAATGGGGATGGCAGCGTATGGGCGGATCGGGGCGAAGGTATGCAGCCAATAGACGGGGTGCAGATCGATACGGAGGCGGCGCGTGACCTAGCGGTGCGGATGGCCACACTGTGCGGGGAGCGGCTGGACGAAGCTCGGCCCTTCGCAGACGGGGTGCTGCGGGAGCTGCCTCCGGACGTGTCGGCGCAGGCGATCCGTGTGCACACTCTGCTAGCTCCGCCGGCAGCGGGCGGCAGCTGCATTAGCCTGCGAGCAATTAGGGGGCAAAAGAACTCCTTGGATGCGCTGGTACAAGGCGGCCTGGCCAGTGAAGAGATGGCGGGCGTGCTGCGGCGGATTGTGCGGGCACGGCGGAACATTCTGATTAGCGGCGGGACGGGCGCGGGGAAGACCACCCTGCTGGCTGCGCTGTTGGCGGAGGTTGCCTACGACCAGCGGCTGCTCGTGGTGGAGGACACCCCGGAATTACTGATAGACCATCCGCACGTAGTGGCATTGGCTACCCGCGAGGGCAATGCGGAGGGGGCGGGTGCGATCTCCATGACGACGCTGGTGAAGCAGAGTCTGCGCATGCGTCCCGATCGCATCGTGGTGGGCGAGATCCGAGGCCCCGAAGTGGCGGACCTGCTGGTTGCCCTGAATACAGGGCACGCGGGCAGTGCGGGCACCATCCACGCAAACGACCCAGCGAGTGTGCCGGGGAGGCTGGAGGCACTGGGTGCGATGGCCGGGCTGGATCGGATTGCCCTGACCCGCCAGGTGATCGACGGCATAGACGTGGTGTTGCACGTTTCCCGAACGGAGCGGGGGCGACGGCTGACGCACATCGGGCGGCTGGTCGGCGACGAGCGGGCGCACATCGAGATTCTGTGGCATTGGCGCGATGGTGCCCGCGGGGGATTCGAGGAGTTCTGCGATGAGCTGGGCTGAAGGGAGGGGAGAATCATGATTCCGGTACTGGCGGTGGTGGCGGCCGCGTTGATGGTGGCCTTCACCCTCAAGATTGTGGTGGGGCGGATGATGAAAACCCGTCGGCAGATGAAAACCCTGGCCGAGGTGCGCGATGTTGTGGATGCCATCGCCCGCGAGGTAGCCGCAGGCGCCCGCCCACTGGAGGCCGTTGAGCACGCCGCCGAAGGGTTAAATTCTGAAACTCTGCGCCACCAGTTGGATGTCGCTTGTGTGAGAGTGCGTCTAGGTGCCGCGCCGGGCGCAGGGGCTGCTGGTGCCGCACCGGGCAGTGACGCCCCTAGCTTCCTTGCCCACCTATTCCATATTTGGGGCATTTCCCGCCGCCACGGCGTGGGGCTGGCGACGCTGGCTCGGGCGCACGTGACGGACATTGATGCGCAGTTGGCGCACATCTCCAAATCCACATCCGCGACAGCAGGGGCACGGCTGACCGTTACTGTGCTGCTGGCATTGCCGGTCGGCGCGGTGGCATTAGGGCAGAGTAGCGGGCTGGGCACGCTGACCTTTCTGCTGACGAATGTACTGGGAGTACTGCTTTTCCTGGTAGGCGTGGGCCTGGTATGTGCCGGCACCCTGTGGACGGAGCATCTAAGCGAATCGTTGACTACATCACCGCTGGGTGGAGTGGGTGTGCGGGCTGGACCTGCCGGCTCCACACTCATGGGTCCGCTGGACGCGGCCCGCGCCCTCGATGTCTCCGCAGCTGCGTTGCGTTCCGGAAAGGCACTGCTGCCAGCCTGGGACGTGGGGGTGGGTCAGCTAATCCAGAATGGTGAACACGATGGGGAGGGGGAACTCGGCCGCGCCATGGCGCTGCTGAACCTCGGTGGGGGACAGGATGCTTGGCTTACGCTGGCCGATCATCCCCTCCTTGGCCCCATCGCCCGCCAAGCGGCGCAGCAAACCCGCGCCGGAACATCGCTTGCCGATGGAATGCATCAACAGGCCGAACACCTCCGCCGAGTTGCCGCAGACAAAGCAACCGCCGGAGCTGAAAAGGTGCTGATTGCCTTGGCGGCGCCACTGACCCTCTGCTTTCTCCCGGCCTTCGTCTTCGTCGGCTTGATACCGCTGGCCATCGGAATGGCCTCGCTCTAAGGGCTATGGGTACCGACGCAGAGGGAGGGGCACTCCCGGGGAAAGCAGTTCACAGTGGTTCACACGGACATCTGACATCTATCGAACTCAACTCACTCGACATGGCGGTGCGTTTGTTGTGTCGCCAGGAAGGACATTGATCATGACCACTCCAACCATGACCGCTCCACTTACCCCCACGCCAACCGCTCTTCCATCGGCCGTGATGCCGGTGCAGGTCAAGGCCGCGCCGGTCAAGACGGATCCGAGCACGGGAATCTCAGAAGAAACACATTCTGAACTGCACCCTATCGCTCGTTGGTGGAACCAGATTATCGGTGCTATCTATAGTCGCTACACCGATGAACGCGGCATGTCCACTATTGAATATGCCCTCGGTTGCGTGGCGGCAGCTGCTCTCGGAGCACTGCTGTACACCGTCGTAACCTCGGACACCGTGGAACAGGCGCTGAGCGGAATCTTCGAGAAGGCACTGAACACGAAGTAGCCCGAAAAGGCTCTTGGTCGGCCTCCGGTCCCCCACCACGCCCCCGTGTGTCTGAACTCTTCAAGGGGTCGGGCGCGCGAGGGCGTCACCAAAAAACTGCACACCACGACCTACACAGAAGTACACAAGAATCTTTAACCGGGAACGAACATGAACACAGTCGAAGGCGCCATCGTCCTGTCCGCCATAACGCTCGTCGCTGGTGGATCCGCCGCGGGATTGGTCACCATGTCGCAGGCCGCCACGGCGCAATCACTGGCACGGACCGTGGCCCGGGCCGAAGCGCGCGGCGGCGATGGGGTTGCGCTCGCCAGGCAGATTGACGCCACCGCGGCCGTCTACACCTCCCGCGAAGGTAGTGCGGAATCGCCACTTGTGCGGGTGAAGGTCACCAAGGACGGGGCGCTGTTCGACGTTCACGGCGAGGCTGTCACGTTGGTGGAGCCGGACGGGGAATAGAGGGGATTGAGTTAGATGACGGGGGGTGAAAGATGAGCACCGTCTATGGGGCGATGATCACGCTCGGCGTCCTGTCGGTGGTTTCCCTGTTGGCTATCGGCAGCGCCATGCTGGGTCACAAGGAGCAGGCCAGCACGGCCGCGGACCTGGCTGCGCTATCGGCGGCGATGGTTGTGCAGACGGGCGAGGGCGAGCCGTGCGATACGGCGCGAAGCATCGCCGGCGCCAACGGTGCCGACGTGGAAAGCTGCGAGGTCAACGGGGAGTTCGTGACGGTGGACGTGACCACCCGCATGGGCTCCAACTCGCGCATCCTCCCGCAGAAGGCGCAGGCCATCGCCGGGCCCGCGGAGTAGTCAGACGCCGCTCTGTGAGGGGGTGAAGTGTGCCGCGCGAAGGCGGGGCTTGCGCGGGCTAAGCGTTGCGGAACAGGTCAGCCAAAAACGGGGTGGAGTGCACCTGCGAGGCAGGGACGGTCCCGCCGTGGTCGGTGGGGTACCAGTGAACCTCTACCCGCTGGTTGCGGCTACGCATATCCCCGATGAATTGGTTGATCCACATGTCCGTGTTCAAAATGATGCCGATAGGGGTGGGAACGTCCATGTCCATGAGACCGTGCCCCAGGAAAACCGGCTTATCGTAGCCGGTCGCAGGAGTTTGCATGAACGCGCGCAGCGCGGGTTCCAGGCCCGGCACCTCGCGGAGTGGTTTGGAAAACGCCCGCGCGACATTGGTGCCCTTCACTGCCGCCGAAAGCTCCGGATAACAAGAATCCTCGGCGGCCTTCACCATGCGCTTACCCTCGTCGGTCAGAGCGGAATCGACATCGACGTTCGGGTTGGCTTCCCGGAACGCTGCAACGATATACATCGCGTAAGTGTTCAGCCCGGCGGGCAAAGGCACAGGTGGGAAGGTCGGGCTGCCCGCCAACACGATCTCTTCAACATAGGCTGGCGCGCCCGTGGCTACCGTGCCCAGGAAGTTCAGATTCGCCTGCTGGCTCCGCTCCGTGGCTCGCAGAGCGACGTGCAAGGCCGCTCCGCCGCCCTGGGACTGGCCAATAACCGCCCAGTTGCGGGAGAGCTTCTGGCCCCCCTGCTTCACTGCAGGCAGGTCCTGTGCGGCGATCACGGAGTCCACCACGTTAGCTGCGGTGGACTTGCCGTTGAGGTAGCTCATGAGCCCCTCGGTGCCCATGCCCGCATAGTCACTGGCGACGATCGCATAACCCTGGTTGAGCCAATGGTTCAGATAATCCTGATCCCGCTGGGAGCGCGGATTCATAGATGGGGTGCACTGATCCGCCAGGCCCACCGTCCCATGTGCCCACGCCAGCACCGGCCAACCGCCAGCCGGAGCCTTGCCCTTCGGGAAGAACACGGCACCGGTGGAAGGCGCCACTGCCCCATGCTGGTTGGTGGTCGAGTAGCTGAAACGGAACTGCTGGCCAGCAGCGGTCAAACCTACAGACGGATCGAGAGGGACCGTGTTCATTAGCGCCCCTGCCTTAGCGGGAACCGCGCCGATCTGTAGCCCACTATCCACCGGTTTGCCGGCGAACGGAGCTGGAGTGCGCATCGGCTCGCCGCGGTTGACCAACGCGGCAGCGCTCGACTGCGGTCCGGAAGGCGTTGGCGCAGAGGAGGCCACACCCGACGGCGCTGACCCCGACGGCGCTACGGACTGGGCGGTAGCCACCCCGCCCATCCCGGACAACGCAACCAAGGACATCGTGGCGGCGACACTCGCCCTAAAACCCCGCCGGAACCCAGTGTGATTATTCCCAGAAAAAGCCTTCATGGGGGAAAGTATATTCTCGGGCAAGCTGCGATGTGGGCGTCCCAAAGAAAAACAGTGAACTAACCCGCCGCCCCGGCCAGCGTTTGCAACAACAACACCGCACCCGCCTTGAACAGTGGATCATTGCCGTTTCCACACTTTGGCGACTGCACGCAAGACGGGCAGCCGGACTCACACTCGCAGGTCTCCACGGTCTCGGCGGTAGCGGCCATCCACTCGGCAAATCGTGCAAAGCCCTGCTCGGCGAAGCCCGCGCCGCCGGCATAGCCGTCGTACACGAACACCGTCGGCAGACCCGTATCCGCATGCAAAGCGGTAGAAACACCACCGATATCCCAGCGGTCGCACGTCGCAATCAGCGGCAATAGCCCAATCGCCGCATGTTCCGCGGCATGCAACGTCCCCGGCCACGTCGGCTCCGGCAACCCCAGATCCAGCAGCACATCCGGGTCCACGGTGTAGGCCACCGCGCGGGTGCGCAGCGATTCCGGCGGCACGTCCAGCGGCACGGTCTCCAGGATCTCGCCGCCTGGCAGGCGCTTTCGATAACCGCTGACGGTGTGCGAAACCTCCACGTCCACATCCGCCAGCCACACCCCGTCGCAGACCTTGCGCGTCCCCCGGGTGCGCCGCACCGCAATGTCGGTATCGCGGATCACCTGGGTGGTGTACTCCGGGAACTCCGGCCGCACCCACGCCACGGATTCCTCCAGGTCCAGCAGTTGCACCACGAACGTCTCGCCCTGGTGCATATACACCGCCCCGGTGTGCACGTCCGACGTCGCGCGCGACTGATCCACCGTGCCCAGCAGTCGGCCGGAATCGGCCTCCACAATCGCCACCTGGGCCGCCGCCCCGCCGCGAATCGAGACCTGCGAATGCACCTGCTCCGCCACTTTCAGGTCTGCGAAAATGCCTCGCGGCCTGCGCTTCAGTGCGCCCTGGCGCAGCAGGTGCTCCACCACCCGCTCCGCACCCCAGTGCGTAATCTCCGTCTCGGACAGGGGTTTTTCCGCCGCCGCGCACACCACATGGTCGGCCAGTACGTAGGGGTTCGTCGGGTCGAACACCGTGTTCTCCACCGGCCGGTCCAGCAAAGCCTCCGGGTGGTGCAGCAGGTACGTATCCATCGGGTCATCTGCGCCGACCAGCACCACCAGTGCACCCTGGCCGCGCCTGCCCGCACGCCCGGCCTGCTGCCTAAAGCTGGCGATCGTGCCGGGGAAGCCGCTGGTCACCACCACGTCCAGCCCGCCGACGTCGATGCCCAGCTCCAGGGCGTTCGTCGAGGCAATACCCAGCAGTTCGCCATTGTCGAAGCGACGCTCCAGCTCGCGGCGATCCTCCGGGGTGTAGCCCGCGCGATAGGCCGCCACCCGCACCGCATCCGCGCTGCGCCCCATCGCCGACAGCTTCTCCGCGGCGGCGACGGAAACCACTTCCGCCCCGCGCCGGGAGCGCACGAAAGTCAGCGTCCGCGCGCCCTGGGCGATTGCCAACCCCATCACGTCCGCAGCCTCGGAATTCGCCGCCCGCCGAACCGGGGCGCCGTTTTCGCCTTCCATATCTGGCAGGAATCCGGGCTCCCACAGCGCGACGGTCCGTTCTCCCGCGGGCGCCCCGTCCTGCGTCACCGCCACCACGTCTGACCGCCCCGTCAGTCGGCGTGCGTGCGCCGCCGGATCCACGCTGGTCGCGGATGCGAGCACGATCGTCGGGGCCGTCCCACACAGCCGCAGAAGCCTGCGCAGCACCATCGCTACGTGCGCGCCGAACACCCCGCGATATACGTGGCATTCGTCGATCACCACGTAGCGCAGCGTGCGCAGCAGTCGGCTCCACGACTGCGGATTCCCCAGGATCGAGGCATGCAACATGTCCGGGTTCGTCACGATCACCCGCGCCTGGTCGCGGATCACCCGCCGCGTCTCGGGTGGAGTGTCGCCGTCGTAGGTGGCCACCATGATGTCGTTCAGGTTCGCCGCGCCCGCGCACATTCGCGCCAGCGCCGCCCGCTGGTCCTGCGCCAGTGCCTTCGTCGGTGCAATATAAAGGGCCGTCGAGGTGCTCGCCGCAGCCAGGTCGCTCAAGGCTGCTAGCTGGTAGCCGAGGCTCTTTCCGGACGCCGTGCCGGTGGCAACCACCACATCCCGCCCCGCATGTGCGTGGTTCGCGGTCTCCACCTGGTGCGACCACGGTGTGGAAATTCCCTGTTCATGCAGGTATTCCACCAAGGTTTCATCGGCCCAGTCCGGCCATTGCGCCGTCTGCGATGGGCGGGCGGGAATGGTGTGTGTATGGGTGACGGTGGAGCGCGGAAACTCGGGCGTCAGATCGGCCAGAAGTTCCTCGCCGAAAGACGGTGCCGTGCCGCCGGGCGTGGAGGCTGGGGTAGGGGGCGTGGAGTCGGACATTAACGTTAGTTCTAGACCCCATTAGGGGGTGGATACAAGTTATTGTCCTGCAGAATCCAAGCTCGTCTGAATGTTTAACCCGCAACGTGGCAGACTGTCGAGTGGTTATTAAAATCCTCGGAACTTTTCCGCTCGCCTCGGCGTGAGGTGGGGTCTCGTTGGGTTTTGGGCCGATTGGGTTGGAAACGAAGTATCTTCCGGCCTCGGCGTGTGGTGGTCGCAGATGACTTGCGCCGGACATATTCAACAAGATAGGTAGAAATTCATGGCACAGGGAACCGTCAAGTGGTTCAACGCGGAGAAGGGCTTTGGCTTCATCGCCCCAGACGACGGGTCTTCCGACGTCTTCGTCCACTACTCTGAGATCCAGGGCAGCGGCTTCCGCACTCTCGAGGAGAACCAGAAGGTCGAGTTCGAGATCGGTGAGGGCGCCAAGGGTCCGCAGGCTCAGAACGTCACGGCTCTTTAAACCCACAGGGTTTTGCAAGCCCCCGCCCGCGGTGCATCTCGCGCCCGGGCCGGGGGCTTCGCCGATTAAGGCCGCTCCTACCCCGGTTACATAGGAATTGCATAAACCGCGTAGTGTCGCTTAGAAATGCGTAAGTGGCCCCTGCGGTATACCCATTGCAACAAACCCATTGCAACAAACCTGTATAAACAATGGCACCCGGCAAACTTTAGATTTTGAAGGATGTGTGAAATCAACCGATGGCAAACGATGACGTCAAGCGTCTAGTGATCGTTGAGTCGGCGACGAAGGCTAAGAAGATCGCCCCGATCCTGGGGCCGAACTACATCGTCGAGGCTTCCGTCGGGCACATCCGTGACCTCCCCCGGGGCGCGGCAGACGTACCGGCCAAGTATAAGAAGGAGCCGTGGGCGCGTCTGGGCGTCAACGTCGATAAAGATTTCGAGGCGCTCTACGTCGTCAGCCCGGACAAGAAGAAGAAGGTCTCCGACCTTAAGGCCAAGCTGAAGCAGGTCGATGAACTGTACCTGGCGACAGACCCCGACCGTGAGGGTGAGGCTATTGCGTGGCACCTGCTTGAGGTGCTGAAGCCGAAGGTGCCGGTACGCCGCATGGTGTTCCACGAGATTACGAAGAACGCCATCCTTGAGGCTGCACAGAATACGCGCGAGCTCGATTACGACCTGGTCGATGCACAGGAATCCCGCCGTGTGCTGGACCGACTGTATGGTTACGAGGTCTCCCCGGTGCTGTGGAAGAAGGTTATGCCGCGCCTGTCCGCCGGCCGCGTGCAGTCCGTCGCCACCCGCGTGATCGTGGAGCGCGAGCGCGAGCGCATGAAGTTCGTCGCCGCCGAGTACTGGGACCTGAGCGCCACCTTCGGCGTGGTAGACGCTGTTTCTTCTTCTCTTGATGACGCCGCCCCGGACTCCTTCGAAGCACGGCTGGCAACGGTCGCTGGCAAGCGCGTGGCTCAGGGCCGTGACTTTGGCGACGACGGCAAGCTGAAGGCCAGTGCAAAGGAAACATTCGTCCTGGACGGGGCGAAAGCGAAGTCCCTGGCCGATGGGCTGCAGGGGCAGGAGTTCACCGTCACCGCGGTGGAGGAAAAGCCCTACACCCGCCGCCCGTATCCGCCGTTTATGACCTCCACCCTGCAGCAGGAGGCTGGCCGCAAGCTCCGCTTTACCTCGGAGCGCACGATGCGTATTGCGCAGCGCCTGTACGAAAACGGCCACATTACTTATATGCGTACCGACTCGACCACTCTGTCGACCGCTGGTATCGAGGCCGCCCGCAAGCAGGCCAAGGAGCTTTATGGTGCGAAGTTCGTGGCCGATGGTCCGCGCCAGTACTCCCGCAAGGTGAAGAACTCGCAGGAGGCTCACGAGGCGATCCGCCCGGCGGGCGAGACCTTCCAGACCCCCGGCCAGCTGAGCAATCAGCTGGATGCCGAGGAGTTCAAGCTCTACGAGCTGATCTGGCAGCGCACCGTGGCCTCTCAGATGGCCGACGCGAAGGGTCAGTCCATGAAGCTCACCGTCGCCGGTGACGCCAAGTCGGGAGAGACCTGCGAATTCACCGCGACCGGCCGCACCCTGACCTTCCCGGGCTTTTTGAAGGCATACGTGGAGGTCAGCCGCACCGCCGACGGCCGCGACGTGGCCGATAACGCGGAGAAGCGCCTGCCCCAGCTGACCAAGGGCGACGAGCTGAACGCACGCGACGTGGCCGCCGATGGGCACTCGACGAACCCGCCGGCCCGCTACACCGAGGCCTCGCTGGTGAAGAAGATGGAGGAGATGGGCATTGGCCGCCCGTCGACCTACGCTTCCATCATCCGCACGATCCAGGACCGCGGCTACGTGCTGCCGCGCGGCAACGCGCTGGTGCCCTCGTGGGTGGCCTTCGCAGTCATTGGCCTGCTGGAGCAGAACTTCGGGGCGCTGGTGGACTACGATTTCACCTCCGCGATGGAGGACGAGCTGGATGCCATCGCCGCGGGTAATGAGGACCGTGTGAACTGGCTGAAGGGCTTCTACTTCGGCGATAGCTCCCGTCCGGAGGCCCCGGGCGCGGTGGTGCCCCGCCTGGGTGGCTTGAAGCACATCGTGGGCGACAACCTGGAGCAGATCGATGCCCGCCGGGTGAACTCCCTGCACATCTTCGACGATGAGAACGGCGTGCCAATCGTCGTCCGCGTGGGCCGCTACGGCCCCTACCTGGAGCGCATCAAGCCGGTACCGGCAGGGGCGCCGGAGGGTACCGAGCCGGAGGTGCAGCGCGCCAACCTGCCGGAATCCATGACCCCGGACGGGCTGACCCTGGAGGTTGCCGAGAAGCTTTTCGCCACCCCGCAGGGTGGCCGAGAGCTGGGCACCAACCCGGCTAACGGGCGAACCATCGTCGCCCGCGAGGGACGCTACGGTCCTTACGTCACTGAGGTGCTCGGCGAGGACGAGGAATCCCGAGTGGCCGAGGAGGCCGTGAAGGTCTGGGAGGCCGAGCGCGACGAGCAGGATCGCGAGCGCGAGGCAGAGGGCAAGAAGCCGCTGAGTCGCGAGACCAAGACCGCGCAGGCGCAGAAGGAAAAGCGCGTCAAGCAGATCGTCGAGGAGACGCTGAAGCCCAAGACCGCCAGCCTGTTCAGCGGCATGGAGCCAGCCAGCGTGACGCTGGAGGAGGCTTTGAAGCTCATGAGTCTGCCGCGCGAGGTGGGCGTCGATCCGAGTGACAACGAGGTGATCACCGCCCAGAACGGTCGCTACGGCCCCTACCTAAAGAAGGGCAAGGATTCCCGCTCGCTGGCCAACGAGGAGCAGATCTTCACGATCACCCTCGACGAGGCCCGCCGCATTTACGCTGAGCCGAAGCGCCGCGGTCGTGCAGCCGCGCAGCCGCCGCTGAAGCAGCTGGGTGATAACGACGTGTCCGGCAAGCCGATGTCCGTCAAGGACGGTCGCTTCGGCGCGTATGTCACGGATGGCACCACCAACGCCTCCCTGCGCAAGGGCGATACTCCGGAGACGATGACTGACGCCCGCGCGAACGAGCTGCTGTCGGAGCGGCGCGCCAAGCAGGCAGCCGAGGGGTCGGCACCTGCGAAGTCGAGCCGCAAGGCAGCGAAGAAGTCGGCTAAGAAGACGACCAAGAAGGCCGCAAAGAAGTCGACGAAGAAGACCGCCAAGAAGCCGCCGACGCTGACGAAGCGCACGGTGAAGAAGTCTCGTTAATTCGCCCTTACTTTTGGGTGGGAACTGATACGTTCATAAACATGAGTCAGCTCCCGAACTTCACTGTCGTCACTCTGGCCCCGAACCTCCCAGGTCCCGTTGCCGCCAAGCGTCTGCAAGAGCTCGGCGGCACCGTCATCAAGGTCGAAGGCCCCGGCAAGGCTGCCGACCCCATGCGCATGTACTGCGAGCCCTACTATCAGCACCTGGTGGAGGGCCAGGAGGTGCGCAGCATCGACCTGAAGCAGGAATCCGGCCTGCAGGAACTGCATGAACTGCTAGCCAAGGCAGACCTACTGCTCACGAGCTCTCGTCCGGCTTCTCTGCAACGCCTGGGGCTCGGCTGGGAAGACCTCCACGCACGCTACCCGTCCTTGGCCCAGGTGGCGATCGTCGGCCACTCCGGCGAACACGTCGACGTAGCCGGCCACGACCTAACCTATGAAGCGCACGCGGGCACCCTTTCCTTCAACGGCGATGAGCCCGTCATGCCCGTGGTGCCTATCGCCGACCTGGCGGGCGCGGAACGCGCCGTCTCGCAGGCGCTGGCGGCCCTGTGGCAGGCAAGCGCCACCGGCCAGGGCAGCTACCACGAGGTCGCCCTGGCGGACATGGCCACGGAGTTCGCCACGCCCGCCCGCTTCCGCCTGACCGGACCGGATACCCTGCTGGGCGGCCTGCTGCCGGGCTACGGCCTCTACCAGGCCGAGTGCGAAGGCTGGGTGGCTATCGCCGCGTTGGAACCGCACTTCTTCGTCGGCCTCATCGAGGCGCTGCACGAAGAAGGCTTGCTGCCGGAGGGCACCACGGCCGAGCAGCTGCAATCCAAGGGGATCACCGCAGAGCAGCTGGCCGCGGCAGTGGGGCAGAAGACGGCGGCGTGGTGGGACGAGGTGGCGTCGAAAAGAAACCTCCCCATCGCCGCAGTACGGCGCGGGGCCTAAGCCTCGGAACGGTCGGCCAGGGTCGCGCGGATGGGGCGGGCGATCTGCGTCATCTCGCGGCGGCCGCGCAGCTCCACGGATTTCATCATGGTCCAGCGGGCCTGCTCGGCCTCGTTGGCCGCGCGCAGGGTCGCGGCACTGGTCAGGACCTGACCGGGGGTTTTCTTCGCCAGGTCCGTCAGTCGGGCGGCCTGGTTTACAGCATCGCCGATGACGGTGTACTCGAAGCGATCCTTCGCGCCGATGTGGCCCGCGACGACGGAACCGGCGGCCACGCCAACTCCCGCGGCGAACTCCAGCCCCTGCAGTTTCGCCTTTAGCTCGCGGGCGGCAGCCAGAGCGTGGCCGGCCACATCGTCCAGCGGCAGAGGCGCACCGAACACGGCCAGCGCGGCATCGCCCTCGAACTTGTTGATGATGCCCTTGTTGGCGTGCACGACCTCCACCACGCGGTCGAAGAACTCGTTGAGGGCCTTCACCACGTGCTGCGGTTCCTTCTCCGTGGCAAACCCGGTGGAGCCGATCACGTCCACGAAGAGCACGGCTACGTGCCGGGTTTCGCCGCCCAGCTCCGGCTTTTCCTCCAGCGCGCGGCGGGCGACCTCGGTGCCGACGTAGCGGCCAAAGAGGTCCGAGACCCGCTGGCGCTCCTGCAACCCGCGCATCATCTCGTTAAAGCCGGCCTGCAGCACGCCGATCTCCGAGGAATCGTAGATCCGCACGTCGGTGTTCACCTTGCCACGACGCACGCGGTTGATGGCGTATTGCAGCTCGCGGATCGGGTCAGCCACGGCCATGGAGAACAACATGGTGCCCATGAAGCCGGTCAGCAGGGTAGTCAGCGCCAACGCAAGCATCGCCGGGATGATGCCGCCGGAGTCTTCTGGATAGAACTCGGTGGCCGCAGCGAACAGCAGCAGCACCATGCCCAGCACGGGCACGGCGGAGGTCAGCGCCCACGTCGTCATTAGGCGGTGCGAAAGGGGGGAGAGCCGAGAGTGATCCGGCGCGCCCTTGGCCAGCGCCTTTGCAGCGACTGGGCGCACCAGGCGCTCGGCCTCCATGTACGTCATCAGGCTCACCATCATGCCGCCGAGCGTGGCCGTCACGCCGACGGTTATGCCCCACTCGGTGCTATGCCTCCAGGCCACGACGGTGAACAGCACCACCCCGATGCCCCACAGCACGATGCCTGTGACGGTCTGCAGCAAGGGAATGCGCAGCACCAGGTCGCGCACCATGTTCGGGTCATAGGCTTGCGGTGTGCGCTGCCAGCGCAGCACGGGGGCGAAGAAGTACAACGTCATCGCGATGCCGGCGACCACGGCCACCCCGAAGTAGATGAGGTACAGCGAGGCGATGGTGGTATCCGGGCTAGTCAGCTCACGCGCGGCAGGCAGGGGGATGAAGAAGCGCAGGAACGTCGCCACGGCGGTTGCGCCGATGACGTTCGTGGCCAGAACGGTTGCTGCGTACAGGGGCCAGGAGGTTCCCCAGGCCCACGAGAGGTAGCGCAGCAGTTGTTTCATGCCCTTCAGATTAACCCACGCCGCCCCGCGCCGGGTGCGTCTGCCCTGTCCTCGTCGATAGCTACACTGAGTAACCATGACGGAAACCACGCCGGCCACTACAACGGCCACCACTCCGGCCGCCGCCGAAGACGCGCCAGGGGTTTTCGGGCGCATCACCGCGGAATCTGTCCGCCGCCCGCTGCAGAGGGCCGTGGAGGATCCGCAAGCGATGACCCACTCGTGGCTGTTTACCGGTCCGCCCGGCTCGGGGCGTTCCATCGCGGCGAAGGTCTTCGCCACCGCTTTGGTGTGCCCGCACGGTGGCTGCGGCGAGTGCGAGCAGTGCCGTAGCGCCGCCGCGGGCACGCACCCGGACATTCTTTGGGTATCTACCACAGGCGTGGTGCTGACGGTCGACGAGATCCGCGGCGCCATTCACGAAGCCGCAAACATGCCCACCGTCGCCCGCTGGCGCGTGGTGGTTGTGGAGGATGCCGACCGCCTAAACGATGCCGCCGCCAACGCCTTGCTGAAATCCGTCGAGGAGCCGCCCGCCCGCACCGTCTTCCTGCTGTGCGCGCCCTCGACCGACCCCTCGGACATTGCGATCACCCTGCGGTCGCGCTGCCGCCATGTGTACGTGCCCACTCCGTCGCCGGCGGCGGTTAAGGGGGTCTTGCTTAGTGACGCCACCTTGGGGCTCAACGAAACCCAAGCCCAATGGGCCGCTGACGTCTCGGCCGGACACATTGGAAGGGCCCGTCACCTGGCCAGCGACGAGGCCGCCCGCACCAAACGCGCCACCGCGCTGAAGCTGCCACAGTTGGTATATGAGCCCAATGCGCTATTCCGTTTCACTTCCGAGCTGGTGAAGAAAGCCGAGGAAGAAGCCGCCAGCGAGCTGGAAAAGCTAGATCAGCGGGAGCGTGAGGAGCTGGAGAGCAGCCTTGGCGTGGGCGCGAAAGGCAAGGGTGCTGCAAAGGCCCAGCGGGGGGCGTCCGGAAGAATGAAAGAGCTAGAAAAAGAGCAGAAGAACCGGCGCACCAGAAGAACGCGCGACTCGCTTGACCTGGCGCTGATCGACATTGCCGGGCTGTACCGCGACGCGATGCTGCAGGCCGCGGGCGCGGTGGATGGCGATGGCGTGCCGGTCGGCGGCCACCAACACCCGGACATGGCGGCGACGTCGAAGGAACTGGCGCGGCGTAATAGTGCGTCGGCTCTGGTGAGCTGCATAGATGCGGTGATGGAATGCCGCGAGGTGCTGGGGTACAACGTGCGGCCTGAGGTGGCGCTGGATGCGATGGCGGGGCGCCTACAGCAGTGCTGTGGGGTGGCCTAGCGAGTATCCGGGCTAACCCCAGGTGGCGTTTTGGTGCTCAGGGTTTGCGTCGGCTAGGATAACGCTTCGTACTTAATGTACGCGCCGCTTTAGCTCAGTCGGCAGAGCGTTTCACTCGTAATGAAAAGGTCGCGAGTTCGATTCTCGCAAGCGGCTCCACTGTCATGAGTCGCGACATAGTTGACACTTCAGTCGCGATACTCATTTCGTTCAACCCCCACCTTGACCCGGCAGTCGTTGTAGAACTCACCATAACCGGCGATGGCATCTTCCAGTTCCTGGTTGGTGTTCCGCATCCTCCCATAAAACATATTGTTTTCATCGGACCAAAGAGTCCTTCACAAGCTGCATTGTCAGGGCTGTATCCTTTTTCGACATCGACCGGGTAATCCCTAACAGCGATCGAAGCGGTCAGTACGTGTCATTGAAGCATGCCAGCTTTAACTGAGTCCGGGACCCGGCTAAGTGTAGGGACAGTCAACGACCTCTACAAAGCGTAACTAAACCCAGAGCATTTCAAGGCTTTGTTTTTTCGGCGGATGCTGGTGGGGGCAGCTTATCGAACAGGTGCGGGTAGCGTTTTTGCATGGCTGCAGACAGGGAAGGGTCCGTTAGGAGGTGGGTTAGTTGGGTCAGAATGTCTTGCGGGTGCGCGCTTGGAGCGTTCTTGAGCGTAGTTCTAATGCCTTCGTGAAATTCTCTCTTGAGGTTGGTGATAGCAGTAGTCATTTCACGGCCCGCGGGGGTGAGGGCGTGGAGGGTTATTCTTTTATCTTCAGCAGATTGAGACGTCATTGTGAGTCTTTTCTCTGCGAGGGTAGCGAGGAGTCGACTAGGGCTGCCTGATTCACAAATGAGGTAATCGCCGACTTCTCGTGTGCTCATGGGGCCATATGTGCCGATGATTTCGATGGCTTCGGCTTGAGAGTTAGTGAGTTCAAGTTGTGAGAACAAAGCGTTGAGCTGGCGATTCCCCTGGCGTTGAAGGGCGAGGATGAGATAGCGGAATTCTTCGGGGTGGTCAGCAATGATGTTATTCATGAGGGAAGGTGTTATGGGTTGCGTTCAGTGTATGAGTGAGTCGGGTCAGGCGCTTGTGGGGGACGAGTGAGGCTTCGTGGTCACCGATGATGGCGGCGAGGACACCGTGCTGGTTGATGGTGTGGGCGACCGTCGTGCCGCGAGGATCTGGGGTGAGGGTGAAGGTGGATTCTTCGGTGAGCCCCGGGATCTCAATATGAAACGTGATGACGTCAGGGGAGGGTTGCGTGTAGGTTAACTTTCCTTTCAGGAGGCTACGGACGGTCACGGAATGCGCACCGTCGGAATCTTCTGGCCCGATATTGCTGAAGGCAGGGTTCCATGTGGAGAGATTGCTGATGTCGAGCAGGATTTTTCTAATCATAGACGGATCATGCTCAAGAGTAATAACCGCGGAATTTTGAGTCTTTAATGACATTGCATGAATAGTATGTGATCGCCCAGTAAAAAGGAAGTGGTTACTCATTACGCTGGAATTATGTAACAAACCACCCCCAATCTTGGGTACTTTACCGTTCGTGTGGAGCGCATTTTCTTCCTGGGGTAGAAATACCAATGATACAACATTGATGTTGCGTCACGGGTATTTCTTGAAAGGACCTGACCATGACCCGCATGCTGACCGACATTCCACAGACCAACGACACCAAGACCACCGCTCGCCTCGATGCAGAAACCCACCTGACTCCCATTGAAGACATCGTCGCGGATATTGCCGCCGGCAAGATGGTCGTTCTCGTCGACGATGAAGATCGGGAAAACGAAGGCGACCTCATCATGGCCGCCGAAGCGATCACTCCCGAGACTGTCAACTTCATGATCACCCAAGGCAAGGGACTGCTGTGCGTTCCCATGACCGCTGAGCACGCCCGCACCCTCAACCTCGCTCCCATGGTCGAACGCAACGAAGACGACTTCGGCACCTCCTTTACCGTCTCTTGCGATGCCATCGCCGACTTCGGCATCACCACCGGCATTTCCGCCTCCGACCGCGCCGCAACGATCAACCTGTTGGCCTCCGGGGGAGTAGCCAGCAACTTCCACCGCCCCGGCCACGTCTTCCCACTCATGGCACGCGAGGGCGGCGTGCTCACCCGCATCGGCCATACCGAAGCAGGCAGTGACCTCGCCGCCATGGCTGGATTCGCGCCCGTGGGAGCCATCGTCGAAATCATCGGCGACGACGGCGAAATGCTGCGCCTCCCACAGCTCGTGGAATGGTGCGCCGAACGCGGCATCGCACTATCCACCATCGAACGCTTGCGCACCTACCGCCAAGAACAGGTCGCCGCCGGTGTCGCGATCACCCAACGTCCCGACGGCTCCCCACTGGCCACCCCCATGACGAGCGTGAAGTAAGTGCCACCATGGTCAACTACAACACCACCCGCATCGGGCAATCCACCCGCAAAATATCGACCCCTCGCATCCACGACCTCGTCCTCCGACACGTCGGTTATGTCGAAGGACTAGATAATATCCCGCGCACAGGACCGGTCATCCTCGTCGCCAACCACTCGTCCTACATGGACCACTTCGTGATGAAAACCCTCGCCGAGTCTGTTCGCCCCGGCCGCGTCTGGTTCCCGACAAAGGCGGAAGCCTTCGACACTTTCTTGTCACGCGTCTGGCACGAATCCATGGACTGCTACCCCGTGGACCGCAACGCGCCCAGCGAAGAAATCTTCCAACGTGCCCGCGATGTCCTGGATCGTGATGACACACTCGTTCTCTACCCCGAAGGCACCCGCAACACGGGAGATGGGCTCCTCCCGTTTAAGTCCGGAGCGTTCCGGATGGCATTGGCCAACAAGACGCCCGTCATTCCCGTCGGGATGACCGGCCTGGCCGAGGTGCTTCCGAAGGGTGCGTCCATTCCCCGCCGCCGGTTGCTCTCTGTCGCGATTGGTCAACCGTTGACGGTGCCGACCAGTGGTGATGACCGTGCCCGAGCGCGCGCCATGCGCGATGACGCTTTCGACAAGATTTCTGGTCTGAAGTACCGCTCCAGTCACGTCACCGCGAAAGATTCCGGCCAGGCGCTCGACGGGATGGTTACGCTCTCCCGCACCATGGTGGCTGAGAACCTCACGGTGGACGGAAACCTGCCCGCCGAGGTCGTCTCCCGGATTCAGCTTCTGCTGAGAATTGCAGATAAAACGTCCCGACGGCGCTTGGACTTGCAGGTACAGAAAACACGCATCGACGGCTTCCGCGCCTTAAACTCACTGACTCCCGTGGGCACGATGGTGCGTGCCGCTGTCGTGAATCAAAAAGCCGATCGACTTTCCGACCTGCATTCGTCCTACGACTTCGCGGCCTACCTCGCTGGTCGTAGCTCTCTGGTCCTGCCGCCATGGATGGGAGGCGGCACAGGCAAAGCGAGCACGCACTTCAAGCGTGCCGTCGCCCGCGAAGGGCAGATGACATCACAGGCCTATGTGGGGCTTGCGGAGTCTCTGACTGCCGCCGGTGACACCTCCGGCGCCGTCGACGCCTACGAACACGCACTACACAACATTGATGCTGCTGATCCCCGAGGAGTCGCGCGCAAAGAGAAGATCTCTGGTGCCATAGCCCAGATCACCGGCGCAGCACACGGGAGGCCATAACCCATGATTCTTACGTTTGTTCAGCGTCACGCCAAGCTCGTGATTCTCCTGTGGTCAGTAGTGTTCGTCCTCAGCGCGGTCGGTGCATGGCATCTTAACGACGCCGTCAAAGCCGGCGGTTTTAATGACCAACACGGTCAATCGTTCGCCGGCCAAGACGTCAACCGCGAGGCCTTCGGCGACGCCGACAATGAACTCTCCGTCGTGCTCACCTCCGACGAGACCGTCGGTTCTTCAACACTGGACGCCGTGGAAACTGCCATCCACGAGCTGCCACACGTTGAGCATGTGACGGATGGACGACAAGTCGCGCAGCTCGGTTCTGACTCCGGGCAGACGCAGATCGTCCAAGTCGGCTTCGACGCCGACAACACGACGACACAGAATATGGTGCCAACGCTTCGCGGAAAGGTCGCTGAGGCTATCGAAGGCACCTCGGTAGAAAGTCACGTCACGGGTGCCGCAGCACTGGACTACGACTTGAATATTCAGTCCCAGAAGGACGCCCTGCACGCGGAAATGATTGCCTTCCCGCTGCTGATTCTTGTGCTGCTATTCATCTATCGCGCTGTTGGGCCGACCTTGGTCACTCTGGTCACCGCGGGAATCTGCTTGGCAGGCACACAAGGTGCCGGTACGGTGATTGCCCAATTCATGGATGTGTCGAACATGTACATCACCGGTGCCTCTTTGATTGGCTTAGCCGTGAGTGTGGACTATTGCCTATTCCTTATTGCTCGGTACAAGGAGAATATCCATGCAGGAATGGACAAATCGGACGCGTTGCGTGGAACGACCCGTACCGCAGGGCATGCCATCCGCTTTGGCGGCCTGAGCGTCATCGCCGCCTTGTGCGCCCTGTTTATCGCACGGAATATGGTCTTTTCTTCTATTGCGTTGGCAGGGATCATTGTGACGACGATTGCGCTGCTTGCTCTGTCCACCCTGGTGCCGGCCATCATCACCGCGCTCGGCGACCGACTCTTCTTCGGCAAACTGCCGGGCTTCCACGACGCGCTGGTTATCGAGGAGGAAAAAGATTCACCGATGCTCCGCACCGCACTGACCAAACCAGCCATCGTGGCTCTCGCGGTCGTCGTTCCACTGCTCGTATGTGCCGCACCGTTGGCCGGAATCAAGCTGCAGGTCCCAGTCGCCAGCGCGTCGATCCTCCCAGAGGGCAAGGATTCCCGTGAGGGCATCGAAGCGATCCAGTCCGAACTCGATGCCCGCGCCTTGTTCCCCACGAGCGTGACCTTCGAAGGGGCACCGGGCGAATCAGCTGAAGACGTGCAGGCGAAAGCCACAGCATTCGCCGACCAACTTGGTGGCGTCAGCAACGTCGATCAGGTGCTTGTCCCGGGGACGCCAGAGGAAAAGTTCTCCCCCTACCCACTATCGGGATCGCAACAGTCAGTGAATTACTCTCGCGTGCTCGTCACCTCGACGGGACTGCCGGATTCTGATGACGCCCACGAGATGATCCGAGATATTAAAGATCTCACAGGCGACCAGGCTGATGTCTACGTCTCGGGAGCCACCGCCCAGGGGGATGATTTCGACCGCTTGGTCGAAAGCTCCATTCCCTGGATCATCGCAGCCGTGGTGCTCATCTCGTTGGCCCTGCTGGGCTGGGCATTCCGCTCGTGGCGCCTGCCCGTCCTCGCGGTTGCCCTCAACGGACTGGTGGTCTCTGCAGCGATGGGACTGTTGTCCTTTATATGGAAAGCCGTGACGGGTGATTCCATCAACTCGGTCACCCCGATCGTTATCTTCGCCATCGTCTTTGGCCTATCGATGGACTACATGGTGCTTATGGCGTCCCGTATGAAAGAAGAGTTTGTTAAGACCACGCGTCATAGACATGCCATTTCTCTCGGAATCGCGAAGACATCGCGGTTGGTAATCTTCGCGGCGATCATCATGATCGGAGTATTTCTTTCGTTCATGGTTGCGGAGATCAGCATCGTGCGTGAAATTGGTTTGGGTCTCGCCATGGCCGTGGCAATGGACGCGTTGATTGTCCGCCCACTCCTGTTGCCCTCGGTTCTCACACTCATCGGCCCCAGTGTGTGGGGTGGATCGCCCAGTATTACGGCAGATTTGAGAGGAGGTGCGGACGATGACATCCGATACCCAGAGTCAATCCCCATGGCTATTTGATAACGCTGACATCGTGAACATCTACCCAGTGCAACTGATGCACTCCTCGGACAACGACTAGACGCGCGTAGGTATGCGATGCGTGAGAGAGTTGGAATATTGGAACGGTTCGAAGCGTCCTAAGTCTATTGTCCAACCCTTCTTTAGCTGAGGTAGGAAATAAACCCAGGACGCTTCAGACTTCTTTGTGATTGCTAGCGACCGCTAACGTTTCGCCACCCATAAGCGTTTGGCTAAACAAAGCACTTCCAACGGAAAGGATTCTTCCCCAATGAAGATTCGCAAGTCGCTCATCGCTGGTGTTACCGCCGCAACCGTCACCGCGTGTCTCGCCACGCCTGCCCAGGCCGAAACCCACACCCCCACCACTCAAGTACAGGCTGCAGAAACTCCGAACACCAAGTCCCCGCTCGGCTCAGTGAACACCATCTGGGAAAACACCCCGGCTTGGCTGCGCTTCCCCCTCTTTGCACCGCTGGGACTCATCTGGGCCGTTATTTACGGCCTAGTTGGCGCTCAGAACTCCGACGCGCCATACTACGGCAGTCTTTCTCGCTAAGGCGAGAGTTGCTCGTTTAGCGGTTGCTGCTAGCGCGCCTGCGTCGAGCCCAATAGGGCATGTGGCTGGCGGACGCTAGCAGGAGAAACCGGTTAGCGGGACTGTGGGGAAATCTCCGGCAGAGGCAGTTTCTCGAAGGGGCTCAGCCCACGGATGGCGGAATTGGCGAAGCTGGCCACCACCAGGATCGCGAACATCGTCGCTGCAGAAAACAGCTGCACACGGGAATCTGGATCCGTCAGCATTAGCAAAGCCAGCCCTGCCAACACAACCAACGTGGCGATGGTCAGCCAGGGGAAACCCCACATGCGGATCGGCAACGCTTCGCCCGCGTGTTGCTCCAGGCGGCGGCGCAGGCGCAGCTGGGAGACGACGATGAACGTCCAGACGATCAACAGTGAAGCTCCCGCGGAATTCAGCATGAATGTCAGCAACCAGCCCGTATCCAGGTAGTTCAGCACTACCATCACGATGGACAAACACACCGAGAGAAGAATCGCGGCGACAGGCACTCCTCGACCGTCGACGCGGGTGAAAACCTGGGGCGCCTCGTGGCGCTTGGCAAGGGAAAACATCATGCGGCTGGAGGCATAGATCTGCGCGTTGAAGGCGGACAGTAGCGCCAAAACAATAATGGCTTCCATGAAACCGACGACGCCCGGAATGCCAGCCAGATTTAGCACCCGAGTGAAGGGACTATCGGCTGCGCTTTCCGCCTGCCCCAGGGAAGAGTGGGGGAGCAGGAAAGTAATCACTAGCACCGAACCCAGGTAGAACAGCGAGATGCGGGTGATGGTGGAGCGCACCGCGTTGATCAGCGAGCGCTGGGGATTCTCGGATTCTGCAGAAGCGATGGCTACGACCTCAATGCCTCCGAAGGCGAATGCCACCGCCAGAATCGCCGTGGCCACGCCGCCCATGCCATTGGGCATAAAGCCATCGGCGGTGAAGACCTCCGTGCCGATGAAGGTATGTCCTGGCAAGAGACCGAAGACCAGCAGGAAGCCGATGACTAGGAAAGCCACCAGCACGGCTACCTTGATGAAGGCGAACCAGAACTCGAACTCGCCGAAGGCGCGGATCTGCAGGAGGTTCACCACTCCGAAGAAAAGCACGCATGCGGCGGCGGGGATCCAGGCGTCAATACCGAACCATGCCCCCATAAAGCTCGCCGCACCAGTAATTTCGGCGCCGAGCACTGCCACCGTCGCGAGCCAGTAAATCCAACCTTGTGTGAAGCCAGCCCAGCGCCCGATGCCGTGTTCCGCGTATTCGGAGAAGGAACCGGAAGCGGGGATGACGGTGCCCATCTCGCCCAGCATCTGCATCACGAGGATGGCGATGAAGCCCGCGACGATGTAAGCCAGCAGCACGGCAGGGCCGGCGGCCTCGATGCCCACGCCGGTGCCTAGGAATAGCCCAGCACCGATTGTGGAGCCCAAGCCCATCATCGTGAGGTGGCGCACCTTCAGTCCGTTGCCTAGCTTGGCATCGCCGGTGCGCGAGTTCGCGTGTGAACTGGCGCTATCTGGAGAGGTGGAGGAGGTAGAGCTCATTACCTAAGAATACGACGCGCCAAGGTGCGGCTTGGCCCCGGTGCCATTAAACGGTGCCATAAAACGCAGGTGTTCGCGTGCGCGGTTACTCCGCCTGCCCCGCGGCGGGGTCCGACTCGTACTTGGGAACCATCGCTTCGTAGTCCTCCATTAGCTTCAGATCCGTGATGTGGTCCGGGATGCCGAAGGCGTCCACCAGCGTTTGCGACCAAGGGCCCAAAGAATCCACCAGGTCGTTCAGCGCTGCGCGGGCGGCCTTGGTGCGAGTACCCGTCAGCAGGTTCTGCTCCAGGTACCAGCTGGCGTTATCCACGATGCAACTGAGGAAGTACACCAGGCGCACCTGCTCCAGCACGCGCTGCGCGTCTTCCGAATCCAGCTTGGACTCTGCCTCCACGAAGGCCTCGAACACGATGCGATCCACGTGCGCCCAGCCGACGGCCAGCAGGTGATCCTGCGCCTGATCGACCACCTTCGCCGCTTCGTCCACATCCATCTTGCGGGCGGGGCGCAGGCGGCGGGCGAGGGAGCGCATCAGGCGATCCTCCCGCTCGCTCAGTAGGTTGATTTGGTAGGCCGGGTCGAATAGCGAGGTCTCCTCGGAGTCGCTGAACGTATCCACCAGGTTCTGGATCAGCGCGTCCGCGGCGGTGCGGCGGCGCAACAGGGTGCTGAAGCTATCCAGGCCGAAGCGCACCATCTCCATCGGGTTCAGTCCGCCGAGCTCCTTGGCGAAGCCCGTCATTAGCTCCTTCGCCGCCAGCTGCATCATCACCACGTTGTCGCCCTCGAAGGTGGTGAACACATCCGAGTCCGCCTTGAGCGTGGTCAGCAGGTTCTCCGCCATGTAGCCCGCTCCGCCGCAGGCCTCTCGGGCCTCCTGGATCGCGTCGGTGGCGTGCGCGGTGTTGGCGGCCTTCAACGCTGCGGCGTGCGCTTCAACTTCGCGCTGGTCGGCCTGCTGCTCCTTGGTGTATTCGGTCGGTTCCACGCCCCGCTGGTCCAGCTCGTGCACGCGCGCGATCAGCTTGTTCGTGGCGAACTGCAGGCCGTAGGCGCGGGCCACTCGCGGGATGAGGCGCAGGCGGTGCCAACGGTGCTCGATCAGGCGGTTTTCGGGTAGCGAATCGTCGGGAGCAAACTGACGCCGCAGGTTCGCGTACGTCACAGCAATGTCCAGCGCGGTGCGGGCGGCCGCGCCTGCGGCAGCTCCCACGGTCACACGCCCGCGCACCAGGGCTCCGAGCATCGTAAAGAAGCGGCGGTTCGGGTTTTCGATGGGGGAGGTGTAGTTGCCGGCCTCGTCCACGTCGGCGAAGCGGTTCAGCAGAGCTTCGCGGGGCACGCGGTGGTTGTCGAAGCTGATGGTGCCGTTGTCCACGCCCTTCAGCCCGCCCTTGTAGCCGTGGTCACCGATGCGCACACCGTCGATGGCAGAGCCGTCGTCCTCGCGGATGCGCACCAGCAAGCAGTGCACGCCTTGCGATTCGGTCTCGCCCTTGGCCTTGGGGACAATGAGCTGCGCAAACACTGCTGCCCAACGGCCATCGCGCGCTGCGTTGCCGATGAACCACTTCTCGGCGGAGGCGGTAGGGGAGTTGATGATGAACTCCTGTGTCTCCGCGTCGTACGTCGCCGTTGTCTCCAGCTGCTGCACGTCGGAGCCGTGGCCGCGCTCGGTCATGGCGAAGCATCCGAGGGCTTCGAGGTTCATCAGCTTGCCCACCATCTCCTGGTGGCGTTCGGTTCCCAGGTTGCCGACGGCGCCGCCGAACAGACCCCACTGCACTCCGGCCTTCACCATGAGCGACAGGTCGGCGTGCCCCAGCATCTCGATGGAGGTTAGGCAGCGGCCAGTTTCGCCTGTACCGCCCTGGTCGGCGCGGAAGGCGTGGTTTGGCACGCCGGACTCGAGCACGCGCTGCAGCTGCTCGGTGGTGCGGGCGCGGGACTGCTCCAGGTCGAGGTCGGTGCGAGGCAGGATGTCCGGGTCTGCCAGCAGGCTACGGGTTTCCTCGCGCGCTTCCGGGAAGTCGCCGTCGAGGACGGTCTGCAGGGCTTTTGCTATTGACGCCTGCGTTTCGGCTGTTGGAGCCGTGGACAAGGTCTTAGGCGCAGAGGTGGAACGGCGGAATTTGTTTCCAGACTTGTCAGCAATTCCATCGGCTGAGTTGGATGTGACCGAGTTATCAGTCGTTGCGGTGTTTTCGGTCGTGTTTTCGGAATTGTTTGGTGACATGAAATTAAGGATACGCAAGAGTGTGATCCGCGACTCTAAAATTTACTAATAAATACATGACTAAAACTGGGGGTAGGGCGACAGTAGCTGCAGCGTTGCGTTGGTGCTGTCCTATCTGGTGACTAGGGTTGCCCTTATGACCGAGGACACATTTGGCGAGAATTACCGGGAAGTGGATACGCCCGAGCAGATTGGGCAGAGCAAGCAGAACGAGCGGAACGAGCAGAGCAAGCAGCGTAACCGGAGCAACACTGTGCGCAGTCGCAGGGTTGCCCCCTCGACGCGCGGCGCGAAGACTCGCGCGCAGAAGAAGTACTGGATGCTGGTTGCTTTCGCTGTGTTGGCGGTTGCTTATGCGGGCAACGAATTCACTCCGATGATGGTCTTCTACCGGGGTGAGAACGTCTTTGGCTCCGTTTTCGTAGATGCTCTCTTGGCCTGCTACGCCGCTGGCATCGCCGCAGGTCTGCTGCTGTGTGGTCCGCTTTCGGACCGTTATGGTCGCCGCATCGTTATGCTTCCTGCCCCGGTCATCAGCCTCGTCGGCAGTGTCCTCATCGCCGCCGGTGAAATGAATGAGCCACTGATCTTCACCGGTCGACTGCTTAGTGGCTTTGCTGTTGGCATTGTGATGACCGCAGGCGGTGCGTGGATCAAGGAGCTTTCCACCCCATCGTTCGACCCCAGCGCACAGGAGGGGTCTGGGGCTCGCCGTGCAACCATGTCTCTGACCTTGGGGTTTGCCGTCGGTGCCGCCCTGGCGGGCGTGCTAGCGGAGTGGGGTCCCGCACCGGGCCAGACCCCCTACATCCTCAGCATCCTGCTGTGTGCCGTTTCCATGATCGGTATCCTCGGCGTGCCGGAGACCCGTCAGAACGCGCACCTCAAGATGGAGGGCTCCTTCTGGTCGGATCTCAAGGTGCCCTCCCTGCGGCACCCGCGCTTCCTCACTGCCGTGATTCCTATCGCCCCGTGGGTTTTCGGCTGCGCCGGAGTGGCCTATGCAATCATGCCGAGCTTGGCGCAGGATCAGGTTCCTTACCCCATCGCGTTTTCGGCCGGCATCACAGCCATCGCGCTGGCCTGTGGCTTTGGCATCCAGCAGGTTTCCACCAAGTACATCAACCCGAATAACTCGCAGGCGCAGCAGATCGGCCTGGTGTTGGTGATTATCGGCATGGTGGTTGCGGCCTGGACCGCTCACGTCGGCTCGCTGGCCGGAACGGTCGCCGTCGGCCTGATCCTGGGCACCGGCTATGGCGTGTGCCTAATCACCGGCCTGACGGAAGTCCAGCGTATAGCCAGTGCCGACGACCTCGGCGGATTGACCGCATTCTTCTACACGATCACCTACATCGGCTTCTTCTTCCCGATGATTCTGTCGCGCCTGAAGGATTGGTTCACCTACACCGAGATGCTGGGCTTTGGTGCGGTGGTTGCTCTCATTGGTCTTATTGTGGTGACGCTGACTTCCAAGAAGTTCATTCCCAACCCCGACCAGCAGCGGAACTAGGCTTCGGTCTTCTTTGCTCGGCCGGGAGCTTGGGCGGAGACTTGGGCGGTGCTTTGAGCGGCTAGCGCTAGTACACCCAGTTGCACGGCCGCGCCCACACTCGGGCCGACTGCCAGCGCCCAGATGGCACGCGTATCGGGGGAATAGTCCAGCATGAGTACCGCCGTCGACAGGACAATCGCAATCAGCCACCCGGCGGTGTAGAGGTTGTGGCGATCCGCCGCGAGCGCTGCCGAGCCGCTGATCATCAGGACGGCCGTCGCCCCGGAGACGAGAGTGAGCCATCCGAGGGTGGCGGGGGAGGAGATCACGGCGGCGTCAAAAAACAGCCCCATTAGCGGTGCGGCGAGGAAGTAGGCGGCGATGCCCCCAATGGCTGCGACGGCCCCCACCGCGGCGATGGGCAGCGCGGCAGCACGCAGGACGCGCTTGCGGTGCTTCGTGAAATGCACGATCAGCGCAGGCTGGAAGCGCTGGAGGGGCACCAGGATCGGTGCGCGCGTGAGCGTGATGGCGGTGATGGTGGCGGCGAGCGCACCGGGGCCGACGTCCGCGCCCGAGGTGTAGCGCAGCAGTACGCTGAAGCCGGTGATCATCACGGCGTTTGCGCCCGAGGCAACCATGGCTTTGACCGTGCGCGAGAGGAACGGACGGGTGGGCACGTCCGCTCGGTCGCGCAGGGTGCCCCTAGCGGTGGGGGAGCAGGCGAGGATCAGCAGCCAGGTGGCTGCGCCGATCACCGTGACGAACAGGTAAGCCAGCAACTGCCAGCCTAGAGCCCACGCGACGACGGCCAGCACCAGCCTCACTCCGGAATCGATGGCCATTAACCAGGCGAAACTCGGCCACGAGTGGTTGGCGGACAGTAGCCCGCAGACCGTCGCCTGGAATGTATAACAGGCCAGTCCGATGGCTATGAGCACCAGCCCCCACCCGGTTAGTCCGGGCACGAGTTCGCCGATCCACATCGGCCCAGTGACGAGCGCTATCAGGCCGATAACCAGGGCGATGTAGTTCGTCAGCGCGAACGGGCGCGGGGTGTTCCTCCGCGAGGCGCTGGCCTGCGGGACGCCTTCCACTGCGCGCCGGGTGGATACGGCCCGGGCGGTCTCCTGCATCAGCCCGTCCAGCACGCCCGTCATCGCGAAGAACAGCGACCAGTAGACCATGAAGTCTTCGTACCCGGCGGTGGTCAGCCCCTTGTTGGCAACCCAAATCACCAGGTAACCGGCGATGGCCACGAAGACTGTGGCGAGCGATATGGCGCGCATTTGTTAACCCGTCCGACGGCCCAGAGAGGGCTAGTCCTGTAGCCTCTCACCGAGCTCGCCGAGCCGTTGCCCAACGCGCTTCAGCGCATCCACGGCACGCGCCGGCCCGGAAGCATCGACCATTTCCGCAGCGGGGCCCGCGGGAAGATCGCGTAGCTGCTCCTCGCTGAGCTCGATGCCCTCACCGCCCGGGAAGTCGGGTAGCTCTTGGTGACGCAACCAGCGGTCGAACAGCCCCTGGACTTCACTTCGGGCCACGCCGTTTTCCTCGGCGACGGTGTTTGCCAGGTTCTCCAGGTCGCGGGTTTCCACCAACCCCATGCGGTGCTGTGTGGTCCAGCGCTTAACCATGTCGAAGAACGCCTCGTCTCCCAGCAGCACGCGCAGGGCGTGGACAGTCACAGCGCCGCGCTTGTACAACCGGTCGTCGAACATGTCGTCCGCGCCGGGGTCGATCAGCAGGATGTCCTGCGGCTTCTCCGCGAGCGCCTGATGGTGCGCCCACGCATGGTGGGCGGCGGGGATGCCCTGAGACTTTTCAAACCACAGCCACTCGGAGTAACAGGCGAAGCCTTCGTTGAGCCAAATATCCCGCCACTCGACCAGGCCGACGGAATTACCGAACCACTGGTGGGATAGCTCGTGGGCGATCAGGCGCTCCCAGGTGTGCTTGCCGTCGGCGTGGTTGCAGCCGAACATGCTCATGCCCTGGGCTTCGAGGGGGATCTCCATCTCCTCGTCCGTGATCACCACGGAGTACTCCGGGAAGGGGTAGGCGCCGAAGAGCTCCGAGTAGACCTCGACCATTTCCGTCTGCTGGCCGAAGTCCTCGTTGACCAGCTCGCGGACCCGCTTGGCGTGTTCGGTGCCCTCGGGGAGCCAGCCGAATACCGGGACGGTCTTGCGGCCGAGTTCCGCGCTGCGGAAGTCGACGCGCCTGAAGGGGCCAACGTACACCGCCGCCAGGTAGGTGGCCATCGGGTAATTGGTTACAAACACCCGGGTGGTGTTGTTGCCCTTGCTGTACTGCTCCACCAGGGTGCCGTGGGCGATGGCAGTGACGTCTCTGTGGGCGGTGATGGCAACGCGGAACATTGCCTTTTCGTCCGGCGTATCGTCGCAGGGGAACCAGCTGGGGGCGCCATTGGGCTGGCCTGCCACCAGGGCTCCGTCATCGGTTTCCTCCCAGCCAACCTCGCCCCACTTGGAGCGCAGCGGGCGCGGGTAGCCGCCGTACTTGATGGTCAGGTCAAAGGACTGATCCTCGGCAATCTCTTCTGCGAAAGTGATCGATAGCTTGTTGCCGTTGTGCCGGAAGCGGCGGATCTTCATCGTTCCGTTGTTGGCAGCCGCTCCGTGGCCGGCGACCTCCACGCGGTTGACAGCGAGATTGTTGGCCAGGTCCAACGTCATGGTCTTCAGCGGACGGTAGTTCTCGACCGCCAGGCGGGCCACACCGCGCAGGTGGTTGGGCTCTACGTCGTAGTCCAGCTGCAGATCGTAGCGCAGCACGTGGAACCCGAGGTTGAAGTCCACGCCCGTGTACGCATCCCGAGCTCCGGCGATAGGGGAGCTGCGGAAAGGACGAGGCTGCTGTTGGGATTGCTTCATGTAAGGCACACTACTATCTGCATAGGACAACCCCCGCCACGGAGGTGGTCTGTGGCGGGGGAAGTGTTGTTTTATCTGGTTGTGTTGTTATCTGGCGCTGCGTGAGAGCGCCTGAGAACTAGCGGGAGCCCGCGGTGGAACCCTCCCAGAAGTCCTCCGGGGAGATCGGCTTGGTCGGCTGCAGCGGCGGACGCTCGGCGCCCGTACCCAGGCCGTTAACCAGGTCCTTCCAGTAGCCGCGCAGGTCGTCCTGCCAGTAGCCCCACTGGTGGGTGCCTGCCGGGCGGAAGTTGTAGTTCACCGGGATGTTCAGCGCCTTGGTCTTGCGCTCCAGGTCGCGGGTGCAGGCGTTGGTGGCGCCCTCGATGACAGCGCCCTCGAAGATCACCTGAGCTGCGGAGGACAGCTGGCCGTTCACTCGCTCGGACCACGGCATATCGTGCTCGCCGGGGAACCCGGAGCTGGTGGAGACGTAGATGTTCTCCTGGCCACGCAGCTTCTCAGCGTTGATCAGGGCATCGTTGTAGCGAGCAACCTCACCGTTGACAGGGCCCCACATCTTGGTGAAGTCCGTGCCACCGCGGTTGAGAACCAGGTTGATGAACTGCGGGGTCAGGCCCGTGGTGGTTGCAGCACAGCCGGAGAAGGAACCGACGGAGTCGTAGAAGCCCGGGTGGTGCTGCGCGTACAGCAGAGAGGTGGTGCCGGTCATGGACATGCCGGCGATGGCGCGCTTGTCGTTAGCCTTCAGCGCCGGCTCGATGGCCTGCGGCAGCTCGCGGGTCAGGAAGGTCTCCCACTTCTGCGGCCCCTTAATCGCTGAAGTGTTCGGCTCGGTGATCCAGTCGGTGTAGTAGGAGTACGCACCGCTCATGGGGATCACGATGTTGGCGCCGATGCCGGGGCTGACGGTGCCCTTGTTCGCGTCATCGTTGCCGCCGTAGTAGGTAATGATGTCGGTCTGGCGAATCCAGTTGGCAATGCCTTCGCCGCCGTCCGCCCCGTTCAGCATGTACAGGGTCGGAGCGTTGTCGCGCTTTGCCTTATCCTTCGGCTGGATGACGATCAACGGGATGTGGCGCTTCATCGACGGGGAGTAAGCGGAGACTTCCTGTACGTTGTCGAAGCCTGCGTTTTGCCAGGCTTTGATGTTCTTACGCCACGTGGTGGAATCCTCCGGTTGGTTCGGAGTCGTGGAGTTCAGCTTCAGCTTGGCCGGCGCGATGCCGTCTGCCTTCTGGGCGGCGGAGACGCTAGCGGCCTGGGTGGCCGGTGCGGTGACCGCGACGGTTGCGAACGGGGCGATCGCAGCCGTGACAGCGGCGAGAGTGCGGACGATGCTTCGCTTCATAGAGTTGATCCTTCTGTGGTGCCACGATGCGGAAACGTCAGTATTCCTTGCCCGGGGCGTGGGGTCAGTCAAATGAGTGAGAGGGAGAGGTCTGCAGGGCTTTTCCGGCGGATATTCGTAGAATATTCAAGAAATCCACAGCAAATCTCTAAGGACATTGGGAACATTACCTAATCTGCGAGAAATTTGGGAACCCAAAGGAGGAAAAACTTTTTCCGTTAAACCCAAAAGCGGGGATGCGAGCTGATGTGGGCTGGGAATGCGGGTGGCGTCAATAAGAAAGACAAAGGGTGGGACCAAGAGCAAGACGAGCCCGACAAACATGAGAGACGAACATTAAGTACCCTTGGGACTTGTGGCTAAAGAACATTTTGACGTAGTAGTACTCGGAGCAGGCCCTGGCGGATACGTGGCGGCGATTCGTGCCGCTCAGTTGGGTCTGAAGACCGCCGTTATCGAAAAGCAGTACTGGGGCGGCGTATGCCTCAACGTGGGCTGCATCCCCTCGAAGGCGCTAATCCGCAACGCCGAACTTGCGCACACCATCACCAAGGAAGCCAAGACCTACGGCATTACCGGCGACAACATCTCGATGGACTTCAAGGTAGCGCACCAGCGCTCCCGCAAGGTCTCGGGCAACATCGTCAAGGGCGTGCACTTCCTGATGAAGAAGAACAAGATTCAGGAGATCCACGGCCGCGGCAACTTCGTTGATGACAAGACCATCGAGGTCTCCGACGGCGACGACGCAGGCAAGACCATCACCTTCGACAACTGCATCATCGCCACCGGTTCCGTTGTGAAGTCCCTGCCGGGCGTAGAGCTGGGCGGCAACATCGTCTCCTACGAAGAGCAGATCCTGGACGAGAACAAGCCGGACTCCATGGTCATCATCGGCGCGGGCGCCATCGGCATGGAATTCGCTTACGTACTGTCCAACTTCGGCGTTGACATCACCGTCGTTGAGTTCATGGACCGCGTCCTGCCGAACGAGGACAAGGACGTTTCCAAGGAAATTGCCAAGCAGTACAAGAAGCTGGGCGTAACCCTGAAGACCGGTCACAAGACCACCGCTGTCCGCGACCTGGGCGAAGGCAAGGGCGTGGAGGTGGACATCGAGTCCGCCGACGGCTCTAAGAACGAAACGCTGAAGGCAGACCGCGTGATGGTCTCTATCGGCTTCGCTCCCCGCGTGGAGGGCTTCGGCCTGGAGAACACCGGCGTGAAGCTGACCGAGCGCGGTGCGATCGACATTGACGACGAGATGCGCACCAGCGTTCCACACATCTACGCCATCGGTGACGTCACCGCCAAGCTGCAGCTGGCACACGTTGCCGAAGCACAGGGCGTGGTTGCCGCCGAGGTTATCGCGGGCGAAGAGACCGAGCTGCTCGGCGACTACCAGATGATGCCGCGCGCTACCTTCTGCTCTCCGCAGGTTGCATCCTTCGGCTACACCGAGGAAGCAGCCAAGAAGAAGGCAGAGGAGGAAGGCCGCGAGGTAAAGGTCGCCACCTTCCCCTACACCGCCAACGGCAAGGCACAGGGCCTGGGCCACGCGGTGGGCTTTGTGAAGCTGGTGGCAGACGCTGAATACGGCGAGCTGCTGGGCGCCCACATGGTCGGTCCGGACGTCTCCGAACTGCTGCCGGAGCTGACCCTGGCGCAGCGCTTCGACCTGACGGCCGAGGAGATCTCCCGCAACGTTCACACGCACCCGACCCTGTCGGAGGCTATGAAGGAGGCCGCCCACGGCATCGCCGGCGGCCACATGATCAACCTCTAGAAAGGTTCATCGGCCAGCTGACCGGCCCGCGCCTTTGCGAAGCTTCCCCTGGAAGTTTCCTTGAAGGCACGGGCCGGTTTTCGCGTTAAACGGCCAACATTTCCTTGGTAAGGCGCAGGTGGAGTAGGATTTCGAGCGAATCCCTCCGAACCCCTCCCCCTGCCACGATTGGTGCCCAGACTTGCCAGAGAAGATTGGCTTGCTGGCAGACCGAGGACTGCCAGCGGTGCGCGTACGCGCCATGCTGCAACAGCTAGCTAAGGCCTCGGAGAATCACGTCTCCGGGACTAAACCCATCCTCGAATTCCGTACCGGAACGCTGCCGATGGACGAGTTCGGCAACGTCCGCCTAGCCGACACCGCCCCCGGAATCCTGCGTGACTACGGCTGGGATCGGCTTGTTTACGTCACCGACCTGCCGCTGACCACCCGCAGGCCGGTAATCAGCCAGACCGTCGAGCAGGGCAAGGCCACCATGCTGTGCCTGCCCGCCTTCGGCCTGCTGCGGGCCAAGGAGGGTCTACGGCAAGAACTTTCGCGCCTGGTCTGCGGCAAGCACGCCGGAGCCGGCCAGCGCGAAAAGGGTGTAGACGAGATCGAGGGCGGCGACGTAGAGGCCGATACCACCCGCGTACTCGAAGGCCGCGGGCGGACCCTGCGCCTGCTGCTGGGGATGATCCGCGGAAACCGCCCCGGCCAGTTGCTCAAGGTGCTCTCCAGCTGCCTGGCCACTGGCGTGGCCACCGGCGGCTTCGGCATCTTCTACGGTTCGGTGTGGGAAATGTCCTACCTGATCAGTTCATGGCGGCAGATCATGATCACTATCCTTTCCATCACCCTGCTGACCTTCTGGTTGATCTACAAAAACGGCCTGTGGAATGGGGGATATAGCCGTAAGGCGGAACCGTCCGTGTTGAGCGTGGGCGCCGATGTAGCCACCACGCAAGCTTCAACCGACAGTGTGGAGTGGTGGCGCGCCCGGATGGATAACCTGGCCACCACCGGCACTGTACTGATCTCCGCGACGGGCGTGTATGCCCTGATCTACTTGACGATGCTGCTGGTCAGCGCCGCCGTTGTGCCGGTGCCCTTCTTCGAAAGCCGAGTGAACTCGACTATCACGCCACTGGATTATTTGACGCTGGCATGGTTTGCGGCGTCACTAGGCACCCTCGGTGGGGCACTCGGCTCGAGCTTCGATACCGACGAATCGGTGCGCGAGGCCACATACAACCGTCGCGAACTGCAGCGCAGGCAGATCGTCGGGCTTTTCGACGGCGACTAGCGCTAGTAGGGCGAACTAGTAGGGCGACACACTCGAACGGTGCGGGTCGATCTCCAGCGAGCGGTGGATCGGCGGGAACGCACGCTGCGGGCAGTTATCGCGCGGGCACAGTCGGCATCCGGAGCCGATCGGCACTGCCGCGGACGTGTCCTCTAAGTCCAGACCGTCCGAATACACCGTCCGGTCGGCGTGCCGCAGCTCGCAGCCCAAACCGATGGCGAACATCTTCCCCGGCTGGCCCCATGCCGCGCGGTGGTGGTTCACGGTGCGCGCGATCCACAGGTAGGTTCTCCCGTCTGGCATTTGCGCGATCTGCCGCATGATCTTGCCGGGATAGCTAAACGTTTCGTACACATTCCACAGCGGGCACGTGCCGCCGGAGTTGGAAAGGTGCAGCCCCGTCGCCGACTGGCGCTTGGACATGTTGCCCGCACGGTCCACGCGCACGAAGGTCCAGGGAACGCCGCGCAGGCTGGGGCGCTGCAGACTGGAGAGGCGGTGGCAGACCGTCTCGTAGCCCACGCCGTATTCGCGCATAAGGAACTCCAGGTCGTAGCGCGATTCCTCCGCGGAGCTGTGGAACTGTTGGTAGGGCAGTAGCAGCGCGGCGGCATAGTAGCTGGCCAGGCCGCGCCGGGCGAGCGCGCGGGATTCTTCGGACTGGAAGTGCCCCAGCTCCACCAGCGAGTCGATGGTCGTTCCGGCCTCTAGGAATGCCAGCTCGGTGGCCAGCCGGAATGCGATCTGCCCGGGGCGCATCTTCGACGACACGTGGAGCGTCTTTCGCTTTGGGTCGAACTTGTGCTGTGTATCACCCAGGTCGCGCGAGTAGATCACCTGCACTTGGTGCACCTGTTGTAGCCGTTCGGCGATGATTTGTTCTGTGTGGTGTATTTGGTTCGCCCCGATGTTTATTTTGGACGCCAACTTCTCCGCCGCTACATCCAGAACATCGATGTAGTTCTGTCGTGCGTAGAAGAAGTCGCGGACTTCATCGTGTGGCATTGAGAACGCCTCTGGCCCGGAGGCCCGGCCGAAGAGCTCACCCTTGGGCGTGATGGAGAGGATGGCGGAGCCCTGCACGCGCTCCTCGGTGAGCAGCGAGAGGGTATCCGAGACGTTCCGGTAGCGGGAGTGGAGGTCCACGAAGGCGCGGGCCAGGTCCGGGTGGTTCTTCACCAGTGCTGCGAGCTCGGTGACGTCCGCCGGGGTGGGGCTGATCTCCGGGTCCAGGGTGACGTCCTGGACTTCCGCCAGCAGGCGAGTGGAGTCTTGGTCGGCGAAGAAGGTTGGGTCGACGCCGAAGGCGGCGGTAATGCGCTCTAACACGGCGGCGGTCAGCGGGCGCCCGTCGTGCTCGATCTGGTTCACGTAGCTGGCGGAGAGGTCCAGGATCTCTGCGAGGCGGGCTTGGGAGATTCCGCGTTCCTTGCGTAGCTGGCGAAGGCGGGAGCCGACGAAGGGGCGCTCGGTATTGCTCTCAGTGGCGCGTGCAGATGTGCGTTCAGTCGGTTTTCCCATGGTGCTCACCAGTATATTCGGAGGCTTTGGGGCATGGGCCAAGTTGCCATTGGCTTCATCCGTAGTAACTGCTTGTCAGGAAAGAGAAAGAGTCCGGCCAGCACTTTTGTGCTGACCGGACTTAAGTAGTGTGCGGGCTGTACCGCCCGCGCAGCTAGTTCCTAGCGCTTGGCAACAAGCGGCTTAGTGGAACTGGCCCTCCTCGGTGGAGCCCTTCAGAGCGGTGGTGGAGGAGTTCGGGTCGACGGTGGTGGCGATCTTGTCGAAGTAGCCAGCACCGACCTCGCGCTGGTGCTTCACAGCGGTGAAGCCGCGCTCCTTGGCGGAAGCGAACTCGCGGTTCTGCAGCTCCACGAAAGCGGTCATCTGGTTGCGGGCGTAGCCGTAAGCCAGGTCGAACATGGAGTGGTTCAGAGCGTGGAAGCCAGCCAGGGTGATGAACTGGAACTTGAAGCCCATTGCGCCCAGCTCGTTCTGGAACTTGGCGATGGTGTCGTCGTCCAGGTGTGCAGACCAGTTGAAGGACGGGGAGCAGTTGTAAGCCAGCAGCTGGTCCGGGTACTCGGAGCGAACAGCCTCAGCGAACTTCTTAGCCAGCTCCAGGTCCGGGGTGCCGGTCTCCATCCAGATCAGGTCAGCGTACGGAGCGTATGCCTTCGCACGGGCGATGCAGGGCTCGATGCCGTTCTGCACGTTGTAGAAGCCCTCAGCGGTGCGGCCGCCGGTCAGGAACGGCTTGTCGCGATCGTCAACGTCGGAGGTCAGCAGGGTAGCGGCCTCAGCGTCGGTACGAGCAACAACCAGGGTCGGGGTGTTGGCAACGTCAGCTGCCAGACGTGCAGAGTTCAGGGTACGGATGTGCTGCTGGGTCGGGATCAGGACCTTGCCGCCCAGGTGGCCACACTTCTTCTCGGAGGCCAGCTGGTCCTCCCAGTGGGTACCTGCAGCGCCGGCCTTGATCATGGCCTTCTGCAGCTCGTAAACGTTCAGTGCGCCGCCGAAGCCAGCCTCACCGTCGGCAACGATCGGAACCAGCCAGTTGTCAACGGAGGTGTCGCCCTCAACGCGAGCGATCTCGTCTGCGCGGGACAGCGCGTTGTTGATGCGCTGAACGACGGACGGAACGGAGTTCGCCGGGTACAGGGACTGGTCGGGGTAGGTGTGGCCGGACAGGTTAGCGTCACCTGCAACCTGCCAACCGGACAGGTAAACAGCCTTCAGACCTGCGCGGACCTGCTGAACGGCCTGGTTACCGGTCAGGGCGCCCAGGGCGTTGATGTAGGAGTCGTCATCCTTGTTGACTGCTTCCCACAGGATCTCAGCGCCGCGGCGTGCCAGGGTGTGCTCTTCAACAACGGTGCCCTGCAGCTCAGCGACCTGCTCTGCGGTGTAATCGCGCTCGACGTGAGCCCAGCGGGGGTTCTCGTCCCAGTCCTTCTGGATTTCTTCAGCGGTACGTGCCTTGCCGACGTTCGACATGTAGGGGTCACTTCCTTACTAATTAAGGGGAGAGTTATGTCTTGGTCCCTGCCCGGGGGGTTCCTGGCGGGGGGGACACGATCTGCATGCTCCAGAACCTCGACAGAGCTTTCCAGCGCAGTGGAGGTGAAGTCTGCGTTCCGTGTCTCTGCCTTCGAGAGTACCAACCTAAACAACCACGTCAATGCGGGTTAGGAGGATATTTCTGTGTGGGGGTGGCTCCCCTTTTTGTAAATCTTGTGAAGTTTTTTCCTCACTGATTCTGAGTGACGCCTTAACGTGTGAACGTGATGTGGCTCTCTTGCTGCGCTTATAGGTGTGGTGCGCCACGAAGTCACTCGGGGCGTCAAAAAAGAAAAAAGGAACAGCTTTGCCCGGTTATCCCCATCGGTGGGGGTGGGAAAAGTGCGATCTATGACCAACTTCATGCCGATCGTGAGGGAACTCACCTAGTCTTTGAGGATAGAGACCTTTAGATAGGTAAATCGATTGATATGTGAGGAGCCACGTCACTATGACCCAGACCGAGCGCGTAACTGCCGGCGGCCTTCAGGTTGCCAAGACTCTCTACGACTTTGTTAACACTGAGGTACTTCCCGTCATCGGCAAGGATTCCGCCGAGGAGCAGGAGAAGTTCTGGGATGGCTTCGGCAAGATCGTCGAGGAGTACACCCCGCGCAACCGCGAGCTGCTGAACACTCGCGACGAGCTGCAGAAGAAGATGGACGCCTGGTACGAGGAGCACAAGGGTGCTCAGGATCCGGAGGAGTACAAGGCCTTCCTGAAGGAGATCGGCTACCTGGTCGACGAGCCGGGCGACTTCGAGATTACGACCCAGAACATCGACCCGGAGGTCGGCACGACCGGCGGCCCGCAGCTGGTGGTGCCGATCCTGAACGCCCGCTTCGCGCTGAACGCGGCGAACGCCCGCTGGGGTTCCCTGTACGACGCTCTGTACGGCACCGACGCCATCTCTGAGGAAAACGGCCAGGAGAAGGGCACCGGCTACAACAAGGTCCGCGGTGACAAGGTCATCGAGTGGGGCCGCGAGTTCCTGGACCGCGTTGTGCCGCTGGAGTCCGGCTCCCACAAGGACGTCACCAAGTACGCTGTCGAGTCCGGCCAGCTGACCGCCACCATCGACGGCAACGATGTGCACCTGCGCAACCCGGAGGTCTACGCGGGCTTCGGTGGCGACAAGGCCAACCCGACTGACATCCTGCTGTACAACAATGGCCTGTACATCGACATTCAGATCGACCCGGAGTCCCCGATCGGCAAGACCGACAAGGCCGGCGTGAAGGACCTGAACCTCGAATCCGCAATCTCCACGATCATGGACTTCGAGGACTCCGTCGCCGCTGTCGACGCAACCGACAAGACCCTGGGCTACCGCAACTGGCTCGGTCTGAACACCGGCAACCTCACCGAGGAGGTGGAGAAGGGCGGCAAGACCTTCACTCGTAAGCTCAACGAGGATCGTGTGTTTACCTCCCGTGATGGTGAGGAGCTGCGTCTGCACGGTCGTTCCCTGCTGTTTGTGCGTAACGTTGGCCACCTGATGCAGAACCCGGCGATCCTGGACCAGAATGGTGAGGAGATTTTCGAGGGCATCATGGATGCCGTTATTACTTCGGCTGCTGCGATCCCGGGGCTGGATGAGAACAACCCGCTGCGTAACTCCCGTAACGGTTCGATCTACATTGTGAAGCCGAAGCAGCACGGCCCGGAGGAGGTTGCGTTCACCAATGACCTGTTCGGTGCGGTGGAGGATCTGCTGGGTCTGGAGCGGTTTACCTTGAAGGTTGGTGTGATGGACGAGGAGCGTCGTACCACTGCCAACTTGGATGCTTGCATCGCGCAGGTTAAGGAGCGTCTGGCGTTTATTAACACCGGCTTCCTGGACCGCACTGGTGACGAGATCCACACCTCTATGCTGGCTGGCCCGATGGTGCGTAAGGCTGATTTGCAGACCGCGCCGTGGAAGCTGGCTTACGAGGACAACAATGTGGATGCTGGTCTGGCGCACGGTCTGCCGGGTAAGTCGCAGATCGGTAAGGGTATGTGGGCCAAGACTGAGCTGATGGCTGACATGCTGGAGCAGAAGATCGGCCAGCCGAAGGAGGGCGCTTCCACCGCGTGGGTTCCGTCGCCGACGGGTGCAACGCTGCATGCAACCCACTACCACGAGGTGGATGTCTTCGAGGTACAGGACAAGCTGCGCACCGAGGGCCGCCGTGAGACCCTTGGCGATATCCTGACCATCCCGGTAGCAGAGTCCGCTGATTGGTCTGCTGAGGAGATCGCCGAGGAGATTGACAACAACTCCCAGTCCATCCTGGGCTATGTGGTCCGCTGGGTGGAGCAGGGTGTTGGTTGCTCCAAGATCCCGGATATCCACGACATTGACCTGATGGAGGACCGCGCTACCTGCCGTATTAACTCCCAGCACCTGGCTAACTGGCTGAAGCATGGTGTGGTGACCGAGGAGCAGGTTCTGGAGTCTTTGCAGCGTATGGCTGCGAAGGTGGATGAGCAGAACGCTGGTGACGCGAACTACCGCAACATGGCGCCGAACTTTGATGAGTCTGTGGCTTTCCAGGCTGCGAAGGATTTGGTGTTCAAGGGTCTGGAGCAGCCGGCTGGTTACACTGAGCCGATTCTGCATGCCCGTCGTTTGGAGTTCAAGGCTAAAAACGGCATCGCCTAAAGCCTCGCGCGAGGCCAACGCTGCCTAAAGCGTTAAGGACCTAACCGCCGGTGTGAGCCCGCCTCACCCGGCGGTTTTCTTATACCCATTTTCACCCAATCTCCTTGCACGGACAGTTGTCCGACCCCCTGGTTAGACTGGTGGTCACGCGAACACACATGCACGACCGCACATTCACCAAGGCGCCCCGGAAGGAGCCCGACTTTGTCCGTCACCACCTTTGGCACCCCGCCCGCCCGATCTCTCTTTGATTTTGACGCCGTACTTTTCGACCTCGACGGCGTGATCACCCCGACCGCAGAGCTCCACCGCCAGGCGTGGGCACGGATGTTTAGTGCGTTCCTGGAGGGCAAGGGGGCTGAGCCCTACACCGAACAGGATTACTTCGACTACCTGGACGGCCGTCGCCGCGACGAGGGCGTGGCTGCCCTGCTGGCCAGCCGTGGCATCGAGGTTCCGGAGGGCAACCCGGACGATAACGCGGATCAGGACACGATCCACGGCTTGGGCGCCCGCAAGAACGCGGACTTCCTGAAGCTGGTGGAGGAAGGCGTGCAGGCCTACGAGGGCTCCGTGCAGCTGCTGGATGCCATCCGGGAACGTGCCGCGGCGGGGGAGAAGGCCCCGCAGATCGCGATTGTCTCTTCCTCGAAGAACGCCCGACCAGTGCTTAAGGCGGCGGGGCTGCTCGATCGGTTTGAGGTTGTAGTGGATGGGAAGGTGGCGTCCGAAAAGAACCTGCCGGGTAAACCCGCACCAGATACGTACCTGTATGGCGCGCAGCAGCTCGGCGCCAATGCGGAAAATGCTGTGGTGGTCGAGGACGCCACCAGTGGTGTGGCCAGCGGTAAGGCGGGCAAGTTCGGGCTGGTTATCGGCGTGGATCGCGGGGCGGGCGCGGAGGCGCTGCACGAACACGGCGCAGACATTGTGGTCGACGACCTGGCGGACCTATTGGGCTAGAGCGAGTGACCGGGAAGCCGGTGGGCAGAGGCCTTTAACGGACTTACACAGGCTTACACAGAGTTACACAGAAGTAGACGGAACTAGACAGAACTAAACGGAGAAACCAGAAGCACTATGGGGATCAACGCCCAACGACAGACCAAGCGCAGCCCGGAAGACCAGCGCCTGAAAGATTTCCTAGCGACCCGAAGAGAGGGCGCGGAGCCGGGGTACAAGCGCCCGATCGACGGTGGCGACTTGCGTGCGGAGGGCTTCCGCGCGGACATGAAGCACAGCGCGGTGAATCCTTTGGAGTCTGTGGACCGCGACAACAACCCGGTTGACGAATGGGCTCTGATTGAAACCCGCCCGAACTTCATGGACCTGGGCGTTTCTGAAACTCTCTTCGCGCTGTCCAACGGCTACCTGGGCCTGCGCGGCAACCCGGAGGAAGGGCGCGATTCCCAGACTCACGGCACATTCATCAATGGCGTGCACGAAACCTGGGACATAGAGCACGCGGAGGATGCCTACGGCCTGGCACGCATGGGGCAGAGTATCGTCTCGGTGCCGGATGCCAAGGCTATGCGACTGTACATCGACGACGAGCCGCTACGCCTGGGCAACGCGGAGGTCATGGAATATAACCGCAGCCTGGACTTTCGCGAGGGCGTGCTGCGCCGCAGTCTGGTTTGGCGCACTCCGGGCGGCAAGCACGTGCGCGTGACCTCCGAGCGTATGGTGAGCTTCCAGGAGCGCCACCTGGCGCTGCAGTCCCTAGAGGTCGAGCTGCTAGACGCGCCGGCAGCCGTCGTGGTCTCCTCCCAGCTACTGAACCGCGAGGACGGCCAGGGAGAGTTCCCGGATAACAACGCCCGCGTGGCCGGCGAGGAGGGTTTCGACCCGCGCAAGGGCGAGCAGTTCCAGGATCGCGTGTTCATCCCGAAGTATCAGTCCAGCACGGAGCCGGAGCGCGCCACGCTGGGCTACCAGATCAACCACTCGGGCATGACCGTGACGGTCTCCATGGACCACATCCTGGATATCGACAACCCCTCGGATGAGACGGACACGGGCGTGGACACCGGCGTGGAGGTCTCCACGGAGGTGGAGGAGGACGTCGCCCGCGTGACGTACCACCTGAACGGTAAGAAGGGGATGAAGATGCGCCTGGAGAAGTTTACGGCGTATCACTCCTCCCGCCACGTGGCTCCGCAGGAGCTCGCATTCCGCTGCGCCCGCACCATCAACCGCGCGAAGTCGGTGGGCTTTAGCAACCTGATGGATAACCAGGCCGAGTGGCTGGCCCGCTTCTGGGAGCGTTCCGACGTGCGCATTGCCGGCCAGCCCGCGCTGCAGCAGGCGGTGCGCTGGAACATCTTCCAGTTGATCCAGGCCTCCGCCCGCGCGGAGACCAACGGCGTGCCAGCAAAGGGTATGACCGGCTCCGGCTACGGTGGCCATTACTTCTGGGACACGGAGATCTACGTGATGCCGTTCCTCTGCTACACCAACCCCAACCTGGCCCGAAACGCCCTGCGCTTCCGCTACGACATGTTGCCCGCGGCCAAACAGCGCGCACTGGAGCTGTCACACGACGGCGCCCTGTTTCCGTGGCGCACCATCAATGGTCAGGAATCCTCGGCCTACTACGCGGCGGGTACCGCGCAGTACCACATCGATGCGGACATCGCGTTTGCGCTGATGAAGTACGTCTACGCCACGGGCGATACGGAATTCCTGCTGCAGCAGGGCATCAGCCTGCTGGTGGAGACCGCCCGGTTTTGGATGTCCATCGGCTTTTTCAACAGCAAGCAGGATAAGTTCGAGATCCACTCTGTGACCGGACCGGACGAGTACACGACCGTGGTGAACAACAACCTGTACACAAACGTGATGGCCCAGTACAACCTGGAGGTCGCGGCTGCGGTGGTAAGCCAGACGGAAAAGGAACGCCCCGAGGAATACCGCAACCTGCAGAACCTGAAGCACATCACCCAGGCAGAGGTTGATCTCTGGCGCAAGGCCGCCGAGTGCATGTACATCCCGTACAACGAGGAGTTGAAGGTCAACCCCCAGGACGACCAGTTCCTGCACCGGCGCATCTGGGACCTGGACGATCCGGAGGTCGGCCCAAAGCGCCCGCTGCTGCTGCACTACCACCCGCTGACGATCTACCGCTACCAAATCTTGAAGCAGGCCGACGTCGTGCTGGCTCTGTTCCTGCAGGGCCAGCGCTTCTCCACCGAGGTCAAGCGCGCGGACTACGACTACTACGACATTCTGACCACGGGAGATTCCACATTGTCGGCCGTCGTCCAGTCCATCATCGCGGCGGAGCTGGGCTACAAGGAGAAGGCAGAGGAGTTCTTCTACCGCGGCCTGTTCGTGGACATGGGCGACCTGCACCACAACGCCTCGGATGGCGTGCACATCGCCTCGTGCGGTGGCGCGTGGACGGCGCTGACCAATGGTTTCGGTGGCTTCCGTGATTTCTACGGGCAGTACACCATCGACCCGCGCCTGCCGGACGAGTGGGAATCCCTGACCTACCACATCACCCTGTATGGCGAGCGCCTGCGCGTGGAGGTTCGCCCCGGCGAGGTCGAGCTGGTGCTCGAGGAGGGCGACCGCAAGGTCGGCCCAATCTGGGTCATGGGCGAGGAGGTCGTCGTCGGCCACGAACCCGTCGTTGTGAAGGGCGCGACGCTGCTCAGCGAACACCGTGCCGATGCGGCCGATGGGGGCGAAGCTGCCCGGGGCGCAGACGGCGGTTCTAAGCATGGTTCCCCGGATCACTGGGTAAAGCTATAAAAATATACATTTTCTGACGCCTACCGCCGGCGCGCGCCGTCACCCCCGCATCCCTGCGAGGTGAGCGATGGGCGCAAAAGGGGAATGGGGTGTGGCGTCAATAGGAAAGAAACAGGGAGACCCTCGAAAACCGTGTGACCAGTGTGACGCCGCGCAGTGACGGCCGTTTAGGAGGAATCTAACAGTACGGTCGTAACGTTATGGGTATTTTTGCAAGGTTTGTATTGCGGAAATGCTGTACCCCATAACGGGGTGTAAGACCGGGAATATGCAGGTACACGAGTAGTCCGAGGGGGGCTTAAGCACATACAGTGTCTATGACACTGGAGGTGCCATGACTGTTAAATATGACGACCGTGAGGCAATCGCTCACGGAAAACTGAGAACTTCGAGCCTGCGCGAGAAGCCAGGCTTCCCTTCGTGGGCGATGAAGCTGACGATGGCCATCACGGGCATCATCTTCGCGCTGTTCGTCCTGGTTCACATGGTTGGAAACCTGAAGGTTTACATGGGGGCCGAATCCTTCAACACCTACGCCGACTTCCTGCGTGAGTTCGGTTACCCGCTGCTGCCACACGAGTCCTTCCTGTGGGTTGCTCGTATCGTGCTGCTGGTTTCCCTGATCCTGCACGTATGGTGTGCATTTGCACTGACCGGCCGTGCCCACCAGTCCCGCGGCCGTTACCGCCGTAAGGGCATGGTTGGTAGCTGGAATACCTTTACCGCCCGCAGCATGATTGTCACCGGCGTTGTACTGCTGCTGTTTATCATCTTCCACATCCTGGATCTGACGATGGGCGTAAAGCCGGTCGCTTCCGAAGACTTCCAGGGCCCGACTGACGGCGCACACGCCGCCTACCAGAACCTGATTGCATCCTTTGACCGCCCGGCTGTGGCTATCTTCTACATCCTGGCGATGCTGATCCTGTTCATGCACCTGTCCCACGGCATCTGGACTGCCACCTCGGACCTGGGCATCACCGGCCACCGCACCCGCAAGGTCATGCTGTGGATCGCTTACCTGCTGCCCGCGATCGTAATGATCGGCAACATCTCCATCCCGCTGGCTGTGATGTTTGGGTTGGTTGATCAGGTCCCGTTCGTCCCGGCTGGGCAATAACGGCGAGTCTGGTTACAAGGAGAAGAGAGTTAAATGAGCGAAGTAACTAACCACCCGCACAATCAGACCGCGGACTTCGACTACGACAAGGCCGTCGCCGCTTTCACTGCGCCGGAATCCGTCGTTGAGGGCGTGACCGTCGGCAAGGTTCTGAAGGACAACGCACCCCACGCAGTCGGCCAGGACAAGCAGTGGCAGTACGCCAAGGAGCACTTCGGAATGGTGTCTCCGCTGAACCGCAACAAGTTCCGCATCCTCATCGTCGGCACCGGCCTAGCCGGTGGCGCTGCAGCCGCCGCACTTGGCGAGCTGGGATACGACGTCAAGGTGTTCACCTACCACGATTCCCCGCGCCGCGCGCACTCCATTGCTGCGCAGGGTGGTGTGAACTCCTCCCGCGGTAAGAAGCTGGATAACGACTCCACCTACCTGCACGCGAAGGACACGGTCAAGGGCGGCGACTACCGTTGCCGCGAGAACGACTGCTGGCGCCTGGCTATGGAGTCCCCGAAGGTCATTGACCACATGAACGCTGTCGGCGCACCGTTCTCCCGTGAGTACGGCGGCACCCTGGCAACCCGTTCCTTCGGTGGTGTTCAGGTCTCCCGTACCTACTACACCCGTGGCCAAACAGGTCAGCAGCTGCAGCTGGCCACCACCTCTGCGCTGTACCGCCAGATCGGTGCCGGCCACGTGGAGATCTTCACTCACAACGACCTGGTTGACCTGATCGTCAACGACGGCCGCTGTGAGGGCGTGATCATGCGCAACCTGCTGACCGGCGAGCTGAAGGCTCACACCGGCCACGCAACCGTGCTGGCCACCGGCGGTTACGGCAACGTGTACCACATGTCCACGCTGGCCAAGAACTCCAACGCCTCGGCCATCATGCGCGCCTACGAGCTGGGTGCATACATGGCGTCCCCGTCCTTCGTGCAGTTCCACCCGACGGGCCTGCCGGTGAACTCCACCTGGCAGTCCAAGACGATCCTGATGTCCGAGTCGCTGCGTAACGACGGCCGCATCTGGACCCCGAAGAAGAAGGGCGACGACCGCAAGCCGAACGACATCCCGGAGGACGAGCGCGATTACTTCCTGGAGCGCCGCTACCCGGCCTTCGGCAACCTGGTTCCGCGTGACATCGCTTCCCGTGCCAACGCTCAGCAGATTAACGCTGGCTACGGTGTGGGCCCGATGAAGAACTCCGTGTACCTGGACCTGGGCGACGCTATCCAGCGTCTCGGCAAGGACACGATTCGCGAGCGCTACTCCAACCTGATCCAGATGTACGAAGAGGCCATCGGCGAGTCTGCCTACGAGACCCCGATGCGCATCGCCCCGACCTGCCACTACACCATGGGTGGCCTGTGGACCGACTTCAACGAGATGACGTCCATCGACGGTCTGTTCTGCTCTGGCGAGTCCTCCTGGATGTACCACGGCGCGAACCGCCTGGGTGCTAACTCCCTGCTGTCCTCCTCCGTGGAGGGCTGGTTCACCCTGCCGTTCACCATTCCGAACTACCTGGCACCGCACCTGGGCGAGGAGATCCCGGCCGCCGATTCCCCGGCAGCTCAGGAGGCCTTGCAGCGTGCCAAGGACCGCATCGAACGTCTGACCACCATCAAGGGCGACAACCCGCACGGTCCGGAGTACTACCACCGCCAGCTGGGCGAGATCCTGTACTTCTCCTGTGGTGTGTCCCGCAACGTGAAGGACATGAAGGACGGCATCGAGAAGATCCGCGCACTGCGCAAGGACTTCTGGGCCAACGTCCACATCCCGGGCGGTACCGAGGAAATGAACCAGACCCTGGAGTACGCAACCCGCGTTGCCGACTACCTGGATCTGGGCGAGCTGATGTGCGTGGACGCACTGGATCGCGACGAGTCCTGTGGTGCGCACTACCGCGATGACCACCTGTCCGAAGACGGCGAGGCAGAGCGTGACGATGACAACTGGTGCTTCGTCTCCGCCTGGGAGCCGAATGGCGAGAACAAGTTCATCCGCCACTCTGAGCCCCTGTACTTCGACCGTATCCCGCTGATGACAAGGAATTACAAGTAATGAAACTGCATCTTGAAATCTGGCGTCAGGCGGGCCCGAATGCCGAAGGCCACTTCGAGTCTGTTGACGTTGACGACGCTGCAGAGCAGATGTCCATCCTGGAGCTGCTCGACCACGTAAACAACCAGTACGTTGAGGACGGCAAGGAGCCCTTTGCTTTCGCCTCGGACTGCCGCGAGGGTATCTGTGGCACCTGTGGTCTGATGGTCAACGACCGTCCCCACGGCCCGGACAAGAACAAGCCGGCCTGCCAGCAGCGCCTGCTTTCCTTCAACGACGGCGACACCATCAAGCTGGAGCCGCTGCGCTCTGCTGCGTACCCGGTGATCAAGGACATGGTCGTCGACCGTTCCGCGCTGGACCGCGTGATGGAAAAGGGCGGCTTCGTATCCGTCATGGCCGGCACCGCTCCGGATGCAGACTCCCTGCTGGTGAACCACTCCGACGCTGAGAAGGCACTGGATCACGCAGCCTGCATCGGCTGTGGCGCCTGTGTTGCCGCTTGCCCGAACGGTGCAGCTCACCTGTTCACCGGCGCAAAGCTGGTGCACCTGACGCTGTCCCCGCTGGGGCGTGAGGAGCGCGGCAAGCGCGCCCGCAAGATGGTTGATGAGGTCGAGGGTACTTTCGGTCCTTGCTCGCTGTACGGCGAGTGTGCTGACGTTTGCCCGGCGGGTATCCCGCTGACGGCTGTGGCAGCTATCACAAAGGAACGCACCCGTGCCGCTTTCCGCGGCAAGGATGACTAAGATCAACTCCAAGACAAGTATCAGAAAGTAGGAGAGAACCATGGCACTCAGTGAGAACCTGCACATGGAGCGTTACTACGTTGATGGCTACCAGCCGTCCAGCTTTGATGCGCCGCACTCTTCGCTGCAGCGCTCCCTCACTTGGATCGGCATGGGCTTTTGGCTGCTGCTGATGCCGGGTCTGGGTACCATCGTGTTCGGTCTGGCTACCAACATGTCCGGCACTCAGGAGAACGGCATGACGTACCTGATTATCGGCGTTGTGATGTCCGTTGTTGCTGTAGTTGCTGGCTCTGCGTGTATTCACGCAGGCCGCAAGAACTACCGCGACTACAAGAAACGTTCCGGCCGCATCATCTAGTTAACGGCTTGCTAAGCCAAAGCTAGAGCGCGAGCGAAACGCTTGAGCCAAAGCTAAGGCGCCTCCATTTGCGCAGACCGCGCCACCACTTCTGGTGGCGCGGTTTTGCTTTGTCTGGGTGATGGGGACGGGCGTGCCTGGTGGAAGGGTAAGCCTGGAAGCTGGGGTAGGGCGCGCCTGGTGAAATTCTCGCTACTTAGGGGGCGATGTCGTTAGAACGAGAATACGCAAGCCGGAATCTTGGTCTCCAAGAATCTACAGCGCTCTGACCAGGCCTTTTGTATAAATGAAAACTTCTGTCTTTAACGTTTTCTCGTTCTAACGACATTTTTCAGTTTGGCGGCGAGTTTGGCGACGCCGTTGGCGGCGACTGCTGTGACGACTACGCAGCGCAGTCGGACCACCAGTATTCACTCAACCCTCACCGAAGCCCCGCCGAAGCCTTACCGGAGCCCCCAGCGAACCCCTCTTAATGCCCTTACCGGTGCCATAATTGAACAATGACTGCTTCTGACACAGCGCTGTCCCAGGTCCCTGGACCCGACCCGGCCACCGAAGGCGCCCGCAGGGCGGAATTGCGCAAACACAAGGCCATCGCCACCGGCCTACTGGTCATCGCAACCCTTATCTACGTGGCTATGCGCTGGCTTGAATACCAGGGTAACCCGGGCGCCTGGATCGGCTATGTTCGCGCGGCCAGCGAAGCCGGCATGGTCGGTGCCCTCGCCGACTGGTTCGCCGTCACCGCCCTGTTCCGCCATCCGCTGCACATTCCCATCCCACACACGGCCATCATCAAGCGGAAGAAGGACCAGGTCGGCCACGCACTCAGCGAGTTCGTGGGGGAGAACTTCCTCAATGCGGCCCTCATCAGCGATAAGCTCCGCAAGGCGCGCATTCCGGAGCGTGCCAGCGACTGGGTTGTCAACGACGGTGGCGCCAACCGCGTCTCCCAGGAAGCCGGCAAAATCATCGATCTCACAGTCAACGGCATCAACCCTCAGGAAGCAGAGCAGGTCCTCCGTGCCCTGGTCATCGACAAGCTCAGCGAACCCACCTGGGGCCCGCCGCTGGGCCGCGGCTTGGAGCAGCTCATTCGGGAAGGGCGCACTGAACCCGCCGTCGATGCAATTGTGGTCTGGATGGATGACAAGGCCCGCACCTCAGAAGACTTTGTTGTCCGCCTCATCGACGAGCGCACCCCGTCCTGGGCGCCTCGCTTCGTCCGCGAACTCGTAGGCTCTCGCGTGTACCGCGAGCTGGTGGAATTCACCGGCGACGTTCGCCGAGACCCCAACCACGACGCCCGCCGGCAGCTGCGTTCGTTCATCTACCAGCTTTCGCAGGACCTCCAGCACGATGAGAAGATGATCGCCCGGGTGGAGGGCTTCAAGAATGACGTCATGACCTCCGGGCCTGTCACCGCGATGCCCGGCCGCTTATGGGAGTCCACCCGCGCAACACTCACCTCCTGGTCCCGCGACCCAGATTCCCTGCTGCGCCGGCAGATCGCGCAATGGGTGGAGGCGTATGGGCGTCGCATCCAAGAAGAGCCGGAGCTGCGCGAAGAGCTTGAACGACGCATCGTCGGGGCGGCCAGCTACCTTGCCGATAATTACGCGGGCGAGGTCACCGGAATCATCGGCGAGACGGTCGAGCGGTGGGATGCGCAGGAGGCCTCCGACAAGATCGAGCTAATGGTGGGTAAGGACCTGCAGTTCATCCGCGTGAATGGCACGATTGTAGGCGCGTTGGCCGGGCTAGCGATTTACTCCCTGACTGAGCTGATCTTTGCGTTAGGCTGAGTGGCATGTACATGGTCTTTACGACGTTGGCTAACGTATATATGGGCATCAATCTGGCACTGGCGGTCGCTATTTTCGTGCTGGCGGCCGTCGGCCTGGCACAGCTGGCTAGTACGCGCGACGATGCCTTTATGGTGATCGATCGCGAAAAGCAGAATTGGTTGATGCTGATGGGCGGTGCGGTGGCGCTGTCCATCCTGAGCTTCTTTATTGCCATCGAACTACTGTGGATCATCGCGGCCGTAATCGTCGGTATTTACTGGCAGGACGTGCGCCCCGCGATCCGCGACGTGCTGGATAACGCGGGTGGTTCCTGGTGACCCATTTCGACCGTTCAAAGGTCACCCGCGAGGCCGTCGCCGCAATTCTGGATGCCACGCTGTTGAAGCCCGAAGCTTCGCGCGATGACGTGGCGGCTCTGGTTCGCGAGGCCACTGAGTTGGGATGCGGCGCAGTGTGTGTGTCGCCTTCGATGCTGCCTTTGGGTTCGGTGCCGCCTTCGGGTTCTTTGGGTACTGACGCCACGCTGCGCATCGCCACCGTAGCAGGGTTCCCTAGCGGCAAGCACGCCTCCTTGGTGAAGGCCACCGAGGCGCGTTATGCCGCGCAGTTGGGGGCTGACGAGATCGATGTGGTGATCGATGTGGCGGCGGCCCTGGCGAAGGATCAGAATGCGCTTCTGGCGGAGCTAATCACCGTGCGGGAGGCCGTGCCACACCCGCTGGTGCTGAAGGTGATCGTGGAGTCTGCACTGTTGGATGAGGAGCAGCTGCGCACTGCAGTGCGCGCGTGCGTGCAGGCGGGTGCGGACTACGTGAAAACCTCCACGGGTTTCCACCCGGCGGGTGGAGCGAGCGTGGAGGCTGTGAGCATCATGGCCGACGAGCTACGCAAGCTGGGGAAGCTGGCGCCGTTCGGCATGGGGGAGGAAGAGCGCGTTGCCGCGGGCCTGGTGGGGATCAAGGCCTCGGGTGGCATCCGGGATTGGGATGCGGCCCTGGACATGATTGAGGCGGGCGCTACCCGCCTGGGGGTTTCCGCGGCAGCGAAGGTGCTGGGTGCCTAGAGAGGGCGCCTAGCTAGGGAGCCCCGGTAGGGCGCCTAGAGAGGGCACTAGGCGGCCATTTCGGAGGAGCCGACCGGGCCGTCTTCCTTCCACGGGCGGTTGAGGTTCACGTCCTCGGATTTACCGGATCCGCTGCCACTACCGTTACCGGAGCCACTGGAGCCACTGGTGGCGGAGCCCGTATCTAGCTCGGAGAAGTTAACGTCCGTGCCGTGCATGTGCACTTCCATTCCCTCGTCGGTGACGTTAATGGATTCGAAGTCCATGCCGCCCTGGACATCAGCGGGAATGGAATCCTCCAGCTGCGACTCCATGTCCTGAGTGAAGGAGTCCGGAAGATCCATACCCAGCAGTGAGACGTTCTCCATCTCCATCTTCATCTTTCCGTCCTGGATGACCGGCTTGACCTCAAAAGTCGCCAGACCGCCAGTTAGTTCGAAGCTGAGGGTTTGCTTGTCCGGGTTGGGGCGCACGTCAGTGATCTGCAGGAAACCGGACAGTGGGTTGTCCCCGCCACCCTCGTTGGCGCTCTCGGAGGCTTGGGCCAGCAGCATCTCCTTGGTGATTACCGTCCGCAGGCGCAGGTCGCCCACCACTGAGTCATCAGGATTGTCGGTATCCATCTGCATGTCCCGAAGCTCCAGATGAATCTCGGGCTCGCCGGTTACCTTGGGCTTGGACTTATCCTGCCCTTCGTAGGTGATGTCCAGCGTAGAGGGGATATCGACCGTCATCTGGGAAATCTTGCCCTGCATAATGCCCAGCAGTACAGGGGAGGCGCCCAGGGAGATCTTCGGGTCAACTGGCTCGGAAATACCGGATTCCTGCTGTTGTTCCCTAAATGCGGTCTGAATCTGGTCCTTCATGAACCAGCGGAGGCCAAACTCAGCCAGGAGCAGCAGTAAAACAATGACAAGCAAAAATCCGATAAGGACCTTTAGCCAGAGCTTGTTCTTCTTCGGCTGCTGCTGGAACATGTTCTGCCCTGCTTGACCATAGGCGCCGGGGTGCGCATACGCGCCCTGCTGACCTGGCTGGCCGAACTGCAGCTGCTGGTTCGGCTGGCCGCATCCACCCGGCTGGCCGGTCGGGCCGTAAGAGCTTTGCTGCCCCTGCGGGGCGCCATAGCCAGAGCCGTACTGGTTGGGGTTGCTGCTGCCGCTGGTATTCCAGACAGCCGTCTGGTCCTCGTTGCCGCCGGCATTCGAGGACGGGTTCTGTGATGGGTTTTGTGGGTTAGTCACCCGTATCAGTGTTCCTTATCGTCGGAGCTGTGCCAACCCGTATTTTAGCCTTAGCCCCCACGTGAACCCATAGCAAAGCAAAGAGTTGGCAGAGAACGCATAGCTACAGATAGTTATTTCACAGGCTCGCAAACCAACGACCATGGCAGGGTAATTGAGTTATCCGCCAAGCGGCGGCGCGGGTTGAGCCGCGCCGCGAAAGCGTGGGCGTCACCAAGAGAACCCAAGAACTCCTGCTTCGCCGAGCGCCACCGCACTCGTGGCCCAAAGACGGCCAGTGGTGCGGCGCGTTCCCAGCAGCGGTCGAGCTCCTCGAGGACGTCGTAGATGAGGTGGCCGGGAGTGTTGCGGTGAATCAGGATCTTCGGCAGCCGTTCGGCAAGATCGGAGGGCTTTTCGATGTCCCGCGGGTCCCATGCGAGGGTTAGGGACTGCGGGCCGGCCTCATCTAGGAGTACCCAGCAGGAACGGCGGCCGACCTCGTCGCAGGTGCCCTCGATGATCACGCCGCCCGGGCGCAGATTCGCACGCATGGTGTCCCATGCGGCCTGGACCTGGTCCACGTCGTATTGGCGGAGCACGTTGAAGGCGCGCACAACGTCTGCCTGCAACCCCGCCAACTCGAAGCCGCCGAGGGCGAAATGCACGCCCTCGCGGTCAGGGAGCACACGGGAAGGCTCGATCTCCAGGCCGGTGACCTCCACCGTGGGTGCGATGGTCCGCAGCCACCGGGCCCACTCGCAGGTAGTGGTGTGAGAGGCCCCGTAGCCAACGTCGACGGCCACAGGGGTGCGGTGCTCGTGCAGCACGGCTCCTCGCAGCTGCGCTTGCACCTGCGGCTGCGCCACCAGCCAGCGGTCGGACTTGCGCAGGCGGTTGTAGCCAGTCGTTCCGCGGGTAGGGACGCCAACAGGCCCGTCCGTATTCCACGAACGGGCCTTGAGATTGTGGGCGTGGTCAGCCACGCGGGTTAACCGAGCCTTTCAGATGAGTGAGTTTTCGTTAAAGGTCTAAGCGTTGTCGCTGATCCACTTCTGGATCAGGGCGGCCTCGCGGGTCAGGAACTCCTCTACCCACTCGGCAACCTTCGGTTCCAGGACGGCGCCCATCATCGGGATCTTCACGTCCACAGCGCAGTCGGCCTTCAGCTCAGTGGAGTCGCCGGAGCCGTTCAGAGTGACGTCAGCGGAGAAGGAAACCGGAGCGCCCTTGACCTCCGCGTTGACCTTACCGGTGGTGGTGCCGTCAGCCAGCGGGCCGAACTCGACCACGCGCTTGAGCTTCAGATCCTGGGAAACCATGCCGCGCACAGCCTCCGGCAGAGCGGACTTCGGCAGCAGCTCGAAGAGCACGGCCTCGATCGGCTCAGGGGTGAAGGAGTTTACCTCGCCAGGCTCGTCGCCGATGTTCTCGACCTCGTATGCCCAGTAGTTCGCGGAGGACAGTGCCTCGTAGACCTTTTCAATAGGGAAGTTAATCGTTGCAGTGTTCTCGCTGTGAGTAGTCATGCCAACAGACTACCTTTAGTGATGTGACTGATTCGACTAATAACGCACATTTCACGTCCGAAGAACGCGCACGCCACCTTCTGGAGCGCCTCAGCGGTACCGGTGCCGATTCCGTATCCATTCCCGGTACCCGTGTGACTAGCCGTTCCTTCGCTGAGATGACCACCCTGCGCATCGGCGCCGCGCCCGCCGGGGTTGTCGAATGCTCTTCGGCGGAGGCTGTCGCCCAGGTCGTCTCTTTTTTGGACGCCCACACGCAGCCGCTGCTCATCGTCGGCGGCGGATCGAACCTCGTGGTCGGCGAGGGGGATGAAGTATCCCAGCTGGTCGTGGTGCTGATGAGTGCCGGCGGTGGGGAAGGTGGCGTCGATAAAAAGGGCGCCGCAGAGAAGAGCGCCGAAGGCGACGTGATGATCGATCGCGAGACCGGAGTGGTACGGGCCTTTGCGGGGGTTGAGTGGGACCAGTTGGTGGCCGCGACAGTTGAGGCGGGGCTCGGCGGGCTGGAGTGCCTCAGCGGGATCCCCGGTTCCGTGGGCGCCACGCCCGTGCAAAATGTCGGAGCGTACGGCGCGGAGGTTGCGCAGGTGCTGCGGCGCGTGCAGCTATATGACCGCACGCGCGGGGAGCTCGAGTGGGTTGATCCGTCTGCCCTCGACCTGGGGTATCGCTACTCGAACCTGAAGTTCACCTCGCGAGCTGTGGTGACGGCCGTGGAGTTCCAGCTGACCACCGACGGTTTGAGTGTGCCGCTGCGCTTCGGAGAGCTGGCTCGGCGCTTAGGCGTGGATGCGGACGAGGCCGCTGCCGGGGAGATCCGCCGGCCCGCTACGGACGTGCGTCAGGCCGTGCTGGAACTGCGTGCGGGTAAGGGCATGGTTTTGGATTCGGCGGACCACGATACGTGGTCGGCGGGGTCCTTCTTTACGAACCCGATTGTCACCGGCGAGGAGGCGCGCGACGCGGTGGTGGCTGCTGTGCGTGAGAAGTGCGGAGATGCCGAGGCGGAGTCGATGCCCCTGTACTCGGTGAAGTCCAGCGGCGGCGACGCTTCGGGCGGTGGTGCCGGTGCGAGCGTGGGCGAGCCGCAGTACAAGTTCTCTGCAGCGTGGCTGATCGAGCGCGCCGGGTTTGCAAAGGGCTGGCATGTGCCGGGAAACGAACGCGCCTCCCTGTCCACCAAGCACACTCTGGCCCTGACCAACCGTGGCTCCGCGACCAGCGCGGATGTGGTGGAACTGGCGCGCGCCGTGCGCACCGGGGTGCGGGAGGCCTTTGGAGTAGTGCTGGAGCCGGAGCCGATCTGGGTCGGCGTGAGCATCGACTAGCTGAGGCTAGCTGAGACCAGCTTGGACCAGCTGAGGCTAGCTGGGGCTAGGCGACCGGCTCGAAATCCACTTTGTCGCGGACACCGCAGTCCGGGCAGAACCAGTCATCCGGCACCTCGGACCACGAGGTGCCGGGGTCGAAGCCCTCGGCGGCATCGCCTACAGCCTCATCGAATCGATAGTCACAGACGGGGCACTGGAAAACGGACATGGGGAAACTCCTTTGCTTGCACTGAAGTGGTTGAGGTGGGGGGCTAGGGGCGTCACTTAGAAGCAGCCTTGGCCGCGCGGTTTTTGTCGGTGAACTTGCGTTGTTTAGGGCGAGGGATCTCGTACGTCGATGGTTGACCGGGGCCCCGCCACAAGCCGGCGATGCCGGGGATCAGGAAGAAAAGGCTGATCAATAGCGGCCAAGGCACGACGTTGCTCAAAGCGGGGACGCCAAACAATCCCAAGACCGCGAGCAGTAGGAAGAAAGCACCGACCGCCGTGCCAGCGCCACTGAGCAGGTAGTGAGTGGTTGGGTTGGGTGGGTTGATGGTGCTTCCGGTTGGGGCGGTCGTGCTCATCGCTGCCACCTCGCAGCCAGCTTCTCTTCCTTGCCAGGCAGGACGTTCGCCTTGGAGACGTCGTAGTTGTAGTGCTTCATCAGGCGGCTATCCATGACCTTGAACCACAGCGGCGGAATCGAAGCCATGGCGATCATCGTCGCGTAGCCGGCTGGCAGCTCCGGAGCTTTCACGTCCGAGCGCAGCGACTGGTAGCGGCGCGTCGGATTCGCGTGGTGATCCGAGTGGCGCTGAAGCTGGTAGAGGAAAATATTGGTGGTCAGATTGTCGGAGTTCCAGGAGTGCTCCGGGGTGCAGCGCTCGTAGCGGCCATCCGGCTGCATCTGCCGCAACAGGCCGTAGTGCTCTAGGTAGTTCACGAACTCCAGCAAGGCGATGCCCAGCACGGCCTGGATTAGCATCCACGGCAGAATGTAGATGCCGAAGGCGATGAACAGCCCGCCCCAGACCAGCACGGTGACCAGCCAAGCGTTCAGCACCTCATTGCTGAGGTGGAATTGGGACTTGCCCTTGCGCGCCAGACGCTTCTTCTCGATGTTCCAGGCGCGTGGGATCTGGTGAGGGATGGATCGGACCAGGTAGGTGTAGACGTTCTCGCCCATGCGGGAGCTCACCGGATCCTCCGGGGTGGCGACCTTAACGTGGTGACCCTTGTTGTGCTCGATGTAGAAGTGCCCGTAGGCGGGGACAGCCAGGGTGATCTTGCCCATCCAACGCTCGAAGCTGCCCTTCTTGTGGCCTAGTTCGTGGGCAGCGACGATACCGATGCCGGAGCTCATGCCCATAGACCAGGCAAGGCCCAGGCGGTCGATCATCAACAGGTCCGAGCTGGTCCATAGGTAGCAGCAGGCAATGAGGCTGGCCAGCATGATGGGGAAGTAGAGGTACGTCACCACTCGGTAGTACTTGGTTTCTTCCAGCCAGGGGACGAACTCTTCCGGCACGTTCTCGCCATCGCGGCCGAGGATCACGTCCGCCAGTGGGATCAGGATAAACACGGCAATGGGGCCGGCCCACCAGGTGACATGGATCAGCAGGTCGGGGCCGTTGATGGCTTTGAGCCAGGAGGCAACGCCCCACACGATCAGTGGAATGGCCGCCGGAACGAGGCTGAAAGTCCAGGCGTACTTCTTGGAGTCTTTCCAACCGGGTGGGCGCTTGGCTGGAGCCGTACCGGGAGAGGTGCTAGCGCCGTTGGCTGTGTGCGCTGGGTTTTGCGTGGTTGTCATCGTCGACTCACCTGCATTCCTGTGCATATCGATGGTGTGGGGTTGGTATTCAGTTGGTATCTAGTTGGCGTGCGAGTCGTGCACGTATGGCCCACGAATGGTGCGTGGATGGGCCCGGATGGCGCCCGGATGGCGGAGCGCTCTGCCTCGCACATGTGACACAGAATACCATATGGTTTTCACAACAATATGAAATTAGGGCTTTGGAGGTAGTTGGAGGAGGGGTTCCGGGAGGGGTGGAATGTGGAAATGTCGTTAGAACAGGAATCTGTAAATGGAAACGCAAGGTTCCAAAACAGCGCAACGCTCTAACCTGCGACTTTATGCAGGTGAAAATAGTTTCCTTTAACGCATTCCCGTTCTAGCGACATTCGGCGCTTAGGGAGCCAAGAAAGCAGAAACCCGAGCCCGGCGTATTCGCCGAACTCGGGAAGAGCTAGAAGAGGGGAAGCGTCCGCCTACAGCATCGTCATGATCAGGTCCTTAACCTCACGGCGGCGGATCTTGCCGATCAGATCAGCCGGCATCTCGTCGACGACGAAGAAGCGGCGGGGAACCTTGTAGCGGGTCAGACCTTCGCGAGCCCACTCCCGGATGGCTTCCTTGTCGAAGTCAGCCTCGCTGACACCGTCCGCCAGAACAACTGCGGCGACAACCTCTTCCGAGCCGTCGTCCTGCGGCAGGCCAACCACGCCGGCCTTCTGGATCTGCTCGTGCTCCTCCAGGAACTCCTCCACCTCGGCGGGGTAAACGTTAAACCCGCCGGTGATGATCATTTCCTTAATGCGGGAGACGATCTTGATGAAGCCGTCCGGCTCCATCACAGCCATGTCACCAGTGCAGAACCAATCCTCGTGGAACGGCTGATCCTCATCCGGGATGTTGATGTACCCGTGGAAAACCTGGCGGCCGCGGGCCAGTAGTTCACCCGGCTCGCCGTCCGGCATGGTCTTGCTGAAGTCGTTCGGGTCGGCCACGCGCATTTCCGTATCCGGGAACGGGATGCCGATGTAGCCTGCGCGGCGCTCCGAGGTAACGGGGTTGGCTACGAGGATCGGGCCGGATTCGGTCAGGCCGTAGCCCTCCACGATCTTGCCGCCGGTCTTCTTCTCCCACTCCAGGGTGGTGTGCACCGGCAGCGGCGCTGCGCCGGACAGGGCGTTGGCGATTCCGCGCAGGTCCAGGTTGTGCTCTTCGGCGGCGGCCAGGATCTTGTCGTACAGGGTCGGTACGCCCGGCATGTAGGTGGGGGTTTCGCGCTTAAGCTGGTCCACGATCAGCGGAATCTCCGGCTTCGGCAGTAGTAGCAGCTTGCCGCCGGTGGATACGGCCAACGCGGCGGTCAGGGTCAGGCCGTAAATATGGAACAGTGGCAAGGCGGCTAGGAACTTCTCCTGGCCACGCTCGCCGATGCCGCTGATCCAGGACAGTCCCTGGACGACGTTGGACATGACGTTGCCGTGCGTCAGCTGCGCGCCCTTGGGCTTACCGGTCGTGCCGGAAGTGAAGAGGATAAACGCAGGGGAGTCCTGTGTCGTCTCCGGGGAGTTTTCGATGTCCGATCCGTCGCCACCAAACTTGGCGCTCTGCAGCTGGGAGAACGGGATGGTGCCCGGTGCCTCACCGTGCAGCTGGTCGCGCTTTTCCTTGATCGACTTGATCGGCAGCTTCAGAGCCAGACGCTTCACCAGCGGCATCGCGTCGATCATGTTCACACTGACGATCTTCTCCAGCGGCGTGGTGCGTGAAAGCTCCTGGAACATCGGGGCGATCTTGTCCCAGACCACCGCAACCTTCGCGCCGTGGTCCTTGCAGGGGCCTTCCAGCTCGCGGGCGGTGTACAGAGGGTTGTGCTCTGCCACTACGGCGCCCAGCTTGTGGGCGGCGAAGATCGTAATCAGGTGCTGCGGGCAGTTCGGCAGGGTTACTGCCACGCGGTCGCCGGGGCGCACGCCCAGCTCGCGCAGGCCAGCGGCCACGCTCTTGACCTGCTTAAGGAAATCTCCGTAAGTCATCGTCTGGCCGAAGAAGTCCAGGATGTCGGCGCTCGAGTGTTCGGCGACAGTACGGTCGAGAAGCTTAGCCATGGTGTCGTCTTGGTACTCCAGGCTGTGCGGAGTCCACTCCGCGTAGTACTTCAGGTAAGGCTTGTCCTTCCAGGCCGTTCCCTCTGGGCGCTCGGTGTCAGTCATGTAGATCCCTTAGGTCTAAAGAAACAGTCTTCAAAACGTGATGCACGTTACTTTGGCACCCTATCTAACTTTCTCGTTTTCTTTGGTGGAATTAAGCAATTTTTTGTGGACGCCACCTACCCCCAGCCCCGCTCTAATCTGGCTAAGCTTGGGCGGTATGCGCGTCGCTATGATCTCCATGCACACTTCTCCCCTCGAGCAGCCCGGCACGGGGGATGCCGGCGGGATGAACGTGTACGTCAAAAACATTGCTGAGCAGCTGGAACGTAGGGGCGTCATCGTCGATGTATTTACCCGGGCGACCCGCCCGTTACAGGGCGAGGTAGTCAACGTCCGCCCGGGGCTAAGGGTGATCAACTGTGTGGCTGGGCCGTATGAGGGGCTGTCGAAGGAGGAGTTGCCCACGCAGCTGGCGGCGTTTACGGGCTCTATCCTGGCTTTCTGTCGAGAGGAAGGGGTGAGTTACGACCTGATCCACTCGCACTATTGGCTCTCCGGGCAGGTTGGGTGGCTGCTGCGCGATCTCTGGCAGGTTCCTTGGGTGCACACGGCCCACACGCTGGCGGCGGTGAAGAACAACTCCCTGGCCGATGGCGATTCGCGCGAGCCGGAATCGCGCCGCATCTGCGAACAACAGATCGTGGACAATGCGGATCTGCTGATCGTAAACACGGACCAGGAGGTGCAGGATCTTATTGAGGGTTATGACGCCACCACGTGCGCGATCAGAGTCGTCCCACCGGGGGCAGACGTCGATCGCTTCACGCCTGGATCGGATCGTGCGACCGAGCGTTCCCGCCGTGAACTAGGCATTCCCTTCCGGACGAAGGTCATTGGGTTTGTCGGCCGGTTGCAGCGGTTGAAGGGACCGCAGGTGCTGCTGCGAGCAGTGGCCGAGCTGTTAGACCGGCACCCCCAACAGCAGCTGGCTGTGGTGATTTGCGGCGGGTCCTCCGGAGCGGGCGGTAACGAGCTGGAGCGGCTGCAGCTGCTGGCCGAGGAGCTGGGAATTAGCCGTTGCGTGCGCTTCCTGGCCCCGCGCCCACCCGAGGAACTGGTGGGCGTGTACCGGGCGGCAGACATTGTGGCAGTGCCCAGCTACAACGAGTCCTTCGGGTTGGTGGCGCTGGAGGCGCAGGCGTGCGGCACGCCTGTCGTGGCTACGCGCACCGGCGGCCTGCCGATCGCGGTGGATGGTGGGAAGTCCGGCCTGCTGGTGGACGGCCACGATCCGAGCGACTGGGCCGATGCGCTGGGCAAGCTGGTGTTGGACGATGATCTGCGCATCGCGATGGGGGAATATGCTCCCAGCCATGCAGCCAAGTTCTCCTGGCAGGCTTCCGCGGAGGCGCTGCACAAGCTGTACGAGGAGCTGCCACCCGCTGGTCACCGTGGGGAGCGTCAGCCGGCCGGGTAAAAACGGAGATAATCCAAGGTGACTGCGCCGGGGCGGGTGGAAATGTAGTTTGGGGCATATGGATCGCACACGGATTTGTGAACTTCTGGACGAAGCGGAAGTCGAGTACACCCTCCCCGAGGGGCCGGCCGGAGACGGCGACACCGTCGTAGTCGTCTTGCCGGGGGAGAAGCGGCTGAAAACGAACTGCCTTTTTATTCCGCAGGATGGCATGTTCCGAGTGGAAGCCTTTGTTTGCCGCGCGGTGGAGGAAGGCCAGGAAGAGGTCTACAAGTTGCTGTTGCACGCCAACCGCCGCAGCTTCGGAGTGCACTACACACTGGACCGGAACAACGACATCTACCTGGTCGGCCAGTTCTCGGATAACACCACCAGCGAGGACATTCAGCGGATCCTGGGGCAGGTCCTGGAGCGGGCGGATGCCGACTTCAATCGCATCCTCGAACGTGGCTTCGCCTCCTCCATCCGCCACGAGTGGGCATGGCGCCTGTCCCGTGGCGAACCGACTATGAACCTCGCGGCCTTCACGCACCTCAAGCCCTCCGAGCAGGAGGTCCAGTTATTGGCGCCGCCACCGGGCTCCAAGTTGGCGTCCGAAGCAAAGAGTCCGAGCACCCCCGACCTGGACGGGACTAGCGACGGCACGGAGCGCGGCGGTGCTGACGGCGACGTGCAACAAGAATCGGAAGTAGATTCAGAAGAATAGGCGGTACCGCCGAATTCAGAGGCATGCCGACGCACATCATGGCAGAATTGGGGGTATGAGCGAGCAAAACAACTCCCACGGAAATCTGATTCTGCTGCGTCACGGCCAGAGTGAATGGAATGCCTCCAACCAGTTCACCGGCTGGGTAGACGTGCGACTGACTGAGAAGGGCCGCGCGGAGGCAGTCCGCGGCGGCGAGATGATCAAGGAGGCCGGCCTGGAGCCGACCATCCTGTACACCTCCCTGCTGCGTCGCGCCATCACCACCGCCAACATCGCCCTCGATGCGGCGGATCGCCACTGGATCCCCGTCGTGCGCGACTGGCGCCTGAACGAGCGCCACTACGGCGCTCTGCAGGGGCTGAACAAGGCAGAGACCAAGGACAAATACGGCGAAGAGCAGTTCATGGCATGGCGCCGTTCCTACGACACTCCGCCACCGGCCATCGACGCTGACAACGAGTACGCGCAGACCAACGACCCGCGCTACGCCGACCTGTCCGAGATTCCAGCCACCGAGTGCCTGCTGGACGTCGTGAAGCGCTTCATCCCCTACTACGAGGAAGAGATTGAGCCGCGCGTGAAGAACGGCGAGACCGTCCTGGTCGCCGCGCACGGCAACTCCCTGCGTGCGCTGGTTAAGCACCTGGACAAGATCTCTGACGAAGACATTGCGGGCCTGAACATCCCAACCGGCATCCCGCTGGTCTACAACATCGACGCAGACGGCAAGGTTCTGAACCCAGGTGGCGACTACCTGGACCCGGAGGCAGCCGCCGCGGGTGCCGCAGCAGTCGCTGCACAGGGCCAGGCTAAGTAAGAGCCGGGCTAAGTTTTAGCCTTGGGATTTTTGCCTTGGGACTTTTAACCTCAGGGGTTGCCCTCGGGCTGCTCTTTGGGCTGATTGTCGGTGTGTGCCTGGGCGCATTCGGCATGTGGGCCTACCGCAAGCGAGTGAAGGCTCAGCGCAACACTCACACCCAAAGAGAGCTTGAGGGCAATCGCGTTTCCACGGTGGCGCAAGTTCTGCACTTCGCTATCCAGTCTTCGCCTGACGCGGTGGCGGTTGTGGATCGCAAACGCAACGTGGTGCTTTCCAACCCACGTGCCCACGAGTTGGGATTGGTGCACGAGCGGAACCTCAACGCCGAAGCGTGGAAGATGGTGGAGCGGGTTTTCGCCGACCAGGAGCCACGTGAGCTGAACTTCCTGCCCCCGCCGCGGCGCAGCAACCGTCCGGTCATTGCCGTGGCCGGGCAGGTTCAGCTGCTCTCTCTCGCGGATGACCGCTTCGCAGTGGTTTACGCCACCGACGATTCCGAATCCGTGCGCATGGAATCCGCCCGCCGAGACTTCGTGGCCAACGTCTCCCACGAGCTCAAAACACCGGTTGGGGCGATCTCGCTGCTGGTGGAGACGCTCATGTCGGTCCGCGACGACGAGGAAGCCGTGGAATACTTCGGCTCGAAGTTGATCGTCGAAGTGCGTCGCATGAACCAGATGATTACCGAGCTGATCAGCCTGTCGAAGCTGCAGGGGGCGGAATCGCTGCCGGACTTAGAGGTTTTGAGCATCGACAAGGTTATCGAGGACGCGATTGATCGCTGCCGCCTGGCAGCCGAAGCACGCAACATTGACCTGGTGAAGGACGGGCGCTCCGGGGCGATGGTGAAGGGCGATAAGGGGCTCCTTGTTACGAGCGTCGCCAACCTGCTGACCAACGCAATCAACTATTCGCCGGAAGGCTCGCCCGTATCCATTTCTCGCGAAGCAGACGGCGATAACGTCATCATTCGCGTAACGGACCGAGGCATCGGCATCTCCCAGGATGATCAGAAACGCGTGTTCGAGAGGTTCTTCCGCGTGGATAAGGCTCGCTCGCGCGACACAGGCGGCACGGGCCTGGGGTTGGCCATCGTGAAGCATGTGATGGCCAACCACGGTGGCACTGTTTCCCTGTGGTCCCGCCTAGGGACGGGCTCCACCTTTACTTTGGAGCTCCCACGCTTCCAGGAGGGTAAGGCTAAGGAGCTGCCGAGCGGAGAGATTCCGGTTATTCCGGATGCGCGGCGCTTGGATGTCGCGCAGGCCACAGAAGGCACAACTGGTCCATTGGGTACAGAAGGTAGAGAGTCAGACATAGAGAACAAATAATGACCTTTGGGTTATCTTCCGGTAATCCCCCAGTGAACTGGGTGTCTTGAGGGTTGATACTCCCTAAAGCCTGCGGGCACGTTACGATAGTGGCGGATAGTTTCTGTAGCTTTAAAAATTTTTCTTTGAAAGGTTATTGAGCAGCTGTGACGAGCGTTTTGATTGTCGAAGACGAGCAGTCTTTGGCGGAACCTCTGGCATTTTTGCTGAAAAAAGAAGGTTTCGAGGTTTTCATGGCCCCGGACGGTCCCACTGCGCTAGATACCTTCGCTGCGGAAGACATCGACATTATCCTGTTGGATCTGATGCTGCCCGGCATGTCCGGGACTGAGGTATGCCGCCAGCTGCGCCAGACCTCCAGCGTGCCGGTGATTATGGTGACGGCTCGCGACAGCGAGATCGACAAGGTCGTGGGTCTCGAGCTCGGTGCCGACGACTATGTGACCAAGCCCTACTTCGCCCGCGAGCTGATCGCCCGCATCCGCGCCGTTCTGCGCCGTGGCGGCGAGGTTGAGGTCGAGGCTCCCGACGACGACGGCCTGGTGTTGCAGGAGGATCGCGTGATGATGGACGTGGAGCGCCATATCGTCACCGTCGACGGGCAGAAGGTTCCAATGCCGCTGAAGGAGTTCGACTTGCTCGAGTACCTCATGCGCAACAGCGGCCGCGTGCTGACCCGCGGCCAGCTGATCGATCGCGTGTGGGGCGCCGATTATGTCGGAGATACCAAGACCCTGGACGTGCACATTAAGCGCCTGCGTTCCAAGATCGAGCGCAACCCCTCCCGACCGGAGATCCTGGTGACGGTCCGTGGCCTGGGATATAAGTTCGAGGCCTAACTCCGCCTAAATCCCGCGCCGCCGTGCTTCGGCCGTCGCCGGGTGGATCGACAGCAGCGGGAACCCACTCGGGGAGACTTTTGCTAGTTTTTCCCGCTCCTCGCAGTGCGCGGCCAGTACCTCGTACGCTTCTTCGCCGATCAGCTCCGTCAGCTCCTCGCGCCCGGTGCGCCACAGTGCCTCCCCGCCCGCGTGGCAGTTTGGGTCGGAGGAACAATACCAATCAAAGTCTTCGCCGCCGTCACCCCACCCGCGGCGGTTGTATTCGGTAACGGTTGTGCGCAGCATTTCCACCCCGTCGGGGCGAGTCTCCCAGTCCTCAAGACGTCGTAGCGGCACCTGCCAGCACACTTCGGGCTTCGCGGCAGTCAGCTCTACGTCGTTGCGTAGTGCCCAGGCGTGCAGCGCACAGCCGCGCCCCGCAGGAAACCCTTCGCGGTTAGCGAAGATGCACGCCCCGTTTGTTGTGACGGTCTTTAACGCGGGTTCCATTTCGCCCTCGTCGTTTTCTAGCTCGTCCCATTCCAGCCACGGCTCGATGTCGTCGCCGCTTTTTTCTTGTGGACGCCCCTTCGCCTCCCATTCATCCATTTCCGCGGGGCGGTTCTGCCAGTCTTCCGCTGTGAGCTTTTCCGCGACATTCCGCAGGGTCGCACGGTCGTCTTCGTCGGTGAGAAATGCGCCGTGGGTGCAACAGCCGACGTCCGGATTCTCGGCGTCAATACCCAAACAGGCTTCGGTGCCGAACCGGCAGCGGTACGTGGACAGCAACCACGTGAGATCCACCTGGATGATGTGCTCGGAATCTGCGGGGTCGATGAACTCCAGCCATTCGCGAGGGTGGTCGGCAGCCATTTCGTGGCCCGCGCGGATAGATAGGTCAGCGGGTGTGCCTTCCGGATAGCCGGTGGCTAGCTCGTTGTTTGGGGTGCCCGATTCAATCTCCGCAGACGTTTCATTCACGTGTTCCACCGTAGACGCATTAGGCTGGGGTGCGTGCGATTAGGTGTGCTTGACGTAGGAAGCAATACGGTTCATCTGGTGGTCGTCGATGCACAGCGCGGCGGACCGCCGACTCCAATGAGCAATTGGAAGACTCCGATGCGCTTGGTGGAATACCTTGACAAGAAGGGCGCCATCAATGAAAAGGGGCAGGAGAAGCTGCTCAACGGGGTGGCGTTGGCCAAGGAGATGTCGGAGCAATTCCGCTGCGAGGCCATGCTGCCTTTCGCTACCTCCGCGCTGCGCTCGGCTGAGAATTCCGAGAAGGTGCTGGGCAAGGTAGAAAAAGAAACCGGCGTGCGCCTGCGGATCCTATCGGGGGATGAGGAAGCGCGGTTGACGTTCCTTGCAGTACGGCGCTGGTATGGCTGGTCCGCCGGGCGCATCTGCGACCTGGATATTGGCGGCGGTTCGCTGGAAATGTCTATCGGTACAGATGAGGATCCGGACGTCGCGTGCAGTGTGAACCTGGGTGCCGGACGCTTGACCCGCGAGTGGTTCGATACGGACCCGCCGTCGAGAAAGAAAGTGAAAGAGCTGGGGGAGTTCATCGACGAAGAGCTGAACGATCCGGTGGAGAAGCTGCTGGATTCCGGTGATATTGACCTGGCTGTGGGAACCTCCAAGACCTTTAGGATGTTGGCGCGCTTGACCGGCGCGGCGCCTTCCTCTGCTGGTCCGCGAGTAAAACGCACTTTGACTCAGGCCGGTCTGCGCCAGCTGATCGCGTTTATCTCCCGCATGACCGCCGCCGACCGAGCGGAGTTAGAGGGCGTGAGTGCGGAACGCTCGCACCAGATTGTTGCTGGTGCGCTGGTTGCTGAGGCGGCGATGCGCAAGTTGGATATTAATGTTCTGCACATGTGCCCTTGGGCTCTGCGTGAAGGCGTGATCTTCCGCCAGCTCGACCACAATCCGAATCTAACCTAAGTAATGCCTGTTGCTTCCGCATATAAATGGCGGAGTAAAGTAGTGTGTTTGAAGACATATGTTTAAAGTGACGCTTGAGGGCAGATGAGGCTGCGCCGCAAGTGATCAAGTGATGGGATCAATGGATGAGTGAGAAGCTGACAGTCGCCGAACTTCTCGCCCGTAACGGGCGCGAACCAGGTTCTGCCGACACTGGCCGGCGTCGACGCCGTCACCGCAACTTGGAAAAGGGCGGCGTTTCCGTTGCCGAGCTGACGGGTTCCATTCCAGTAGTCCAGACCGAGGACGATGACACTGCGGATAAGTCTGCGGTTAAGGATGCAGATAAGCCGGCAGAGAAGGCCGCTCCGAAGGTCGCTGCCAAGGACGATGTTGCGGCGCAGCCCGAGAAGCAGGAGACGCCGGGCAAGAAGCCCCAGCAGGATCAGCGTTCCGTAAGCCGCACCCCGGAGCGTCCGGAGGAAAAGACCGGCCAGCTTGCTGCTGCCAAGGACACTCAGGATGTCCAGGACGCCCAGAATGCCCAGAGCATCAAGGGTGCTGAGGCTGAAAAGCCGACCTTCGGTGAGGTCGCACGCGGCAAGGTGGCCGACAAGCCGAAGGCGGAGCCGGAGGCTAAGTCAGAGGTCAAGCCAGAGGCTAAGAAGGCAACCAAGCAAGTCAAGCCGATCAAGCCTGCCGAAAAGCCTGGCAAGGCTGAAAAGGCCGAGAAGCCCGGCAAGGCCGGGGCTACCGCGGCTGCGGTAGCGGGCGGAGCAGGAGCAGCCGGCGCCGCTGGGGTTGCTAAGTCTACTGAGGCGGACGCTGCTGACAAGGTGGGCGTCAAGACCAATGCGAAGCAGGCAAAGGCAGAAGCTAGGTCGGATTCGCAGGTCACCAGTGACGAGCGCGCACAGTTCGCGCAGCTTGAGGAATCGCTCGAGGACGGCGAAGTTGTCGAATACGAAGACGATACGATCTCCTGGCCCATGATGGCCCTGCAGGCGATCCTGGCAATCGCCGTGGGCGTGGGAGTGTTCTTCGGCTTCAGCCTGGTGTGGGCCAAGGCTCCGGCGGTTCTGGCGTTGGTGCTGGCCATCGCTGTGACGCTGCTGCTGGTCGGACTGGTGCACGCGCTGCTGCGCCACCGCGACAAGCTGCTGATGATTCTCGCCGCCGTCGTTGGTTTGGTGCTGACGATCGGGCCGCGACTAATTCAGGGGCTGTAAAAGCCTCATATGCCGTGGGCGGGCGCTGGTTGGGGAACCAGCGCCCTTCGTGGATTGAAGGGGGAACTAACGAAACTTGGGGAACTAGTCGGGGAACTAAAAGGGCGGGGTAGCAGGAAGCCGGCAATCCTGGCACGCTGGTTTATATGACTCAAATTGGAATTATTGGCGGAGGAAACATCGGCGAAGCACTGCTCGCCGGAATTGTTGCGGATACCGAAGGTGCCGCAGACGCAAAGAAGATCATCGTCGCGGACCCGTCGCAGGAGCGTCTGGACGAACTCAAGGATAAGTACGGTATGGTCACCGCCCGCGAGGGGCGCGAAGCCGCTGAAGGCACCGACATCCTATTCATTTGCGTGAAGCCCAACATCGTTCCCATCGTGTTGGACGAGGTGGCCGAGGTGCTGGACAGCAACTCCCAGGACACGATCGTGGTTTCCTTGGCGGCAGGCGTGACTATCAACACCATGGAGTCCGCGTTGCCTGCGGGCACCACCGTTGTGCGCACCATGCCGAACACCCCGATGTTGGTTGGCAAGGGTGCGATTGGCATCGCCGGTGGCCGCTTTGCCGAAGAGGATCAGCTGAATACGGTGCAGGACATCATGTCCAAGGTCGGCGAGGCTGTCATTGTTAAGGAAAAGGAGCTGGACGCAGTCACGGCTGTTTCTGGTTCCGGTCCGGCATACATCTTCCTGGTTGTGGAAGCGATGATCGAGTCTGCTGTGCAGCTGGGGCTAGCCCGCCCGCTGGCGGAGAAGCTGGCTATCGCTAACGTGCAGGGCGCCGCCACCATGATGTCCCAAAACCTTGCAGAGGGCGGAGATACGCCTTCTGTGCTGCGCACTAAGGTCACCAGCCCTGGAGGAACCACTGCGGCGGCGCTGCGCGAACTGGAGGAGTCTGGCATCCGCGGAGCATTCTTCCGCGCCATGGAAGCCTGCAAGAATCGCTCTGAGGAGCTGGGGGCGCCGAAGCCGGGTGCGAACGCGGCCAACGGCGATAGTTAAGCGCCCCTGTGGGCGGTGCGTAGGCGTGAGCCCCGCCCAAATGGGGTTAATTTCTCCCTCTCTCCGAGCGACCTCAGTGATCTTTTTAGACACAACGGTTTAACACAGATCACGCCTGTTCAATCCAGTCACGCTCGGTAACAGGCGTGAGCTTGTGGTACCTCGAGTTGCGTAGGCCACAAGGAGCAATCTGCTCTCAATGGTCACCCTTGTTGCACATTATTCACACGTTTCACGTTATGATGGTTCGCGAGCGATCACGTGTGAAGTCCTGCAGGAGGGGAAGCCTGCAGCGCATGAGAGCGCAAAGAAAGTGATGATCTATGGCTAACACCGAAAATGGAACATTTCTGACCGTCGCGGAGGTCGCTGACCTGATGCGTGTGTCGAAGATGACTGTTTACCGTCTCATCCACTCGGAGGAGCTGCCCGCCGTGCAGGTCGGTCGCAACTTCCGTGTTCGTGGATCCGCCGTTGAGGCATACCTCGGAGCTTCCGAGTACAACCCCGGCCAGACTGGCTAATTAGCGAGACGCAACAGTCCCCCATTTTCGGCGCTAGATGGCTTTCGTCATCCGCCCGGTGATGGGGGATTTTTGTTTCTCCAGGGTGCAGGGGGTTAAACTGTGGAACATTCGTGTCTACGGATGTGAAACAACTCTTGCGTGGCAGCCCCTTGTGGCCGCCCCTTTTAGCAGGCAGCGTGCATCCGAGGACACATCTTCTCTACCGCCGTAAAAGGTCCGGCGGTGGGGGAGCAGACCTTTAACTTGTAAGCGATAACTAACCGAGAGAAACGAGGCTCACCCCATGGGTTCTGTCATCAAGAAGCGCCGCAAGCGCATGTCCAAGAAGAAGCACCGCAAGATGCTGCGCCGGACCCGCGTTCAGCGTAGGAAGCTCGGTAAGTAGCCTTCCGCTGCCGCATATAGAAAGAAACCCACCGCAAGCGCCCTTCGAAAGGGCGTGGCACGGTGGGTTTTGCGTTCCTGGCGAGCTCTAGCCAGCCCTAGCGCTGCTTCCAAGCCCACACTCCCGCGCCGCCAGCCAAGCCCAGCAATCCAACCCCTACAGCTAGCCACGCTCCGCCGATGCGCCGGAGTGCGCGACGCATCCGCCGGTAGTCGCGGATCTCCCAGCCGCGTTCCAGCGCGGCCTTGCGTAGCTTGGAGTCCGGGTTAATCGCGACGGCCGTGCCAACGGTCGAAAGCATCGGCAGGTCGTTCACGGAATCCGAGTACGCAGTGCAGCGCTCCAGATCCAGGCCTTCGTGGTTGGCCAGGGCGATAACGGCGTGTTTTTTCTCCTCACCGTGCAGCATGTGGCCGACCATGCGCCCGGTGAAGCGGCCATCCTTTACCTCCGCCACGGTGCCAAGCGCGCCGGTAAACCCCAGTTCCTTAGCGATGATCTGCGCCAACTGCACCGGCGAGGCTGTCACTAGCCACACCTGCTGGCCAGCCTGAATGTGCATGTCAGCCAGCTCCTTGGTGTCCGGGAAGATGCGCTCCGCGATCGTCGCCGCCCAGATCTCTTGGGCCATCGCGATAACCTCGGACTCTTTGCGCCCCTTAACGAGCGCCAGCGCTTGCTCCCGGCCACTGGCAATATCGTCTGCGCTTTCCTTGCCCAGCGCCCGGAACTTCATCTGCACCCAAATGAAGCCCAGCAGCTGGCGGGCTGTAAAGAAACGCCTCTTCGCCAGGCCACGGGCGAAAAGCAGGATCGAGGCACCCTTGATCAGCGTGTTGTCCACGTCGAAAAAAGCGCCAACGCCGGCATCCTGCGGGATTGAAGGGTCAGGGTGGTCCAGGTGCCGTGGGTGCTCTGCTGACAGCCCCGCGCCCTCCAGGTTGGCCAGTCCGGTACGCAGCTGGTCGCCTTCGATCTCGTAGCTGTGCGCCAGCTGGTCCAGCTGTGTCTCGCTGAGCTCCCAGAGTGCTCGTGGGGCGCCGGTGCCGTACCCAACCTGAATGTTCTGCGCTGTGGATGTGGGGTGGCCCTGCTTCTTTGGGCGGGACGCCACCTTCTCCACAGCTGCAGGCTCAGTATCGCCTGAGCGTTCTTCGTGGCTGGGTTTTCCGAAGCGCTCCTCTCGGAACTCGCGGAGGAAGGACTGCGCGGTCAAGGAAAGCGCACGCAGGTATCCACGCCATTCGCTGCCAATATCACGCAATTCCGCCCAAAACTCCGCACGCTCGCCCACATTCCGGCTAGGAGCCGGGGTGGGGCGGTTCGACGGTTCTAGGTCAGGCGCTTCATTCACATAAACAAAGTTACCCGAAAGCGGGGAGAGTCCCCTGCTGAGAGTGCGAAGCCCAAAGCCGTGTGGCGGGTAGCATGGGCGTCCATGAGCTCTGACAGTATTTCCCCAGCCCAAGCCGCGCGAGTGCAGCTGATCAGCCGCTCGACATGCGGCTCCTGCGCCCGCGTGCATCAGCAAATCTTGCCCATCGCACAGCGCTTCGGCACGACCGTGGAAGTGATTGAGCTGGACCGTGGTGGCGTCACCAAAGAAAAAGAGGAATTGGCACAAGAATTCGGCGACCGCGTTCCCGTGGTACTCGTCGACGACGAGGAGGTCGCGTGTTGGGAAATCGACGATGACGAGCTGATCGCGGCGTTAGAGCAGAACTAGAGCCACTAGGGTGCAGAATGTGCGCCATATAGCAGCCTTCAGAACTCGTTTTGGCAACGGGGTGGGTTAAGGGCTACCGTAGACACTCGTAACTACTTGGGGGTTTAGCCCCGCGCAGCAGTTCCCCAAGTGATCCCCGCAGGAGGCATGAAGACATTATGAGTGGTAGCACCCGGACTGGTTCCGCGTCGGTGTTGCTGGTCGGATTGTCTTTCCGCTCAGCTCCGGTGACCATGTTGGAGCAGGCGACGGTCGCGGATGCGGATCTGCCGAAGATGCAGCTATCGCTTGTGGATAACGACGTGATCTCCGAGTCGCTGGTACTTTCCACCTGCAACCGCATGGAGTTCTACACGGTCGCCAACGCTTTCCACTCTGGCCTGGACCACGTGGTGGACACGATCGCCCAGTTCTCCGGGCTGCAAACCGCCGAGCTGGAGCCACACCTGTACGTGCACTACGCGGATTCCGCGGCAGAACACATGCTGAAGGTCGCCTCCGGCTTGGATTCTATGGTCATCGGTGAGCAGCAGATCATCGGCCAGCTGCGCAGCGCCTACCAGTCCGCGAACGAAACCGGCACAGTGGGGCGCACCCTGCACGACTTAACGCAGCGAGCCCTGCGGACGGGCAAGCGCGTGCACTCCGAAACCGCCATCGATTCGGCGGGCGCTTCCATGGTGTCTTTCTCTCTGGACCAGGCGCTGCGCTACATCGAGCCAGCGCGCGCTCTTTCTGCTGTTGTTGATGACGCCCCCTCGTCCCAACCTCTCGCCGGCCACCGTGCACTGATTATCGGTGCGGGGGCAATGGCATCCTTGGCTTCCACCCACCTGGGAAGGCTCGGTATCGACCATGCGACCGTAGCCAACCGCACTCTGTCGCGAGCGGAGAACCTGGTCAACCACGCACGTGAGGCAGGGGTAGATGCCTCCGCCGTGCCGCTGGACGGGGTCGCCGACTGCTTGAGTGCCGTGGACATTGTGGTTTCTGCAACCGGTGCGGTGGGCAACGTGGTCACCGAGCAGGACGTGCGCGCGGCCGTAGGGGCTGCAGGCGGCGTGGCTAGCGTTGCTGGGCGCCGTGGCACGAAGGTGATGATCGACCTGTCCATGCCTGCGGACATCGAGCATTCCGTGGCAGAGATCGACGGGGTGAAGCTCCTCAACATTGAGGAGCTCACAACCATGGCCGGTGACCGGGTGCAGGACGAGAGCCCAGCTCGCGCGATCGTAGCCGACGAGCTGCAGAACTTCTTGGAGCAACAGCGTGCGCAGTCTGTTGTGCCCACCGTCAAGGCCCTGCGGCAGAAAGCCGGGGAGGTCATGGCCGAGGAGCTAATGGCGCTGGAGCGGCTGACTCCCGACATGTCGGAGGCCGACCGCGCGGCTGTGGTCAAGTCGATGAAGCGCGTGGTGGATAAGCTGCTGCACACCCCAACTGTGCAGGCCAAGAAGCTTTCCGCCGGTGGCCAGCAGGTTAGCTACCCGGATGCGTTGGCTGCTTTGTTCAACCTGCCCAACGGGATGGTGGATTCGGTGACTCAGCCGGGGCAGGCTGACTCCAGTGCAGCCCAGACCGCGGGAACCTCTGCCCGTGCCGATCAAATTCCAAGTGCTGCCCGCGTTGGCCGGGTAGTGAGGGAGGCTTAAGACTCTTCATGTCCATTACGTCTAATAGCGCTAATAACGCTAGCAACGCCACCGCCGCACGCCAGACGGCCGATGGCGACCGCACTTTCCTGATCGGTACCCGCAGGTCCGCGCTAGCTACAACGCAGACCAGTCACGTCCGCGACGGAATGCAATCTGCGGGCTACGCTGCAGAACTGCACCTGGTGCATACACCGGGCGATGCCTCCCAGGCGGCCCAGATTCCCGTTGCACAGATCGGTGTGGGTGTGTTCACCGAAACATTGCGCAAGGCCCTGGAAGCCGGCGAGTGTGACGTGGCCGTGCACTCCTTCAAGGATCTGCCGACCGCTCCGGATCCACGTTTTCGTACCGTCGTTCCGCGCCGGGTGGATCCGCGAGAGGTGCTGGTCAGCCGGAACAATCAGCCACTGCTGGAGCTTCCGCAGGGTGCCAAGGTGGGCACGTCTGCCCCGCGCCGCGTTTCCCAGATCCGTGCGGTTCGCCCGGACCTGGAGCTGATGCCCTTGCGCGGAAACATCGATACCCGCATGGGACGCACGGAAAAGGACCTAGACGCAGTCGTTTTGGCCCGTGCGGGGCTGGAGCGCGTAGGCCAACTGGAGCGCGCCGCTGAGTCGATCGATCCGTCTACGATCATGCCCGCGCCCGCCCAGGGTGCGTTGAGTGTGGAGGTCCGAGCGGATGACGAGGCCGCCTGGCAGGCCGTTCGCCACCTGGACCACCTGCCCAGCCACATGGCCGCCGTTGCCGAGCGGGCCGTGCTTTCCACCTTGGAGGCCGGTTGCACTGCACCAGTTGCCGCGTACTCCGAGTGGGTGCAGCAGGAAGGCACTGCGGAGGGCGCCGATAAGCGCTACGTCCTGCGCGTTTTCGGTGGTGTGTTCGCCATGGACGGCTCCCGCAAGCTGGTGCGCAGTGGCGAGGCCGGCTTCGACATTCCGGAGCCGACTGCGGACGAGGGATTCCCCGCCGCCGAGGAGCCTCGCTGGCGCGAGTGCATAGCCGCGGCCAGGGCTATAGGCATCGACATAGGTAGAGCACTGCTCGAGGACGGTGCTGCCGAGTTAGTCGCCGAGGCCGATTAGCTTTTCTCATCTGGACGCCCCTCCGGGGCCCCAACCTCATACTTCACTGGCGCCGTGCATCTAGCCGCTGGGGCGGCACACGCACAGCTGCCCCAAGCAGATTTTTAAGCCCCAATTACAGACCCGACAAGTTAGAAAGTTCCACTATGACCGATTCCGGAAATGCCCAGGTAGGAGGCGCTGATTCCGCCGCAGTGGCGACAGTCGCCGACCTGGCACCCACTGGATGCGGCCGGATCCTCTTCGTGGGCGCGGGCCCCGGAAACCCGGAGCTGCTGACCATCCGCGCACGAGACATTCTGGAGACCACCGCTCATGCGTGGGTGGATCCGTCGGTATTGGAATCCGTGCAGAAAATCATCGCCACCCGCTTGCCGGTGCCGCAGGAGAAGCTGGATGCAGCTGAGGCGGAGTGGGAAGCGAAGGTGAAGGCCGCTAAGGATGCCGGTGCGCGCCGCCGTCCCCCGCGTCCAGCCCCGCCGACGGCGGCAGAGATCGTGCTGGCTGCCCCGGCAGCCGCAGACCCTGAGCTTGACTCTGAGACTGGGCCTGAGGCCGGCGGAGATACTGGCGCCGGAGCTGGCGCTGAAGCGAGCACAGAGACCTACGGCGAGCCGGTGCCGGAAGCCGTCGCACCGGATGTTCTGGCCGAGCAAATGGTCGCCTGTGCCAAGGCGGGCAACGACGTGGTCCGCCTTGTCGCCGGCAACCCGCTAAGCAACCCAGCGGTCATGAACGAATTGCAGCACGTCGCGGCAAGCCCCGTAGAATTCCAGGTCATCCCTGGCATGACCGGATCCGTGGCCGTTCCCGCCTTTACTGGCATTGGCCTCGGCCCAGATGTCACTGAGGCCGATGTGCGCGGCGGTACCGACTGGGATCAGTTGGCGGCTGCCGGGCTGCCGCTGATTCTCACTGCTGCCCCGGACGACCTGTCAACCATCGCGCAGGAGCTGAAGGCTCGCGGCATCGCCGGAGCCACCCCGGCGACCGTTACGCTGCACGGCACTACGCGTCGCCAACGCAGCTACGATGCAACCCTGGACACTCTGAAGTCCATCGCTACCCAGTCTGGTCCGGCCGCCAAGGATGGCGAGCTGCCCGATGAGCTTATCGTCACGCTCGGTTCCCAGGTGGGTAACCGTTCCAAGTACTCCTGGTGGGAAAACCGCGCCCTGTACGGCTGGACGGTGTTGGTGCCGCGCGCCAAGAATCAGGCGGGTCCCATGAGTGCCCGGCTGGCCTCTCACGGCGCGATCCCCGTGGAAGTGCCCACCATTTCCGTCGAGCCACCGCGCAGCCCCGTGCAGATGGAGCGCGCCATTAAGGGCCTGGTCGACGGCCGTTACCACTGGATCGTCTTCACCAGCGTCAATGCAGTGAAGGCCGTGTGGGAGAAGCTGGGCGAATTTGGGCTAGACGCTCGTGCCTTGGCAGGTGTGCGCGTGGCGGCGGTGGGGCCGAAGACTTCGCAGGCGGTGAAGGACCTGGGTATCACCCCGGAACTGCTGCCGAAGGATGATGCACGCAATGCCGCGGGTCTGGTGGATGTATTCCCGCCCCACGATCCGGACCTGGATCTGGTTGACCGCGTGCTGCTGCCGCGCGCCGACATCGCCACCGACGTGCTGGTCGACGGCCTGATCGAACTCGGCTGGGACGTGGAGGACGTCGTGGCCTACCGCACCGTCCGCGCCGCCCCGCCCAGCCCGGAGATCCGCGACATGATCAAGACCGGTGGCTTCGACGCAGTCTGCTTCACCAGCTCCTCGACCGTGAAGAACCTGGTGGGCATCGCGGGCAAGCCACACGCGCGCACCATCATCGCCTGCATCGGGCCGATGGCTGCACAGACCGCTCGCGAGCATGGCCTGCGCGTCGACGTCATGCCCGAGGCCGCTGGCGTGCCGGAGCTTGTGGACGCCCTCGCTGACCACGTGGCTGACCTGCGCGCTAAGGGACAGCTTCCGCCTCCGCGGAAGCGGAGGCGGCGTCGTAAAAAGTCGAACGAGAAGAAGGACACCGGGGCCTAACAAGCCCGTCCGGGCGCGGGAGTAGCATCGTTGGCATGACTTCGAACTACACCCCGTTCCGCCGTCCCCGTCGACTCCGCACGACTCCGCAGATGCGCAACTTCACTGCGGAGACGGATCTGAACCCCAACCGGCTGGTGCTGCCGATGTTTATCGCCGATGGGCTGGATGCCCCGCGGGACATCACCAGCCTGCCTGGCGTGCAGCAGCACACCGAGGATTCTCTGCTGCGCGCGGTGGAAGAAGCCGCGAACGCAGGTGTGGGATCCATCGACCTGTTCGGAGTGCCGCTGGATGAGGACAAGGATGCGACCGGTAGCCAGGCGGTAGCCGAGGATGGCATTCTCAACCGCGGCCTGCGCGCCGTCCGCGAGCGCTTCGGCGACGACATCTTGGTGATGGCCGATACCTGCCTGGACGAGTTCACAGATCATGGCCACTGCGGCGTGCTTTCCACCGATCGCTATGGTCATAAGATCGTGGACAATGATGCAACCCTGCCGCAGTACGCGAAGATGGCAGTTGCCCAAGCTGAAGCCGGTGCACACATTGTGAGCCCCTCCGGAATGATGGACGGGCAGATCCGCCACATCCGCGAGGCACTGGATGAGGCCGGCCACCAGGACGTATCGATCATGGCCTACTCCGCTAAGTACGCCTCCGCCTTCTTCGGTCCCTTCCGTGAGGCGGTGGGCTCCTCGCTACAGGGCGATCGCCGCACCTACCAGCAGGACCCCCGCAACCTGCGGGAATCCATCCTGGAAACCCAGCTGGATATCGACGAGGGCGCGGACATGGTGATGGTTAAACCCGCGATGCCGTACCTAGACGTGCTGCGCGAGGTGGCGGACATGTCTCCGGTGCCCGTGGCGGCCTACCAGGTATCCGGCGAGTACGCGATGATCTCCGCAGCTGCCCAGAACGGGTGGATTGACGAGGAAGCCGCGATTATGGAATCCATCTATGGCATCCGCCGCGCCGGGGCGGACATCATCCTGACCTACTGGGCAACCCGCGTGGCGCAGATGCTGCGGGGCTAGGCGCTTCGCGGTCCACGTGCCCAAAGATGCTTAACCAACAAGAATCACAGTAGGCTAGATGGCTGTATGAACAGCACCGACAGCAGCGCACGTATGAGTACACAGCAACACGATCCCCGTCTCCAGGGTGGTTCCCCGGGCGGCTCTCAGCCGGGACCGCCGCCGGGGCCGCAGGGGCAGTACGCCCCCCAGAATCCGCAGGGACCGCAGGGCCAAAACGGCCCGCAGCAGCCCCTTAGGCCACCGAGGCCTCCGAAGGTGGGGCGCAAGGATGGTCTTGCGCCGAACCTCAAGGAAGCGCCGGAAGACGTCCGTTACGGCGTGTGGGCTTGGCTGGCTGTATCCGTGCTACAACTGCTGGCCAGTGTGGTGCAGTTTGTGGCCAATATCGTCGACCCACGCGCGCTGACCCAGAGCAGTCAGGGAATTCTAGACAGCCAAAGCGGAATGTTCGCCAGTGTTCTGGCAGACCAAGATGCCTCCGAAATCGCCACACAGGTGAACATCAGCTCGCTGGTGTGGGGGATCGCCGCCTCGGCTGCATGCGCCTTTCTGGCTTGGCGCGCGGGCCGCGGAGCCCCGTACTCCCGGCTGTTCCTGAACGTCGCCTCCGTGTTCATGATTTTCAACGCGGTGCTCATCACGTTCGCTAGCGGGCCGGAGTTCATGCCCGTGGGGTTCGTGCTGCTCATCGGCGTTTTGACTATCCTTTCCGGCGTATGCGCTGCACTGGGCCTGTGGTTCATGTCCCGTCCGGAGAATCACGACTGGCTGGGCATGCCTAGCGACAAGGAGATGGAGAAGTACTCCAAGGAGATGGAGGAGTACAAGGCGGAAGCGCGGCGTCAAAAAGAAGAGCTAAAACAACAAAAGAACAGCAACGATAGAGACCGCACCGATCACACCGACCGGACCGACCACACCTGGGGAGGGCGCTGACCATGCCCGCAATGTTCCCCTCGATGGTGCCGAGCGGCCAGGATCCGAACCGTGACGTTAGGTACTGGCAGCCCGGTGACCCTACGCCGCGCATGGTGATCGTCAGCTTCGTCATGCTGGTGGTTCTGGGGCTACTAATGGTTTTCTTCGGAGTGCTGGCTTTGACGGCCTCGTGGGACCGTGAGCCGATGAACGCAGAGGAAGCCGAACACATGAACTTCGTGCGTAACAACGTGCGAATCCTCGGTGGAATCAACGTCGTGGTCGGCGCTGTGCTGGTTTACTTCTCCCGTGGCGTACGCGACGGTTACCGTGGCAAGCGTCGCCTGGTGCTGTGGTTCGGCGCGCTGGGCATTCTGTTTATGCTGGCAGGCTGGGTTTTCGGCTTCACCGGCCCTGGTCAGGCCATCCTGGCCTTGCTGCTGGCCGTCGCGCTGCTGTTGGCCTACCGTCCTGCGGTTAACCCGTTTTTTGACGCCGGGCATCGGCTCGACGGACCGCCCATCGAAGGCGACGGAACCCTGCCGGGCGATAGCCTGCGGAGCTAGTGGAGATGATTGAGAACGAATCAAAGATCGTCCCGGCCAGCAGCCGGGCGGCGAGAAAAGCCTCCGTGGGGATCGACGACGTCGACAATGCGATCGTGCAGGCTCGCGAGGCAGCGGCGAAGGCCGGCTTCAATATGGATCGGTTGCCCTCCGAAGAAGAGGAAGCCGACCGTGCCGCCCGGGAACACTGGGGGCTAGCCAGTTTCGCCTACCGCCTGGAAGGGCTAGATTCCGCGGTGGCTGCCACCACCGTGGAGGAGGAGCTCAATGACATCCCCGGCGTGCAAGCGTCGGTGGTGTATTCCACAGGCATGGCATGGATCTCCGCCGAAGATCGCGTGCGGCCTGCCCAGATCCAAGAGGTGCTGGACAAGCACAACTTGGATAGCTGGTTGACGGATTCCTCCCTGCGCCGTCGTGCTTCACGGTTGGAGATCGAGGAGACTCGCCGCCGCATGCGGCGCCACGCCAGTGATCACCGGCGTGCGTGGGCTGCGGCCGAAAGCCGCAAGCGGCGTGACCGGAACAAAGTGGAGCTGGAGAAATTCCGCCGACAGCACCCCTTCGACTCCACTGAAGGACTGCACACCGCCCGGCAACTTATTACCCGGATGCGGCTAATCGTTGCCGTAGTGCTGGGACTTCCGGTGGTGGTGCTGCAGCTAGTTTCCGCCTGGCAGTTCGACTACTGGCAGTGGGTCTGCTTGGCGCTGGCCACTCCGGTGGCGACGTGGTGCGCATGGCCTTTCCACCGGGCATTCTTCGGCGGGTTAAGACGCAGGCAATCCGCCTTGGACGGCGCCAGTTCCGTGGCGATCTTGCTGGCCTATCTGTACTCGGCCTGTACGTTGATTTTCACTTCTGCTGGCAACGTGGGCTGGCAAACTCATTTGGTTTTGTTCGCCGGAGTGTGGTCCGCGGAAGAAATTGATGGCGCGATCTTCTTCGACGTCGCCTGCGGCGGGACGATCCTGCTGTTGTTCGGTAGGTTGCTGTCCCGGCGCACGGCGCTGCGTTCGAAGTCGATGCTTTCCGTGCTGACTGTCCCCGCCGCCAAGGAAGTCACGGTGGTGCGTAAGACTCGGAAGTCGAAGACGGGAAAGAAGGACATCCCGATCGCGGAGATCCGAACTGGCGATGACATCATCATTCCCACCGGCATGATGGTGCCCAGCGACGGCGAGATCATCAGTGGTAAGTCCCTAGTCGACATGGGTCCCGTTGGCGGTATGCACCGTATTTTCGAGGTCTCAGTCGGCGACCGCATCTTTGCCGGTGCCCGGAATTACGGTGGAACCTTGAAGATGCGCGTGCACGCCACGGGTTCCTCTACGCGCCTGGCCGCCATGCACCGTTGGGTGCGCGGGTCCGCGCTGGACGAGACTCGTTTGACCCAGCTGACAAACCGAACCGCCAGCCTGCTTGTGCCGTGGGCTTTTGTGCTGGCCGCTGTAGACTTCATTGCCTGGCTGGCCGTCACTAAGTCCGTCGATGCAGCGATGGCCACAGCCTTGTCTCTGTTGGCAGTTGTCGCACCGGTCGCTCTGGCTCTGTCCGCGCCGTTGGCTCTGCGTTTGGGGCTGTGGCGTGCTGCCACTGCGGGTGCTCTACTGCGCGATACGAGTACCATTCACAAGCTCGCTGAGGTGGACGCCATCATCTTCAACCGCGTGGGCACCCTCACCGATGGGCCGATGCACGTCATCGACGTGACGCCTGTCAAGGGGGAGAACCCGGACCTGATCCTCCGTGTGGCCGGTGCCTTGTCCCTGGAGTCGAATCACGCGGTCTCCCAGGCGCTGGTGCGCGCCGACCGCGAGGCACGCGACAGCGGCGCTGGAGGGGAGGGCATTCCCCACTGGCTGGACGTGGGGGAGGTGAAGATCACCAAGGACGGAACCTTCGAGGGCATGGTGGAGCTGCCGATGGAAGGGGAGATGCGTCACGTCAAGGCACGCCTGTGGCGCCCGCACGACCTGGGTGAGATCCGCGATCCGCGTCTGGCCACGGCAGCTTTGAACGGTGGCTCGCCCGTGATCGTCAGCTGGAAGGGCAAGGACCGCGGCGTCATCAACCTGGCAGATAGTTTCAAGGATGATGCCCCGGCTGCGATCGACAGGCTGGAGGACATGCAGATGGAAACCTACATGCTCTCCCGTGATATCTATCCTGTGGCACGTCGTACGGCGAACGCACTCGGGATCTCCACTGTGTTGGCCGGTATCGCGCCGAACCGCAAGGAGGCTACTGTGCGCGGTGTGCACGCCATGGGCGTGCGCGTGGCGATGGTGGGCGATAGCGACGTCCTGGGAGCGTTGCGAGTTGCGGATGTGGGCATCCTCATGACTTCGTCCAACCGCATCGACCCCTCCGCCGCCGATGTGGCGGACGTGGTGATGCAGCGCGAGGATGTTTCCGCGCTGCCGGAGCTGGTGAACCTGGTTCGACACATCCGCAACACCACCGACTGGAACGTGTGGTTGTCCTGGACCTATAACGCGGTCGGCGCGGCTCTGGCAGTCGCCGGCGTGCTCAACCCGCTGCTGGCTACCGTGTTTATGCTACTTAGCTCCACGTTGATTGAGACCCGCAGCGCGCGCATCTTGCACCGCAATTACGCGCGCGGCACCCTGCGTCAGACCCATTCGTGGCAGGGCTGGGTGGAGCGTCGGAGGGAGATCCGGGAGCTACGCAAGCAGGAAAGCCAGCGCGCCGAGGCGATTTCTCTGGCTCGCGCGGAGGCTGCGGACGAGGAGTATGAGCAGTCCCAGCGCTAGCCGCGCTAGGCTGGTGGGGATTGCAAGCTAACCACTAGTGAAGTGGCAGGAAGGATCCCTTTCGTGTCTGTCAACGCTGACTCTCAGCACTCGAACAACTCTTCGCACCAGGCCAGCGAGAAGGCCTTCGACCGAGCCCGCTCCCTGATCCCGGGCGGCGTGAACTCTCCGGTACGTGCGTTTGGATCTGTGGGCGGCACCCCGCCGTTTATCACTTCCGCGCAGGGCTCCACGCTGCACGACGTCGACGGCAACTCCTATGTGGATCTGTTTTGCTCTTGGGGGCCGATGATCCACGGGCATGCACACCCGCAGATCGTGGAGGCTGTCCGGGAGGCCGCGGGGCACGGTCTTTCCTTCGGCGCGCCGACCACGATGGAGGTGGACCTGGTGGAGGAGATCGTCCGCCGCACCTCCGTGGAGAAAGCTCGCCTGGTGAATTCCGGAACTGAGGCTACGATGTCCGCCATCCGCCTCGCCCGCGGCTACACCGGCCGCGACAAGATCCTGAAGTTCGAGGGCTGCTACCACGGTCACGTCGATTCGCTGCTGGTGGCCGCCGGATCCGGCGTGGCTACGTTCGGTCTGCCGGATTCCCCGGGCATCACCAAGGCCGCTGCAGGCGATACCGTCGTGGTGCCCTACCGTGACGTGCAGGCCGTGGAAGATGCGTTTGCCTCTCACGAGGGTGAGATCGCCGCAATCATCGTGGAGGGTGCCGCCGGCAACATGGGCACCGTGAACCCGCGGGGCTTCAACGCGGAGTTGCAGCGCATTGCCCACGAGAACGGAGCCCTATTGATTGTCGATGAGGTTATGACTGGCTTCCGCGTCAGCGAGTCCGGCTGGTACGGCAAGGATGGTGTGGCCGGCGACCTGACCACGTTCGGCAAGGTTGTTTCCGGCGGCCTGCCCGCCGCTGCTTTCGGCGGTAAGGCGGAGATCATGGATCACCTCGCACCGGTTGGCCCGGTCTATCAGGCCGGTACTCTGTCGGGCAATCCCGTCGCTGTCGCCTCGGGTCTAGCCTCTTTGAAGTTGGCTGACGCCGCCGCGTACCAGAAGCTCGATGCGAATGCCGACGCGCTGGCAGGCATCCTGTCCGACGCATTGACGAAGGCCTCCGTGGCCCACCACATTCAGCGCGCGGGCAGCATGTTGAGCGTGCGCTTCGCCGAGGGGGAGGGTGCGAACTTCGCGGACATGAAGGCCGCGGATACCTTCCGCTACCCGGCCTTCTTCCACGCCTTCCTGGAGCGCGGTGTGTTCGCTCCGCCGAGCGTCTTCGAGACCTGGTTCGTCTCCACCGCACTGACTGACGCCGACTTTGAGAAGATCGCGGCGGCCGCTACGCCGGCTGCGGAGGCTGCGGCAGCGGCCACCCCGTCGGCTTAGGTCTCATGCTGGGGTCCGCGCTAAGCTAGGTGACCATGGCAACGATCGTTCACCTAGTACGGCACGGAGAAGTGCACAACCCGGACCGCATTCTCTATGGCCGTTTGCCCGGTTATCACCTCTCTGAGCGGGGGCGAAACATGGCCCATGCCACCGCAGCCGACCTTGCTGACCACGACGTGGTGTACTTGGCGGCCTCCCCGCTGCAGCGGGCACAGGAAACCGCCCGTCCTTTCTCCGAGAAGCTGGGGCTGGAGGTCCACACGGACGAGCGCATCATCGAGGCGGGTAACGATCTGCAGGGTCTGCACATTAAGGGTGTGCGCAGCGCGCTGTGGAACCCGAAGCGCTGGCCCATGCTGAAGAACCCCACCATTCCTAGTTGGGGTGAGCCCTACCAGGAGATCGCCGACCGAATGTGGGAGGCCGTCGACGCGGCGCGTGAGAAGGCCCGCGGGCACGAGGCCGTGCTGGTTAGCCACCAGCTACCGATCGTGATGATCCAGCGGGACGTGCAGGGCCTGCCCCTGGCTCACAATCCGGCCGACCGCCAGTGTGATTTGGCCTCCGTGACTTCGCTCGTCTTCGACGGCGGACAGCTGACGGACATCTACTATTCCGAGCCGGCGCAGGAGATTTAAGGTGCGTAAAAAGCTAACGGCAGTGCTTGCGGCAACTCTGCTTGCTAGCGGTGCGGTGCTCACCGCCTGCGGAGAGGGCAACACCGCGGGCAAGGACGCAGTGGCCAGTGGTGGAACGTTCGAGTTCGTCGCCCCCGGCGGACAGACCAGCATCCACTACAAGCCAGAAGAGCGCAAGGAAGTCGCCGACTTCACCGGCACCAACCTGGACGGCGGCGATGACATCAACCTTTCGGACTTCGAGGGGCAGGTCGTAGTGCTGAACGCCTGGGGCCAGTGGTGTGGGCCGTGCCGAAGCGAATCCGACGATCTGCAGCGTGTCCAGGAGAAACTGGAAAAACACGGTGGCGGCACCGTCCTTGGCATCAACGTGCGCGACAACGTCAAGGAAAAACCGCAGGATTTTGTGAAGGACAACGGGATCACCTACCCGTCGATCTACGACCCACCGTTTAAGACCGCCCTGGCGCTTGGCGGCGTGCCGGCCTCCGTGATTCCCACCACCATCGTGTTGGATAAGCAGCACCGCCCGGCTCACATCTTCTTGAAGGAAATCACCGACAAGGAGCTGTGGGAGCAGGTCGAGCCGCTGTTGGACGAGGAAGCGTAAATGATCCTCGCGGAGTCCATCGGAGAGACTTTCGCGGATACGGCCGCAGCCGGTCCGCTACTGCTTGCGTTGCTGGTATCTGCCGCCGCGGGCCTGGTTTCCTTCGCCTCCCCGTGCGTGATTCCGCTGGTACCGGGGTATATTTCCTACCTCGCCGGAGTAGTGGGTGCGGAGACCGAGTTCACGGAACAAGGCGCGGTAGTCAAGGCCAAGCGTGGCCGGGTGGCCACCGCAGCGTTACTGTTCGTGCTGGGCTTTACCGTGGTGTTCGTGCTGGCTACGGTCACGGTCTTCGGGGTGATCAGCGCGCTGAGGCTGAACCAGGACCTGCTGATGCGCATCGGTGGCGTGGTCACCATAGCCATGGGCGTGGTGTTCATGGGCTTCATTTCCCCTCTGCAGCGCGACACGCGCCTCAGCCCAAAGCGCTGGACCACCATCGCCGGGGCACCGCTGCTGGGCGGAGTGTTCGCCCTGGGCTGGACACCCTGCCTGGGCCCCACACTGGCCTCCATCATTTCGGTATCCGCCGGCACCCAGGGGATGACCGCCGCCCGCGGTGTGATCTTGATCGTCGCCTATTGTCTGGGCCTCGGGCTACCATTCATTGTCGTGGCGCTGGGGTCCTCGAAGGCGCTGACGGGTATCGGTTGGCTGCGCAAGCACTCCCGCACCATCCAGATGATCGGCGGCGCGCTGCTGATCATTGTCGGCTTGCTGCTGGTCACCGGCCAGTGGGCGACGTTCGTGGACTATATCCGGGAGGTATTCATCTCGGATAAGACCCTGCCGATCTAAGCCGATCCGCTGCCGTTGGCTTAAGGGAAAAGGTCGCGGCCGAGAAGTGGGCGTCAATAATAACGAGAGAGCGAAAGTACGAAAGAGCAACCATGCTGAAGAAGATCCTGAGCTTGCCGAAGAAGGGCTGGCAGTGGCTCACGAAGATGAAGACCGCCCTGGTGCTGCTTTTCCTGCTGGCGCTGGCTGCGATCCCAGGTGCGCTGCTGCCACAACGGTCGCTCAATGAGGGCAAGGTTGCCGAGTATATTGACGCCAACGGCAAGACCGCCGAGGTCTTCGACAAGCTACAGCTTTTCGACGTCTTTGGGTCCACCTGGTTTGTGGCGATCTACGTACTGCTGTTTATCTCCCTGGTCGGCTGCATCCTGCCGCGCAGTATCGACCACTACAAAGCCCTGCGTTCCTCCCCGCCGCCGGCGCCGAAGCGCCTGGACCGCATGCCCTATCACTACTCTGGCACCGTCGATGAATCGGTGGAGGACGTGCAGAAATCCCTGCGCGAGGAGTTTAAGGGCTGGAACGTCAACGAGGTCGACAAGGAAAACGACCGCGCCGGGGCATGGTCCATGTCCGCGGAGAAGGGCTACCTGCGCGAGGCTGCGAACCTGATCTTCCACCTGTCTCTGGTGGGCATTCTCATCGCGGTGGCGATGGGCAAAATGGTGTACTACGAAGGGCAGGTCATCGTGGTGGCCGGGACGGATACTGAGCAGTCGCAGTTCTGCAACTCCGCAGTTTCCAACTTCGATTCCTTCCGCAACGGCCCGGTGTTCGACGGCACGGGGCTGACTCCCTTCTGCGTGAACGTCAAGGACTTCAAGGCCGACTACCTGCAGAATGGCCAGGCGGTGGGTTTTGAGTCCAACATCGACTATGCAGGCAAGGAGGATGCCTTCAAGTCGACGGATCAGTGGGAGCACGAGACGCTGAAGGTGAATCACCCGCTGCGCATCGAGGGAAACCGTGTGTACCTGCAGGGCCACGGCTATGCTCCGACGTTCACGATTAAGTGGCCGAACGGGGAGAAGCGCACCGAGACCGTGCAGTTCCGCCCGGACGATATGACGTACTTCCTGTCCTCCGGCGCGGTGCGCTGGGACCCGCCCGCGGGCATGTACCCCGACCTGCAGGAGCGTCGCAAGAACCAGATCTCCCTACAGGGGCTGTTCGCGCCGTCGGCGGAGTGGACCGGGCCGAATGGCAAGATCCTTTCCTCCAACTTCCCGGCAATGCGCGATCCCGCGGTGGCGATCGACATTTACCGTGGTGATACTGGCCTGGATGGTGGCCGCAGCCAAAACATCTTCGCGTTGGATTCGGAGGCCCTGCATTCCGGCCAGATGCAGATGCTGGATCGCGTGAACCTGGAGAAGGGCGAATCCGTCACCCTGGACGATGGCACGGAAATCACCTTCGACGGAGCCAAGGAATTCGTGAACCTGCAGATCTCCAAGGACCCGACGACCACCTGGGTGCTGGTATTTGCTGTGCTGATGCTGGCCTCGCTGGTCGCCTCCCTGGCCGTGAAACGTCGCCGCTTCTGGGTGCGCATCACCCCGGAAGGCGAGGGCACCCGCATCCAGATCGCCGGCCTTTCCCGCACGGACTCCGCCGGCTGGGGTCGCGAGTTCAACCGCCGCGCCGAGCGCGTGCTGGGGCTGGAGGAAGAGGCCCTGGACGAGGAGTACGACGTGGATTCCGCCGACTGGGAGGACCACGTCGACGATCACCTGGAGCCACGGGGCTGAAATACCCCGAACGGGTGATTGTGGAAGCGCGTGAACAGGCGCTAAGCTGATATTTTGTAGCGATTTAAGACTTTTCTTTAGAAGGATTTTCGATGCAGATCGATCCGCAGCTATCCGAATTCTCCGACTTGGCTTTCCGCTCCGCGGAGGCGCTGTACCTGCTGGCGCTCGCCGTATCCCTGGTGTACTACGGCATGGTTCGCATGAGTGCGGATCGCCGCCGCCAGCGCGCCGAGGAGCTGGAGAAGCTGCAGGCGGAGCACTCCGCGCGCGCTGCCTCCACCACCAAGGTGACCGTAGGCGCAGGTGCTACGGGCGACGCGACCGACTCGGATGTTGCCGATGCCGGTGAGATTACGGGCGACGACATCGAGCCCGACTTCGCCTCCTTCGAGGCACAGCTGCCGGAGCGCCTGCGCTCCGAGAGTATCTCCAAGACCCTGGACCGCTCCAATAAGCTCGGTGGTATCACCCAGTCCCTGGTCTGGCTGGCCATCGCAATCCACGCGGTGTTCGTGATCCTGCGTGGCCTGGCTGCCAACCGCTTCCCGTGGGGCAACCTGTTCGAGTACGTCGGCGTGGTCACCTTGTTCGCCATGATCGTTGCCGCGCTCATGATCCGCCGCAAGGCAATGCGTGTGATGTGGCCCTGGATCCTGACCCCGGTCGCCGGCCTGCTGTTTTACGCTGGCACCAAGCTGTACGCGGAGACCGCCCCGGTTGTGCCGGCGCTGCAGTCTTACTGGTTCGTCATCCACGTATCCGTGGTGTCTATTGGCGCCGGCATCGGCTTGATCTCCGGCATGGCTTCCCTGATGTACCTGCTGCGCCGTAAGTACCCGAAGGGTGAGGAAAAGGGCTGGTTGGGCACTGTAGCCGCCCCGCTGCCGGATGTCACCAAGCTGGATGCACTGGCCTACCGCACCGCCGTGTGGGCACTGCCGATCTTCGGTTTGGGTATCATCTTCGGCGCCATCTGGGCGGATGCCGCATGGGGCCGCTTCTGGGGCTGGGATCCGAAGGAGACCGTTTCCTTCATCACCTGGATCCTCTACGCCGCCTACCTGCACGCCCGCGCCACCCCGGGCTGGCGTGGCCCGAAGTCCGCGTGGATCAACGTCTTCGCCTTCGCCACGATGGTCTTCAACCTCTTCTTCATCAACATGGTGGTCTCCGGCCTGCACTCTTATGCCGGCCTGAACTAGATCACCTGTCTCCCCACTCCTTCCAGGCTGTGTCTGCGAAGGAGTTATCTATGTCTGGAGTGAAATATGCCCGAGGCGAACTTCTCCACCGTCCTAGTCACCGGCGGAGCCGGCTTTATCGGCGCGAACTTCGTTCATCGCACGCTGGAGACCAGGCCGGACGTCAAGGTTCTTATTTATGACGCCCTCACGTATGCCGCGAACCCACTGAATCTGCGCACCGACGACGGCACCCCGCTGGAGGAAGCTTATCCGGGGCGGATGGAGTTCATCGAAGGCGACGTGGCGGATGCCTCGGCGTTCCGGGAGGCTCTCGAGCGAGCTATAGCGGTGACCGAGCAGTCCGCTGCTGACCGAGTGGCGATCGTGCATTTCGCGGCCGAGAGCCACAACGATAACTCCCTGGCTACCCCCGCGATCTTCGCCCGCAGCAACGTGGAGGGCACCCTGAATGTCGCCCAGGCGGCCGCGGACCTCGGGGTGCGGCTGCACCACATTTCCACCGACGAGGTCTTCGGCGACCTCGCCCTGGACGATCCGAATCGCTTCACGGTAGATACCCCGTACAACCCCTCCTCGCCCTACTCTGCATCTAAGGCGGCGGCGGATCACTTTGTCCGCGCCTTCGTGCGTTCGCGGGGGTTGAAGGCCACTATCTCCAACTGCTCGAACAACTACGGCCCGCGCCAGCACCCGGAGAAGTTCATCCCGCGGCAGATCACCGGCTTAATCGAGGGGCATCGTCCCCGCTTATACGGCTCGGGTGAGAACGTCCGCGACTGGATTCACGTGGATGACCACAATGACGCTGTCTGGGCGATCCTGGATTCCGGAAAACTGGGGGAGACCTACCTCATTGGCGCAGAGGGGGAGCGCTCCAACCTGCAGGTCGTGCGCGACCTGCTGGAGCTGTTCGGCCGCCCGGCGGATGACTTTGTGCACGTCACCGACCGTCCGGGCCACGACCGCCGCTATGCGATCGACCCCAGCAGCATTGCCGAGCTGGGGTGGCAGCCGCGCTTCACGGACTTCGCCTCCGGGCTTGCCGAGACAGTGGAATGGTACCGCCGGAATGAGAAGTGGTGGGTTGAGTCCAGGGCGGCGTCCGAAAAGAAATACAGCGCCACCGAACAAGAAATAACCGCAGAAGAGATCGATCCCTCGTAGCGTCACCCGCGCGGGGGTGACCGCCCTTTTAAGCAAGGCTTGACTAACTTAGTGGAGCCTATATAAGGTTCGGCTAACTGTACATTAAGTTAGTTTGAATCTTGTAAGGGAAAAATGGCAAAGAATCGCATCAAGCTGCTGGCCGCACTCGTGGCAGCAGGTATGTCCCTGGCTGCTTGCGGCTCCGCCGATGAGAGCACCTCGACCAACCAATCCAGCGGAGATTCGATCTCCATCGAGGACAACAACGGCGAACTGCAGGTTCCGAAGAACCCGAAGTCCGTGGTTGCACTGGATAACCGCAGCTTCGAGATTCTCAACGAGTGGGGAGTGGAGCTTTCCGCTGCTCCGAAGAAGCTGGTTCCGGCGACCGTCACCGACTACAAGGACAACGAGGAGATCAAGGATCTCGGCAACCACAAGGAGCCCGACTTCGAGGCTCTGGTGGCAGCCCAGCCGGACCTGGTGATCAGCGGCCAGCGCTTCAAGGACCGCGACGAGGAGATCAAGGAACTGGTCCCGGATGCGGCCGTCGTGGAGCTGGAGCCCCGCGAGGATAAGCCGATGGACGAGGAGCTGATCCGCCAGATCACCACCCTGGGTGAAATCTTCGATAAGAAGGACGAAGCCGACAAGATGGTGCAGGACTTCAACGATGCGAAGGATCGCGCGAAGAAGGCCTACGACAAGCTGGATGGCGACAAGAAGGTCATGGCCGTCAATGTCTCCGGCGGCGAAATCGGTTACGTTGCGCCGCACATCGGCCGCGTATGGGGTCCTGTGTTCGACTGGCTGGGCATGGACCCGGCACTGGAGGTCGACAACGCCTCTAGCAACCACGAGGGCGATGACATCTCCGTCGAGGCCATCGCAGATGCGAAGCCGGACTGGATGCTGGTGATGGACCGCGACGGTGCCATCAACGCGGACAAGCCGGATTACTCCCCGGCAGCAGACGTGATCAAGCGCTCCGATGCTCTGAAGGGCGTGCCGGCGCTGAAGGAGGATCACGTGATCGTGGCACCGCAGGATACGTACATCAACGAGTCGATCACGACCTACACCGAGATCCTGAACTCCCTGGCAGACGCCTTCGAAGGGAAGTAAAGCGCTAACGCTGCACACCTCCGTGCAGTACCGCGCATTGCCGCCGTGCGGCAGCGCGCACACTATAGAAAGTGAATTGACCAGCTGGAATGACTGCTCAGAGCACTACATCACCCGAGGTTCACAACGAACCTCGGGTTGCGCGTACCCGGGGAAAGCTCGTCGACTGGAAGTTCCTCGTCGCCGCAACGGTCGTGGGGGCGCTTCTCGTCGCCAGCCTGTTGATCGGCGAATACGACGTTTTCAACGCGCAAGATGGCATCGACATGTTCTCCATCACCCGCGTCCCGCGCACCATCGCATTGGTGTTGGCGGGCGCGGCGATGGCGATGTGCGGGCTGGTGATGCAGATGCTCACGCAGAATCGCTTCGTCTCACCGACCACCACCGGCACCACCGAATGGGCGGGTTTGGGCCTGCTGTTCGTGATGGTCGTCTTCCCCGGTGCGACTGTGATGGGGCGGATGGTCGGCGCCGTCGTGTTCTCCTTTGTCGGCGCGATGGTGTTCTTCTTCTTCCTGCAGCGCGTATCGCTGCGCTCCTCGCTGATCGTGCCGATCGTGGGAATCATGCTGGGCGCGGTCGTCTCTGCAGTCTCCACCTTCGTCGCCCTGCAGACCGACATGCTGCAGCAGCTGGGCGTGTGGTTCGCTGGTAGCTTCACCTCGGTCTACAAGGGCCAGTACGAGGTGCTGTGGGTAGTGCTGTTGGTCGTGGTGGGCGTGTTCCTGCTGGCCGACCGTCTGACCCTGGCTGGTCTAGGCGAGGACTTCGCCACCAGCGTGGGCATGAACTACCGACGGATCGTGCTGGTCGGCACCATCATGGTCGCCATCGCCGTGGGCGTGGTGACCGTCGTGGTCGGCAACCTGCCTTTCCTGGGGCTGATCGTGCCGAACATCGTCTCGATGATCCGCGGCGACGACCTGCGCAGTAACCTGCCGTGGGTGTGCCTGGTGGGCATCGCTACCGTCGCCGCCTGTGACCTACTGGCCCGCACACTGATCTCGCCTTTCGAGATCCCCGTTTCCGTGGTGCTGGGCATCGTCGGCGCTGTGGTCTTTGTCGTGCTGATTGTGAGGAACCGCTAATGACGAACCAAACCCTCGAGCGGCTGGTCCCACAGCGTTTGCTCTCGAGCACGCCCGGCCGCTCCTCAGGCGCGTTCCCCACGCAGTCGATGGCGGCGAAGTACTGGCTAGCCCTCGGCATCATCGTTGTCCTGGGCGTGGCTTCCGCGGTGGGGCTGCTGGCCTATGGCAACCCGATGCCTTTCGGCACCCGCGGCTTCTGGCTGCTGGCGGAGCGCCGCATGAACGCGGTAATCGCCATCGCCATCGTCGCGGTTGCCCAGGCCGTGGCCACGGTGGCGTTCCAGACGGTGACGAATAACCGCATCATCACCCCGTCAATCATGGGGTTCGAGTCGCTGTACGTGGCCATCCACACCTCCACCGTGTTCTTCCTGGGCGGCAGCGGTCTGGTGGAGGCCCGCACCATGACCACCTACATCATCCAGCTGGTGCTCATGGTCGGCTTCGCGCTGCTGCTGTATTCCTGGCTGCTCACCGGCAAGAACGCGAACATGCACGCGATGTTGCTGGTCGGCATTGTTATCGGGGCAGGTTTGGGGTCGGTGTCTACCTTCATGCAGCGCCTATTGACGCCCAGCGATTTCGACCTGCTGACCGCCCGCCTGTTCGGGTCGGTGAATAACGCGGAGCCGGAGTACTTTCCGATTTCTATCGTGCTGGTTGCCGTGGCCGCGGGCGCGCTGCTGTTGATGTCCCGCACTCTCAACGTGCTGGCCTTGGGGCCGGATGCGACAACGAACCTGGGTATTAACCACCGGGGCAAGTCGATCATGGTGCTCATCCTGGTCGCAGTCCTGATGGCTGTTTCTACCGCGCTGGTTGGCCCGATGGCCTTCCTGGGATTCTTGGTGGCCACGCTGGCCTACCAGTTCGCGGGCACCTCCGACCACCGCTACGTCTTCCCGATGGCCATTGCCACGGCCTTCTGCGTGCTGGCGGGCGCGTACTTCGTGATGAATCACATCTTCTACGCGCAAGGCGTGGTCTCGATCATCATTGAGCTGGTCGGCGGTACGGTGTTCCTCTACGTCATTCTTAGAAAGGGTCGACTGTGATCAAGCTGTCCGAAGTCACTAAGAAATATAGTGACGCCTCCGGCTCCGGAGCCAGCATCGGTCCGGCGAACCTGGAGATCCCCGCCGGGGGAGTGACCTCCCTGGTCGGCCCCAACGGCGCGGGCAAGTCCACCCTGCTCACCATGATGGGGCGACTGCTGGATCTGGACGAGGGCACCATCGAGGTCGCGGGCTTTGATGTGAGCACCACGAAGTCCAAGGACCTGGCGAAGGTGCTGTCGATCCTGCGGCAGGAGAACCACTTCGTCACCCGCCTGACGGTCCGACAGCTGGTGGGCTTCGGCCGCTTCCCGTACTCGAAGGGAAGGTTGACGCGGAAGGACGAGGAGATCATTTCCACCTATATCGACTTCTTCAACCTCCGCGAGCTGGAGAACCGCTATCTGGATCAGCTCTCCGGCGGGCAGCGGCAGCGCGCTTATGTGGCGATGGTGCTGTGCCAGGAGACCGACTATGTGCTGCTGGACGAGCCGCTGAACAACCTGGACATCGCCCACGCGGTGCAGATGATGAAGCACCTGCGCCGAGCGGCCTCGGAGTTTGGCCGCACCATCATTGTGGTGCTGCACGACATCAATTTCGCGGCGAAATACTCGGACCACATCTGTGCCGTCAAGGACGGACAGATCGTGCGCTTCGGCACCCCGGAGGAGCTCATGACCGATGAGATTCTGACCGACATCTTTGACACCCCCGTGACCGTCGTCGACGGCCCCGATGGGCCGATGGCCTGCTACTTCTAAGCTCGCCGCACAACCTTGCCGTTGGTTGTCCGGCAGCGCCGCTAAAGTAGAAACCATGAGTGAAACCACCCCGCGCACCGACGAGCTACTGGCAACCGCTGAACCGGGCAGCATTGTGGATCTCCCCATCCCCGGCGCCTGGGCTTATGTGCCGAAGGTGCATGGCGACGAGCGCGGCAGTTTCCACGAAAGCTTCAAGGCGGAGGCTTTCGGCGAGAAGCTGGGCTACCCCTTCGAGGTGGCCCAGGGGAACCTTTCGCGCTCCTCCCGCAACGTGGTCCGGGGCATTCACTTGGCGGATGTGCCGCCGGGGCAGGCGAAGTTCGTCAGCTGCCTTTCCGGTGCGATTACGGATGTGTTGGTGGATGTGCGCGTGGGCTCGCCGACGTTCGGCCAGCACATCACCGTGGAGCTGTCTGCGGAGAATAACTTCAGCGTCTACGTGCCCCTGGGCGTGGGCCACGGATTCCGCGCACACACCGACCAGACGACCGTGAACTACCTGGTCACCGAGGCATACAACCCACAGAGGGAATACGGTATCGACCCGTTTGATGCGGAACTGGCTGTAGCCTGGGGCGTCACTAAGGAACAAGCCGTACTATCCACCAAGGACGATTCGGCGCCAAGCTTGAGCGAGGTGCGCGACCGCCTGCCCGAATACCGCGAGGTGCGGGCATGGGAGGCTCAGCTGCGCGCGGACTGGGCCGAAGCGCTGCAGGCCGCCGACGAGTGGGAGCAAACCGACTGATGAAGGGCATCATCCTGGCCGGGGGAACCGGCTCGCGGCTGTGGCCGATCACGCAGGGCATTTCCAAGCAACTGGTGCCTGTGTACGACAAGCCGATGATCTACTACCCGCTGACAACTCTGATGCTGGCGGGCATCCGCGACATCCTGGTGATCACCACGGGAGCGGATGCGCAGCAGTTCCGCGGGCTGCTGGGCGACGGCTCGCAGTTCGGTGTGCAGATCAGTTACGCGGTGCAGGACCAACCGAATGGCCTGGCGGAAGCCTTCATTGTGGGCGAGGACTTTATCGGCGACGACGCGGTGGCCCTCGTGCTGGGCGATAACATCTTCTACGGCACTGGCCTGGGCACTCAGCTGCGGCGCTTCCACAACCCGGACGGCGGGGCGATCTTCGCCTATTGGGTGGCCGAACCCGAGGCATACGGAGTGGTGGAGTTCGACCGCGAAGGCACGGCCCTGAGCTTGGCGGAAAAGCCCGCGGAGCCGAAGTCCAACTATGCAGTTCCCGGCCTGTACTTCTACTCCAACGACGTGGTGCGGATCGCCAAATCCCTGGAACCCAGCGAGCGTGGCGAGCTGGAGATCACGGACATCAACCGCCGTTATTTGGCGGAGGGGCGCCTGCACGTGGAAGTGTTGCCGCGCGGTACTGCCTGGCTGGACACGGGAACGGTGGACGACCTGGCCGCCGCCGGGGACTTCGTCCGCGCAGTCGAGCAGCGGCAGGGCCTGAAGATCAGCTGCCCGGAGGAAGTCGCGTGGCGCCTGGGCTACATTAACGATGCGGAGCTGCAGGCATCTGCGTCGAAGTTGGGCAAGAGCGCCTACGGGCAGTACCTCAGCGGGCTGCTGAAGCGTGGGAAAGAGCGGTAGACAAGTGGCTATTTCGATCGAGAACATCCCGGAGATGGTCGCACGCACCTGGCGCGACCTGGAATGGACGGGCCAGCGTGTGCCGAAGCAGGGCATCGACCACGCAGTGGTGATTCTGGACGGGCTGCGCTCAAAGGAGTATGAACTCAACGACATGCTGCCTGAGTCCGTCGTGGTGCGCGTGCCTTTCGAGAAGGAATACCGGGAACAGGCGATGCTGGAATCCTCACTGATCGCGCAGCTGTTCCGCCGCACCAAAGTGCGGGTGCCGGGGACGGTGCGGCAGGCCTACGCGCGAGGGACCTTCAACACCGCCGAGCCCGTGATGCTGACCATGCAGACCGAGCTGCTGGGCGAACCGCTGACCGCCGAGCTCTGGCAAACGCTGTCCACTAGCCAGCGCGCGTGGGTGGCCGAGCAGCTGGGCAGCCTGCTGGCCACGATGCACGCCTTCGACCCGGATGTGCTGCCGATGAGCCGCGTGGATTCCTGGTGGACCGACGGAGAGGCGACCAGCGAGTTGAACCACGCCCCGCGCACCCTGCCGGGCAAGTTGGAGCTGATGAAGTCCCGCACGGAAACGATCCTGGCCCCTCATCTGAGCGCTGCAGAGGCGGAGTTCGTGGAGCGCGTGTTTGCGCAGGTGGACGAGATGATCTCCCGTCCGGAGCAGCAGCGCGCTCTAACCCACGGGGAGCTGCACGAGGACCACATGCTGTGGAACGCCGAAGGCGGCGTGGGTGTGATCGACTTTTCCGACATGACCGTCGGCGATCCTGCCTTGGACTATGCGCACTTCGCGGGCATCGCCCCGGAGCTGCCGAAAATGGTTTACGAACAGGCTATTATCCAGCACGAGCAGCGCCGACAAGCCCCCGTTGTGCCGGGTGTGCCGCAGCCGATGCCGGGGCCACTGTACCGTGCGCCGGATGGTGGCCGCACTTCCGAGAGCGCCGAGGATACGGGCGTGCTGCGCCGCGCGGAGGTCTACAAGGACTGGGACAACATCTTCCTGCTTATCGACCACTACCGCACGGGCCGTTCGCCGCGCGTGGAGCTGCTCTAGCTATTCTCCGTCTTTTGGAGCGTCCGGGCCGTCCGAGTTCTCCGGACCATTCGGCCTCTGCTCGTCGCGGGTGTTCTCGCTGCGCTTGTCGCCGCGTGCCTCGCGTTGCTGCTGTTCGCGGAGCTCCTGGCGGCGCTTCCGCTCGGCCTCTTCCGCGTCCTTGGCCTCCTGCGCGCGCCGCTTCTTGAAGCGCTCTTTTTCGATGTTCCACAGGAAGTCCGGGTCGTCGTCCGGCCCCTTGTGTCTAAGCCCTTCTTGTTTATTATTGACGCCCTTGCGCCTCAACGGCGACCCATTCCCCCAGGTCTGTGGACCGAATGCCTTCCACAGCAGCACGATGGTGACGATGATCAAGATGAGCAAAACAAGGCGACCCATGGCCTCCAGCATAGAGGATTCACCCGCGCTCACTTCCAGCCGGTGATTACCGGTTATCCAGGGGGTGAACGTAGTGTTGGGGGCGTGGCTAAAGATGATGTGAAGGCAAAGGACACGACGGAAGACAAGAACCCGTCGGTCGACAAGGGCAAGGCAGTACGCGACATTGCGCTCTACGGTTTCTTACGCCTGGTTTTGTTCCTGGTGCTGACGTTCATCATCCACATGGTTGTGGTGTTGCTGGGAATGGCGAACTACTTCCCGCTGCTGATCAGCATGACGTTGGCGCTGATCCTGGCTCTGCCGCTGTCGATGTTCATGTTCAAGGGCCTGCGGTTGCGGGTGACCCGGCAGGTGGCGGCGTGGGATGCCGATAGGCAGGCCCACAAGCAGGAGCTGCGTAACCAATTGCGCGAGCGCCTGGACGACTAAGGCGATTAAACTGACTGCCATGTATGGCAGACCCCAGGACGTTGTGGTGTGGGTAAACCCGCGAACACAGCGGGGCAAGCAGCTCGGCGGGCTGGCTATTGGGCTAGTGTTCGCCGCCCTCGCTGTGGGGTGTGTAGCCATGATGGTGGTCGAGAAGACTCTGATTCCGCTGGTAGCCCTCGCCCTGGTGGGGCTTGCGATGTTTGGCTGGTACACCAGCCAGCGACAGGCCAACGCGCGGGCTACTTCCAGTGCGACGATCAACCCGGCGCTTGTCGTGGACGATTCGGGGGTAGGGGATGCGGCTGTACGGATCCCATGGAGCGACATTGCGCGGGTGAACGTGATCAGCACTCGTTACCAAAGTGCGGGGCCGGAGTCGGTGGGGCTCGGCCCCGAGCTTGCCGATCAGTGGACGCGCAGTGCCGGGGTCTTGGATGGGGAGTTTGCACTTCAGGTGGTGCTCCGCCCCGGTAGCCCCGGTCGCCCTGGCGTACCGACGCAGTCTGCGTTGGATGTGTACCGCATCCAATCGGTGCAGGTGGAGGCAGCAGTGCCGAGCTTGCCGCGAGGAATCTACGAGGTCGATGCGATCGGGGTGACCTTCAAGTTGGGCTCCGCCGTTCCCATGGCATGGCGGGACGGCCTGACCCAGCAGATCGCGGACAATGTCCGCTTCCGCGGGGTGGACTTCGGCCCGGCGCCCGCGTAGCCCAAAGCTAGATCTGCCTGGATCAGCAGGGCTGCTCAGGCTAGGCCAGCAGGGGACTACCCAGCTTAGGCCAGCAGGGCGGCGGCAAACTCCAGTACCGACCACAGCAGCATTCCGCGGCCCAGCATGCCCAGCACGGGAATCAGCGCCCGGCCCTCCGCGCCGCCGGTCACCGGGCGGGCTGCCACCACGAATAGTGGAACCGCCAGCAGGGCGATAAGCCCCCACCAGTGGCCGATGCTGATGGCGATAGTGACGATTACCGCCAGGGAAACAAGCCCCACCCACAGGCGGCGGGTGTTTGCGTCCCCCAGGCGAACGGCCAGGGTGATCTTGCCGGTGGCGGCGTCAGTAGGAATGTCCCGCAAGTTGTTGGCTAGGTTCACGGCGCTGGATAGGCTGCCGACGGCGATGGCCAGCAGCAGGCCGCGCCAGCTCACGCTGCCGGTCTGGGTGAATTCCGTTCCCAGCACCGCGACCAGGCCGAAGAACACGAACACCGCGACTTCGCCCAGTCCTCGGTAGCCGTAGGGGTTCTTGCCGCCGGTGTAGAACCATGCGCCCGCGATGCAGGCTGCGCCGACGAGGACCAGCCACCAGGCGCTCAGCAGGCTCAACGCGATGCCGGCGACCGCTCCCACGCCGAAGGAGGCGAATGCCGCGTACTTGACCTTCTTCGGCTCCACGAGCCCACTGCCGGTTAGGCGCAGCGGGCCGGAGCGGTCATCGTCCGTCCCCTTGATGCCATCGGAATAGTCGTTGGCGTAGTTCACGCCGACGATCATCGCCAGAGCCACAATCCCGGCCAGTACGGCTCGAAGTGGGTTCGCCTCGCCTGCCAGGGTGGCCGCCGCGGTGCCAGCCAGCACCGGGGCAACGGCGTTTGCCCAGGTGTGCGGGCGCGCTCCCTCCAGCCACTGGGCCGGGGTCGCGCCGGGATACTGCCTGGGAGTGGAAGTCATGGTCCGCCTTTCTTGGGGCTCGCACTGGGGAGCGGCACTCGCGCCTGTGGGGTGCCGCAAACCTCTTCAGTCTAGTCCGTAGGCGCCGGGACCCAAGCTCGTAGGTGCTGGGGTGTGTAGGTGCCGGGGCGTTTACGAGTGCGGCTGCCCGTAGAGCTCGTCCAGCATCGCGGCGGCTTGCTGCCGGTCGGTCTTGCCCGGCCCAGTGGTCGGCATCTCGCGGATAGCCCAGGCGCGCCGGGGAATCAGACTTGGCCCCGCCTGCCCGCGCATTGCCTCGCGCACCAGGTCGGTCACTTCGCGGGGGTGCTCGGCCGCGCCGTTGCCAGCCTCTCGCAGTACTACCAGCGCCCCGATTGACTCGCCGAACTCCGCGTACTTGGGATCCTCCACGCCTGCCGTAAAGGCAGCCTCGGCTCCTGGAACCTGCTGGCAGATGGCCTTTTCCACCTCTTCTGGGAGCACCTTGTAGCCGCCGGTGTTGATGGCCCCGTCGGCGCGCCCGAGAATCCGCAGCGTGCCGCCTGACTCTTCGCCGCCGTCCACAACTCCGATGTCGGAAGTCACGAACTCACCTGCCACCGGAAACGCCTCCGCCGAATCGACGTTGCGATACCCGTCCGCCACCATCGGCCCGCTGATCCGCACACGCCCGGCCCCGCGCTCGTCCGCGCCGTCGATCCGCACCTGCGCGCCCGGCAGGGGTTGGCCGTTGTACACCATCCCGCCCGCCGTCTCGCTGGAGCCGTAGGTCAGCGCGATCTGTGCTCCTTCCTCGGCCATCTTTTTTATGACGCCCTCACGCGCCGCCGCGCCACCCACCAGCACGCAGGCGTAGCGTTTCAGTGCTTTAACGGCGGCGGGGTCTTCAGCGATTCTTTCCAGCTGTGCGGGTACGAGGGAGGTGTAGAGGTCCACGTCCGGGTAGGTTTCCGCCAATGCTTCTGTGTCTGCGATGAAGCCGGTTGCGGTGAAGCGCGCGCCGGCGTGCGCGCGCTGAGCTTGTAGGTGTTGGGCTTGCAGGTGCGCGGCGGCCAGGGGAGTGTAGCCCGCTCGAAGGCTGCGGAGCATCACTTGCAGTCCTGCGATGTGATGGGCCGGAAGTGTGAGCAGCCACGCCCCCGGCTGCGCTTGGTAATGGCGCCCGATGAAGGAGGCGGTGGCGTCCGCACTAGTGGTGAGTTGCCGCGACCCGAGCACCGCACCCTTCGGCGTGCCTGTGGAGCCAGAGGTGCAGGCGATGAGCGTGCCTGGCGCCACCAGATCGTCTGCCAAGGAACTCCCTGCGCGCATTTGTTTCGGCAGGTCGGGGCAGGATTGTTCCCAGTCCGCGGGGAGGGGGAGGATGGAGATTTCCTCCGCGAGCAGCCGCTTTAGAGCCTCCAGGGAGGTGGCGAAAAGCTCGGGCGAGGCCGCGCTGATGACGGTCGGCTGCAGGGGGACGAGGGAAGAGTTTCCGGTCATGCTGACCAATGTACAAGCCGGCTCGGGCAGCATTCTCCGAACAGTGGGGCTGTGCGGTTAGCTGGCCTCTAGGCCGAACTCCTGGACTCGCTTCACGGTAGATTCCAGCTCCGCCGGGCCGGGAAGGCGCTTATGAATGGCGAGGAAGCTGGCCTGCACGTCCTGGCGCGTAGCGGGAGTCTTTCCGGTGTCGATGAGGTAGGCGATGATGTCGAGGTAAGAGGGGCTGCGAGTATCCAAAGCGTTCAAAAAGGGGGTAGGGAGGTCACGGTTGGCTTCGAGGTAGATGCGGTACTCCTCGGGGAGGGGGAGCGCATCGGCGACATCGGGGGCATTGGTCTCGTCGGGGGCTGCCGGGTCGGGCCCCTCGGTGGTGTCGGTCGTCCAGAGCTTTGCTCGGAGCTGACTAAATGGGTTGAACATGATGCGCTCTCTCCTTCCTCAATATCCGTGGATTGGCAATATTAAAACATAGGGTAATCAACAATTGTTGGAAAAGTCAAGCATTTTTTCTACCCACCTTATTTGGGTTTAGAGAACTTAAAAACAAAACCCCGCGGAGGAGGGTTTCTGCCCTCCTGCGGGGTAGTGTGTGCTGCTCAGATGCAGGGCGTGGGTGGCCTGTGGCCTTTAGTCGCCACCGCCGCCATCTCCGCCGCCGTCTCCACCGCTGGAGCCGCTGTCCGAGCCGGAATCTGAACCGGAGCTGGAGAAGCCGCCAAAACTGTTGTTGCTGGAGGGGCCACCGCTCTGGTCGCTGTTCCACTGGGTGGTAGGGGCATCAGCGTCGCTGCCGTTCGTCATGCCCGCCGCACCGGCGCCACCGGCAACGCCAGCGGCGCCAGCACTGCCAGCGTTGTCCGTGCCACCGATGGTGTAGCCAGCGTAGCCGTCGTTTCCTCGATTGTTCCAGGGTTTACTGTTCTGGGACTTATTGCCCTGGTTGTTGCCCCAGAAGTTGGAACTCTGGTTGTTGGGGGCCTGCGCGGGCGAGCCCTGGAAATTAGAACCCTGGTAATTGGAGCCCTGGAAGTTAGAGCCCTGGTTGGCGGACCCATAGCTGCCGTACGGGCTCTGGCCAGTATTCGGAGCAGCATTTGGAGCTGCGTTCGGGGCTCCAGCCGCTCCGGCAGGCGCGGCTGCGGGAGTATAGCTACCGTTGGCCTCCTGCGCTGCCTTCTCCTTACGTTCCTTGCGGGCACGTACGGGCGTCATAAAGAGATAGTCCAAGCTAAAGCGACCCGAGCCGGACGCAGCCAGGGCGAGGCCCGCCGCGCCCAGAACCCCGACGAGCTCCCAGCCGCCATCGGCGACGAAGACACCCTTGCCCCAGTGAGCGAAGCCAAAAGCGAAGGCCATTTGGATAAACAGCAGTGGGCCGACGATCCGGACCAGTAGGCCAAGGATCAGCAGCACGCCCGCGGCGAGCTCGAAGTAGGTTGCGATCTGCGCGGAGGCGTTTGGCCACGGCACACCCATGGAATCGAAAGATTTAGCAGTGCCGTCGATGGTCCAGGAATTGTACTTTTGCCAACCGTGGGCAATCAGCACGATGCCCACGAGTATGCGGGAAATCGTGATGCAAACATCTTTAAAAATATTCATGGCGCTAACGCTACCAAGTTAGCGCTGGCAGGGCCGGGTTTGTGGCAGGTCAATCCGCTACAGGTAGAGGCCAGAGCCACCATGAATCATTCCGAACCTCAGACCCTGATTGTGAGCGACTCGCAGGCGGATCGCCGCCTGGATAAATACATCCGCTCGCAGGTCAAGGGCGTACCCGCCACGGTGCTGTTCCGCCTGATGCGCACCAAGCAGATCACCGTCAACGGCGCCAAGTGTAAACCCGACCAGCGCACCGTTGCCGGCGACAAGGTTCGCTTGCCCGCCCTGGAAGTCGCCGCGGAGAAACCGACGCCTACGGGGGATCGCAAGGCGGCGGAACAATTGGCCCGCAGGCTGTCCCGGCATATCGTTTTTGAGGATGGCGCCCTGCTTGTGGTGAATAAGCCTGCCAACATCGCCGTGCATGTGGGCAGCGGGGTCAAGGCTGGGGTGATCGAGGCGCTGCGCGTGCTACGGCCGAAGGAAAAGGAACTAGAGCTGGCGCACCGGCTGGACAAGGAGACCTCTGGCCTGCTGATAGTGGCGAAGAATTCGAAGATGCTGCGGCATCTTCAGGGGCTCCTGCGTACCGGCGGGGAGGACATCCAGCGCTACTACCTGGCGGTGGTTGCCGGTGGGATGAAAAGGGGCGGCGGGCAGCCGCGACGGATAGATGTGCCACTGCGCAAAACCGGGGCGGCCACGGTGGTGGATCGTCGCGCCGGGCAGCGGGCGGAAACGAAGGTGTGGGTGAAGAAACCGTGGGGGGACTGCGGGCACCCTCGTGGAGACACAGCTGTTGACAGGCTGGAAGCACCAGATCCGCGTGCACCTGCAGCATCTGGGCCACCCGATCATCGGGGACTCTCGTTACGGGAATCCCGCTGCTAACCGGACGGCCGCAGAAAAGGGTGTGCGGATGTTGATGCTGCACGCCTGCAGGCTGGTGGTGCCCCTGCCGGATGGCGAGGTGCTGGACTTGCACGCCCCGATGCCCCCGGCATGGAATAAGCTGCGCGGCTAGTGGAGGGGTGTTCTTGCCCAATCAATTTTGCCCCCAAAAGTGGTTAAATTTAATCATCTTATTGATGCCTCGTTCTTGTTGGGATTTAATGCCTTTGAGGGTGGAGTTGCTGCCCCGATGTTGAAAAGGAGATGGATCCAAAATGGTGAAAATGAAAGCTGTGGTTGCGGGCTTGGTGTCAGTTATGGGGCTTGCAGGGGGTGCGATTCAGAGTGCGCAGGCAGAGGATGTCGGTCATGCTGTTGTTGAGAACAACTTGCGGGAGCCTAATGGAAGGCTTGTTGATAGGCAAGAGGGGGTTGCCCATCCTGATGAGAGGGTGGAGGGTGGTTTTATGACCACAGCAGCAGGGAATTGCCGACTTCATACCTGGGCCGTGGGGCAGAACGGGAGAGGGCTAGGGGTCCAGGGAGGACGGTTTGACTGCGCCAATCCTGTTGGATTTCGAGTGCAGTTGCGGAAGGATCGGAAGTTTCTTCCCGATGAGGTGATTGGTGAATCTTGGGGGTATGGAAACGGAGCCATTCGCGCGTATGGAGTATGTAAAGGAAGGGGGACATACTTTGGCGAAACCAGAAGCGATACTGGTAATAAGAAGCAAGGAGATCGCGGTGTGCGTTGCTAACTTTCCTGTGGTTTTGAGTTCCGACGCATGAAACTGTCAATAGAAGAACTGAGCTTCTCGTATAGGAAGATCCTTGGTAAGAAGCCAGTGTTGCGCTCCATTACCGGAACTTTTAATGAAGGTGTCACGGGTATCTTGGGGCCGAATGGTTCCGGTAAGAGTACCTTGCTGAATATTGTCACTGGTCGGTTGAAATCCCCGAAGGGTTCAGTCTGCCTGGTGACAGAGCATGGGCGGAAAACGATGGATGAGTATCAGAGAAACTCTTCTATTGGCTACTTACCGCAGCGTTTCACGTTTGTTCCCGGGATGTGTGTCAAAGACACTGTTGAATATGTTGGATGGGTTAATGGTCTAACGGGGAAGCAACTTAATCGTGCTGTGGAAAATTCGCTTGATGTTGTTCGTCTGAATGAGCAGCAAGTGCTGAAGGCTGGTGCGCTCTCGGGTGGACAACGGCAACGGCTTGGACTCGCGTGCGTCCTTGTACACGAGCCGGAGGTAATGATTCTCGACGAGCCCACTACAGGGTTGGATCCGGAATCGAGAATGCTAATGCGGAAATGCATTGCCGACGCTGCTAGCGATGACAGGCTCGTTCTTATTTCTACCCACCATATGGAAGATCTTCGGTATCTGGCTGATGATGTATGGGTCATAGCAGAGGGGCAGCTCCTGTACTCCGGGTCGCTCGAGGGTATGGGAGAGGGGCTGGCTACCAGCGATGACCTTCGATATGGAACTGAGTTTGAAGCTGGGTACTCGGACTTGGTTCAGAGTCTGCGATCCCAGAATGGGGAGAGTCCGAAGCATGATTAGATTGTATGCTCGGTCTTCCCTCGGTTGGATCATGCTTGCGGGTGCCTGTGTAATTACCTTAACGGAAGTCCTCTTTCAACTTGAGCTGTTGAAGGCTCCCTATCAGCAGTGGGGTCTTATTGAGTCGAACTTGTCGAACTCACTTGTCGTCGTGATGCCACTTGTAGGCGGGATAGCTGCGGTGCTGCAGGTCCTCGGGCACTCTCCGGGGCGGATAAGCACTATGGCAGGAACTCGAGTTAGCCCTTACGGGCAGTCTATCTGGACAACATTAACGTGGTTAGCGGTGTCTATATTTAGCGTTGTTGCCGTACTGCTTATCTGCTTCAGCTTTGCTATTGCAACAGCTGGGGGTGGAACACCGGAGTTTAAACTATACCTGGCCATCTTAGGATCGATTGTATTTTCGGTGTTTCTTGGTCATGTCATTGGCTACTTGGCTGCTGATCTGAAAGTATCCCTGATTGCGGTTGCCCTTCTCGCTGTGCTTCCCATGTCTGCAGTTAATGGATTTTCGACCTTGCGGTTTATTCCGATACTTCCGGCTGAGAAGCTACCTAGTTTCATTTATTCAGATAGTTGGCTGAACCGGCAATTACTGTTGGGGCTTGTCTTTATAGTGATTTTGGTTCTTGCTCTCTATAGTGCTGGCGCTACGAGGTCTCGGGGTGTCATTTCTAGAGTGACTATGTCCTTGGCTGCCCCTATCGCTGTGTTTATCATCGCTTTGGTTTCGCCTGCCGGCCCCGTGGAGGTTTTTGAGTATTCTGCCTCTGCCAGAGAAAAACAGGTCTGTGAAGTAGTTGGTGAGCGCACAGTGTGTGTACACGAGGAGAACCAGCCCGAATTAGCAAGAATTAGAACCTCGCTCAATGCAGTCGATGATGTTGTAGGGAGGTCGAGGGCGGGTTTCTATGAAATGAAAGATTCGTCCCTGGTCGATACAGCGAAGCCTTTGCCTTATGGCGTTGGAATTGTAGAGCTTAAGCCTGGTCAAGGATCTCGTTTTGGTGCTTTATTGATCGAGGCTATTTCCGGAGTTCTAGTGTGTGGACCGGAATCCTCCGAGTCTGCTGTCAACACTTCTTTCGAAGTTAACGACTGGCTGTTGTCTAGGGTTCCAGTCACGGCCCGTGAAACTTTTAGTAGCGAACCAGACCATCCTAAAGAGCGACAGTTTAATGACGTTCAGATGGAAATGATCGTGCAGGAACACAGTAAAGAACTGAGTACCTGCAGTTATTCTGGCGGTACCAATGCAGCTTCTTAAGTACGGTTGGCAGACCCGAAGGCTGGGTTGGGTTGTGGGCGCCTCCCTCCTGGCAGTGTTTGCAGTTGTCTTGGTTGGCGATGGTGGATTTCAAGTGAACTGGGACACGGTATATGAGCCTAAATACGTGCTCTACGTGGAGTTGGTCTTCTTACTTTTGAGTACTGTGGTGGCAGTTCTGATTGAACCTCTAAGTGCTCAATGGGAAGGCAGTTCCTCACGTGCACGAGGGGTTGCATTGTTTTCTCTGTGCGTGACCTTCGTGAGTATATGGCTTGTGGCGGCGGTGGCAATGGGGCAGCTATTGAGAATTTACCCTGCCAACGTCGTAGTGTTGATGATTCTGACGAGCAGCACCCTTGTAGCATCGGTGACTCTGGGGCTATCACCGTGGATTGGTCCCTACTGGGCGGGAGTTAGCTCCCTGGGCTTCTATGCGGCTTGTATCGCAATCCAGGGGTTTATGCCTGCTTACCGTTCTTTAGTCCCTCTAGGGGATTCTCGGCTGATACCTGCGCCCACGGAGCCGCATGTCGTACTCACTTCAGTTCTTGCTTTGGTGCTGTGCGTCCTGAGTCATTGGACGACAGGCGGGCTTCGCCAAGGGCGCAGAATTGTCAAAGAAGACTTGTCTTAGAGAGCCCCGGACTGTCTTAGTTAGTAGTAGTACGGGAAGTCGTCCCAGTTCGGCTCGCGCTTTTCTAGGAAGGCATCCTTGCCTTCTACGGCCTCGTCGGTCATGTAGGCCAGGCGCGTAGCCTCACCCGCGAAGACCTGCTGGCCCATCAACCCATCGTCGGTTAGGTTGAAGGCGAACTTCAGCATGCGCTGCGCGGTGGGGGACTTGGTGTTGATCTTGCGGCCCCATTCGATGGCGGTGTCCTCCAGATCCGCGTGGTCCACCACCCGGTTGACGGCACCCATCTGGTGCATCGTTTCAGCGTCGATGGCCTCACCGAGGAAGAAGATCTCGCGGGCAAACTTCTGGCCCACCTGCTTGGCCAGGTAGGCGGAGCCATAGCCTGCGTCGAAGGAGCCGACGTCGGCGTCCGTCTGCTTGAACTTCGCGTGCTCGCGGGAGGCCAGGGTCAGGTCGCACACCACGTGCAGGCTGTGCCCGCCACCGGCGGCCCAGCCGTTAACCAGGCAGATCACAACCTTCGGCATCGTGCGGATCAGGCGCTGCACCTCCAGAATGTGCAGGCGGCCGCCCTCCACCTTCGCGCGGGCCTCGTCCACCCCATCGGCGCCAGCGGCGGCGACGTCCGAATCGTGGTTGGTGGCGTACTGATAACCGGAACGGCCGCGGATGCGCTGGTCACCGCCGGAGCAAAACGCCCAGCCGCCGTCCTTCGGGGAAGGCCCGTTACCGGTCAGCAAAATCGTGCCAACGTCCGGGGTGCGGCGCGCGTGATCCAGCGCCCGGTACAACTCGTCGACGGTGTGCGGGCGGAAGGCGTTGCGGACCTCTGGGCGGTCGAAGGCGATGCGGACGATGCCGTTGGCGCGGCCTTCGCCAACATGGCGGTGGTAGGTGATGTCCGTGAAGTTGTTTACACCCGGCGCATCTACCGGGCGCCACAGCTCGGGTTTGAAGGGGTTGTTGCTGGAATCAGTCATGCCCGCCATTCTATCGGCCGGCCGCTTTTGGCAAGGTAGGAAGCATGAACCATTCCGCCGCATCTTCCCACCTGTCTTTTCCGCTGCCGTCGCTCGCCGAGTTACTCGAGCGCGCCGACGTGGTTGCCCTGCCGATGCGGGTGCCCTTCCGTGGCGTGACTGTACGTGAGGCCCTTCTTATTGACGCCCCGTCCCAGTGGGCCGAGTTCGCCCCTTTTCCGGAATACGAACCGGCCGAGGCCTCCCTGTGGCTGCGTTCGGCGATCCAGTACGGCTATGGAACTAGCGGTTCAGCCCCCGTCAATGAGTGGGTGGCCGTCAACGCCACCATCCCCGCAGTGGACGTAGACGACCAGCCGGGGATCATCGGCGAGCTTATGGCACGCTACCCGGGCTGCACCACTGTGAAGGTCAAGGTCGCAGAGAAGAACGCCCTGGCCAACGACCCGGCCGCCAGCATGCGCCAAGATGTTCAGCGCGTCCGTGCAGTTCGGCAGTGGTATGCGGACCAGGGGGTTCGTGCCCCGAGGATCCGCATGGACGCCAACGGTGGCTGGACCGTCCAGCAAGCCCTGGAGGTCGTAGAAACCCTCGTCGCCGACGGTCCGCTGGATTATGTGGAGCAGCCCTGCCGCACCGTCGCCGAGCTGGCGGAGGTGCGCCAGAGCCTCATGCGGCGGGGATTGTTTGTGCGCGTTGCTGCCGACGAGGCCATCCGTAAGAGCGCGGATCCGATCACAGCGGTCAAGGAGGTTACCGACGCGGGGGCGTGCGACGTGGCCGTGCTCAAGGTGCCACCGCTCGGGGGCGTGGATCAGCTCCGCCGGGTGGCCAGCGAGGTCGCGCAACGCGGCGTATCCATCACGGTGAGTTCGGCCCTGGATACCGCGGTTGGCCTCGGCGCGGGTTTGCAGGCCGCCGCCAGCCTGGTGCACATCGATGACGATGGCATGGTCGCCGAACCCAACGCCGCCGGACTGGCCACCGGCACGCTCTTTGAACACGACCTCGCAGAACGGCGGATCGTCGATGGCCGCATGCACACCGGCGCCGTAACCCCCGATGCCGACCGGCTGGCGGAGTTCCGCCTTACCGGCGAGCGACGTGATTGGTGGCTGGACCGCCTGCGTGCGGCTTATAGCTACCTAGCGGGCGGAAGGTAGATTGTGGAACTGTGACTAACGCTGATAGTTCTTCCCAGGATCCGGCTCAGGACCCGACTCAAGGCTCTGGCACACGCTCTGCCGCAGATTCTGCAGCGCACTCCGCCGCGCTGACTAGCCCCATTGCAGTGCGTGCGGGGTTGGTGCTGGTTGACCAGCTGATTCGCAGCGGTGTGCGCGAGGCAGTGCTGTGCCCCGGCTCGCGGAACTCGCCGCTGAACCTGGCGTTCGTGGAAGCGGAAAGGGTCGGGCGGGTGCGCCTGCACGTCCGCACAGACGAGCGTTCGGCAGCTTTCCTAGCGCTGGGGTTGGCGAAGGTATCGCGGCGGCCGGTGCCGGTCGTCATGACTTCCGGAACGGCCGTGGCCAACTGCCTGCCGGCCATGGTGGAGGCCACGCTCTCTGGCGTGCCACTGGTTGTGCTCTCGGCGAATCGGCCGCTTTCCATGCTGGGCTCGGGAGCCAACCAGACCATCGACCAGGCGGAGATTTTCGGCACCCATTCCGTATGCACCCTGAACACTGGCGAACTGGCGCTGGAAGGCGCCGCTGCAGGTGCCGCAGGGGAGCTCCGCGACCTGGTGCGCAAGCTAATCAATGCCGCCACAGATCCCATCGACGGCGGCGGAGCCCACCTGGACGTGCCGCTGCGGGAACCGCTCGTGCCGCCGACGCTGGACGAGCTATCGCTGTGGGCGGGCGAAATCGCCGCCGCTGAAGATGCGGCAACGACCGAGGGTGCGCACGACTCGCACGCTCCCAGCCAGCCCACCCGCGGCCCCCGGAAGCTGCCCTATGGCCAGGTCGAGGTGGACCTCTCCCGCCGCACGCTCGTCATCGCGGGCTCCGTCAGCGACGTCGCCTGGGCGCGTTCGATCATGGACGAACTAGCGGACGTGCCAACCGTCGCGGAACCCGTCGCCCCGGCACCCGACTTCCCCGTGCACAGTGCGGCCGTAGACATGTTCAGTACCCAGGTCGTAAGCGACGGCGAACACTCGGCGGTCACCATCCCGGAACAGATCGTGGTGATCGGTCGGCCAACCCTCCACCGTGGCGTCACAAAGCTCCTGGCCAACAAGGACATCAACGTCATCGCCCTCAGCGACACCCGTAACGTCACCGATGTTTTCGACAATGTTGATGAGGTCGGCAGCACCGTCCGGCCGCGCGGCGAGCAGCCGGAAAGTTGGCTGCAGGTCGCCCGCGCCATCAGCGACATGGGCGTGAATCAGGTCCGCGACGGGTTGGCCGAGCGCGAACCGTTCACCGCGGTGCATGCTGTGGCCGTTGTTGCGGACGCCCTGCGCGACGGGGACCTCCTGGTACTAGGGGCGTCTACGGCGGTGCGGGATGCCTCCCGCGCCGGGCTGCCTTTTGACGGCGTGCAGGCGATCGCCAACCGTGGGGCGGCGGGGATCGACGGGACTATCTCCACCGCCGTGGGCGCGGCGATGGCGCACGCCCACGCCGACCCGACTGCGATCCGCGCGCCGCGCACCATCGCCGTGATGGGGGATCTGACATTCGCCCACGACCTCGGCGGGCTGAACATCGGGCCGCTCGAGCCGCGCCCCGACAACCTGCTGATCGTGCTGACCAACGATAGTGGCGGCGGGATCTTCGAAACCCTCGAGCCCGGTGCCGAGAACTTGCGCACCTTCGCCGACGGCACCGCTGCCTTCGAGCGGGTCTTCGGCACGCCACTGGACCTGGACTTCGCGGAGCTCTGCGCCGGGTTCGGAGTGGAACACAAGCTGGCTACCAGCGTGGAAGAACTCGCCACAGTTATCGACGAGCACGCCGAAATCGGCGGAAGCGGGATCACGGTGCTGGAAGTAAAGGTGAGCAGGCGTGGGCGTCAAGAAATAGAAAAAAGAATTGCGGGCACACGATGAACCGCACAATAGATCGCGCGAGGAACGACACGCTCACCCCGAAACAAATCCGGACGGCGCGCAGACTGCGGCGCGCGAAGCAAGCCGTTATTGCCCTGGCAGGGCTGGTGATGCTGGTGTGCGGCGGGATGATCGTGACCTCTGCGATGGATGATTTTGCGATCTCGCGAGACAAAGCCGAGGCGACGGCGGAGGTGGTCTCGGTACAGACGCTGCGGACCACCGTGCGCTTCCGCGACGCAGACGGCAACTTCCAGCAGCCCGAGGAGGGGCTAAAGTACCCTTCTGGCCTGGTGGAGGGGCAGAACGTGCGCGTCGAATACCAAGTCAGCGACCCCGAGAATGTAAAGGTGCAGGGGAGGGGATGGACGTTGGCTTTCCTGCCGGCACTATCGTCCATGGCCGTAGGGCTGGGCGTGTGTGCCATGCTGATGCTGCTGATCCGACGCTGGCAGAAGAAAAACAAACTTTGAGTGGTGAAAGTAACCTTCTGTTTGCCTAGACTTGTTAATGTTTTTACCCAGACGAAACGCGGGCGTGAACTACAAAAGGGAAGCTGAAGGGTATGCGAGTTGCAATTGTTGCCGAGAGCTTTCTGCCCAACGTAAACGGCGTGGTCAATTCCGTGCTCCGAGTTTTGGAGCACCTGCGTGCCAACGGACACGAAGCGCTGGTGATCGCCCCGGGGGCAACGAATGGGCAAGAGGAAATTGCGACCTACGAGGGCTACCGCATCGCCCGCGTGCCCGCCGTAGACGTGCCGGGTATTAACTCCCTGCCGATCGGCGTGCCGATGCCGAGCGTGTACACGGAGCTGAAGAAGTTCCAGCCCGACGTGGTTCACCTGGCCAGCCCCTTCGTGCTCGGCGGCGCGGGTGCCGTGGCAGCGCGGGCACTGAAGCTGCCTTGCGTGGCAATTTTCCAGACCGACGTCGCGGGCTTCGCCAACAACTACAAAATGAAGTTCCTGTCCAAGATGGCTTGGCGCTGGGTGCGCGTCATGCACAACATGTGCGCCATGACGCTTGCCCCGAGCTCCGTGACGATGCGCGAGCTGGAAGAAAACCGGGTGCGGGGTGTGGCGCACTGGGGGCGCGGCGTGGATACCGAGCGCTTCCACCCCTCCAAGCGTTCCGACGAGCTGCGCCGCGAATGGCTGCTGGAGGGCGAGAAGAAGCGCGGCAACGTTGGCGAGGCCGCCGACCTGGAGGGTCGCCGCACCATCGTCGGCTTCGTCGGCCGTCTGGCCGCCGAGAAGTCCGTGGAGCGTATGGCTGCCCTGAACGGCCGGGACGACGTGCAGCTGGTGATCGTCGGCGACGGCCCGGAGATGGATGACCTCAAGTCTCGGATGCCCACCGCAGTGTTCACCGGCGGGCTGTACGGCGAGGACCTGGCTCATGCCTTCGCCAGCCTGGACATCTTCGTGCATACCGGGCAGTACGAGACGTTCTGCCAGGCGATTCAGGAAGCCCAGGCTTCCCGCGTGGCGACCATCGGCCCGGCTGCCGGTGGCCCTATCGACCTGATCAAGCCGGGCCACAACGGCTATCTGCTGAACGTCGAGAACTTCGAGGCCGAGCTGGTCGAAGCGGTGGACACCATCCTGGCCGGGGACGTGGATACCTACCGCGACAACGCCTTTGAGGGCGTGCAGAACAAGAGCTGGTCCAGCCTGTGCGACCAGCTGCTCGGCTACTACCGCCAGGCCATCGCACAGGGTGGCAAGGCGGCCCCGCGCAAGGGTTCGCAGCGCGACTTCACGGGGGTGCGCGAAGTGCCCCGTCCCGCAGCTGAGGAGACCACCGAGGAGACCACCGCCCAGGCCACCGTTGAGACTTCGGCCGAGTCTGCCCCGCAGGTCAGCGCCGAGCCCGCCGCGAAGTAGGCGAAGCGCCCGCGCTAAGATGTGAGTCGTGTCTCGGGCAAGTTTGGAAAAGAAGCCGCATGAAGTCGCGTCGATGTTCGACGCGGTAGGCAAGAACTACGACCTCACCAACACGGTGTTGAGCTTCGGGCAGGATCGCTATTGGCGCATCCGTACCCGCAAGCGCCTCGACTTGAAGCCCGGCGACCTGGTGCTCGATCTCGCCGCAGGCACGGGCGTATCCACCGAAGAGTTCGCCCGCACGGGTGCCACCTGCATCGCCTGCGACTTCTCCTTCGGCATGCTCGCCGCCGGCTCCCACCGCAATGTGCCGATGGTGTGCGCGGACGGAACGAACCTGCCGTTCGCCGACGCGACCTTCGACGCGGTGACGATCAACTACGGTCTGCGCAACATCGTGGATTTCCGTGCCGGCCTGCGCGAAATGGCGCGAGTGACGAAGCCGGGCGGCAAGCTCGCTGTCGCGGAGTTCTCCACCCCCGTCGTCCCGATCTTCAAGACGGTCTACAAGGAATACCTGATGCGCGCCCTGCCGAAGGTCGCCAAGGTGGTTAGCTCTAACGCGGATGCCTACGAGTACCTCGCCGAATCTATCCGCGCCTGGCCTGACCAGGAGGAACTCGCCGCGGAGATTCGCGACTGCGGTTGGCGAGAGGTCGGCTGGCAGAACCTCACCGGCGGAATCGTGGCGCTCCATAGCGCGATCCGCGACTAACTGGAACTTATCCGCGTGCGGCCAGCAACGGCGGCTACTTCCGCGCCGCGAAGGGCTCGTCAATCGGTGCGAGGTTTACAACCCTTCCTGCACCCCGCCACAACCTGGCCGCCACGTCGCGGTCAGCTGGACTCACGAGGTTCCCCATCAGGCGCGTCGCCACTCCCATCACGCGGTTCGCCAGCGGCCCGCGCATGCCCAGCGGTCCGAGTGCGCTCATTAGCCCCGGCATCGTCAGAACCACCGCCAGGCGCCGCGCCAGCCCGAACGCTTCGCCATAGTGTTTCTGCAGCTGGTCCGTCCATTCTGGCTCCATGCCGGCACCATTGTGGCTCTTTATTTTGGACGCCCACTTCTCCGGCCCGCCCCACTGATCAACCAACAACCGGACCAGCAACTCGGCGGATTCCAAGGCGTAGTCGATGCCTTCGCCGTTCAGCGGATTGACTAAGGCGGCGGTGTCTCCGATGGCGGCCCAGTTGGGGCCAGCCACGCGGCTGACGGCTCCGCCCATCGGCAGGAGGGCGGAGGTGATGGATTCCGGCTCTCCCTCGATGGCCCATTCGCCGCTGACTTGGCGCGCGTAGTCGCGCAGCAGCTTCTTGGTGTTTACCTTGGCGGGGCGCTTGGTGGTGGCCAGCACTCCGCAGCCGAGGTTCGCTTTGCCGATGCCTTCAGCCGGGCCGCGATCCGCTCCTTCGGCCGGATTGCCCAGGGGGAACACCCACCCGTAGCCCGGCTGGGCGGTTCCGGAAGCGTCGTTGAGCTCCAGGTGCGAGTGGATCCACGGCTCGTCGCCGTAGGGGGTGTTGATGTAGCTGCGGGCCGCAATGCCGTGGACCAGCCCCTTATCCCACTGCACGCCCAGCTTGCGGGCGATGCCACTGCGCACGCCCTCGGCCAGGACGAAGAAGCGCGCACGGATCTTCACGGGCGCGGATGAACCTTGCACGCCCTCACCGGTGCGAGTGCCGGCGACCTCGCTGAGCTGCTGGGTCACTGGAGCCGAGGTGGCGTCATTAATCTTCGCTTGAATAAAACGCGCACCCGCAGCGATAGCGATCCCGGCGAGGGCAGCATCCAGGCGCGTGCGGGGGATGGCCGAGCCGCGTTGCGGGAAGTTTCCTGAAGGCCACGGCGCGGTGATGGAACCGCCGAAGCCGTGCAGCTTGAGCCCTCGAATGTACGGGGCGCCGTCGAGGAGGTGGAGCGCGCCCATCGACTCCAGGGAGGCGACGGCGCGCGGGGTGAGGCCATCGCCGCAGGTCTTATCGCGGCCGACCGGGAGGGGACTGGCTGCAGTGCCCGGCACAGAACCCGGCACGTCGGCCATGTCCACCATCACCACGTCCAGGCCGGCGCGGGCGGCGTGAAAAGCAGCGGCGGAACCAGCCGGGCCTGCTCCGATGACGGCGAGATCGCACTCGATGCCGAGGGGGCCAGCGTTGAAAGTTTCAGAAGCGGGGGGAATCATCGACACCTATTGTTCCACGCGGGTGGGGAGGGCTGGCGGGGAGGTCGAGGCGTAGATCGCACGTGCGTTAAACACCGCCACGTTAATCGACTAAAGTGTCGGTAGACATGTAAAAGACCGCATGTGAAAAACGCATGCGCAGTTCAAGAGGAAAAGTCGAGGCTGACCACGGACATGCCAAGTGCCACACCCCGTAAACCGGCGCTCCCTGACGTGGGGGACGCGCAATTAAACGAGGCCTTGGGCCAGTCGATGCAGCAGGTTGAACAGCTGCTGAAGGATCGGCTGTCGGTTGGCGAGTCTTTCCTCACCGACAAGATCAGCCACCTTTTCGAGGCAGGCGGCAAGCGCTTCCGCGTGATGTTCGCCCTGCTGGCGGCTCATTACGGTGAGAAGCCAACCGCGCAGGAAGTACACGAGGCAGCTGCCGTAGTGGAACTGACCCACCTGGCAACGCTGTACCACGACGACGTGATGGACGAGTCCGACCAGCGCCGCGGTGCGGAATCCGCGAACAAGCGCTGGAACAACTCCGTGGCGATTCTGGCGGGCGACTACCTATTCGCCATCGCCAGCGAAATAATGGCAACGCTCGGCGCCCAGACGGTGCAGCACTTCGCGGAGACCTTCCAGGAGCTGGTGACCGGCCAGATGCGGGAGACCATTGGCGCCCGCGATGGGGAGGACGAGATCGAGCACTACCTCACCGTCATTCAGGAGAAGACGGGTGTGCTCATCGCCTCTGCTGGCTGGCTCGGCGCGCTGCACAGTGGCGCTTCCGAGGAGCACCGCGAGGCACTGTTCCGTTTCGGCCGCAACGTCGGCCAGATCTTCCAGATCGTCGACGACATCATCGACATTTGGGCCGACCCGGAGGTCTCTGGCAAGCAGCCTGGCACGGACTTGCGCGAGGGCGTGTTCACCCTGCCGGTTCTTTACGCAATGCAGCAGGATGACGCCACAGGGGCGCGACTGCGCGAGATCCTCACCGGACCTGTCACGGATGATGCCTTGGTGGACGAGGCGCTGGAGCTTATCCGTGGCTCCGAAGGCCGCGAGAAGTCCTTTGAGGTCGTACAGCGCTACCGCCAGTATGGCGAGGATGAGTTGGCCAAGCTGCCTGAGAACCAGGTGACTCAGGCGCTGCGTCACTTGATGGACTTCGCCTTGGAACGTCTGGGGTAGCTGGCGGAGTGGCCTCGGAGCCTGCGGGGCGCGCAGGGTAGCTTCCGGAGAGCTGCTTGAGCTGGCGATTTGCATAAGTTGGGGCTACTCGTAGTAGAGTTACCAGCGCACCGAATGGTGCATGCCAGATTGCCCGAGCGGCCAAAGGGAGCGGACTGTAAATCCGCCGGCTCTGCCTTCGTTGGTTCGAATCCATCATCTGGCACAGCGCCAAATGGCAAAACAACAACCCGGTGGTTGCTTCCCGATGCGGGAGGTGGCCACCGGGTTTTGCTGTTCTCAGTGCGAGAGTTGGGCATGAGGGTTAAAGGACAAAATGTGTGTCTTTCCCGGGTGTGTCGTGGTTATTTGACCCAGCCTTTTTGGATGCCGAGGTTGTGTTGGTAGCTGGTGTCGATGGCGGTGTCGTATTCTGCTGGTGCACCGATGTCATTGGTAGTGGCTGTGGTGTCGTGGGTGATCAAGTTTGTTGCTGTGGAAAGTGCGTCTTGACCCCATCGCTGGTCCCTGGCGATCTTGACCGGATCGTCAGGGACTTCTGTATGTAGGTACAGCCACCAATCCATCACTGTGCGTTGATGCGGTAGTGATAATCCGCGGTGCCTGCGGGCCAGTTCTTTTATTGGGGCGTTGATGCCGCCTTCGAGACTGTTTGTTGTCGCTGCTAGTCCGTCAGGATTGATGGTTGTTGGTGGTGGTTGCAGGTAGGTAAACAACAGGTTCCTGCGGTGCAGGGATAGTAATGACTGATAGGCCGCTCGGACGCGTTGGTGGGTGTAGACCCTGCTGTAGGCACCGCTGGCAGGGTCGCGGATGGTGGTTTTCTCGTTCATCCACACCCGGTAGGTGTGGTTGAATTCGTGCAGGTGTGTGACCCATTCGGCTGCGTGGTCAAGGTCTGTGATGCGAGTGAGTTTCAGGGCTAGGCGGTAGATGGTTTTGCCTGCGTCGGTGCGGGGATTGCTGGTGGTATGGCGGCGGACTGTTCGTTGAGCGTGGACGAGGCAGCGTTGGATGCGTGTTGTCGGCCAGCAGTGGTGGATGGCTGATTGGGCGCCTTGTCCGCCGTCTGTCACTGCGACAAGTGGTGCGGCAATGGGGCGTAGTAGTTCGGTGTAGGCGGCGGTGGTTTCTTGTCTGGCCCAGGTCCAGTTGATGACGTGGGTTTTGCTGGCAGCGATAAGGAGGCAGCCGGACCTTAGGTAGGTCGCGTCCAGGAAGATCTGGTCGTAGATACGGAAAGTATCGATGGTGGGTGTGGGGATGATCCACCAGCACCAGTGGAAGCGGCGTTGCAGTGTTTTTGCTGAGACGTTTTGTGTAACTGCAATCTGTGTCAGTGGTTGGGTGCCGGTGATCCATTGGATGAACCAGGTCATGGTAGCGGCGTTTTTGTTGTGTGTTTGGGTGCTGCGGGTAAAGGAGTGTCCGCATTTGGTGCAGCGCCAGCGGGTTGTTCCTTTGCTGGTGGTGCCGTTTTTCTTTGTGTTGTTGCTGCATAGTGGGCAGCTGGGTCGGTTGGTGGTCATCCTTTAATCCAACCGGTGTGCGTTTAGCACAGATGTGGCCGGAGGTGTGGGATGGTGTGGGGAATAGCTTTCGGGGAGCTATTATGCGGTGATTTGTGGGGTGTGTGCTGCGGTTATGCTGGGATGCGGACACACTTTTTGTCTATTAACCCGGGCATGAGGTAGCGGGGAGGCTGCACGGTGGGATGTCGTTAGATCGGGAAAACGTCACCAAGTCTTGCAAGACCGTGCATAGGTCAACTCTCTGACCTGTGTGTATGTGAAGGTGAGAACGATGTGCACTAACGAATTCCCGTTCTAGCGACACTCAACCCAACGGATAGCGACATTCAGTGGGCTGTTGAGGGGCTGGAGGCTAAGTTGGCGAGAGGCTGGCCTAAGCGCATTGAAGACGTTGGAATGCAGAGTGATTGGAAGCTATAAAACCCGCCCCTGAACTGCCGATTTGTGTAAAGTATCGCCGGGTGGTTAAGCTAACTCAGGCTTCAAGCGATGCGGTTAAAACAAATCCGCTGCGTTAATGAAGTGATGCCCCCTTAGCTCAGTCGGCAGAGCGTTTCCATGGTAAGGAAAAGGTCGACGGTTCGATTCCGTCAGGGGGCTCTGTCATTTTATGCGCCCCGTCACGCGACGTTAGACACAGACCGTTGGCGGTCCGTAGCAAAGTGGCGACGATGGCGGTGTAGCTCAGCTGGTTAGAGCGCACGACTCATAATCGTGAGGTCGAGGGATCGAGTCCCTCCACCGCTACAAAATAAGATCAAGACCACCCGGTGATGTAAGTCGCCGGGTGGTTTTGCTTTTGCTGGCGCTACGTTCTGTGTCTCGCCTTAAACCGCCTGCCCTAAACCTGCGTGTCCCGACTCCGCAAGCCCCAGCACCCGCGCCCTATTTGGTCGCGCGGTCGTTATCCTGCTATTGTTTTTGAACGTTGCACTGAATGTGTGGCGTGGAAGCTGCAAGTCCAGCAGATGAGCACTGTATTTCCCCGCTATCAGGATGTTGCTTCACCTATGTTGGTCTGGTCGCGTACACTCGTGAACCAGAACTTCGATAGGGGCGTGGCTCAATTGGCAGAGCAGCGGTCTCCAAAACCGCAGGTTGCAGGTTCAAGTCCTGTCGCCCCTGCACGATCTTCCTTGCAGGTACCTTTAAGGAGAACTTAGACGTGAGCGACGAGAGCAAAAAGACCGCAGCCGGTGAATCCGGCAATGGCGGCAGCCTTCGTCCGTCCGGCAAGCGTCAGGTGGCCGGCCAGGCCACCACGTCCCGCGCGGTCGCGAACTCCAACTCCAAGGCTCCGGAAGTTGTAAAGACCCGCAAGAACCCCTTCAGCGCCATCGTGGACTACATCCGCGGCGTGATCTCCGAAATGGGCAAGGTTATCTGGCCCACGGGTCGCGAGATGGTGAACTACACTGTCATCGTCCTGCTGTTCCTGATCTTCGTCTGCGCCCTCGTGGCCGGCACCGACTGGGCCGCCAGCTGGGGTCTGCGACAGATTATGCGCTAACTTGTGTTAAGCTAGCGAACATCAACTTATATACCGCCTTCGCCGCCCGGCGATAGGCGGATTTTTAATGATGGAGGGTGCTTCCATGACCGAAGAGAACCAGAACAACCAGAACGGCGAGGCCGTCAGCGCAGAGAGCCTGGCTGCAGCCGCTCAAGAAGACGTACAGCAGGCTGTTGCTGAGGCGCACCAGGACGCTGCGGGTGCTGAGGCTGAGGGCGTCACTAATGATGACGCCGCAGCACCAACCACCGAAGGGGCCGAAGAAACGGCGAGCGCCGACGGCGCTGAAGCTTCCGAGGCTTCCGCAGCAGCCGAGGGTGGCGAGGGAGCCGAAGGCGAGGCCGAGCAGTCCGCAGAGGACGCTGCGATGGCTGCCTACAAGGCTCGCCTGCGCCAGTTCATGCGCGCGCTGAAGAAGCTGCCGGGCGAGTGGTACATCATCCAGTGCTACTCCGGCTACGAAAACAAGGTGAAGACCAACCTGGAGATGCGCGCCCAGACCCTGGGCGTGGACGAGCAGATCCACGAGGTTGTCGTGCCGATCGAGGAAGTTGTGGAGCTGCGCGACGGCAAGCGCAAGCTGGTGAAGCGCAAGCTGCTGCCAGGTTACGTTCTGGTGCGTATGTCTCTGGATGACGCCTCCTGGTCCGTTGTCCGCGATACCCCTGGCGTGACCAGCTTCGTCGGCAACGAGGGCAAGCCCACCCCAGTGAAGATCCGCGAGGTTGCCAAGTTCCTGCTGCCGCCGGAGACCGCGAAGCCGCAGGAGTCCGAGGATGGCGAAGAGGCAGCTACCGGCGTGGACGTATCCGCAACGGGTGTGGCTACCCCGCCGAAGCCGGCCAGCGAGCAGGTTGTTGTGGATTACGAGGAGGGCGAGTCCGTCACCATCCTGTCCGGCCCGTTCGCTTCCGTTTCTGCAACCATCAGCGAGATCGATACCGAGAACAACCGCCTGAAGGCCATGGTCTCCATCTTCGGCCGTGAGACCCCGGTTGAGCTGGAATTTGATCAGGTAGAGAAGCTGAACTAGAGTTATGCAGGTTGTCCGTGGGCTTGTGTTCACGGCGCGACACGCAAGTTTTTCCATTTCCGGTGGCTGGTGCAATCCCGGCATCCGGTCGACGCGAATGCACCGTGCTTACTTGGCTTGCCCGTGCCACGGATCGCGTTGATAACAGAAAGTAGGTTTAAAGATGGCAAAGAAGAAGGTCACTGGCCTCATTAAGCTGCAGATCCAGGCTGGTCAGGCTACCCCGGCACCGCCGGTTGGCCCGGCTCTGGGTGCGCACGGCGTGAACATTGTTGAGTTCACCAAGGCGTACAACGCTGCTACCGAGGCTCAGCGCGGCAACATCGTTCCGGTTGAGATCACCGTCTACGAAGACCGTTCCTTCGACTTCAAGCTGAAGACCCCGCCGGCAGCGAAGCTGCTGCTGAAGGCTGCGGGCATTCAGAAGGGCTCCGGCGTTCCGCACACCGACAAGGTCGGCTCCGTTACTTGGGATCAGTGCAAGGAGATTGCAACCACCAAGAAGGAAGACCTGAACGCTAACGACATTGAGGCTGGCGCTGCCATCATCGCCGGTACTGCTCGCTCCATGGGCATCACCGTCAAGGACGCTCCGCAGAAGTAATTCCCTAACCGGATTCACAAACCGTGGTAAGGCTGCTTGCTTGGCCTGCACCACAACTCCAACGAAACTAAAGATTGGATTCACTATGAGCAAGACCTCTAAGGCATACCGCGCGGCAGCGGAAAAGATCGACGCTGGCCGCCTGTACACCCCGCTGGCAGCCGCTAAGGCTGTCAAGGAGACCTCCTCCAAGAACTTCGACGCTACCGTCGACGTTGCTATCCGCCTGGGCGTTGACCCGCGCAAGGCTGACCAGCTGGTTCGCGGCACCGTTTCCCTGCCGAACGGCACGGGTAAGGAAGTTCGCGTTGTCGTCTTCGCCGAGGGCCCGAACGCTACCGCCGCTGAAGAGGCTGGCGCTGACGTTGTTGGCACCGCCGAGCTGATCGAAAAGATCCAGGGCGGCTGGACCGACTTCGACGCTGCGATCGCTACCCCGGATCAGATGGCCAAGGTTGGTCGTGTGGCTCGCGTCCTGGGTCCCCGTGGCCTGATGCCGAACCCGAAGACCGGCACCGTCACCACCGACGTTGCTAAGGCTGTCGCCGAGATCAAGGGCGGTAAGATCTCCTTCCGCGTGGACAAGGCTGCTAACCTGCACGCCATCCTGGGCAAGGCTTCCTTCACTGAGAAGCAGCTGGCTGAGAACTACGGCGCTCTGATCGACGAGCTGCTGCGTCTGAAGCCTTCCTCCTCCAAGGGCCGCTACTTCAAGAAGGTCACCATGTCCTCCACCAACGGCCCGGGTGTCCCGGTGGACAACACCATCGTGAAGGACTTCACCGAAGAGGCTTAAATCTCGTTTCCTAGGTTCCTTCTAGGTTTTCCGCACCCTCGTTGCCTTCGGGCGGCGAGGGTGTTTTTTACTTAATAGAGCATATGTTCTATTTTTGACGCCAGAAGATGTTGAGTTTCTTCCGTTTTCGCAGGTCAACTATAGAAACAGCCGGTTTTGAGGATTCCAGTTGTGTCATCGGGGCGTGGTATGTTCAAGCCATGCAAACACCGCTTACTTCGGTTGAGATCTGCGCTGGGGCTGGAGGCCAGGCGCTCGGGTTGGAGGCTGCCGGTTTTATTCACCGTGCGGTAGTCGAGCTCGATGGTCATGCTGTCAGTACTCTTCGTGCGAACCGGCCAGCTTGGAATATTGTTCATGGTGATGTACTAGATTTCGACATTTCCCCTTTTGCGGATGACCTCGATCTGCTGGCAGGGGGAGTTCCATGTCCGCCCTTCTCGATTGCTGGTAAACAGCTTGGGCAAGATGACGAGAGAGATTTGTTCCCGAGGGCGCTCGAGCTGACCGCGCAGTCGCGTCCAAAGGCGCTCATGCTGGAGAATGTCCGCGGGTTAGCGCAGCCTAGATTTGCGCGATATAGAAATGAGCTGGTCGCTGAGCTGGAAGAGCTGGGTTACCGCACCTTCTGGGAGGTTGTTACCGCAGCAGATTTTGGAGTCCCCCAACTGCGGCCTCGCTTCGTTCTGGTTGCTTTGAGGGAACCATATGCGGACTACTTTGCCTGGCCTGAACCTCTAGACACGCGAGTAACCGTTGGTGAGGCGCTTCATTCGCTTATGGCTGAGAATGGGTGGCCGGGTGCCGATGCATGGGCAAAGCGGGCAAACGATATTGGACCGACGCTCGTTGGTGGCTCGAAGAAACATGGTGGTCCAGATGTGGGTCCATCACGCGCCCGTGAAGGGTGGAAGAGGCTCGGTGTGAGGGGTACAAGCATTGCGCATGAGGCGCCAGGGCCGGATTTCCCGGTTGGGCATGGTGCGGAAATGCCACGGCTAACTGTACGTATGGGCGCTGTGATTCAAGGATTCCCTTCTGAGTGGAAATGGGAAGGTGGCAAGACCGCAGCGTGGAAGCAAGTAGGCAATGCCTTTCCGCCGCCAGTGGCACATGCGATTGGTGATCGCATTGTGGCGGCTTTGCGGCAGGATCCGTTGAGCGGAATGGTTCCGGCGGAGCCGGTGGTTCCAGAAATGAGTCTCTTGGAGGGAGCAGGGCTGTGAGTCACTCTGAATCGCTAATAACTCGGGCTCGTAAAGAGCTGCATCGAGAGTTAATTGATGAAGGCGTTTTGACCATTGCTGACGCAGCAAAAGGGAGGATTGCTTCAAATGCGGACAGTAGTAGTAATGCGTCTCGAGAAACTGCGCTTCATCTAGCTGATCAGCTAGGTGCGAGCGTTGCCCGTAAGAAGGCGGGACAGTCTATGGGTGCAGACTTCGAACGTGCGGTGGCTAAGTTTATCAAGAAGACTTTTACGCACATGCAGTCGGTGCGTCCGGGAACATGGGAGGTTCAGAATGTTGGAAGCTCTCGACGGCGCGAACATCTGTTCCTCTGTGAGCCGTACTCTCACTTGGCAGATCTAGCCGAATTGGTGCGCAGGTATCCGGAATTGGGGGCTGCCCTCGGAAATAGCTATTCGATCTCTCCTGACATCTTGGTTCTGCGTGAGCCCGTGACAGATGACGAGTTTAATGAGGGAGAGTTTCTGGTAGACGGTAATTCTGGTTTGGGTTCTCCTGTGAGGGCAAGTAATCGGGAGAATCCTGCCAAGATTGTCCATGCTGTTGTGTCGTGCAAGTGGACGATGCGGAGCGATCGAGCGCAGAACACCCGTGCGGAAGCTCTGAACCTGATTGAGCACAGGAAGGCGCGTGCTCCGCATATTGTTGCGGTGACGGGGGAGCCGTTGGTGACAAGAATCGCCAGCCTGGCTTTAGGTACTGGGGATATTGATATGACCTACCACTTCGCGCTACCAGAGCTCAAGAAAGCAGTGGAAGCTGTTGGTAATGACGACACTTGCGAGCTGTTGCATACGCTAATTGCAGGAGACCGTCTTCGGGACATCTCTGATCTTCCATTGGATATGTCTGTCTAACCATTCGAGTGCTTACCTCTTCTTTTTAGGGGTGGGGTAGTGGGGAAGGGGCTACCACACCCATTGTTTGAAAATGGTTGCCACTTCACTATAGTCCTTAATGAAAACTAGACTCATTGTGTTTTAAAGGACTTAATCTGGTGCGCACATCACCCCTCGCGGCTCTCTCAGCCGCCCTCCTCGTAGGCTTCGCAGCCTTCCTCGGAATCGGCAACCTCAGCTCGCAAACCCTACCTGAGGCAAAGGCCGATTCTGTCACCCTGAATCAAGGGCATATTGACGCCTTCCACGTCACCTCCTCAGGAAAAGGCAACCTCAAACTGGATCTGACCGAGGATGCCACCGGTTCCCACGTGGCCCACGATCCGAACAACGTCACCTTGGAAGTTGGGGCGCACGCCTACGAACCTCGCACCAAAGATGTGGCGGAGGTCGGTGTGCCGACCTACTTCCTGCCTCAGACTCAAGAGCAGGACCTGATTTGGCCGGGCTGGGACACTCAGGGCGTCGCACCGCACTACCAGGGCGTAAAGATCAACTTCAATCGCGTGTGCGGTCCGGGCCGAGTGTTCATGTGGAGCCAGGCCTTCAACGGCGGCGCCACCCCGCTGCTCTCCGACGGGGTAGAGGTCAAGTCCGGCAACAGTATCAACCAGGCTAACCCCAGCCACGTCCACGCCAACTGGGGCTTCGAGCGCCCAGGCCGCTACTCCATGCAGGTGCAGGCCACCGCTGACGGTGCTGAATCAGAAGTGAAGACCTACACCTGGGTCGTCGGTAAGTCCGACCAGGATTCCAACGCTGACGAGCCCGCCGAGGGCGCTACCCCGTGCGGAGGCGAGGACGCAGACGCTGGTTCCGGGGCATCGGACAGTTCGAACAGCGGTGATAACGCAAGCGGCGGCGGCGCTACCGGCGGTGGTTTCGCTGGCACCGGTACTGGGAACAAGGCAGGTTCTGCGGGTAAGGCTGGTGCTACGAGCAAGTCGAGCTCGGCAGGAAAGTCCAGCTCTACCAGCAACTCTTCCAACTCCACCAGCTCCACCAGCTCTACCGGTTCCACGGGCGCTCAAGGCTCGGCCACCTGCAAGAAGGGCGAGCCCGCCCTCCGCCCGCAGATCAAGGACGACCGCCAGCAGCCACCGAAGTGGACCAGCCCAAGCGCGCTGAACTTCGGTCTGGGCTCCGCTGCGAAGACCAACCTTCCGCAGGCGCTCGGCCCCGTTGGAGCCGGCACAGCCTGGATGATCGGCGCTACTCAGTCCAACGGAGTGCCATGGGTGGGCGTAAACACCATGCACCCGGACCTCCTGGCGAATACGCAAGGTGATGTCACCTTCAAGCTGACGTCCTTCAGCGGACCGGGCAGCATGTACGTCTTCGAACAAGGCAACCTGGGCCAGGTTGTGGGCAAGGAGTGGTTCAAGGCCAGCGGCGGGAATGCATCCGGCGCTCACGTGGTGCCACGCAACTCGCACGTGCACCCGAACTGGGTTTTCTCTAAGTCCGGCACGTACAAGGTCGGCATAACCCAGACCGCCACCACCAAGCAGGGCAAGAAGATCAGCGCTCCCGCCACGCTGACCTTCACCGTCGGCGGCAGCGGCAACGCTAACAGCGGCCACTTCGACTTCGGCGCGACCGTCACCACTGACGGCGACTGCGCCTCCGGCGCAGAAGGCGGTTCCGGCGCAGCAGGAGCAGGCGGGGGCGCAGCCGGTGGAGATGCCGGCACTGCATCCGGCGCCGACGGCTCCCTTGCCGATACCGGATCGACCTCCGCGATGTTGGCCCTGGCCATCGCCGGCGCGGGTCTGATCGCTCTCGGCGCAGGCGTGGTCTACATGTTGCGCACGAACTCTCTGTCTGCTGATTCGGTGGCGGCTCTTCGTTCGATGACGCCACCTCGATCCCCGGGCGCAAAGTCCTAGGGATGGGGCACGCAGCTTCATCGCGGCGGGGGCTTGCCAAATCCTTGTGCGCGAATGTCTGTACGGTGCTGCTCGCAGCGGGCTTAACTGGGTGCGCCGCGGCAGGTGGTGCGAGTTTGCCCAGCAGGGAGGATGGCATCACGGATGTCGTAGCCTCCACGCCGATCATTGCCGACCTCGCCCGCCACGTCGCGGGCGATGCCGCCCGCGTGACCGCCCTGATCCCCAACACAGCAGACCCGCACACCTACGAGCTCACTCTGCGGGATGTGCGCAACCTTGCGAACGCGGACATCGCGTTCAACAACGGACTGCTGTTGGAGCAGCAGTCGGTGCTGCGCACCATGGATAACGGAGTGCTGCCCGGCACGGAGGTCGTGGCTCTGGCGGACGTGGCCGCCAACCAGGGAGCTACCGTCATCCCGTTGGTGGAGAACATGGCGCTCGATACCGTCTGGTTGGGTCTGCGCGCCCAGGGGATCGGCGCCCGGCACGGCGGCTCCGCGCACTCCGAAGTGCACCTTAGCGTGACGGATGTGGAGGGGCCGGGCGATGCGGCGGCGTACATTACCGGTACCTTCGGCCAACCGGAGATCTTCTTCAACTCCCGCGATGGCTTCGATGCCTCCCGCGGGTACGAGGGCGATACGGCTACTCTGCCGGTCGATGCACACACCCACATGAGCTGGTCCTTCTCCAAGCCCGGTACGTACACCCTGCACTTGAGCGCATCCCTCGTGCCCGACGAGGGCAAACCTCCAGAGCACATCGCGGACCAGACCGTGCGCTTCAATGTGGGTACGGAAGACGGGGCGTCAAAAAAGATAGATAGCGGACACTACGACGTTGCAGTGAACGCCGACGACAACAGCATCAACCTCGTCGGCGATGGTGGCACCTTTGACCCCAAGAATGCCGTGGTCAGCGTGCCTAACCAGACCCTGCAGCCGATCCCGGGCGACCCGAACTTCCGCTTCCTTGGTACGGCGGGCGACGAGACCTACCTGCTGCCCCAAGCGGTGTTGGGAAAGCACGTCCATGGCGAGCTCGATCCGCACCTGTGGCACAACGCGAAGAATGCGATGGCATACGTGAAGGTAATCCGCGACAAGCTCATCGCGGTAGACCCGGAGCACGCCGCTGACTACCAGCAGAACGCGCGAACCTACCTGGACGAGCTCGACCGGCTTGACCGGGAGATCAAGCGCAAGGTCGGCACTATTCCAGAGGCCCGTCGGCACCTGGTGACGGCTCACGACGGCTACGCCTATTTTGCTGACGCCTACGGCCTGGACGTTGCCGGCTTTGTCACCCCGAATCCGGAGATCGAGCCGAGTACACGGGATCTTGTGAGCCTGACCCGCACCCTGGAAAACCTGAAGGTTCCGGCGGTGTTTATTGAGCCGACGATGGCGGGGCGTACGCGCGAGCTGCAGCAGATCGCAGACAGGCTGGGCGTGAGCGTATGCCAGATCCGCAGCGACACCCTGGACGAGACAGCGCCGACATATGTGGATTTGATGCGGACAAATGCCGAATCGATGGCGGACTGCCTGAGCAGTGCATAACTGGGCGGCGCATAACCCTGCCGGGCGCAGGAAAGAAAACGACGTTTCAAGAAAACAGAAGAACAGAAGAAAAGAGATTAAACAGAAGATGGAAATCACACGGATCGGAAAACTTCGTCTAGCTTCTACGGTCGCCGCATTGTTGGCCGGGGGAGTAGTATTCGCGGGCGCTCCGGTGGCTTCGCCGTTCACGGTGACGCAAGCGCAAGCCCAGGCTCAAGCACAGGGTCAGGCACAAGATCCGGCGCTAAAGCAGACCGTGACGGACAAAGAACAGCACGCCCCCGCCGGCACGTCGCACGTGTTTACCCGCGGCCACGCGGACCTCGGCATGCGCCTGGACGGCGGCGAGCTGGACGTGCAACTGCGCGACGATGCGGAGGAAAAGCCCATCTGGCGCGTGCTGGATGATGTGGTCTTCGATGTCTCCGACAAGGCTAAGCAGCAACTCCCCGCCGATGGTGGCTACGAGTTCACCGGTGCGCAGCCCGGCCAGGAGGTATGGGTGCTGCCACAGACCGAGGTGCAGGGCGTGCCGTGGCTGGGATGGAACACGCAATCGCCGGCACTGATCGCCCAAGCTAGCCGTGGAGTGACCATGGAGTATCTGGGCCACCAGGGGCCCGGCCAGATGAGCATGTTTCTGCAGGCTGGCGGATTTGAAAAGCCTCAAGAGCTGTGGAATTCCGCGCAGCCCACTCCGCAGGATCTGTGGGTGGATCTGAACACGCACACGCACGCCAACTGGGTATTCACCGAGCCGGGCGTGCACCGCGTGGCCATGGGGGTGCGCGTGAAGATGAAGGACGGCTCCGAAAAGACCACCACGAAGGTGCTGAATTTTGCCGTGGGGGTGGATCCTTCCGAGGCGCAGAACTCCAGCTGGGAAGGTGAGCTGCCGAAGGCCGGTGCCGCTGGTTCTTCTGGTGACGCCAACAGCTCCAACTCCAACAATTCCGCCGACAACGCAGATGCGAATGCCGACAGCTCCGGCGAAGGCTCCGATGGCGGCAACTCCGCCCTGCCGTGGATCCTGGGTGGCATCGGTGTAGTGGTCGTCGCACTGCTGGCCTTCGGTTTCCTCTCCCTACGCAAGGGCGCTAAGGAGCGCAAGCGGATCGAGGATGAACTGTGGGGTCAGCTGAAGTGACCGCACTGCAGATCGCGGATCTGAGTGTCCGGCTGTCCGGGCGCCAGATCCTTACCGATGTGAACCTCGAGGCGCACCCCGGGGAGCTAATCGGGCTACTCGGCCCCAACGGAGCAGGCAAGACCACCCTGATGCGCAGCATCTTGGGTCTCATCCCGCGGACCAAGGGCAGTGTCAAGGCCGCGAGCGTGGGCTATGTTCCCCAGCGCCACGAGTTCGCGTGGGACTATCCCATCGACGTTCGCCACACCGTGCTGAACGGTCGCGCGGGGCTGATTGGTCCGTTCCGTCGGTCGCGCCGGGCAGACTTTGCGGCCACTGCGCATGCGCTGAAGCGCGTGAACTTGCAGCACTTGGCGGACCGTCCCATCGGTCAGCTCTCCGGCGGGCAGCGCCAGCGCGTGCTGGTGGCGCGCGCCCTGGCTGTGGAACCCACGCTGCTGTTGTTGGACGAGCCTTTCACTGGCATGGATTTCCCCAGCATCGAGTCGCTGGTGGAGATCCTGCAGTCCCTGGCTGCCGATGGCATGAGCATCCTGATGGTGACCCACGATCTGGCGCAGGCGGTGCACGTCTGTGATCGCGTGGTGCTGCTGAACGGTCGTGTGGTGGCCGATGGTGCGCCGGATCAGCTGCAGAACCCCGAGCCGTGGATGGAGACCTTCGACGTTCGCCCGGATTCGCCACTGTTGCGGGGAGTGGGGTTGGTGTCGTGATTTCCTTCTCCCAGTTCCTCGCCGACCTGACGAATCCCGCCCTGGCCTTCCTGCCGAAGGCGCTGCTGGTGGCGGTTCTCTCCGCGCTGGTCTGCGGTGTGATCGGCACTCACGTGGTACTGCGCGGCATGGCCTTCATCGGCGATGCGGTCGCGCATGCTGTGTTCCCGGGCCTTGCCATTGCCTTCGCCTTGCAGTTCTCCGTGATCGCTGGCGGGGCGGTGGCCGGTGCCGTGGTTGCCTTGCTGATCGCTCTGTTCTCGCAGCGCAGACGCGTGAAGGAAGACACGATCATCGGTATCTTCTTCGCCGCTGCTTTCGCCCTGGGCTTGGTGGTGATCTCGAAGGTGCAGGGCTATACGGCCAGCCTGAACAGCTTCCTTTTCGGCTCGATTACAGGCGTGTCTAACTCCGACATCATCTTCAGTGCTGTCGTCGGCGCGGTCGTGATCCTGGCTGTGGCGGCGCTGCACAAGGAGATCGTGGCGGTCTCCGTCGACCGGGAAACCGCCGCAGCCATGGGTATCCGCGTGTTGTTGATCGACGTGGTTCTCTACCTCGCCGTCACTGCCGCCGTGGTGATGTCTGTCCGCACCGTCGGAAACATCCTAGTGCTTGCGCTGCTGATCACGCCGGCCGCCGCAGCCCGACTCTGGACCGACCGACTGGTCGTGATGATGAGCCTCAGCGCCGTGATAGGCATGGTCGGTTCCTTCCTCGGCGTGTACGTGTCTTGGGCGATCGATGTGCCCACGGGCGCAACCATCGTCCTGGTGCTCACCGTTGTTTTTCTCTTTTCTTTCTTTGTGGCGACGCCCATTCGCGCCGCCCGGCAATCCAACAACCCCTCACAGGTGGTAGCTACTGATGCATAAAAAAGATGAACTCTTTCAGCAGCTGGCCAAGCGGCAGCAGGCTGAGCTTAAACTGCTTAAGCAGCTCAAACACAGCCAGAATAGGGCCGATCGGATGATGTGGGCAGCCAAGTCCACCCTGGCGGTATTGGGCGTGCTGGTGTTAACCGTGGTGGCCGGCGCCTGGAATGCGGCGTCACCACTAACCAGTGATCACCGCACTGCCGAGGTGTTGCAGCGTGCGCAAGCAACACCGACAGGGCATAGGCCCGGAACGACCAGTGACGGACCAACCGTCGGCAAGGACGTGAAGAATCCGGCCACCGGAAAGACGCACGTTTGTGCGGGCAGGAAGCTGCTGTATAACGCCCACGTGGATGCGATTTACGGAACGTATAACAAGGGCAAGCCGGACGTGATGGTCGTCGACGGGCAGCAGCCCGTGCCCGCCGATGGCGTCTGTCTGCGACTGGCGCCCGACGCGATCGATGGCAAGGAAGCCTCCCGCATCAAGGTGCCGAACAAGAAGGCGCTGTCCTTCCTAGGCAAGCCCGGCACGGTGCTGTGGCATGCCCCGCAGAACGCGGACTTCACTAACCAATGGCGCCCGATCTGGGCGGGCCTGGGTGCTTTTGACCCGGCACACGAGATCGAGGTGCCGAAGGATTTCGCCGAGCCAAATCTCCACTTCCATATGAAGAAGTTCTCCGGCCCCGGCGACATGGAGGTTTTCTTCCACAACTCCGGTACGCCTACCCCGGAGCGCGTGCTGTCCACCAAGGGCGGTTTGAAGGACTACGACTACGAGGTCGGCGGGCACGGACACTTCGGGTGGACCTTCTCTAAGCCGGGCCTGTATCAGCTGACGATGCAGTGGGACGTCAAGAAGAAGGACGGCTCTACCGTGAAGTCCGCAGCGCGCACCATCAACTGGCTGGTTGGTTCCGACAAGCAGGTTGGCCTGCCGGAGGGCACGACTACTGGGTTGAACGAGATCAAGAAACCGATCGCGCCGCTGGAGCCGGGCAAGCCCGGAGATCAAGATCAACCTGAAGAGCCCGAGCACCCCGAGCAGCCCGAAGACCCTGAGCAGCCCGAAGACCCCGAGCAGCCAGGCGAGAATGAAACGCCAGGCGAAAATGAGACTCCGGGTGACGAGGAAGATCCGAGCGATGGCACCGACAAGCCAGCGCCGACGTGCGAAGCCCCTGAGGAAATCTCCGACGACGAGGTCCGTAGCGAGGTCAACGATGCCTTCAGTGAAGGGCAGGGGACAGAGCGCGCCGTGATTCCCAAGGGCCACATGGACATGGGCGTGGGAACCTCGGACGAATCTGACGCGGATCCGCACACCTTCCTGAAAGACGGATCCGATCCCGCGAATGTGCAGGAGCGCGAGTCCGGCAGCTTCATTTTCCTAGTTAACAGCCCGAAGGCCAAGGTTGGAGTCCCGCAGGATTACCAGGAGGAACTGGGGGAGACCGCATACGCACTTCCGCAGGCGCAACGTGAAAACCCCGATGTTCCGTGGCTGGGCTTTTCCACCGAGCACCTGAACTCGGCTAAGCAGGGCGTGGACGTGACCATCAAGGACTTTGAAGGTCCCGGTCGCATGGTGACTCTGTCGGACAATGGGTTGGGTAGTGTCAGCCTGCGTCTGGATTCCGAGCACCGTGAGCACAAGGTCAGCTATGCGGTTGGGGCGCACGACCATCAGCAGTTCCTCTTCACCAAGCCGGGCGTGTACCGCGTAGTCTTCCGCTACCAGGGCACTGCTGTGGACGGCAAGAAGTTCGATAAGGAGCTAGAGACCTTCTTCGTCATCAAGGATTCGTGCGGGGACGATACGGGCAGTGGGAAGTCTGGCCTGGAGGAACTCCAGGAGTTTCAGAAGCACCTAGACAGCGAAAACGCGAAGCTCGGCAAGTACATGGACGAGATCGTCGGTGGCATCGAGGCGCTGCGCGGAAACCGCAAGGCACAGCAGAATCCTTCCACCGGGGCGGCTGGCGGTGCTGGCACCGGTGAGTCCTCGGCGGCGGGCGCCACTAGCAACAACTCTGCCGGCAAGAGTTCTGGTGGAGCATCCTCCGGCACCAGCGCCGCATCGGATAATCACGACGCTGCTAGTGGGGCTGAATCCGCGGGGACTGGTTCCGGTGGTTCTGCCGGCTCGAGTAGCCTCGGCAGTTCATCTGGGTCTGCCGGCGGCGCTGCGTTAGCAAATGGTGGCGCTTCTGCTGGCGCCGCGGCCGCAGACGGTGGCGAAGTAGAAGCCGAGGCCGAGGCTGTGGAAGGCGAAACAGGCGGTGCCGGTGGCATCCATCGCATCAACGCCGCCCAAGGGCAGCAGAATGCAGACGGGGCCGCAAACACGAATGATGCGCAGAACGTAGACACTGAGAAAACCGCCGTAGAGTCCTTTATAGATTCCCTTACCGGCGGTGGCTGGACGACCGGCTTCCTACTGGGGCTCGGCCTGATGGGGCTACTCGGCGGAGCCTTGCTCTTCTTTGTTGCGGCCCGCAACATGCAGCGTGCCCATACCCTGCAACTGCTGCAGGCCTACCGGGAAATCAGTCGCGACCGTGCTGAGCAAGCCTATGTAGAGGGCATCGCAGACGAAGAGGTTTGGGACGGCGAGGAGTCTCGCTAAGCTCGCCGACCTCGCCGACCTGGTAGCCGGAATTCGCCCATCATAGGAAGCACCATTCCGCGCTTCAGCGGATGGGCGGCCCGGTAGGTTGCGGGGCCGTCTTCGCCGGGCTCCAGCGCCTCCAGGATCAAATCCACAACGCGCGGCGAGTACAACATCGCCAGGTGGCCGGAAAGGTCGAGTGGGTTGCCGTCTTGCACGCTCAGGTTGCGCACCCGCGCGCCGTCTCCGGCGACCATCACCTGCTTCAATCGGGGAGTTGCAATGCCGTCGTACTTCGCGGTGATCATCGTGTAGTCCACGCCTGGCGTGGTATCCCCATCGCGGTTGAGGTAATCCCCAAACTCGCTACCGAGGCGCTGGTCGATCGCAGCGCCGCCCAGGAACTTCTCCAGGAATCCGGCGAGCTTGTTGTTCGGGTCGATCTTGTCGCCCAGGGTCGATATGCCGGAAAGAGTAGTGCCGTGGTGCGCCGGGCCCACGCCCACCAGGCGGTCCACCTTGTTGCGTGCCACATCCGCTCGGTCGGCGCCGCCGGAATCGGATAGATAGAGCCGCGCCTGCGCCACGCCCTGCGAGTGGCCGACCAAGTTCACCTTTTTCGCGCCCGTGCGCTTGATAACCTCGTCAATGAATGCCGCCACCTCTTGCTGGGAGGTGCGCAGGAAGTTGTTGGCGTAAACTCCCGGGGCCTTACCCGTAAAGGCGTCTCGGTCCTTGCCATAGTTCACGGCAAACACTGGGTGGCCTGCCGCAATGAGGTGCTTGGCCACGTAGTCCCACGTGTTATATGCGTTGAGCCACGTGCCGTGGATCAACACCGTGGGCGTCTTGCCGTCTAGCGGTGTGTCCCACTTATTGACGCCCTCCGGTAGTGGATTGTCACGTCGCAGGCTGGATAGGAACTTCGGGATGAATGCGTCCATGAATCCCAAGGGTAATCACATCCGCAGCCTCAGTTTTGGAAACGAAAGAATTTGTTGTGTGGGGTGGCGTCAAAAATAGAAAACAGCGATTTGGAGGAAAGAGGGGCAAGAGTGTAACCTCCTTCGAGGAAGTTTGACTAGATCAACAACGAGATCAGCAACGTCAAGTTTTCACCGAAGACCGTCGGTCATCACCGTTCGCGCGAACCTTAACAGGGGAGAGTGGGCAGGAGATTGAAGGATCATCGTCATAGATGACGGCCCACGCAGGTAACACGATTAGACGTTCGGATCGGATTCCAGCCCTAGAAAGCCGGGGATCCTACGAATGCGCCTTGTGTTTCTTGCGTAAAACGCCGGAAACGCGAGGCGCTTTGTCGTTTATGTACAGTGTTGCCCTTCAACAATGATCGTCGGTGGACGTACTGCAAAAACGTACACCGTAAACATCAGGAAGGAGGCGAGAGTATGGCTAATCCGAAGAACACCGCTTCGCTGGAAGAGCTCAAGGCACGCTTCGAGCAGGCACAGTCCACTCTGTTGACCGAGTACCGTGGCCTGTCCGTGGCTGAGACCACCGAGCTGCGTCGCGCATTGGGTTCGGACGTTACCTACTCCGTCGCCAAGAACACCATGATCAAGCTGGCTGCACGCGAAGCCGGCATTGAGCTTGATGAGTCCCTGCTGACCGGTCCTACCGCAATCGCATTCGTTAACGGCGAGGCCGTGGATGCTGCGAAGGCTATGAAGGACTTCGGCAAGGATCACAAGAACTTCGTGATCAAGGGTGGCTACATGGACGGTGCCACGATTGATGCAGCTCAGGTTGAGGCAATCGCCGAGCTGGACAATCGCGAAACCACGCTGGCCAAGCTGGCCGGTGCCATGCAGGGTTCCTTGGCAAAGGCCGCAGGCCTGTTCAACGCACCAGCATCCCAGGTTGCACGCCTGGCCGCTGCACTGCAGGAGAAGAAGGAACAGTAAGTTCCCTCCGCTCATACATAAGACATAAAACATTTTGCCGGCCGGGCCGCCAACACTTTTCGGCCAACCGGCGCAACTACGAAAGGATGCCATCATGGCTAAGCTCACCAAGGACGAGCTCATCGAGGCTTTCAAGGAAATGACCCTCATCGAACTGTCTGAGTTCGTTAAGGAATTCGAAGAGGTCTTCGACGTCACCGCTGCTGCTCCGGTTGCTGCTGTTGCAGCTGCTCCGGGCGCTGAGGGCGGCGCTGCTGCTGAGGAGAAGGACGAGTTCGACGTCGTTCTGGAGGACGCAGGCGCTAAGAAGATCGGCGTTATTAAGGTTGTCCGCGAGATCGTCTCCGGCCTGGGCCTGAAGGAGGCCAAGGAGCTGGTTGAGGGTGCTCCGAAGGCTCTGCTGGAGGGTGCTTCCAAGGACGACGCTGAGGCTGCTAAGACCAAGCTGGAAGAGGCTGGCGCAAAGGTCTCCCTCAAGTAAGCTCGCCTTACTTCCCGCGCTTCGGTCTAGTGCCGAATGCGTTGGTATAGCAAGTAAAGCAAAGCCGCTGGGAATCACATTTGGTGATTTCCGGCGGTTTTTTGTTGTCTTGCTACGCTTAGGGGACGATTGATAAACCGTGTGCCTGACCTTTCAGGTGCGCGGATCGATAGAACTGATCTAAACGCAGATGGTGGCAGAGAAGTGACTAATAAAGAGGGCTCCGGCAAAGGCCTATACATTCTGGGTGCGCTCGGTGCACTGATTGGCGTAGCACTGATCACTGTGGGCGTCATGCTCCCTAAGGTTGTATCGAACGACAAGGCTGTGCCTCTAGACCTGGCTGCGACGACGATCACCTTGAACGATCCTGCGTCAGTCATTGGCCCGAACTACCAAGGGGTAGACGGCAAGGAGGATGTGACGGCGCCGGTCAACAGGCAGTTCAAGATCACGCTCGAAGAACCTGCTACTGACGAGGAAGCTAGCGCGCGCGTTGGTGTGACGACCGCCCGAGCGGACGTGAAAGACGACCTGGAATCTTTGCTAGATGCGCAGGTATGGAGCTTTACCGTGGACCGCCGGACCGGTGAGGCGAAGGGTAATGCGAAGGTTTCGGACACTCCCGCTACACCGGCTACCGACGGGGAGATTGCCGGTTACTGGGCCAAGTTCCCTCAGGGGACTGAGCAGCGCTCTTACGATTACTTCGATATGACGCTACGTCGGGCGTTGCCTGCGGAGTTCACCGGCACGCGTAATGTGACCACCGCCGATGGCCACGAGCACGAGCTTTATGTATTCCGCCAAGAGATCCCGGCAACTTCCGTGGCCAAGGAGTATGCGGGAGTGCGCAACACCATCACCGTTGAAGGGGAGGATGGAAAGCCGCAGCGTGCCCAACTGTTCCATGAGGGATGGCGCGAGCTGACAGTGGAGCCAAAGTCTGGCTTGCTGGTTAGCGTGGAGGAGAACGTAAAGGACACGTACCGCGATGACTCTGGTAAGGACGTGCAGAACCTGCTGCAGTTCCATGGGAAGACTCCGCAGAGGGTAACGCAGTCCATGCTGGATCAGGCCATGGAGGTTAGCGGGCAACGCCACACTGATAAGTGGGGGGTTGCATTGATTGTCGCGGGTGTTATTGTGGCAGCAGCATCCGTGGTGTTGGTTCTGTGGCGGCGCGCTAAGCGTAGGGCTGAGCGACGAGAAGAGCGTCGGGCCGAGAAGCGAGCAGGGAAGCCCGCTGAGGAACAGGCCGACGAGCAGCCTGAGAACTAGTCTGAAGAAGCCTAGACAATCGCGCAGCGATGCTATAGGATAGTTCGTTGCGCTGGATTTGAAGTGTTGAGCTATCGGCTACAACGAAACGACTACAAAGCTACGCAGAAGTGATGTGAAGACATTACATATGAAGCAGACTTTGCCAAACGTGCCAAAAAGGCCATTTGACAAGGTCGTTTAGTCGTTTCTGCGTGGAGATAGTTTGGCAGGGAAAATCCAACTAAATCGACCATCACGAGACCGTACACACACAATCACGACCGCGCACTACAGCTCCACCACGTAGTGCCGACCGATGTTGTGCTGGAAGGACCCATCTTGGCAGTCTCCCGCCAGACCAGCTCAGTGGCCGGAATTCCCGGAGCTCCGCAGCGACACAGCTTTGCGAAGATCGACGCTCCAATTGAGGTTCCAGGCCTTCTAGACCTCCAACGAGAGTCCTTCGCTTGGCTCGTTGGCACGCCCGAATGGCGTGCACGTGCCCAAGCAGAGGCAGGGGAGGGCGTCCGCATCATGAGCGGACTTGAGGAGATTCTCGAGGAGCTCTCTCCGATCGAGGATTACTCCGAGAACATGTCCCTCACCCTGTCCGAGCCCCGCTTCGATGACGTGAAGTCCACCATCGACGAGGCGAAGGATAAGGACATCAACTACGCGGCACCGCTGTATGTGACCGCGGAATTCACCAACTCCATGTCTGGTGAGATCAAGTCCCAGACGGTCTTCATCGGTGACTTCCCGATGATGACCGACAAGGGCACGTTCATCATCAACGGCACCGAGCGTGTCGTTGTCTCCCAGCTTGTCCGTTCCCCGGGCGTGTACTTTGACGCCTCCATCGACGCATCTACCGAGCGTCCGCTGCACTCTGTGAAGGTGATCCCTTCCCGCGGTGCATGGCTGGAGTTCGACGTGGACAAGCGCGACACCGTTGGCGTGCGCATTGACCGCAAGCGTCGCCAGCCGGTTACCGTGCTGCTGAAGGCACTGGGGCTGACCACGCAGGAGATCACCGACCGCTTCGGCTTCTCCGAGCTCATGATGTCCACCCTCGAAAAGGATGGCGTGGACAACACCGACGAGGCTCTGCTGGAGATCTACCGCAAGCAGCGTCCGGGCGAGTCGCCGACGCGCGACTCCGCGCAGGCTCTGCTGGAGAACTCTTTCTTCAAGGCGAAGCGCTACGACCTGGCTAAGGTTGGCCGCTACAAGGTCAACCGCAAGCTGGGCCTGGGCGGCGACACCGATGGCGTGATGACCCTCACGGAAGAGGACATCCTGACCACCATCGAGTACCTGGTGCGCCTGCACGCCGGTGAGAAGTCCATGACCTCCCCGGACGGCACCGAGATCCCGATTGATACCGACGACATTGACCACTTCGGCAACCGCCGTCTGCGTACCGTCGGCGAGCTGATTCAGAACCAGGTTCGCGTGGGTCTGTCCCGCATGGAGCGCGTCGTGCGTGAGCGTATGACTACGCAGGATGCGGAGTCGATCACCCCGACCTCCCTGATCAACGTTCGCCCAGTTTCCGCGGCTATCCGCGAGTTCTTCGGCACCTCTCAGCTGTCGCAGTTCCTGGACCAGAACAACTCCCTGTCCGGCCTGACCCACAAGCGCCGCCTGTCCGCGCTGGGTCCGGGTGGTCTGTCCCGTGAGCGCGCTGGCCTGGAGGTCCGCGACGTTCACCCGTCTCACTACGGCCGCATGTGCCCGATTGAGACTCCTGAGGGTCCGAACATTGGTCTGATCGGCTCCCTGTCCTCTTATGCTCGCGTGAACCCGTTCGGCTTCATCGAGACCCCGTACCGCAAGGTTGTGGATGGGCAGATCACCGATGAGGTCTACTACTTCACTGCGGACGAAGAGGACCGCCACGTGATTGCTCAGGCGAACACCCCGTTCGATGAGAATCACCGGTTCACTGAGGAGCGCATTGAGGTTCGCCTGCGCGGCGGCGACGTGGAGGTCGTCCCGTACACCGAGGTGGACTACATGGACGTGTCGCCGCGACAGATGGTTTCCGTGGCAACCGCTATGATTCCGTTCCTCGAGCACGACGATGCTAACCGTGCACTGATGGGTGCCAACATGCAGCGTCAGGCTGTGCCGCTGCTGCGTTCCGAGGCCCCGTACGTGGGTACTGGTATGGAGCTGCGTGCCGCTTATGACGCCGGCGACATGATCATCGCACCGAAGGCTGGCGTGGTTGAGTACGTCTCCGCTGACTACATCACCGTCATGGACGACGAGGGTGTGCGCGATACCTTCATGCTGCGCAAGTTCGAGCGCACCAACCAGGGCACCTGCTACAACCAGAAGCCGCTGGTGGACGAAGGCGACCGTGTTGAGGCAGGCCAGGTTCTGGCCGATGGCCCGGGCACCGACAATGGCGAGATGGCACTGGGTAAGAACCTGCTGGTTGCCTTCATGCCTTGGGAAGGCCACAACTACGAGGACGCCATCATCCTGAACCAGCGCATGGTTGAGGAAGACATTCTGACCTCGATTCACATCGAGGAGTACGAGATTGACGCCCGCGACACCAAGCTGGGCCCGGAGGAGATCACCCGCGACATTCCTAACGTGGGCGAGGATGTCCTGGCTGACCTGGACGATCGCGGTATCGTCCGCATCGGCGCGGACGTTCGCGACGGCGACATCCTGGTCGGTAAGGTCACCCCGAAGGGTGAAACGGAGCTGACTCCGGAAGAGCGCCTGCTGCGCGCCATCTTCGGTGAGAAGGCCCGCGAGGTCCGCGATACCTCTATGAAGGTGCCACACGGCGAGACCGGCAAGGTTATCGGCGTTCGCGTGTTCTCCCGTGAGGATGACGACGACCTGGCCGCAGGCGTGAACGAGATGGTTCGCGTCTACGTTGCCCAGAAGCGCAAGATCCAGGACGGCGATAAGCTCGCCGGCCGTCACGGCAACAAGGGTGTTGTCGGCAAGATCTTGCCGCAGGAGGACATGCCGTTCCTGCCGGACGGCACTCCGATCGACATCATCCTGAACACCCACGGCGTGCCGCGTCGTATGAACATTGGTCAGGTCCTGGAGGTGCACCTGGGCTGGCTGGCTAAGGCCGGTTGGAAGGTCGACACTGACTCTCAGGATCCGAAGATTCAGAAGATGCTGGAGACCCTGCCGGAGGAGCTATACGAGGTTCCGGCGGACTCCCTGACCGCCACCCCGGTGTTCGACGGTGCTTCCAACGCGGAGCTGTCCGGTCTGCTGCGTTCCTCGCTGCCGAACCGCGACGGCGAGCGTCAGGTCGACGACTTCGGTAAGTCCAACCTGATTGACGGCCGTTCCGGCGAGCCTTTCCCGTACCCGGTTGCAGTGGGCTACATGTACATGCTGAAGCTGCACCACCTGGTCGACGAGAAGATCCACGCTCGCTCCACTGGTCCTTACTCCATGATTACCCAGCAGCCGCTGGGTGGTAAGGCGCAGTTCGGTGGCCAGCGCTTCGGTGAGATGGAGGTGTGGGCAATGCAGGCATATGGTGCCGCCTACACTCTGCAGGAGCTCCTGACCATCAAGTCCGATGACGTGGTTGGCCGTGTGAAGGTGTACGAGGCGATCGTGAAGGGCGAGAACATCCCGGATCCTGGTATCCCGGAGTCCTTCAAGGTCCTCCTAAAGGAGCTGCAGTCGCTGTGCCTGAACGTTGAGGTTCTGGCTGCCGACGGCACCCCGATGGAGCTGTCCTCTGACGATGACGATGAGCTGGAGAACGCTAACGCGGCTCTGGGCATCAACCTGTCCCGTGACGAGCGTCCGGATGCTGACATGGACGTCAGCTAGGGCGTTGACGACCCTAAACATCTGACTTTCGTACATTCGCCGTATTTCCGGCGCCTGAGCCCGACAAACAACACAGCTTAAGGCGCCGTAACTACCCAAAGCCCTCCAGAAAGAGGAGGGGAAAGGAAGTCCACGTGCTGGACGTCAACTTTTTCGATGAGCTTCGCATCGGTCTAGCGACTGCGGACGACATCCGTCGCTGGTCCCGTGGCGAGGTCAAGAAGCCTGAAACCATTAACTACCGCACCCTGAAGCCGGAGAAGGACGGCCTGTTCTGCGAGCGCATTTTCGGCCCCACCCGTGACTGGGAGTGTGGCTGTGGCAAGTACAAGCGCGTGCGCTACAAGGGCATCATCTGTGAGCGCTGTGGCGTTGAGGTGACCAAGTCCAAGGTTCGCCGTGAGCGCATGGGCCACATTGAGCTTGCCGCGCCTGTTACCCACATCTGGTACTTCAAGGGCGTGCCTTCTCGCCTGGGCTACCTGCTGGACCTGGCTCCGAAGGATCTGGAAAAGATCATCTACTTCGCCGCCAACATCATCACTTCCGTGGACGAGGAGGGTCGCCACAACGACCAGTCCACTCTCGAGGCAGAGATGCTGCTGGAGAAGAAGGAAGTCGAGCAGGAGCGCGACGCGGAGCTGGCCGACCGAGCCAAGACTCTCGAGGACGACCTTGCCGAGCTCGAGGCTGCCGGTGCCAAGAACGACGCTAAGAAGAAGGTGCAGAACGCAGCCGACCGCGAGATGCGCCACATCCGTGAGCGTGCTGAGCGCGAGATCGACCGCCTGGACGAGATCTGGAACACCTTCGTCAAGCTGGCTCCGAAGCAGATGATTGTGGATGAGAACATCTACAACGAGCTGGTTGACCGCTACGAGGATTACTTCACCGGCGGTATGGGTGCAGAGGCCATCCAGACCCTGATCCGCAGCTTCGACCTCGAGGCCGAGGCCGAGTCCCTGCGCGAGATCATCCGTGACGGCAAGGGCCAGAAGAAGCTGCGCGCTCTGAAGCGCCTGAAGGTAGTCGCAGCGTTCCTGCGTTCCGGCAACGACCCGGCCGGCATGGTTCTGGATTGCATCCCGGTGATCCCGCCGGAGCTGCGTCCGATGGTGCAGCTGGACGGTGGCCGCTTTGCGACCTCCGACCTGAACGATCTGTACCGTCGCGTTATTAACCGCAACAACCGCCTGAAGCGCATGCTGGATCTCGGCGCACCCGAGATCATCGTGAACAACGAGAAGCGCATGCTGCAGGAGTCCGTCGACGCACTGTTCGACAACGGTCGTCGCGGCCGTCCGGTTACCGGCCCGGGCAACCGTCCGCTGAAGTCCCTGTCTGACCTGCTGAAGGGCAAGCAGGGCCGCTTCCGCCAGAACCTGCTGGGTAAGCGTGTGGACTACTCCGGCCGTTCCGTGATTATCGTTGGTCCGCAGCTGAAGCTGCACCAGTGTGGTCTGCCGAAGCTGATGGCTCTGGAGCTGTTCAAGCCGTTCGTGATGAAGCGCCTGGTGGAGAAGTCCTACGCGCAGAACATCAAGTCCGCCAAGCGCATGGTGGAGCGCCAGCGCCCCGAGGTGTGGGACGTTCTGGAAGAGGCTATTGCCGAGCACCCGGTGATGCTGAACCGTGCGCCTACCCTGCACCGCCTGGGTATCCAGGCCTTCGAGCCGATCTTGGTTGAGGGTAAGGCTATCCAGCTGCACCCGCTGGCTTGTGAGGCTTTCAACGCGGACTTCGACGGTGACCAGATGGCTGTTCACCTGCCGCTGTCCGCAGAGGCACAGGCTGAGGCTCGCATCCTGATGCTGGCTTCCAACAACATTCTGTCCCCGGCATCCGGTAAGCCGCTGGCTATGCCGCGTCTGGACATGGTCACCGGTCTGTACTACCTGACTCTGCTGAAGAAGCCGGAGGAGTTCGGTGGCCAGGGTGCTTTCGCACCGGCTACAGAGGAAGGCCCCGCACAGGGCGTGTACTCCTCCCTGGCTGAGGCAATCATGGCCTACGACCGTGGCGTACTCGGCCTGCAGGCTCCGATCCACGTGCGCATCAGCCACCTGCGTCCGACCGCGGAGATCGAGGCCGAGCTGTTCCCGGATGGTTGGCAGCGAGGCCAGACCTGGCTGGCGGAGACCACCCTGGGTCGCGTGCTGTTCAACGAGCTGCTGCCGTGGAACTACCCATACGTAGAGGGCGTCATGGCGAAGAAGCCACAGGCTGCCGTCATTAACGATCTCGCGGCGAAGTACCCGATGATCACCGTGGCGCAGACCGTGGACAAGCTGAAGGATGCCGGCTTCTACTGGGCAACCCGCTCCGGTGTGACCATCACCATGCACGACGTGCTGGTTCTGCCGAATAAGCAGGAAGTTCTGGATAACTACGAGGCCAAGGCCCGTGTTATCGAGAAGAAGATGGCACGCGGCAAGATCAACGAGGCCGAGCGCTACCAGTCCCTCGTGGACCTGTGGAAGGAAGCCACTGACTTCGTTGGTCAGTCCGTTGAGGATCTGTACCCGGATGACAACCCGATTCCGATGATCGTGAAGTCGGGTGCTGCCGGTAACATGCGTCAGATCTGGACCCTGGCCGGCATGAAGGGCATGGTTACGAACTCGCGCGGTGAGTACATCACCCGCCCGATTAAGACCTCCTTCCGTGAAGGCCTGTCCGTGCTCGAGTACTTCAACAACTCCCACGGCTCCCGTAAGGGCCTGGCCGATACGGCACTGCGTACCGCCGACTCGGGTTACCTGACCCGACGTCTGGTGGACGTGGCACAGGACGTCATCGTGCGCGAGGACGACTGTGGCACCAAGCAGGGCGCTGTTATGCCAGTGGCCGTTCCGGTTCTGGACGCCGAGGGCAAGCCGACCGGCAACTACACCCCGGCGGACTTCGTCGAAACGTCTGTTCTGGGTCGCTACCTAGCTAGTGACGCCACCGCCTCCGACGGCACCGTCGTCGTTGCCGAGGGCAACGTCATTGGCGAGGGCGAGCTGAAGGCTCTCATCGAGGCTGGAGTGGAGGAAGTAAAGGTCCGCTCCGTGATGACCTGTGCTACCAACACCGGCGTGTGCTCCACCTGCTACGGCCGTTCCATGGCGACCGGCAAGAAGGTCGAGATCGGCGAGGCCGTTGGTATCGTTGCCGCCCAGTCCATTGGTGAGCCGGGTACCCAGCTGACGATGCGTACGTTCCACCTGGGTGGTGTCGGTGGCGACATTACCGGTGGTCTGCCGCGTGTTCAGGAGCTGTTTGAGGCTCGTGTGCCGAAGGCGAAGTCCCCGATCGCGTCGGTGGACGGCAAGGTGCGCATTGAGGACGACGACAACTTCTTCACCCTCACCATCGAGCCGGATGACGGTTCCGACGATGTGGTGTACGAGAAGCTGTCCAAGCGCCAGGGCCTGGCAACGCTGGGCACCGGTGGCGTGGAGCGCCCGATCCGCAATGGCGACCACGTGAAGATGGGCCAGCAGCTGCTTAAGGGCGCTGCCGACCCGCACGAGGTTCTGCGCGTGTTGGGCCGCCGTGGCGTGCAGCAGCACCTGATCAACGAGGTCCAGAAGGTCTACCGCGATCAGGGTGTGGCCATCCACGACAAGCACATCGAGATCATCGTGCGCCAGATGCTGCGTCGCGTGACCGTTATCGACTCTGGTTCGACCGAGTTCCTGCCGGGCTCCCTGGTGGATCACGCCGATGCAGTGGCAGCGTCCAAGGAAGCCGTGAAGGCTGGCGGCCGTCCGGTAGAGGTTCGTGCGGAGATCATGGGTATCACCAAGGCCTCCCTGGCAACCGAGTCCTGGCTGTCCGCGGCCTCCTTCCAGGAGACCACCCGCGTGCTTACCGACGCTGCTATCAACAAGCGTTCGGACAAGCTCATCGGTCTGAAGGAGAACGTGATCATCGGTAAGCTGATCCCGGCCGGTACGGGTATTTCCCGCTACCGCAACATCAGTGTTGAGCCGACCGAGGAGGCCCGCGCAGCGGCTTACTCCCTGCCGTCCTCCTTCGGCGATGGTTTCTACGCCGACGACACTTACGGTGAGTTCACTGGTGCTGCCGTGCCGCTGGACGATATGGATCTGATGTAACTCAGTCTCCAGCGCGAATCAGTAGGTTCGCTTAGAGCGGGTGCTTCCCTAACGCAAGGGGAAGTACCCGCTTTTTCTTGCGGTGCCTTATCATGTGCTGCATGGGCTTTATGTTTCGAGATTCCAAAAATTTCGGTCCGTTCAAGGTGAACACCTCTTCCGGCGGAGTGGGTGGTTCCACCCGTATCGGACCGATGCGCATTACCCAGCGCGCCGACGGTCGCCAATCCGTGACGATCCACACCCCGATCCGGGGTCTGAACTTCACCAAGACATTCGGCAGCAAGCGTCGCTAGTTTCGCGCCACCGCGCTGATTTCCTAGTTCCTTAAGGCGCGTTTAGTCTTCTTTGTTGCTGTCGCCGACCATGGATCCTCGGGCCATGGGTGCTTCGGATAGCGCCCCCGCATGTCTTTGCGCACGCCCTGGTAAGGGCCGTCCCAGAAGCTTTTAAGATCATCGGTGACAGCTAGTTCGCGCCCCGCTGGCGAAAGCAGGTGGAACAGAACTTTTTTACCTGCAATAGTGGGGGATTCTGCCAGTCCAAAGCATTCCTGCAGCTTGACGCGCACTATCGGTCGTCCGGTCTCGTATCCAATCTTCGGTGCAGACCCACTGGGCACTTCCAGCCGTTCCGGCACCAGTTCATCCATTCGCCCTGCCTCGGGCCACGGGAGTTGGCGCATGATCGCCTGGTAGGCGTCGATATCGACGATTCTTTCGCCCGCGACCACTCGCTCGGCCTCTGGCGTGTAATCGCCTGTGGCAAGATCCGGCCAAGGTTCCCCCAGCTGCTGACGCAGGTAGTCGACTCTCTCTTTTACTATTGACGCCCCCTCCGTCATCTGTAGCCACCCAAGTCCCTCGGCTGCTAAGGCTGCGACGGCCTGGTGCCTATCTGCCTCGCTGAGTTCGCTGACCGAAACTGGCGTACTGGAAAGCTCGATGGCTCCGAGGTGGCGGGTGCGCCGGGCCCGGAGCTTGCCTTCAGTTATGTGTGCGGTGACGTCTTCCCGGATCTGCGATGGGCTTGGCTGCTGCAGGCTTGCTGCGGCACGGATCAGGGGAGTACGTCCTAATTGCACTTCTGCCACTGCCAGCCATTCGGAGCCACTGAGTGTGCGGCGCAACTCAGGGGCCAGCGTGGCACGGGTGCCGGAGGCCAGCAGATACACTGCCTGGTCGGCGTCTGTGCCCACGAGTTTGGCCACACGGTCGGGGTAGGCAGAGGCCACGATGTCGCCCGGAGTAGCCGTGCCATGGTCATTCACCATCCGGGCGAAGCGACGGACCTCGGAAGCTGGTGGCTTTGCTTCGGCCAGATCCCCTTGCAAACCGGTAGCCAGCGCCGCGACAACTTTGGCTGCGCCTGAGCCGTGCGCCAGCAGGGCTGCTCCGAGGCGTGGGTCGGCGGGAATGCGCGCAAGCTTCTGGCCTAACTCGGTAATGGAACCCTTTGAGTCCAGGGCACCCAGATAGTGCAGTTCCTGGTGGGCAACGGTGAGAGTTGCGGCCGGAGGGGCGTCGAGAAGAGAGATATCGGGGGAACCCCATGCGGCGAGCGTGAGAGCAGCGGCGACAAGATCCGAGGAGAGGATCTCCGGGGTGATGTCGGGTGCAAAGTGGGAGTAGTCAGCGGCAGAGTAAGCACGGTAGACCTGGCCTGGGCCAAGGCGCCCTGCGCGACCAGCACGTTGATCGGCGCTAGCTCTGGAAGTGGAGGTAGTGACAAGCCCGGACATCCCGCGTGCTTGGTCGCGGCGGGGTGTGCGAGAAAGGCCTGCGTCGATGACCGCGTGGACACCGGGAACAGTCAGGGAAGATTCGGCGATGGAGGTCGCGACCACGATGGGGGAGTCTCCGGTCAGTGCTGCGTCTTGTTCCTGGGACGTCAAGCTGCCATGCAGCGGGGCAGCGTCGGGGAGGTGGGTACAGACCCAGTCGATTTCTTTACGTCCGGGGACGAAAACGAGTGTGCGGTGATCCGCGTGACCAGACTCGCGCTGGTTGTCGATAGCCTGTTGTGCGAGTTTGGCAACATGGCGATAGAAAGCGGGTGAGCCCTGTGCACGTTCGGGGTGAGGGTGATAAGAAATCTCGAGGGGGTGGGTGACTGCTGGAGTGGATACAACCTGCGCACCCATGTACTCCGCGAGCTTCTGCGTGTCGACAGTGGCGGACATGGCGCACAGGTAGAGCTCCTCGGTGGGGTCGCCTTCACGCAGCATGGCGACTTCCTGGCACATGGCCAACACAAGGTCGGAGTCCAATTGGCGCTCGTGGACTTCGTCGATGAGGACCGCACCCACGCCCTCTAAGGCGGGGTCTGCAAGCAGGCGATTGAGGAGCACACCCGGGGTGACGAAGTCCACGAGAGTTCCTGGGTGATGTTCGCCGCGGATGCTATAACCGACCCGGTCACCGACGCGGGTGCCGTCCAATTGCGCAAGGCGCCGGGCAGCCGCGCGGACGGCCACGCGACGAGGCGCGGTGACGAGTACTTTCTGCGGAGGGGCTGTTTGCACTGAGCTCTGCAAAATATTGGAGAGTGCTGGAGGGACTAGGGTTGTCTTACCAGTTCCCGGCGGTGCTTCCACCACCAAAGGGCCGCGTTGGGGGATTCGGGGGAGCAGCTCGGCGGCGGGTAGCCCCTCGCCGATGGATGCAAGGTCGAACGGGTAAGGAAACATCGCGATGATTGTAGGCCAGTGCGTTTAAGAAAATGGGATTTGGTAGCTGGCACAAGGTGCACTAAACTTCTTCCCCGTAGATTGTATTGTCTCCGCTGGTGCAGTGGTGGCCACAGGTTAGCCGAGGTTTATGCCGGGCTAACGTCTAGGCCGGTTGTGCAGCTGGAGTGCGATGCAGGGATCTCCACGTTATTGCGTGGGGTGATACACCACGGAAGAGGCCCCGTAAGGAAGAGCCCCTTATTTTTCGTGTGTGCGCATCCTTTGGGATCCCCAAAGCTACAAATGCTCAACCCGCAGGGCAGTCACCACTTCGGTGGCCGCGTTGCGATACTGCACCGAAAGAACCGAAAGAAAGTTCATCTATGCCAACTATTCAGCAGCTGGTCCGCAAGGGCCGTCACGATAAGAGCACGAAGGTTGCCACTGCTGCGCTGAAGGGCTCCCCGCAGCGCCGCGGTGTGTGCACCCGTGTGTACACCACTACCCCGAAGAAGCCGAACTCCGCACTGCGTAAGGTCGCCCGTGTTCGCCTGACCTCCGGTATCGAGGTTTCCGCCTACATTCCGGGTGAGGGCCACAACCTGCAGGAGCACTCCATGGTGCTCGTCCGCGGTGGTCGTGTGAGGGACCTCCCGGGTGTTCGTTACAAGATCGTGCGTGGTTCCCTCGACACCCAGGGTGTTAAGGACCGCAAGCAGGCACGTTCCCGCTACGGCGCTAAGAAGGAGAAGTAAACAATGCCACGTAAGGGTCCAGCACCTTCCCGACAGCTAGTCAAGGATCCAGTTTACGGCGACGTTCTCGTCTCCCAGCTGGTTAACAAGGTTCTCCTTGACGGTAAGAAGTCCACCGCAGAGCGCATCGTTTACGGCGCTCTGGAGCAGTGCCGCGAGAAGACCGGCACCGATCCGATCCTCACCCTGAAGAAGGCTCTCGACAACGTTAAGCCGGCTCTTGAGGTTCGTTCCCGCCGTGTTGGTGGCGCTACCTACCAGGTTCCGGTTGAGGTTCGCCCCGGCCGTTCCACCACCCTCGCACTGCGTTGGCTGGTGACCTTCACCCGCCAGCGTCGTGAGAACACCATGACCGAGCGTCTTGCCAACGAGATCCTGGACGCATCGAATGGTCTGGGTGCATCCGTGAAGCGTCGCGAAGACACTCACAAGATGGCAGAGGCCAACCGCGCCTTCGCCCACTACCGCTGGTAACAGTGGTTTTATAGCCTCACAACCCTCAACTTCATATAGGGGTAGTGGGGCTATCGTGCTATTAAGCGCGTGAGGGCGCTAACTAGTAGACACGAGAAAACACTAGAAAACAGCAGACCCTCAACGAGACGTGACAGCGTAAAGCTGGCACAATAGAACGAGTACGTAATCGCCTGCGGCTTTCGGGGCTTTTAGAAGCACTACTGAACAACAATGTGAACAACATGGAAGTTCCAGCAAAGTCGCTCAACAACGAAATGAGCGGGGTAACCCAGTGGCACTTGAAGCGTTGACCGACCTGAAGAAGGTCCGCAACATCGGCATCATGGCGCACATCGATGCTGGTAAGACCACCACCACGGAGCGCATCCTTTTCTACACCGGTATTAACCGTAAGATCGGTGAGACCCACGATGGCGCCTCCACGATGGACTGGATGGAGCAGGAGAAGGAGCGCGGTATTACCATTACCTCCGCTGCTACCACCTGTTTCTGGGAAGGTAACCAGATCAACATCATCGACACCCCCGGCCACGTGGACTTCACCGTTGAGGTGGAGCGCTCCCTGCGTGTCCTGGACGGTGCGGTGGCTGTGTTCGACGCCAAGGAAGGCGTGGAGCCGCAGTCCGAGCAGGTTTGGCGCCAGGCAACCAAGTACGACGTTCCGCGTATTTGCTTCGTCAACAAGATGGACAAGCTGGGCGCAGACTTCTACTACACGGTGCAGACCATCGTCGACCGCCTGGGTGCAAAGCCACTGGTAATGGCCCTGCCGATCGGTGCTGAGGACGACTTCGATGGCATCGTTGACCTACTGAACATGCGCGCTGTTACCTGGCGCGGCAAGGTAGAGATCGGTGCGGAGCCGACCTACGAGGACATTCCGGAGGATCTCAAGGACAAGGCCGAGGAGTACCGCGAGAAGCTCGTCGAGACCGTTGCTGAGTCCGACGAGGAGCTCATGGAGCGCTACTTCGCCGGTGAGGAACTCACCGTTGATGAGCTGAAGGCACAGATCCGTAAGCTGACCGTTAACTCCGAGGTTTACCCGGTTTACTGTGGTTCTGCTTACAAGAACAAGGGCATCCAGCCGATGCTGGACGCTGTTATCGACTTCCTGCCGAACCCGATGGACGTCGGCTCCATCAAGGGCCACGACGCTAAGGATCCCGAGGTTGAGGTTCTGCGCAAGCCCTCCAAGGACGAGCCGTTCTCCGCTCTGGCATTCAAGGTTGCCGTACACCCGTTCTTCGGCAAGCTGACCTACGTCCGCGTTTACTCCGGTTCCGTTGAATCCGGTGCGCAGGTCACCAACTCCACGAAGGACAAGAAGGAGCGCATCGGCAAGCTGTTCCAGATGCACTCCAACAAGGAGCAGCCGGTGGATCGTGCATCCGCTGGTCACATCTACGCCTTCATCGGCCTGAAGGACACCACCACCGGTGACACCCTGTGTGACGCTCAGGATCCGGTCATCCTGGAGTCCATGGACTTCCCGGATCCGGTTATCGAGGTCGCCATCGAGCCGAAGACCAAGTCTGACCAGGAGAAGCTGGGTACCGCTATCCAGAAGCTGGCGGAAGAGGACCCGACCTTCACCGTGAAGCTGGATGAAGAGACCGGCCAGACCGTCATCGGCGGTATGGGCGAGCTGCACCTGGACGTTCTGGTTGACCGTATGCGCCGCGAGTTCAAGGTTGAGGCGAACATCGGTAACCCGCAGGTTGCTTACCGCGAGACCATCCGCAAGCCGGTCGAGAAGCTGGAATACACCCACAAGAAGCAGACCGGTGGTTCCGGTCAGTTCGCGCGCGTCATCATTGCCGTCGAGCCCTACGCGCCGGAGGAGGGCTCCGAGGAGACCTACGAGTTCGTCAACGAGGTCACCGGTGGTCGCGTGCCGAAGGAGTACATCCCGTCTGTCGACGCTGGTATCCAGGACGCTATGCAGTACGGCTACCTGGCCGGCTTCCCGCTGGTAAACATCAAGGCCACCCTGCTGGATGGTGCTTACCACGAGGTCGACTCCTCTGAGATGGCCTTCAAGCTGGCCGGTTCTCAGGCTCTGAAGGAAGCAGTTGCCAAGGCAAAGCCGGTTCTGCTGGAGCCGCTGATGGCTGTTGAGGTCATCACCCCTGAGGAGTACATGGGCGACGTCATCGGCGACATCAACTCCCGCCGTGGCCAGGTTTCCTCCATGGACGACCGTGCTGGCGCCAAGGTTGTCAAGGCTAAGGTGCCGCTGTCTGAGATGTTCGGCTACATCGGTGACCTGCGTTCCCGCACCGCCGGTCGTGCAAACTTCTCGATGATCTTCGACTCCTACGGTGAGGTTCCGACCAACGTTGCTTCCGACATCATCGCGGAGCGCACCGGAGGCCAGGCCTAATACTGGGGTCGTTTCCGCCCCTCTCTAGCTAAGGCTTCCTTCATCCTTGTGACGCCCAAGGCTCCGTCGTAACGGGGCTGACAAGAGGGTTCACGGGGTGAGGGGCCTTGCGGGGTAGGGGTCAGCACGGCGCAGGCCTGCGTCAAAAAGTAACCAAATAGATAACTAGCTAAGACGGCTAGAAATAGTTGTCTCTAAGGGCTTACCCTAATTTATGTGGGGTTTTGGCTTTGCTTACAGAGGCTAATTTTTCTAGATGGGGTACAGTGACGTAGGATGCGGTGTGCTGGCCGTTACCCAGTTCGCGTGTAGCGCGACTGGCCTCGAAACACAAAGTCGAGGCGAAGATGTTCGTTACACGGATAATCTGAAATTCGGCAAGAAGTAAGAAAACTAGCCAGTGAGCAATCCGCAAACTGCGGGGAAGCAGCTGGTTGGGAATAAAAGTTAATGTGGCTGCGAGAGTCGTAGCCACCGAGCAGTCCAGGAGGACACAAAGTGGCGAAGGCTAAGTTCGAGCGTTCCAAGCCGCACGTAAACATCGGCACCATTGGTCACGTCGACCACGGCAAGACCACCACCACTGCCGCGATCACCAAGGTTCTGGCTGACGCATTCCCCGAGGCCAACAAGTCCTTCGCTTTCGACGCCATCGATAAGGCGCCGGAGGAGAAGGAGCGTGGCATCACGATCAACATCTCCCACGTTGAGTACGAGACCGAGAAGCGCCACTACGCTCACGTTGACGCTCCGGGTCACGCCGACTACATCAAGAACATGATCACCGGTGCTGCTCAGATGGACGGCGCTATCCTGGTTGTTGCTGCAACCGATGGCCCGATGCCGCAGACCCGCGAGCACGTTCTGCTGGCTCGCCAGGTTGGCGTTCCTTACATCCTGGTTGCACTGAACAAGTGCGACATGGTTGACGATGAGGAGCTGCTGGAGCTCGTCGAGATGGAGGTTCGCGAGCTGCTGGCCGAGCAGGAGTTCGACGAGGAAGCTCCGGTTGTTCACATCTCCGCACTGAAGGCCCTGGAGGGCGACGAGAAGTGGGGCAAGCAGATCCTCGAGCTCATGCAGGCTTGTGACGACTCCATCCCGGATCCGGAGCGCGAGACCGACAAGCCGTTCCTGATGCCGGTTGAGGACATCTTCACCATTACCGGTCGCGGTACCGTTGTTACCGGCCGTGTTGAGCGTGGCATCCTGAACCTGAACGATGAGGTCGAGATCCTGGGTATCCGCGAGAAGTCCCAGAAGACCACCGTTACCTCCATCGAGATGTTCAACAAGCTGCTGGACACCGCAGAGGCTGGCGACAACGCTGCACTGCTGCTGCGTGGTCTGAAGCGCGAGGACGTTGAGCGTGGCCAGATCGTTGCTAAGCCGGGCGCGTACACCCCGCACACCGAGTTCGAGGGCTCCGTTTACGTTCTGTCCAAGGACGAGGGCGGCCGCCACACCCCGTTCTTCGACAACTACCGTCCGCAGTTCTACTTCCGCACCACCGACGTTACCGGTGTTGTGAAGCTGCCGGAGGGCACCGAGATGGTTATGCCGGGCGACAACGTTGACATGTCCGTCACCCTGATCCAGCCGGTCGCAATGGACGAGGGCCTGCGCTTCGCTATCCGTGAGGGTGGCCGCACCGTTGGCGCTGGCCGCGTTACCAAGATCACCAAGTAGTAGTCACTACTTCACGCTGATCTCCGCTTAGCGCTACGGTGCTAAACGGAAAATGCCCCGGGCTTTAAAGAGCCCGGGGCGTTTTTGTATTCAGGATTGTATCCGTGCAACCTATTCCCAGGGGAATTGATTCAACGTCGTCCAACTGAGTACGTTGTTCTTCCCAGACGTCGGGACGGCGATACTAAGGGCGTCGGCAAGATAGCGATCCTCACTCATCTCCAACGGCGAGCCTTTCGCATCGCGTGACAAACGGCGGTGTACCAAAACTGGATCACCAGCAGCCAGCGGCAACCACTGGGCATCAACGGCTCCAGCTTTAGAGGCCGAGAAGACATTGTCTGCGGCGAAGAAGTGGATATTGTGACGCGTCGCTAGTTCGTTAGTGACAGAGGGACACGTTGGATCCATAGCTGCGACCTTCGCGCCCACCCAAGCGGGGTAGCGTGTGCGTTCTAGCATGACAGGTGCACCGTCAATGGTGCGGACGCGTAGAACCGTGAGTACCTGCTGGCCGTCGGGGATTCGCAGTAGCAGTGAGTCTTGCTCAGTCTGTTCGACCCATTCTTGCTTGATGACGTGCCCGCCAGGGGTTCGTCCGCGTCCATAGGCCCATTGTGCGAAACTTCGGAACTTGGAAATTTCCGGAAAACGAGCGGGCATCCGCATGACGACCTTTCGGGCACCGCGTTTGGAACTAAGGGTTCCTTCGTCTACCAGCACGTTAAGAGCCTGTCGCATAGTTCCGGGGGCTACGTGAAAGCGCTCCGAAAGCTCCTTCTCACTCGGTAGTGGTTCCCCGACCGCGAACCGCTCGCTACGGATGTCCTCACGCAGCTCGTGGGCGATCTGCTGGTAAAGGGTGGTCACTCGTTGTCTCCCTCCTGATAGCCGCGCCGAAACTCCTGGGGCAGTTTGTGGAAGAGGGTACGGCGGACATTGCCGGCGAACCTTCCGGCGCTGCGTGCAAGATTCTCGGCCACGCCAACGGCTTGCTCAGCGGCGTCCAAAGCCTGGTCTGCCGTCTCCTCAGAAATGAAGCTAGGTCGGTGTTCTTGCACTTGTCGGCGTAGTCGCGCGCGCCGATCCCAGGCCGCGTCTAATACTCGCAGTGCCTCGATGAGTTCTGCGTCGCTTCCTCCCGCGTCGGGGTGGTGCTTCCGAACTAGTGCGCGCCGTTGGCGCAGATACTCAGGGTTGCTTCGGTAGTCGCTCATTGGTGTTCCTTCTTCGGGTGACGCCACCTCGGTGCCATTCGGCCTAAAAATCCACTATGTGGCGATTGTAGTGTTCAACAGTCGTAGGGGAGTGGAAGGCGCCACCGAATAGGGTTAAGGGTCAAAAAGTGTGTCCGGAATCGCGGATTTTCACGGATTGACCTGTAGGTTTCCGGAAAGTATATGCTCCGGAAGCATATATCTAGCCCCCGACGGGAAATCCTCGGTGTGGCAGCCGTGATGTGCTATGCGCGGCGTGGTGTGGTGTCGCAATGTCGAAGAACCAACCACGCTGCCACTGCGGCGGTGAAATGAAACGCAACGGCACCACCAGCAAAGGCACCACCAGATGGCGCTGCAAACAATGCGGCGCCTCCAGCGTCAAACGTCGAAACGACATCACCAACGCGGCAGTGTTCACCCAGTTCATCGAGCATTGCACCACCGCAATATCACTCGACGACCTAGCCAAACGAAACGGTGTTAGCCGCGCCACCATGAAGCGGCGCTTCAAGTGGTGCTGGCTCGTTGATGTGCCTGACCCCACCGCCGGCCACCACAAGCGGATCTACGACCAGGTATTTCTCGATGGCACCTACACCGCCGGTGGCTGCCTGATCGTCGCGGCGACCATCGACCACGTGATCGCCTGGCACTGGTGCAAACACGAAACCACCCGCGACTACCAACTGCTGCTTGAACGCATCGAAGCCCCACTCATCGCCGTCATCGACGGCGGCCAAGGCGCATACAGCGCAATCAAAAAGTGCTGGCCGACTACGAAAATTCAACGCTGCCTCGTCCACGCCCAACGCGTGGTCCGCCGCTACACCACCACCAACCCACGCACCGATGCCGGGCGCACCATCTACCGACTTGCGCTGAAACTGACCCGGATCACCACACTGGATGAAGCCGCCGCGTGGGGTGTGCAACTGCACGAGTTTTCAACGATCTACCGGGAATGGATGAACGAGAAAACCATGATCAAAGACCCCAAAACAGGTGCATGGACCCGCGTGTGGACCCACCACAACGTGCGCAAGGCCTACAACAGCCTCAACCATCTTTGGCGGTCCGAGATGCTGTTTGTCTACCTCAACCCGCCAGCAGGAGTCCTTGCGCCCGAGCGGATCAAATCCACCACCAACAGCTTAGAAGGCGGCATCAACGCCCAGCTCAAACTGCTCGCCAGAACCCACCGCGGCAGATCAGGCGAACGACAACGCCGCATGCTGGATTGGTGGCTCTACTTAAAAACGGAACTGCCTGACGATCCAGTACGAATCGCCAGGCAGTCCGACTGGGGCCAGGGCCAACTCGCCAAAGTATCCACCCTGACCCAAACCGAGAACCAAGCCGACCACGAAACAGGACGCCCAGCCCTCTACGACAACGCTATCGACACCGACTACACCCACTCAATCGGCATTCAAAAAGGCCAAATCTAACCCCCGCGACACGCCGAGCCAGACACACATTTTGACCCTTAACCCACCGAATACATGAAACCCACCCCCTGCACGGCGTGGCCGTGAGGAAGGTGGGTTCAGGAGTTTGTGCGCTGAGGCGCTTTGCGACTTAGCCGCCTTAGGCCTTAAGCGAACAGCTTGCGGCGAACAGCGAAGGCGCCGGCTGCAATCATTGCAACGACGGCCAGGGCAGCCAGGCCACGTGCAGCGGTGTTGGAGCCGGTCTGTGCCAGCATGCCACGCTCAGTGGTTGCCTCGGTAGCGTTGCCGGTGTTGTCGCCAGCCAGCTTGCCGCCCTGGGCAATGACCTCGTCCTTGTTGTTCTGCAGCATCTTGTCGGAAGCTGCCTTCTCCTCGGCAGACGGAGCTTCCTTGCTGTTCTCGTCCTTGACGTAGGTCTTGCCGTCGTTAGCGAGGTGCCAGACGATACCACCGATGATCAGGGTAGCCGGCAGCGCCAGCCAAGCCAGCTTCTTCTTGTCGAAGCCCGGCTTCTGCTCGGAATCGGTGGCGCACTCTGCGCGCATCTCGTCGGTGATAGGAGCGTTGACCTGGTTACGATCCTTCACGTACACAGTTGGATCCTGCAGGTGCTGGTAGCAGGTGTTGCCGTCCTTGTCGACCTTGGTGGCGGGGGCCGGGATGCCCTCCGGATCGTTGGAGTCCGGAGCGGTCTGGTCACCCTCGCCCTCAGCGTCCGGAGCGGCCTGGTCACCCTCGCCCTCGGGCTGCGTGCCCTGCTGCTTCTCCCACTCGGCCTGAGCCTGATCAGCGGTCAGGGTCGCTGGTGGTTGTCCTTCGAAGGTGGGCTTGGCTTTGTAGGAACCGTCGGCCTGCTTCTGATACAGGACGCCGTCGACGGTGATCTCAGCGGGGGCAGGAACCTGTGCCTGTGCGACGGTGGCGCCACCGATGGTCAGCGCGCTGGCGATTGCAACTGCGGTCAGGGACTGTGAGAAACGCTTCATGGTATCTCCTTCGAGAATTTTGGGTCGTGTGATCGTGTTACAGTTCACGTCAAAGTAACACGGGTAACACTAGCAACATACGCCACTACTGTCATTAAGTTATATTAAGAATCTTATGGAATACGTTCATATGGGGGTGAAGCGTTTCGACTAGGCGCAATCGGCTATCGCTGTACTCTGGACGCTCTGGAGGCTGAGGGGGATTCCTAAGAATCTTTCGAGTCAGAATTGTTAGCCGTATTTGAAGTTCCTTGGAACTGCCAACCTACAACCGCATTTCGAATAGATGATTGCAAAGGGTTTGCCGGTTGGATACAGCTGATCGTCAGCAGGCGCCCCGGGCTGGCGCCCTCGCCCCAAATGCTGGAATCCTCTGAGAGTCCTTCCTTCATGGGGTCGTGTAAATCAGTGGCCGTATAGACCAGCCAGTTATCACCCGAGTCCACCGTGCGGACATAAAGCTTGTCGCCGACCTGAACCCTATGGTGGTCGGCTGATCCGTCATAGAGGTTGTTAAACACTGCGGGTACGCCGGCGCCCGTATGTCCGGCAATTACCACGATGTCCGGAGAGTTTGTGCCCGGCAGAGAATAAGGACGGTCGCCCGCTGTGTAGGTGCATGCCTTATCCATCGTTTCCGGATTGATGGCGCCATCCTTCACCCGGCAAGAACCATCTTGAAACTCGGCGTGCACATCAATCGCGGGAATAAACATCTCTACTGCCTGCGACGGGGAAATAGGAGGCGATTGCTCTGCAATGACTTCATTGGATTCCAAGCCTTCTGGAGGTTGGACCGGATCCTCCCTCTGCCAAAGCGCCACCGTGATTAGGACAGCAAAAATCGCTACCCCAATGCGCGCTACTGTGAGGCGAATGCGATCGCTGCGCCTTCGAGTTTGTGGCACACTCTTCCCTTGTGAACGCTTCTGCCTATGGAGGTCACGCTTGCGATGCTTCGGTCGGCTCTTAACCCGCCCGATTGCTTCTGCTTTCCTACGCTGAGCTACTTGGGCACGTTCGCTGTGCGGTGTTGAAAACTCCGCATCAGGTTCTTCAGTCGGCCTTCTAAACTGCGCTGGCCGATTAGAGGATGCCGATTTCGGTGGAGGGATGCGCCCAATCACGCGCTTCGGGGAGTCGCTCATTGCAGTGTCTCCTTATCGATGACGCCACCTAGAAGTCATCCACTTTCCAACTTGACTATGGGGCGATTGTAGTGCTCAACCCTTCTGTGGAGTGTAAGGCGGTTGGTGAGTGGGGGCGTCATAAAGAAAAGGGGAAAGGGATTTGGTTTCGGCGCGCCCGGTGTGGTTGAATACTTGACGTTGCTTTAACACGGCACATGAGGCTAGTTGGATACGCAGAGTGTCCAGCATCGTGGCCAAGAAGGTGTCGATGGTGAAGTGAGCATGATCCATCGTCGGTGAAGAACCTCGCGACAGTGATCCGAAAGGATCGCAGTGGGGCTACTTTGCTGTGCGGTACTTAAAAAGTGGAAGGGCGACACGCCCGACCGCGGGTGCCGGAGGATGGGGCATGGTAAATGAACAGCGGCAGTAAGCGAAGGACAATCCTTCCGACAAGGCGCGGAACGCGTTTCCAAGCTTTGCTCCATATATAAGGTCTATACAAGGTCTCGGTTGAACCAGACTGATCGTGGAGCGAGTAAGGGGCGGGAACCGGGTGTTGTTACATCACTTGATAATCCAAGTGCTGATGGCGTGTGTTCATTAAAACCAAAATGACCCGCATTCCGTCGATGGCACAAACAAGTAAATGTAAGACACAAGCGACACTGGCGACTGGACCAGGCCCCAAGGCCGGACAGCGTTAAGACTAAGACAGATAAGAAGCGTGCTTTTCTGCTGTGAATACAGCAAGAGCGCTTTGAAGGAAGAGGACAAGCGTGGCGGGACAGAAGATCCGCATTAGGCTCAAGGCCTACGATCACGAGGCTATCGACGCTTCTGCCAAGAAGATCGTCGAGACGGTAACCCGTACCGGCGCTCGTGTTGTCGGCCCAGTGCCACTGCCAACTGAAAAGAACGTGTACTGCGTCATCCGTTCTCCGCACAAGGACAAGGACTCGCGCGAGCACTTCGAGATGCGTACGCACAAGCGTCTGATCGACATTCTCGACCCAACCCCGAAGACCGTTGACGCTCTCATGCGCATCGATCTTCCGGCCAGCGTCGACGTCAACATTCAGTAAGCGGCAAACGAGTCTGAACTACTGAAACGGCAGCGGAAGAGAAACTATGAGTGATATTGAGATCAAGGGCATCCTGGGCAAGAAGCTCGGCATGACCCAGATCTTCGACGAAGAAAACCGTGTTGTACCGGTTACCGTCGTCGAGGCTGGGCCTTGTGTCGTAACCCAGGTGCGTACCAAGGAAACCGACGGCTACGAAGCCGTACAGATCGCCTTCGGCGAGATCGACCCGCGCAAGGTAAACAAGCCGGCCGCTGGTCACTTCAAGAAGGCTGGCGTGACTCCGCGCCGCCACGTCGCTGAGATCCGCGTTGCAGACGCATCCAGCTACGAGGTAGGCCAGGACGTCACCGTCGACATCTTCAACGATGTCAAGTTCGTCGACGTGACGGGCACCACCAAGGGCAAGGGCTACGCTGGCGGCATGAAGCGCCACGGCTTCGCTGGCCAGGGTGCTGCTCACGGTAACCAGGCTGCACACCGCCGCGTGGGCTCCATCGGACAGGCTGCCACCCCAGGCCGCGTGTTCAAGGGCAAGCGCATGGCAGGCCGCATGGGTAACGACCGCGTTACCCAGCAGAACCTGAAGGTTGCCAAGGTCGACGCAGAGTCCAACCTGCTCCTGATCAAGGGTGCAGTTCCGGGTGTCAACGGCGGCCTCGTCGTTGTCAAGACCGCAGTGAAGGGCGGTGCACACGCATGAGCAATCTAAAGCTTGATGTCCACACCGCTGACGGTAAGACCAACGGCACGGTCGAGCTGCCCGCATCCATCTTTGATGCAGAGGCAAGCGTCGCACTGATGCACCAGGTCGTTACCGCTCAGCTCGCAGCAAAGCGTCAGGGTACCCACGCTACGAAGACTCGTGGCCAGGTTTCCGGCGGTGGCCGTAAGCCGTTCCGCCAGAAGGGCACCGGTCGCGCACGTCAGGGCTCCATCCGCGCTCCCCACTTCACCGGTGGTGGCACGGTCCACGGCCCGCAGCCGCGCGATTACTCCCAGCGCACCCCGAAGAAGATGAAGGCTGCCGCTCTGCGTGGCGCCCTCACCGATCGCGTGCGCCACAACCGCATCCACGTGGTTGAGGAGCTGGTTCCAGGCCAGACCCCGTCCACCAAGGCTGCTCGCACTTTCATCGAGCGTCTGACGGATCGTAAGTCCGTGCTGGTCGTTCTGACCCGCGAAGACGTCACCGCATGGAAGTCCGTAAACAACCTGCCGCAGGTGCACACCCTGGTTAACGACCAGCTGAACACCTACGACGTTTTGAACGCAGACGATGTTGTGTTCTCCGTGGAGGCACTGAACGCCTTCATCAACGCCGCAGATAAGACCAAGGAGGAGGCAAAGTGAGCACTGTAGCTGATCCTCGCGATATCATCATCGCTCCGGTCGTGTCTGAGAAGTCCTACGGCCTGATGGAGCAGAACGTTTACACGTTCCTGGTTAACCCCAGCTCTAACAAGACCCAAATCAAGATTGCCGTCGAGCAGATTTTTGGTGTGAAGGTCGCCAGCGTTAACACCGTTAACCGTGAGGGCAAGCGTAAGCGCACCCGCACCGGCTACGGCCAGCGCAAGGCAACCAAGCGCGCCATGGTGACCCTGGTCGCCGGCAGCGATCCGATCGACATCTTCGGTGGAGCGACCGCCTAAGGGCGGCCGGATACCGAAAGGTAAAGAGGAAGCAAGAGTATGGCTATTCGTAAGTACAAGCCGACTACGCCGGGTCGCCGCCAGAGTTCTGTCTCCGAGTTCGCGGAAATTACCCGTTCAACTCCCGAGAAGTCTCTGCTGCGCCCGCTGTCGAAGACCGGTGGCCGTAACGTTCACGGCCACATCACTACCCGTCACAAGGGTGGTGGCCACAAGCGCCGCTACCGCGTTATCGACTTCCGTCGTAACGACAAGGACGGCGTGATTGCCAAGGTCGCTCACATCGAGTACGACCCGAACCGCACCGCTAACATTGCGCTGCTGCACTACCGCGATGGCGAGAAGCGTTACATCATCGCTCCGCGTGGTCTGAAGCAGGGCGCTCTGCTGGAGTCCGGCCCGAACGCTGACATCAAGGTTGGCAATAACCTGCCGCTGCGTAACATCCCGACCGGTACCACCATCCACGCTGTGGAGCTGAAGCCGGGCGGCGGCGCCAAGATGGCTCGTTCCGCTGGTGCCTCCATCCAGCTGCTGGGTAAGGAAGGCAAGTACGCAATTCTGCGTATGCCGTCCACCGAGATCCGTCGCGTTGACATCCGTTGCCGCGCAACCATCGGTGAGGTCGGCAACCAGGAGCAGATCAACATCCGCTGGGGCAAGGCTGGCCGTATGCGCTGGAAGGGCGTTCGCCCGACCGTCCGCGGTGTTGTGATGAACCCGGTTGACCACCCGCACGGTGGTGGTGAGGGTAAGACCTCCGGTGGTCGTCACCCTGTGTCTCCTTGGGGTCAGCCTGAGGGACGCACCCGCAAGCCGAACCGTCCAAGCGACCGGATGATCGTTCGCCGTCGTCGCTCCAACAAGAACAAGAAGCGCTAAGAGGAGGTAGTAGAGAATGCCACGCAGCCTGAAGAAGGGCCCATTCGTCGACGAACACCTCCTTGCGAAGGTGGACGCTCAGAACGAAAAGGGCAACAAGAACGTCATCAAGACGTGGTCCCGTCGCTCGACCATTCTCCCCGATTTCATCGGCCACACTTTCGCCGTCCACGACGGTCGCAAGCACGTGCCGGTGTTCATCGATGATTCCATGGTCGGTCACAAGCTAGGTGAGTTCGCTCCTACGAAGACCTTCAAGGGTCACGTCAAGGACGACAAGAAGGGTCGTCGATAATCATGTCTGACACCGTAACCACCGCACGCGCAACCGCGCGTTTCGTCCGCGTCACTCCGATGAAGGCACGCCGCGTGATCGACACGATCCGTGGCAAGTCCGTCGAGGACGCACTGGCGATCCTGAAGTACGCTCCGCAGGCCGCTTCCGAGCCGGTCGCGAAGGTCGTTGCTTCGGCCGCCGCCAACGCCGAGAACAACTTCGGCTTGGACCCGCAGACGCTGGTCGTCTCTGAGGCTTACGCCGACGAGGGCCCGACCATGCGCCGTTTCCGCCCCCGCGCCCAGGGTCGTGCATTCCACGTCCGCAAGCGCACCAGCCACATCACTGTGGTCGTCGAGAGCCAGAAGGGAAGTGCTCAGTAGTGGGCCAGAAAATCCACCCCCACGGCCTCCGGCTGGGTATCACTTCCGAGTGGCGCTCCCGCTGGTACGCCGACAAGCAGTACGCTGACTACCTCGCCGAGGACATCAAGATCCGCGACTTCCTGTCCGAGGGTCTTGACCGCGCCGGCATCGCCAACGTTGTCATCGAGCGCACCCACGACCGGGTTCGCGTTGACATCCACACTGCCCGCCCGGGCATTGTGATTGGCCGCCGCGGCTCCGAGGCTGACCGCATCCGCGGCCAGCTGGAGAAGCTCACCGGCAAGCAGGTTCAGCTGAACATCCTCGAAGTCAAGAACATCGATGCCAATGCACAGCTGGTGGCACAGTCCATCGCTGAGCAGCTGACCAACCGCGTTGCCTTCCGTCGCGCTATGCGCAAGGCAATCCAGGGCGCTATGCGCCAGCCGCAGGTCAAGGGCATCAAGGTTGTTTGCTCCGGTCGCCTGGGCGGCGCGGAGATGGGCCGCACCGAGCGCTACCACGAGGGTCGCGTTCCGCTGCACACCCTCCGCGCTGAGATCGACTACGGCACCTACGAGGCCCACACCACCTTCGGACGCATCGGCGTCAAGGTGTGGATCTACAAGGGTGACGTCGTCGGCGGCCGTCGCGAGAGCCTGATGAATGCACGCGACGAGCGCCCGTCTCGCGGTCGTCGTGAGCGTCCACGTCGCGGTGGCGCACGTCGCCAGCGCGCTGAGCAGAAGCAGGAGGGCTAAGACACATGCTTATCCCGAAGCGCGTTAAGTACCGTCGCCAGCACCGCCCGACCCGTCGTGGCGTGTCCAAGGGCGGCAACCGCGTAACGTTCGGCGACTACGGCCTGCAGGCCCTGGAGCCGACCTACATCACCAACCGTCAGATCGAGTCCGCTCGTATCGCCATTAACCGCCACATGAAGCGTGGTGGCAAGGTGTGGATCAACATCTTCCCGGACCGTCCGCTGACCCAGAAGCCGCTCGGCGTGCGTATGGGTTCCGGTAAAGGCCCCGTGGAGAAGTGGGTTGCCAACATCAAGCCGGGTCGTATCCTCTTCGAGGCCTCTTACCCGAACGAAGAGGTCGCCCTGGAGGCACTGCGCCGTGCTGGTAACAAGCTGCCCTGCAAGGTTCGCATCGTGAAGAAGGAGGATCAGTTCTAATGGCTACCGGAACTCCGGCACATGAGCTCCGCGAGCTCAACAACGAAGAGCTGACCACCCGCCTGCGTGAGGCGAAGGAAGAGCTGTTCAACCTTCGCTTCCAGGCTGCGACCGGCCAGCTGACCAACAACCGTCGTCTGGGTGTTGTCAAGCGCGACATCGCCCGCATCTACACCGTCCTGCGCGAGCGCGAGCTCGGGCTGTCTACCAACCCAGGTGGTGACGCAGCATGAGTGAGGCAACCGTGAATGACAACGCAGCTGTGGAGAACGAGAAGGGCGCCCGCAAGGTCCGCTCCGGATACGTTGTTTCCACCAAGATGAACAAGACCATTGTGGTCGAGCTTGAGGACCGCAAGCAGCACGCACTGTACGGCAAGATCATGCGCCGTAACTCCCGCGTGAAGGTCCACGATGAGAACGAGACCGCCGGCGTAGGCGACCGCGTTCGCATCGAGGAGACCCGCCCGCTGTCCAAGGACAAGCACTTCCGCCTGACCGAGATCATCGAGAAGGCTCGCTAGTCCCAGCAGCTCTGAAAGTTCAGACTGCTATGGCAGCTATGGCTGCTTAGTCAGCCATAGCGCTTGACTCCCTTCCACGCTTTGTTGTGGTAGGGGGTCTTTTCTGTTTCTTATTGACGCCCACGTTTCCTACTTTGCTGTGGCCTCCACGGAGTGCTTGGTGTTGAACAAACAGAGCGGGGTGTGCCAGAGGAGTGCGGTCCCACGAGTGTCGCTAGAACGGGAATGCGTTAAAGACACTGATTTGCATCTCCTCAAAACTGCAGGTCAGGGAATTGCCGCGAATTCCGGAGGCGCGCCGGTGCTGATGGATTCCCGATCTAGCGACATTTCGACCTGCGGGGAGGCGGGTTTGGGGCAGTAGATGACCGGTAGGGGAGCAGTAAGAGACCGGTGGGGAACAGTAAGGGCCCCGCGCGGCCAGGTCCTTGTGCTGCGGGAGGTCAAATGTCGGAAAAGTTGCAGTTTGTTATTGGAAGAGATTTTCACCTTTGCAAAACTGCAGGTTAGAGCGTTTTTAGAGTTTGGCTGGCTTGGGGTCAATTTTCGTTTTGCAACTTTTCCGACATTTAGCCCTCCGAAGTGCAACATTTCCGACACTTGGCGCCACGAATTGCAATAACTCGGGCATCTCGGTGATGGAGGCCGAGCAGAAAGGGCGGTAACTTAGGGTAGGCTCTTGTCTGGTTAGCCTAACCTGTGTACTATAGGCGAGATTGCTGTGTCGGACGTAGCCGGAGAAGGTAATTAGTCCCTTGGGGCTACGGGTACTTTACAGCGCCTCAAAGAGTTCCCTAAACGCTAGGCTTCTACATGCTTCGAAACAATTCGCTGACCCGCCGCGCGGCACTGAAGACCGCCGCTGTCTTGGCAGCATCCACTCTTGTTCTGTCTGGTTGCTCCCGAGGCGATGATGCAGCGGCGTCAAAAAATGAGGGCACCGGGGACGAGCGCATCGCCGCAGTTGGCCTAGGAGACAGCGATACCTTGCTCGCTCTGGGCATCCAACCAGTTCTTGTAGCGCCCTGGGGTGCTGAGGGAGATGTTGATGCGTCTGGCGTCGGTCCCTGGGCTACCGACAAGCTTGGCGACAATAAGCCTGAGGTGGTTTACGGTACTGCCAACGGATTCACTGCTGAGATCTTGGAGAAGATCTCTGCCGCTGATCCGGACAAGATCATTGCGGTGAACTCCGCCGTAGACGCGCAGGCTAAGAAGGCGCTCAATGACATTGCCCCTACCACTGTCAAGCCAGACGGTGCCACGGACTGGCAGATCCCATGGCGGGATCAGGTCAACCAGATCGCCGGCGCTGTAGACAAGCAAGAAGAAGGCGACAAGCTTGTCAAGGAAACGCAGAAGGCCTTCGATGATTTCCAAAAGCAGCATCCTGAACTCAAGGGCAAGCGTGCGGCTATCGTCATGCCTTATCAGGGAAAGATCGGCCTGTACACCTCCGGTGACGGCCGCGGGCAGTTCATCGAGAGCCTGGGCTTCGAGATCCCGAAGGAGCTCGAAGGCGACGGGGGCGAGTTCTATCGCGACATCGCACCTGAGAACTACAGCGACCTCAACAACGTCGATTATCTTTTCGTCCTTGATTACCAGGGTGCCGCGGATACCTTGAAGAAGGATCCAACATTCAGCAAGCTGGATGTTGTTCGCGAAGGCAAGGTCCGCTGGATGGACGAGAACGTGGGCAATGCAATGAGTATGCCGAACCCATTGACCATCCCCTGGGCAGTCGACAAGTTCTCTGACGCAATCTAGTTGAAAGTGTCTGCGTCAAGAACTCGACATTCTTTGGTGTTTTCCCGGCGTTTGCTTGCTTTGGTCGCGCTCGTTGGTTTGGCATTGCTGCTGGTTGCCTCCCTGTACTTGGGTTCCAAAGACCTTTCTGTTAGCGAAGTGACCAGCATTCTTACGCATGGTCCGCAGCCGTCGGCGCAGTCCGGCATTAATGCTGAACAGGCCGGCATTATCTGGGATCTGCGCGTTCCGCGCACGCTCTTGGCTGTGATCACAGGCGCAGCCCTGGCTATGGCGGGTGCCATTGCTCAGAGTTGGACCCGCAACCCTCTGGCGGACCCCGGAATCATCGGCGTGAACGCTGGAGCGAGTTTCGCAGTCGCCGCGGCACTGACCTTGGGCTGGGCAACGACGGTCGGGGAGCGGACACTTGTGGGGCTCGTCGGAGCGGCCGTCGCCGCTCTAGTCGTGCTACTGATTTCCCGCGTATCGCGTAACCCGCTAACTCTGGTACTCGTTGGCGTGGGAGTTACCTTTGCCCTGCAAGCGGCGACGAACATGCTGAGCCTCTACTCTTCCGACACCCTGGAAGGGCTCCGCCGGTGGACTGTCGGCTCCACGGCTGGGCGGGGTATGGAAGACGTGGCTCTAGCTGCTGTAGGTCTAGCACTAGGTGCTCTATGTGGTGCATTTGCAGCACGCCCGCTGGATCTACTTGCGATGGGCGAAGATTCCGCCCGTTCCCTTGGCAGCTCGCCCACGAGAACCCGCTTGTTGGCTGCCGCAGCGGTGATCATCCTCGCCGGTTCCGCGACAGCTACCGTGGGGCTTGTGACCTTCGTGGGCTTCGCCGTGCCGCACTTACTGCGCCCGTTCACTGGCCCGGCGCTTACCCGCCTCTTGCTACCAACTGGCATCGTCGGCGGCGCGGCTGTACTGCTAGCCGATATTGTGGGCCGCTTCGTCTTGCAGCCTAACGAGCTGGAAATGTCCATTGTCCTGGCTATTGTCGGTGCCCCAGTGATGATTCTGGCGGTACGGCGTAAGAAGAGCTCACCGACCTCGAATGACTCGGAGCTGGCGATATGAGCGATATGAGCGATATGACGTCTATCCGTAGTATCAAGCGTTCACGAAGCAGACGCATCTTGGCAGCCACATCGGGGTTCGCCCTCATAGCGGCTCTGTGTTATTGCCTGATTCTGGGGCAAGGCGCGGTGAAGCTCAGCCCGATGGAAGTCATCGAAGTGCTCACTGGTGGGGGCACACAGCAAGCAATCAACGTGGTGTGGGATCTCCGCCTGCCTGTAGCAATCGCTACCGTTCTGGTCGGCGCGGCGCTGGGGCTGGCCGGCGCGTGGACCCAGACCATGGCTCGCAATCCGCTAGCTAGCCCGGACATTCTCGGTGTCTCCGGTGGCGCAGCGGTTCTGGTTGTGGCGGGCACCGTAGTCACCCGCCCCGCATGGAGCGAGGAGTTGCCGACGTTCTGGTGGCGTGCTGCACTCGCTTTGGTTGGCGCACTAGTAATCGTTGGTTTGCTCGTTCTACTCGGTGGTTTCGGGACGTCCCAGCGCGTAGTGGTCATCGGCCTGGCACTGTCGTTCCTCACACAGTCCTTAGTGCAGTATCTGTTGCTCAGGGCTGACTTGACTCGTGCCACGGATGCTCAAACCTGGCTCGCTGGGTCTACCGGCTTTGTGCGCACGGAAGCTTTGTTGCCTATGGCGTTGGGCCTATTGCCCTTCGTAGTTTTAGGCCTTTGCGTTACGCGCGACGTTCCTCTTCTTTCTCATGATGACGCCACCGCGTCCACACTTGGAGTAAATGTCACAAGGGTGCGAGCTATTTTGCTCATCGCCGCAACGGGCATCGTCGCGGTGGTGGTTTCGTTTGTCGGCCCGATTGGATTCGTCGCACTGTTGGCTCCTCAGCTGGCCAAGCTGGTGGCGGCCACTCCCACGCCCCATCCGCTGTGCTCTATTTTCGCAGGCGCCGCTCTATTAGCTGCGTGCGCCGTCGTGGCGGGCGCACTGCCATTTACATCCCCTGTGGGTTTGGTTACCGCCATCATCGGTGGCCCCGCGCTGGTGCTGCTTGTGTGGTTGGCGGCCCGTCGCGGAACTCTGAAAGGAATGGTTCAATGAACGTTCGTGTTGATCGCGTCACCGTGGGCTACAACGACGGCCCAAGCATCGTTAAAGACGTGTCTTTCGATGCAGAGCCCGGGAAGGTCACCACGCTCTTAGGCCCCAATGGTTGTGGCAAGTCGACGTTGCTGAAGATGCTTTCTCGGCTGCTTGCTCCCACCGAAGGACAGGTACTTGCCCAGGAGAAAGACGTGCATAGTTTGCGGGCGCGTGAAGCCGCCCAACTAATTGCGCTTTTGCCACAGCACCCGCTGTGTCCGGCGGGGTTGACCGTTGGAGAACTCGTGGAGCGCGGACGGCACCCTTATCGTCGTTCGCTCTGGGGTGGGGGAGCGTCGGCGTCAGAAGATAAAGAAAAGGTTCGCGAGGCGCTGAAGAAGACGAAAGTTGACCATCTTGTTGCTCGCGACGTGGCGGAGCTATCCGGCGGCCAGCGGCAGCGCGTCTGGATGGCGATGGTGTTGGCGCAGGATACGCCGATTGTGCTGTTGGATGAACCGACTACCTACCTAGATCCGGCGCATGCGATAGAGATTCTAAGTATCGTGCGGGAGCTCGCCCAAGAGGGCAAAACGGTGATTACCGTGCTTCATGATCTTGGCCTGGCGGGAGCTTTTAGCGACGAGATGATCGTCATGAAGGACGGGCAAAAGATCGCCGAGGGTTCTCCAAAGGAGGCTTTGACGGTAGATGTACTGCGCGAGGCATATGGTCTGAATGCCGAGGTGTGGGAAGATCCCCGCGGTACGGCTCCGGTGATCGTGCCGCGGGGGATCGTTGCTAACCCGCCACAGGGTTCTTGAGCGGAGGGCCTAAGGCCTAGCCCTCCCAAGGAACCAATAGGGGCACCACTGCACAGATTCGCTATTGAGGCCCCATGTGTGGATTGCGTGGTGCCGCACTTCCTTGCAGAGTTGCCCTTCGCCCGCGACCCAGACGTACCTCGACTGGGTCGCAGGGTGTTCGACGCGGTCCAGTTGCTGCAGGTGGGACATAACGGCCGCGCTGAAATCCGTTGTAGCGCTAAACAATACTTCGAGGCTGCCCAGTTTGCTCTCCCAGTCGGCGACGAGGGATGGTTCGAGGTCGTCGTGGTTCTCGGCGACAATCACGAGGTGCATGTCGCACAACTGTTCCGGGGCGAAAGCTTGCGCGTATTCCAAGATGGCTCGAATGGAAGGTGCGGCAGATGGGTCTGCGATTAGCGTTTGCGAATTGTGCGCGCGGTGCCAGAGGCCCTGGCATGTCCAGATGCCTACCTGGTCGTCAACACGAGCACTAAGAGCCCAGGCGAGCCCTGGTCCGACGTGCTCACCATTGGGACTATCGACGCCATGCGTCGCCACGTCGAAAGCCATCTGGCCGCGTTCGGGGTCGAATGTGCGAACGGTGTACCAACGCAGGTTTGGGCGTTGGGTCTCCGGCATGGCTGCAACGCTTGCGCGGATATTGGCGCCACCACCGTGGAGGGGTAAATGGAGATCCTCGCCGGGCTTAGAGGGCATAAAGAGGCCAAAGAATTCGTCAGGGCCGGAAAGCTGAAAGCCGACTAGTTCAGGGGAGTGGATGACAATCCGTTTCAGGTTCTCTGCCGGGGTGCTGACGTCACAAACAGTGGCGCGAATGATTCGGTGGTGCGGCTCGGAAGGGGCGGCCAGGAGTTGGTGGTCAGAGAAGGCTGCGCGGTACGCGGGAGTGTTCGCTGGGGTACTCAAAGTCGACAGGTTCATGGTCATGATAGAGGTTAGCTTACCCTTGCCTAAAGCAAAGTGAAAGGGTGAGGGGATAGGAAAAGCCCCGCGGCGATCCGGGGATCGCGGCGGGGCTTGGGTCTCAGCTGAACGAATTTGTTCTAGCTTGAGAGGGCCGTTCTTACTTGGCCAGCTTGCCCAGCTTCTGGAAGTTGGTGAGCAGGGAAACGATGCCGCCAACCAGAGCTGCAATGGTGGTGACAAAGACGCCGACCTTTGCGATCTTGTCCACGGTGGAAGCGTCGTCCTTCCAACCGAAGAACTTCTGTGCGGAACCAGCCAGCTCCTGCTTCTTCTCTTCCTTGGTCTTGGACTCGTCCTTGTCGCTGCCCTTAGGGGTCTCCTTGTTCTCGGTAACGGCGGAGCCTGCAGAGGCGTTGGCGTCGTCAGCAACAGCAGCGGTGGTGCCGGCAACTGCAACGGTAGCGGCGGTGGTCAGAGCCAGCAGAGACTTCTTGAGCTTCATGTGTTTAATCCTCACGTGAAAGATGGTGCGTCGGCCTGAACTGGCCGTGGTACGCGGATTAATTTAGCATGACCGTGCACTTTAAGCACGGTGCAAGAGTGCTACCTGCCCCCTAAAGTGGCCCATAAACGATCCTTTATGTCTCCTGGGCGCAAGCCGAAAGACGCCTGTCAGCACGAGGGGAGTGCTAGCTGAAACTGCCTCTCTGTCAGCGCGGGCGCCGTCCCGGGTGCTAAAGTTTTTAAACATAATTCCACGCCACGGACACATTCTGACCAGTGGTTTTGAGAGGCAAAGCACTAGGCTAGTTCAGTGTTAACAGACCTGCTGGAATGTGTGATTGATGGGGTGGGAGGGGGCGTCAATAAGAAAGAAAAAAGAATCCCGCGGGGGTGGGGTAACATACCCCCGCTGCGCGAAATCCACCGCCGCCCCGAAAAACTCTGATACGGCGATTTGGTCGGCTGAATAGGGGTGTGGAAGAATATAGCGGTTGCCAGAAGGCGCGGGGAACGCGCGCTGGCACAGACCGCGTGCGCGAGGGTCGGAAATCCCACGCACGGCAAGCAAAAATCTAGGTCAAATTAGGAGACTCAAGTGATTCAGCAAGAATCGCGTCTGCGAGTTGCCGACAACACCGGTGCCCGGGAAATCCTGGTCATCCGTCCGCTCGGTGGTTCCGTTCGACGCTCCGCTGGTATCGGTGATGTCGTCGTAGCTACCGTCAAGGAAGCTGCACCGGGCGGCACCGTCAAGGCCGGCGACATCGTCAAGGCTGTCATTGTCCGCGCAAAGAAGGAGACCCGTCGTCCGGACGGCTCCTACATCGCATTCGATGAGAACGCGGCTGTCATCATCAAGGCAAACGACAACGATCCCCGCGGCACCCGTATCTTCGGCCCGGTCGCACGTGAGCTTCGCGACAAGAAGTTCATGAAGATCGTTTCCCTGGCTCCGGAGGTGCTCTAAATGAAAATCCGTAAGGGCGACACCGTACTGGTTATCTCCGGCCCGGACAAGGGTGCAAAGGGCAAGGTTATCGAGGCCTACCCGCAGCGCGACAAGGTCCTGGTCGAGGGCGTCAACCGAATCAAGAAGCACGTTGCAAACTCCGCTCCAGAGCGCGGCGCTGAGTCCGGCGGCATCGTTACCCAGGAAGCTCCGATCCACGTGTCCAACGTGATGGTCGTTGACTCTGATGGCAACCCGACCCGTATCGGCTACCGCTTCGATGAAGACGGTAAGAAGATCCGCGTGTCCAAGCGCAACGGGAAGGACATCTAACGATGAGCGAAAACTACACCCCACGTTTGAAGACTCGCTACCGTGAGGAAATCCGCGAGAAGCTGAACGGCGAGTTCAGCTACGAGAACGTCATGCAGATCCCGGGCGTCACCAAGGTTGTCGTCAACATGGGTGTCGGCGACGCTGCTCGCGATTCCAAGCTGATCAACGGCGCAATCGAAGATCTGACCAAGATCACCGGTCAGAAGCCGCAGATCCGTACCGCGAAGAAGGCTATCGCTAACTTCAAGCTGCGTGAAGGCATGCCCATCGGCGCCCGCGTTACCCTGCGCGGCGACCGCATGTGGGAGTTCCTGGACCGCCTGCTGACCGTCGCTCTGCCGCGTATTCGTGACTTCCGCGGCCTGAACGACAAGCAGTTCGACGGCCACGGCAACTACACCTTCGGCCTGTCCGAGCAGACCATGTTCTACGAGATCGACGTCGACAAGATCGACCGTCCGCGCGGTATGAACATCACCGTCGTTACCACTGCAACCAACGACGACGAAGGTCGCGCACTGCTGCGCGAGCTGGGCTTCCCCTTCAAGCAGAAGGGCTCCGCTGAGTAAATCAGTGCTGAGACGTCAGCTCCGGCGACGTTAGCTCCGGCGCCGATGCTGTTGCAGAGGCGCTAACAAAACAAAGACCCCCGCTTTCCCTTCGAGTGAACTAGCCCCCGAAAGTTGGACTGGTTTAATTCTATGCGGTTAGGGTTTCAAGGGTCTGATTCCGATATTGCATCGGGGTCAGGCCCTTGAGTCGTTGTTGGATGCGTTCGGTGTTGTACCACTGGATGTATTCGTCGATTGCTTGGTTGAATTCTGCGACGGTGTCGAAGACTTCACCGTGGTACATCTCGGTTTTCAAGTGGCCGAAGAAGTTCTCCATGACCGCGTTGTCGTAACAGTTGGCTTTACGCGACATCGACTGAACACCGCCGTTGTCACCGATCAGGTCGCGCCAGGAGGCGTGCTGGTACTGGAAGCCTTGGTCGGTGTGCATCATCCACCCGGGTTCAGGCGCACACGTTTTAATCGCCTTGGACAAAGAGGCAGCGGTAAACGCTGTCGACGGCGATGTAGCCACGGTGTGGGCAACAATTGAGCGATCGAACAGGTCCATCACCGGTGACAGGTAGACCTTGCGACCTGCGACCCTGAACTCGGTGACGTCGCTGACAAAGACGGTATTTGGCTGATCCGGGGTGAACTTGCGGTCAAGCTTGTTGTCAGCGATGTGACTGATCGTCCCAGCATAGGAAACATAAGGTCTACGTTGGCGAATCTTGGCTCGCAGCCCCATCTCGCACATGAGCTTGTACACGAGTTTGTGGTTGACCACCCACCCCTGGTTACGCAGGTCAAGTAACACTCGCCGGTAGCCGTAGCGATGCTTGTTGCGCTCGAAGCTTTCCCGGATCTCGGCCTTGAGCGCGGCGTGCTTATCCGGCTTACTGAGTCGTTTCTGGTGGTAGAAGAACGTCGACCGTGGGATACCTGCTGCCTTTAGGAGATACTCCAGGGGGTGGTGCGACTTGAGGATGACAATCGCCTGGACTTTCAGGCGCGTCTCTGGTTCCTCAAGTCCCGCAATTTTTTTAGATAAGCGTTTTCCGCTTCCAACCGCGCGATCCGGCGCCGCAGCTTCTCCTCTTCGGTAAGCGGCTTTGGCACAGCCGAACCTTTGGGCCTGCCCTTCGGCTTCGGTTTTAACGCCTCGTCGCCACTTTTACGCCATTGCCGCGACCAATAACTGACCAGCTGGTCCGACGACAGGTTAAATTCACGTGCAAGATTCATCTTTGTCTCGCCGGAAAGGTGGCGCTCGACAACTTCCTTTTTGAACTCGAACGAATACTGCTGCTTTGTCGGTTTCTCCACAAGACATAGCCTGCCATGCAGCTGAAACCGACGATAGAGCAAACGGACGGTGTTTTTGGGGACACCAAGAGCATTGGCAGCGGCTGTTTCGCCCATGCCTTGCTCGAAACACTCCACCAGCTGTTCACGCTGCTGCTCATTCAGCGAACTTCGTGCTCTCAATGAAAACTGCTCCCCACTAGTCGGTAACTGATTTCTCAGTCCAACTAATGGGGAGCAGTTCAGAGGAAACTTCGAAGGTAGGGAAGCGGGGGTCTTTTATTGGTTGAGTCGCGCCCCAGTCGGCGCGGCTCGGTGGACTCTTAGTTGGAGCCCGGGATGCCAGCGAAGGTCTTCACGATCTTGCCGATGAAGCCGATAACATCCTTGATCTTGTCCAGGGTAGAGGTGGAGTCGTCCCAGCCCAGCAGCTTGTCGACGGAGCCCTTCAGCTTCTCCTTCTTCTCGCTGTCGATGGAGCCCTCGGTGGCGCCCTCGTCCTCGGTGCCCTCGGTGGAACCCTCGTTGTCGGTGGTCTCGTCATCAGCTGCGGCCTCGTCGTCTGCCTCAGCCTGGTCATCACCTTCGGTAGCGTCCTCGGTAGCAGCCTCGGTGCCGGTGTCGTCGGTAGCCGGCTGGGTGGCGGCATCGGCGGCGACCGGTGCCTCAGCAGCGTCGTCTGCAACTGCGGCCGGAACGCCAGCCAGGGCAACGGAGGATGCTGCGGCCAGGGTGACGAGGGACTTCTTGAACTTCAAAGGAATCTCCTTCCAAGAGGGGTGTATAAAACTGCGAAATGGCGACGGTCTAGGGGTCGGTTCTGCGAGTTCCGATCAGACGCCGCCGTGTCTGTACTTTCTGTACGTACAACATGTCTAGTGAATAGCGGCTCACTCCCGCAATAGGTGCACCAAAAGTGTGACATATGTCATGTAACGGCTGAAACGTGCAGGTAGAGAGGTTTAACGCCTCTACATGGCCACTCATGTAGCACAAACGCTATACATAGCGTCTGCTCATTTGTGAATGGTTGGGTCGTCGGTTAGGCCTCGGATATTGCCTCCGCTGTACGTGCCCATTACGTTGTTGGCAGTTCCGCTTGAAGGAACTCAGGATTCGTACTCCTAGCCCCATGCTGGGGCAGGTTATGTTTGTCTGCGTTCCTTCTGCCTTGGGGCAGTGGAACTAGTCGCTGGCTTCGGTATGGCTTGTTTTCGTCCCTGTCTGAAAATGATCCGGGGGGTGATGCCGCCGAAGGCAGTGGCATACTCCAGACTGCTAATAGGAACCTGACCCGCACAGAATGTGCGAGGTCTCAAAGTAATGTGGATGCCAGCGTGAAGTATGTCCGACCACCAGCGATGAAATAAGTCCCATACTCATTCAATTCGCTAGGAGGTCTGGCATGACCTACGACTATGTCATCGGCATGGACGTCGGTAAATACTTTCACCACGCTTGCGTCTTAGATATCGACGGCACCCAGGTGCTATCTAAGCGCATCAACCAAAACGAAAAATCCCTGCGCGCACTGTTTTCAGCGTTCAGCGCACACGACCACAAGGTCCTTGTCGTCGTGGACCAGCCCAATAACATTGGTCGACTAACTGTCGCGGTTGCTCAAGAACTCGGGATCGACGTGCGCTACCTTCCCGGTTTGGCTATGCGTCAACTCTCGCGCATCCACGCTGGCAATGCCAAAACTGATATCCGGGACGCCTATATCATCGCCCACGCTGCAAAGAACCTTCCGGAATCCCTCCGCAGCGTCGACCGCGTCGAAGAAGCCTTCCTCCAGTTGAAGGTCCTCAACGGTATCGACGAAGATTTAGCGCGCTCCTACACCAGGCTCATCAATCAGATTCGAAGTGCACTAGTAGGCTGCTACCCGCAATTCGAACAGGCCCTTCGCGGTCAGATAATTCACCGCAAGTGGGTTCTGCACCTACTTGCACGCTACGGCGGACCGACCAAGATAAAACGCCTCGGAAAGGCCAAGGCAACTGCCTTCGCTCGACGCTATAAGGCACGCAATCCTGAACCTGTCCTCGATGCCATTTTCGCTGCCATCTCTGAGCAAACAGTTGCCATTGCTGGTGCACACTATGCCGAAATGGGCGTAGCAATGTCGGCGAAGGACGCGCTTTTAAAGCTCGAGCACCGCACACAAATCGAGCAGGAAGTCATCGAGCTCATCAACGACATCCCCCACACTCAAATCCTGCTATCCATGCCAGGAATCGGACCAAAGACGGCAGCACAAATTCTCATGACCGCGGGCGACATGACCGACTTCCCGACAGCTGGGCACCTAGCCTCTTACGCTGGCTTATCACCTCGGACAAACCAGTCCGGGACCTCGATCATGTCGAACTCACTGAACCGAGCCGGCAATAAAAAATTAAAGAACGCCCTATGGCAATCATCTTTTGCATCCATCAGATTCCACGAGCGTTCCCGGCAATTCTATGAACGAAAGCGCCGTGAAGGCAAAAGACACAACGCCGCAGTAGTAGCACTAGCCCGCAGACGACTCAACGTCCTCTACGCCATGATGCGCAACCACAAGCACTACCACGATCCCGCACCATCACAGGAAGACCTAGCAGCCTAGACACTAAGAGTAAAGATAGCCGACCGGGTAAAATCCCAGTCGGCTAGCAGCCATGCCCGAAAACAACACGACCAAACAACCCCGCAGAGAGAATCCGCCCCCAATTTCTCCACCCGCTAGGTTGACAACCTATATAGGAACACCCCCTGTATCTTTGGGCTATGCATTCACACGGCGCCTCGCGCCCCGCCGGCTCCCGTTTCACTGCCCTGAACTGGAACGGATTAGAAACCTTTCAGTCTTTTGATCCGATGAGTCTTGCTGTCCTCTGCGGCGGCCGCTCTCACATGACGATGGTTGCGGTTCAGCAACTCCTTCGCGAAGGCGGCCTCAAGCTTGGAAACCTCGCCGACAAGCTCGGTCCGATCGCTCGACGTCTACCGTCCTCACCCAAGAACAGTCTCTCTGTCTTGTTGCCCGTCGGGCCGCTTAGTGCTAGCCAGCCGTATCAACGCGCGGTTCTGCGACGCACCAAAGGTCGCCTTAACTTTTTCGGTCGCCGCCGTTTATCGAAGGCGGTTGATTCTTTTGTGACGCCCCTTGCCTCCGCCGGTCTTGTTCACCGACCGAAGCGCCTACGCATCCGTGGGTTCAAAGATTGCCGCGATCCCCAGCTCACGGAAGCGGGCATGCAGGCCCGCGGATCATTCGGGTTCGGTCGTGACTGGGACTGGCCTACTCCTGATTTGCTGGATTTCTGGCCCTAGGGGCGTCAAAAACCAAAAACAGCGATTTGGGGAAACCCGCAGGTGGTTGCTAGAGTTATCAGGTCTTGCGTTGCCCCATGCCCAAAACTGGGTTGGCAGCGTGAGCAGTGTAAACATCAAACCACTTTGTTGTAGGCCCCTCGCCCAATAAAGCGGCCGCGCGGACACGGCGGCGAGCACCCCACGTTACTTAGCGTGGGGCGCGCTAGTAGCCAGCAAGCGTGCGGTACACGCATCCTGGGTGGGCTGGGAACCGCAATGAGAAAGGCTATGGGTCAAAACTTATGACCATGACTGATCCCATCGCGGACATGCTGTCCCGCGTGCGGAACGCATCCAACGCGTTCCACGATTCCGTCTCCATGCCTTCCTCCAAGATCAAGGCGAACATCGCCGAGATTCTGAAGGAGGAGGGTTACATCGCTGACTACACCGTCAATGACGCCAAGGTTGGCAAGACACTGGACATCGAGCTGAAGTACGGCCCGTCCCGCGAGCGTTCTATCTCCGGGCTGCGCCGTGTCTCCAAGCCGGGTCTTCGTGTGTACGCAAAGTCCAACGAGCTGCCGCAGGTTCTCGGCGGCCTGGGTGTGGCTATCATTTCCACGTCCCACGGCCTGCTGACCGACCGTGAGGCTCAGAACAAGGGTGTAGGCGGAGAAGTTCTCGCCTACGTCTGGTAACTAGAGGAGGTCCAAACCATGTCTCGTGTTGGCAAGGCACCGGTGGCTGTCCCCTCTGGCGTCACCATCAACATCAACGGCCAGTCTGTCGAGGTTAAGGGTCCGAAGGGCACCCTGAGCCAGGACATTCCGGCCCCGATCACCGTGGCTCAGGAAGGCGAAGAACTCGTCGTTACCCGCCCGGATGATCACCGCAAGAATCGTTCCCTGCACGGCCTGTCCCGCTCCCTGGTCTTCAACATGATCGAGGGCGTGACCAAGGGCTACACCATCAAGATGGAAATCTTCGGTGTTGGTTACCGTGTGCAGCTCAAGGGCAAGAACCTGGAGTTCGCACTGGGCTACTCCCACCCTGTGCTGATTGAGGCACCGGAGGGGATCACCTTCGCCGTGGATGGCAACACCAAGTTCTCCATCGAAGGTATCGACAAGCAGCAGGTCGGACAGATCGCCGCGAACATCCGCCGTCTGCGTAAGGATGATCCTTACAAGGGCAAGGGCATTCGTTACGAGGGCGAGCAGGTCCGTCGCAAGGTCGGAAAGACGGGTAAGTAATGAGCAACACTGCACAAAACGAAAAGCGCCTGCCGGTGGGCAAGGATATTTCCACCCGCCGCCGCAACGCACGCGCACGTCGTCACTTCCGTATCCGCAAGACCCTCTCCGGCACTCCGGAGACCCCGCGTCTGGTAGTTCACCGCACCTCTCGCCACATGCACGCACAGGTCATCGACGATGTTGCAGGCCACACCCTGGTCGCAGCTTCCACGATGGAAGCCGATGTGCGCGCTATGGAGGGCGACAAGAAGGCTCGCGGTGCGAAGGTTGGCCAGCTGATCGCCGAGCGCGCAAAGGCCGCTGGCATCGAGGCTGTCGTCTTCGACCGTGCGGGCTACAAGTACCACGGCCGCGTCGCCGCTCTGGCTGATGCTGCCCGCGAAGGTGGTCTGAAGTTCTAATGACCAACTCCACGAACAACACCAACGGAAGGAACGCGTGATGTCGGGACGTGAACGTAACGGCGGACGCTCCGCCGAGAACAACGACAAGAACGAGCGCAACGAGCGTAACGGCCGCAATGACCGCAACGACCGCGGTGGCCGTAACGATCGTCGCAACCAGCAGGATGAGCGCAGCCAGTTCATCGAGCGCGTGGTTACCATCAACCGCGTCTCGAAGGTTGTGAAGGGCGGTCGCCGCTTCAGCTTCACCGCGCTGGTCATCGTCGGCGACGGCCAGGGCATGGTCGGCGTCGGCTACGGCAAGGCCAAGGAAGTGCCTGCCGCAATCCAGAAGGGCGCAGAAGAGGCTCGCAAGAACTTCTTCCGCGTGCCGATGATCAACGGAACCATCACCCACCCGGTTCAGGGTGAGGACGCTGCGGGCGTCGTTATGATGAAGCCCGCCGCTCCTGGTACCGGTGTGATCGCTGGTGGCGCTGTCCGTCCGGTGCTCGAGTGCGCCGGCGTGCAGGACATCCTGTCGAAGTCCCTGGGCTCCGACAACGCCATCAACATTGTCCACGCAACCGTGGCTGGCCTGAAGCAGCTGGTCCGTCCGGAAGAGGTTGCCGCACGCCGTGGCAAGTCTCTGGACGAGGTTGCTCCGGCCGCTATGCTGCGCGCTCGTGCAGCAGGACAGGGGGCATAAGCAATGGCTTTGAAGATCACCCAGGTTAAGGGCTTGGTTGGAACCAAGCCGAAGCAGCGCGATTCCATGCGCTCTCTCGGCCTGAAGCGCATTGGCCAGACGGTCGTCCGCGAGGACAACCCGATCGTCCGCGGCCAGATCAACGTTGTGCGCCACATGGTCGAGGTCGAAGAAGTGGCAGGAGAGTAAACATGAGCGATCCAATTAAGCTCCACGACCTCCGCCCCGCTCCGGGCGCCAAGAAGTCCAAGACCCGCGTTGGTCGTGGTGAGGCATCCAAGGGTAAGACCGCAGGTCGTGGTACCAAGGGCACCAAGGCTCGTAAGCAGGTATCGGCAGCATTCGAGGGTGGCCAGATGCCACTGCACATGCGTCTGCCTAAGCTGAAGGGCTTCCGCAACCCCGCCAAGATCACCTACCAGGTGGTTAACGTGGCTGACTTGGAGAAGGCTTTCTCCAAGGGCGGCGACGTCACCGTTGCAGACATCGTTGCAGCTGGCCTGGCTCGTAAGAACCAGCCGGTGAAGATCCTGGGCAACGGCGAGATCAGCGTGAAGCTGAACGTCACCGCTAACAAGTTCTCGGGCTCTGCAAAGCAGAAGATCGAGGCTGCCGGTGGCACCGTCACCGAGGCTAAGTAAGACTAGATAAGTTCTAATCAGACTTAGTTACTAACAATCGCCCTGTCGGCACGTAATGTGCTGGCAGGGCGATTATTTTTTGGGGCGAAGCGCAGTGGTGGGGAAGTGCGGGTTAAGTAAAGAAAAGTGTGTCTTTTCCGGGCGTGTTGCGGTTATTTGATCCAGCCTTTTTGGATGCCGAGGTTGTGTTGGTAGCTGGTGTCGATGGCGGTGTCGTATTCTGCTGGTGCACCGATGTCATTGGTAGTGGCTGTGGTGTTGTGGGTGATCAGGTCTGTTGCTGTGGAAAGTGCGTCTTGACCCCATCGTTGGTCCCTGGCGATCTTGACCGGATCGTCAGGGACTTCTGTATGTAGATACAGCCACCAATCCATCACTGTGCGTTGATGCGGTAGTGATAGTCCGCGGTGTCTGCGGGCTAGTTCTTTTATGGGGGCGTTGATGCCACCTTCGAGGCTGTTTGTTGTTGCTGCAAGGTTGTCGGGGTCGATGGTTGTTGGTGGGGGTTGCAGGTAGGTAAACAGCAGGTCTCTGCGGTGCAGAGATAGCAATGATTGATAGGCCGCTCGGACGCGTTGGTGGGTGTAGACCTTGGTGTAGGCGCCGGTAGCAGGGTCTTTGATGGTGGTTTTCTCGTTCATCCATTCCCGGTAGGTGTGGTCGAATTCGTGCAGGTGGGCGACCCATGTGGATGCTTGGTCAAGGTCGGTGATGCGAGTGAGTTTCAGGGCTAGGCGGTAGAGGGTTTTGCCGGCATCGGTGCGGGGGTTGCTGGTGGTGTGGCGGCGGACTGTTCGTTGGGCGTGGACGAGGCAGCGTTGGATGCGTGTTGTTGGCCAGCAGTGGTGGATGGCTGATTGGGCACCTTGTCCGCCGTCTGTGACTGCGATTAGTGGTGCGGCAATGGGGCGTAGGAGTTCGGTGTAGGCGGCGGTGGTTTCGTGTCTGGCCCAGGTCCAGTTGATGACGGACCTGACCCCTGTTTGGTAGACACCTGATATCCAGCCCGGTTGGGTTGGGAAGAAAGGTAATCTACCACCATGCCTAGGTATTCCGAACAGTTCAAACGTGATGCTGTGGCCCTCTATGAAAACAATGAGGACCTTTCACTTCACGCGGCTTCAGCAGAGCTTGGAGTCAATCGTTCCTCGCTTTTCTCCTGGCTTCAGCAATAGAGAGTGTCCGATTCTTTGTGTGCGGGGGGCTTGGGTTACAAGTAGTCCGCGAATCGGTCGGGGTACGCCACAGCTAGTTGGTTGATGGCTTGTTTCCACCCGGTGGCTTTCGCTCCTTCAATATAGCCGTTGCATTCGATGTCGCGTTTCGCTTTCTTCGCTCGCTGGGCGGCGCGCTTGTCTTCGATGTTGCAGATCATCAGCCACAGCGTTTTCAGCGCCGCAGTATCGTTCGGGAATTGCCCCCGGTTACGGGTAGCTTTCCGCAGTTCAGCGTTGAGCGACTCGATTGAATTGGTGGTGTAGAGCACCCGGCGTGCGGCCGGCGGGAACTGCAGAAACGGTATGAACCGCTCCCACGCGTCGCGCCAGACTTTGACCGACTGCGGGTATTTACGGCCCAGTTCACTGGCCTCGAAAGCATCAAGGCTGGCCCGGGCGGTGTCCTCGTTGGCGGCCGTGTAGACCTCACGTAGCGCACGGGAGACAGATTTGCGGTCCTGGTAGGACACCCACCGGTTCGCAGCTCGAATTAGGTGCACGATGCAGGTCTGCACCATAGAATTCGGCCAGGTTGCCTCCACGGCTTCCGGTAGACCTTTCAGCCCGTCGCAGCAGACGATGAACACGTCTTGGACACCCCGGTTGGCCAGATCCGCGCACACCGATGCCCAGAATGCAGCGCCTTCATTTTCAGCGATCCACAATCCCAAGATGTGCTTGATGCCGTCGATGTCGATGCCAACAGCCATGTAGCAGGCTTTGTTGACCACGCGGTGACCGTCACGGATTTTGACGCGGAGTGCGTCGAGGAAGATCACCGGGTAAAACTCGTCGAGCTGGCGGTTTTGCCAGATCATGACCTCGTCTAACACCGCATCGGTAATCGTGCTGATCGTATCCGGGCTCATATCCACCCCAAGCGTGGTTGCGAGATGGTGTTGAATATCGCGCACTGTCATCCCGCCGGCGTACAGCGAGACGATCATATCGTCGAGCTCTGTCAGCCGACGTGCGCCCTTGGGCACCATCTTCGGTGTAAACGTGCCGGCACGATCCCTGGGCACGGTCACTTCCACTGCACCGTAGCCAGAATTGACGGTCTTGGTGTACGACCCGTTGCGGTGATTGCTCTCCTGCGCGGCTTCCACCTGGGCTTTGGCCTTACGGTCGGAATGTCCGTAGCCCAAATGCGCATCCATTTCCGCCTGCAGACCAGCGTTGATCGATGCCTGCAGCAGGCCTTTGACCAAGTCGCTTGCATCATCAGCGGACGTCGACAGCTCGCTGATCAAGCTAGCGAGCTCAGGATTTTCCATCAGCTTCTCGCTGATCTCGTTGACCCTTGCCGGGTCATGGCCTTTCTTCGGTGACACAGCAGTCATTATCAGTGAAACTCCTTCTAGATCAGAGCCTCACACACAAACTTCCTGACACCCTCCAGCAATACGGCACCGGCAAACGTGCCCGCACGAAGGCCATGCGCGACAACGCCAAGGAGACGACTGATTCCGAGCGAATCCGCCAGCTAGAAAAAGAGAACGCGAAGCTGCGCGAAGAACGCGATATTCTGCGCAAGGCCGCGAAATATTTTGCCGAAGAGACACGCTGGTGATCCGCTTCCAGTTTGTCTATGACCACCGAACCGAGTACTCGGTCAAGCGGATGTGCCATGTGTTAAAGCTCAATCGCTCCTCGTTTTATAAATGGGTCAACACCCACGAAAATCGCAGGTTAAAGATATGTTCCGATGCCCTTATTGGTGCAAGAATCAAGGCCATCTTTGATGATGAGAACGGGCTTTATGGTGCTAAACGCATCGCTGCAAGCCTCAACGACGATACGGACTTCGGCCCGATCAACCATAAGAAGGTTGCGCGCATCATGAAATCCATGGGGCTAAAAGGCTTTAGCAAACGGCGTCGATGCATCACCACCCGGCGCAAGCCTGGTCACCGTGTCATGCCAGATTTAGTAGGCCGTACATTCACCGCTGACGAGCCGAACCGTGTTTATGTAGGCGACATCACCTACCTGCCGTGTAAGGGCGGTAAGAACATGTACCTGGCCACGGTCATTGACACCTATTCACGAAAACTTGCAGGTTATGCACTCGCAGACCACATGCGTGTCTCACTGGTCATCGAGGCTTTGTCCCATGCCAGCACAGTCCGCGGAAGCCTTGACGGGGCTATTTTCCATTCTGATCATGGAAGTGTGTACACCTCACAGGCGTTTAGGGACCACTGCGCCCAACTTGGTGTACGCCAATCCATGGGCGCGGTGGGAACTAGTGCCGATAATGCCCTGGCAGAATCATTTAACGCCACCTTAAAACGTGAAGTGCTACGTGATCGGAAAGTCTTTGATAATCCCATTATCTGCCGGCAGGAAGTCTTTCGATGGTGCATGCGCTACAACACCCGCAGACGGCACTCCTGGTGCAACCTTCTAGCCCCCAATGACTTCGAAGCACTCACATCAGCTACACTGACCCAAGCAGCATAGCTAACCCCCGACGTGTCTACTTTCCGGGGGTCAGGCCCGGGTGTTGCATTCACCGCTTGAACCCGCCGGTCGACGCGCTAACCAATCGAAGCGCATTCCTGTGCAGACTGCAAAACCTCGGTCTTTCCAGAGAATGCGTGTGGTGCTTAAGTCTTCAGAAGAATCGTGGGGAGTCTAGTTTCAGAGTGAACTTTCTTTAGCATAGATGGCAATTAGTGAAGCCTCTACCCGGTTACGAGCGCCAGTAGTCCTCAGAATAGAGGACACATGAGCTTTGATTGTCCCAGGTGCTAAGTGCATAGATTGCGCGATCTCCGAATTGGTAGCGCCACGACTGAGCCGCACCAACACCTCTTGCTCTCTAGACGTAAGACGGCCAAACTTCTCCACAGCAGCTCGAACTTCTGCATAACGCGCAATCCTTTCAGGAGAAAGAAGCCTGCGTGCCACAGATGGGGAGAAAAAAGCCCCTCCCTCAGCAACCGCATGAACCGCAGTAAGCAAAAGCGACGGATCCCCCGCCTTTAGTACGAAACCATCTGCATCAAAACGAACAGCTTCCAACACATAATCGTCTTCACCAAAAGTAGTGACAATCACGCACGCTAGACGCTGTGGGCGTTGTCGAACTTTTCGCAACACATCTAAACCCGTCAGACCAGGCATCTGGATGTCCAAAAGTAAAACATCCGGTCGATACGCGTCAATCAAGTCCAGGGCCTCAGTACCGCTGGATGCCGAAGCTACCACGAAGATGGAAGAGTCAGATTCAAGCACACCCTTGATTCCAGCCTGTATAAGTGGATCATCGTCGACCACCATGACTCGCACTGGCTGCTTTTTACTACTCATCTGTCTTCTCCCCGAAGATAGTCCACCGACGACACCACATTCTCTTTGAAGCAAACCCGGTAAATATCTCCTGCAGAATCATCAAAAGTACGTGCCGTCACTGCATAATAATGGCACCCAGGTATGGGAAGGTCTCCCCGCCGAGGAGGAACCTCTCGGTCAGGTAATACACGTTCGATTTCTGCCTGATCACTACCCACCGTAATGCCTGCAAACTCTTCCGGAGGAAGCAACGCACGACTTTTCTGGAACGTAGACGCCACCTCAGTGCCAAGCAATCCAGCAACTATCAGGGAAGCGGTCAACAGCACCACCCGCTGCTGCGCATGTCTGATGCCCGGGTTAACCATCTCATTAGAAGCAGTAGACTCCTGGTCTTCAGTATTGATCAGGACACTTTGCTCGACTTGTAGAGGAATCGTCGCCTCGACCGAAAAAGTGCTCCTAGTTGCATCGACCTTTAGATCCCCGCCGCCGGCTCGAAGATCCCGAGTAAGCGCTGAAAGACCAACACCAGAGCTTCTATGCGCAACCTCTTGAACCGTCGTCGCATTAACCACTCGCGCTCGAAAGACCTCTCCAACTTCCACTAGATGAATGAAAATGTTTTCACCCGGTGCGTGCTTCATCGAATTAGTAATAGCCTCCTGGAGAAAACGGTAGAGAACTTTGTAGCCGCTTGTTTCTGCACAGATGCTGGTAGGTAAAGGATCAACAAAGATGGATGCCCCTGCATTTTGAGCATGTTTGATGAGCGCTTCGATAGAATCAGTTGCCCCGGGGGCAGGCTTGGCACCTAATCGGAGAGCAACAACTGAATCCCCCAACTGTTCGACTGCTTTGCCAAGGTCCTCGCGCGCAGAGGAGATGATGCTCCGAAGATTCTCGGGCAAAGCCGAATCCAGTTCGACGCGACTGAGATTCAAAGCTACAAGGCTGAGCGAATGGCCAAGTTCATCGTGCAAAGATTGGGCCAGTGAAAGCCGCTCAACAGATGCTTGACTTTGAAGATTAGCTACGTACTGGCGCCTTCGTAGATCTCGTTCCCGCTCAGCTCGTTTGCCCAGACTGACATACTGACGCACCGCTACCATGCACAGCCAGGGAATTCCCGCCCTGAGTATTGATGGGGGCAGTTCCCCCATCAGATAAAGCCAATGCCCGTCCTGCCAAATAGTTCTAGCCACACATGTGACTATCAAAACGACCAGTCCTGCTAGCCCAACGCTAACACCTCGTGATATCGCTCCAATTCCTACACCTAATGCTGTCAGAAAAGAAACTTCTAGGAGGCCAGGCTCTGGAACGGCTGCAATCAATCCAAAAAGTAAAGCGCAAACCATCTCCAAAAATCGCTGGGGATTTACGCGATTACGCAGAATCATATTCATAGTATGCCTGATAATCACCGTTCAGAGTACTGCCGATAGGGAGGCACTCGAGAAGTATTTCTATGCCAAAAGGCTTAGACAACTATGTCTCATCGGCAGATGTGTTGCCCATTAGACCCCCATAGCGTAAGTAACCATGAACGAAATTGATACCCAAACACACATATCGAGATCAATAACAAGACGGTCCGGACTGAAGATGGGGATGGGATGGGCGTGGATTGTCACTATCGCGCTACTCATCGGCTCCGCTATCGCATTCCCTGAGCGACAATTTCTATATTCGTCGATCGTTACGACGGTTCCGCGTATACACCTTGAAACGCTGGTCACCCTCATAGCAAGTAAAGGGCTGCTTATCCTAGTGGCAACAGCGACAGTTGTCGGCCTCTGGTGTCTTGCTCGATCGCGTGAAAGACTTTCAGTGTTTGCTTGTGCGGGAGTCGGTGTTGTCATCGCATATTTGCTGAGCGAAGGAATAAAGATTCTCGTTTCCGAGCCGAGACCATGTGCAAGCAGTATGCTCACGACCGCACTCACATGCCCAGACCCAGGTGATTGGTCGTGGCCTTCAAATCATTCAGTGCTGGCCGCGGCATTTGCTACAGCTTGCGTTCTTGCGCTATCTCGTACTAAATGGATCGTGGTACCTGTGGCAATTGTGATCGCCAGCTCCCGAGTCGCAGCTGGGGTGCACTACGTCCATGATGTGTTATCCGGACTGGCTTTAGGCGTTGTCACAGTTTGTCTGGTAGTGGTCTTGCTCCACCCGGTCTGGGTTCGCTTTGCAAACTCTGAACAAAGCAGACTTCGACACGAAGGCGGCCAAGCGTGATTACCGTAAGCAGACTAACGAAACAGTATCGAACATTCTCAGCTATCAACGATCTCACATTCACTGTCCCTGATGGCGCCATCACAGGTTTCCTAGGCCCCAATGGCGCAGGAAAATCTACGACTATGAGATGCATGCTTGGCCTAGACTGCCCAACCGCAGGCAATGTTCTCATAGACGGGCGCAAGCTTTCCCAACACGCGCAGCCGGCTAGAGCCGCTGGGGCAGTTTTAGATACATCATGGTTTCATGCTGGACGTTCAGGTTTAGCACACCTCGAAGTTGTTGCTGCATCAGCCGGGCTACCTCGTTCAGCAGTTCATGCTGTTTTGGAAGAGGTGGGGATGTCATCAGCTGCGCGTCGTCCCATGGGAAAATACTCATTGGGAATGAAACAACGACTCGGAATCGCGACAGCAATGCTTGGTCGCCCCCGGAATCTTATTCTAGATGAACCAATGAACGGCCTAGACCCCGAAGGCATGCTGTGGATGCGTTCCTACTTAACGAATCTAGCTACCCAGGGACATGCGGTATTCATCTCTTCACATCTGTTAAGTGAAATCGAGACCTTAGCCGACCGGATCCTTATCATCGGTCAAGGCCACATTCTCGGTGAATGGAACATGAAAGACTTCGTTAATTCTTCCCAGAACACCATCATAGCTACCAATGATGATTCTCGTCTGATGGGTGAGTTACGAAATTTGGGTGTCGATGTCAACAAGCTTCCAAACGGGCTTGAAGTCTCGTTTAATCAACGGATCCCAAATGTATTGGCACTGTCTCGTAAATGCCACGACGCGGACATTCTTATCACTAGCTTGGGTTCTAGCACTTCCACTTTGCAACAAGCCTTCCTAGAGCTTACTGCCACATCATCAGACTTTAACGCAAGAAGGTTTCAACCATGATTGCTGCTTTCCGCGCCGAACTGCGCCGTCTTATTTCTCTTCGCTCGACGGGTGTCTATGCGGTAATGCTTCTTGGCTGTTTTTTCGGACCGATCATCATCATGGCAGCAGTCTATGATGCCGAATACCAAGGACCTATCGATGCCAGTGATATTGGCAAATGTATCAGCATATTTCATGTTTTGGCGATAATCTTTAGTGGGGCATACACAGCTACCGAGATTCGATCTGGGTCCACAGCGATAGCTTTTCTCACTCAAACTTCTCGGTATTTGTCTTTGGTGGCGCACTATGTCGTCGAAGGTGTCTTTCTGGTCTGTGCATTTGCGATTGGTATACCGCTGGCCCTATTAGCTGGGATGTTGTACCCAGATGGATTGGAAATAGGCGTGGGAGCGCTACCGTATTGGGGGCTTTATTTGGGCATCGTATTGGTATGGTCATCGATGGCTACCTCTATCGCTGTTATTACGCGCTCTGTAGCTGCAGCCGTAGCGACCCCGATCACCTGGATGTTACTCATTGAACAACTCTTGGCGCAGATCCCAATGTTCGACGCTATAACGCCTTGGCTTCCGTTCGCGGCTTCCCACTCGCTGCTGGCTAGATCGTTGGGCGAGGCCACTAGTGTCTATCCAGCGCTTGCAACCGCGTTCGCTATCCTATCTCCTGCTTTCTTATTAGGAGTCTTGTCGTTCACCCTGCACTGCAAGCGTGATGCGCCCTAATTGGGATTTGATCTAGGTTACGAAACTCTCGGAGAGTCTGCTTTAGCAATAACTGGTTTGAAGCCTGCGGTTAGAGTGACCACTTTCTCCAGTGAAGGGATCGATCTACCAGGTCAAGACGGGAAGGTTGAGATTTTAGATCACCAGCTGCACCGCGTTTCGTCATAAATGAAGTGAAGTGCCCCGGGTTTTGTTCCTAGGCATTTGCCTTGATTTCTATTATTTCTTGGGTCGGGTTTGTTGCCCAAAACTCTGACTCAACCTCAGCAGGCGTGCGATAGTCGAGATTCTGATGGAGTCTGGTCTGGACCTGACCCCTGTTTGGTAGACACCTGATATCCAGCCCGGTTGGGTTGGGAAGAAAGGTAATCTACCACCATGCCTAGGTATTCCGAACAGTTCAAACGTGATGCTGTGGCCCTCTATGAAAACAATGAGGACCTTTCACTTCACGCGGCTTCAGCAGAGCTTGGAGTCAATCGTTCCTCGCTTTTCTCCTGGCTTCAGCAATACGGCACCGGCAAACGTGCCCGCACGAAGGCCATGCGCGACAACGCCAAGGAGACGACTGATTCCGAGCGAATCCGCCAGCTAGAAAAAGAGAACGCGAAGCTGCGCGAAGAACGCGATATTCTGCGCAAGGCCGCGAAATATTTTGCCGAAGAGACACGCTGGTGATCCGCTTCCAGTTTGTCTATGACCACCGAACCGAGTACTCGGTCAAGCGGATGTGCCATGTGTTAAAGCTCAATCGCTCCTCGTTTTATAAATGGGTCAACACCCACGAAAATCGCAGGTTAAAGATATGTTCCGATGCCCTTATTGGTGCAAGAATCAAGGCCATCTTTGATGATGAGAACGGGCTTTATGGTGCTAAACGCATCGCTGCAAGCCTCAACGACGATACGGACTTCGGCCCGATCAACCATAAGAAGGTTGCGCGCATCATGAAATCCATGGGGCTAAAAGGCTTTAGCAAACGGCGTCGATGCATCACCACCCGGCGCAAGCCTGGTCACCGTGTCATGCCAGATTTAGTAGGCCGTACATTCACCGCTGACGAGCCGAACCGTGTTTATGTAGGCGACATCACCTACCTGCCGTGTAAGGGCGGTAAGAACATGTACCTGGCCACGGTCATTGACACCTATTCACGAAGACTTGCAGGTTATGCACTCGCAGACCACATGCGTGTCTCACTGGTCATCGAGGCTTTGTCCCATGCCAGCACAGTCCGCGGAAGCCTTGACGGGGCTATTTTCCATTCTGATCATGGAAGTGTGTACACCTCACAGGCGTTTAGGGACCACTGCGCCCAACTTGGTGTACGCCAATCCATGGGCGCGGTGGGAACTAGTGCCGATAATGCCCTGGCAGAATCATTTAACGCCACCTTAAAACGTGAAGTGCTACGTGATCGGAAAGTCTTTGATAATCCCATTATCTGCCGGCAGGAAGTCTTTCGATGGTGCATGCGCTACAACACCCGCAGACGGCACTCCTGGTGCAACCTTCTAGCCCCCAATGACTTCGAAGCACTCACATCAGCTACACTGACCCAAGCAGCATAGCTAACCCCCGACGTGTCTACTTTCCGGGGGTCAGGCCCGACGTGGGTTTTACTGGCTGCGATCAGGAGGCATCCGGACTTTAGATAGGTCGCGTCGAGGAAGATTTGGTCATGGATGCGGAATGAGTCGATGGTGGGTGTGGGGATGATCCACCAGCACCATCGGAATCGGTGGTGCATGGTTTGCCTGGTTACGCCATGGTGTGCGGCGAAGGTGGTTAGAGATTGGGTGCCGGTGGCCCATTGGATGAACAAAGCCATGGTGGCGGTATTTTTGTTGTGGGTTTGGGTGTTGCGGGTAAAGGAGTGTCCGCAGTGGGTGCAGCGCCAACGGGTGGTTGATTTGCTGGTGGTGCCGTTTTTCTTTGTGTTGTTGCCGCATAGTGGGCAGCTGGGGCGGTTGGTGGTCATCCTTTAATCCAACCGGTGTGCGGTTAGCACAAATGTGGCCGGAGGTGCGGGATGGTGTGGGTAATAGCTTTCGGGGAGCTATTCTTTGGTGATTTGTGGTGTGTGGTCTGGGGTTATGGTGGCATGGAGCGTGTCAAGTTGTTTGTGTGTGGGGCTAGGTTTATAGGTATTTGTCGAAGCGGTCGGGGTAGGCCACGGCCATTTGGTTTATAGCTTGTTTCCAGCCAGAAACTCGGGCTCCTTCCATGAGCCTGCCGGCTGTCGCTGAGACTCGTTTGCCCTGCTTCGCTCTCTTTGCAGCGCGTTTGTCTTCGATATTGCAGATCATCAGCCACAGCGTCTTGAGCGCTGATTCATCGTTGGTAAACTGCACCCTGTTGCGGGTAGCTTTACGCAGTTCATTGTTGAATGATTCAATCGAGTTCGTCGTATAGATAACCTTTCTGGCCGCTGGTGGGAACTGCAGAAACGGTACGAAACGCTGCCATGCATCTCGCCAGACCTTGACTGAGCGTGGATACTTTTCTCCCAATTCAGAGGCTTCAAATTCGTCTAAGGCAGCCTGAGCTGTGGACTCGTCCGCAGCGGTGTAAATCTTTTTCAACGCGGCTGATACGCCCCGGCGATCCCCGTAGCCTACCCATCGGTTAGCTGCACGAATCAGGTGCACGATACAGGTTTGCACCATCGAGTTCGGCCAAGTTGCCTCGACTGCTTCTGGTAGGCCTTTAAGCCCGTCACAGCAGACGATAAAGACGTCTTTGACCCCACGATTGGAAAGATTGGCGCATACCTGCGCCCAAAATGAAGCGCCTTCTTCTTTGGCGATCCACAATCCCAAAATGTGCTTGATGCCGTCCAGGTCCACGCCGATTGCCATGTACGCGGACTTGTTGACTACTCGGCCACCGTCGCGGACTTTAATGCGCAACGCATCCAGGAAAATGACCGGGTAGAACTCGTCTAGCTGGCGGTTTTGCCAGATCATGACCTCATCGAGGACGGCATCGGTGACTGCGGAAATCGTCTCATGGGAAATATCAACCCGCATCGCAGTTGCCATATGGTGCTGGATGTCCCTAATTGTCATCCCCCCGGCGTACAAGCTGACGATCATGTCATCGACATCAGTCAAGCGCCTAGAACCTTTAGGAACCATAGTCGGCAAGAATGTTCCAGCCCGATCTCTCGGGACATCAACGGTCACTGGCCCGTAGTTAGAATCCACGGTCTTTGGATACGATCCGTTGCGGTAATTGTCTGTCCCAGCAGCAGCTTTAGCGCTCCTGTCGCCAGACTCGTAGCCCAGGTAGGCATCCATTTCAGCGTTGAGTCCCCTGGTAATCGAGGCCTGCAACATGCCGCGAACTAGGTCATTGGCATCCGTTGTAGACGTGCCTAGGTCATCAATCAGCTTCGCGATTTCAGGGTTAGCAAGCAGCTTCTTTTCAATCGCATCAATTTTGGCCTTATCAGCCGGATCTCGTCGTGCCACAGTAGTCATTCTGGTCCATCTCCTTATGCGGGTTAGGTACCCACACACAAACCATCAGACACTCTCGGCATGCGGACACACTTTTCTTTACTTAACCCTCAAAAGCTGCATATTAGGTTATGCTAAGTTAATTCACGCTTGCTGCACTTGTGCCACCACTTTGGCCAACGCAGCCCATAAACCCGTTATTTCCGCATCATGAGACAAGGAGCGCGTGTTGTCTAGCAACCCGTTTGATGACGAACAGGGCAGCTTCTTCGCCCTTATCAACGACGAGGGACAGTACTCGTTGTGGCCTACGTTCGCCGCCGTGCCAGACGGATGGACCGTGGCTCTGGGAGACCCTTCCCGTGGCGTAGACGGCGGGGTATCGCGGGACGAGGCGATGGAGTTCATCGACCGCGAGTGGACCACCTTGCAACCGGCAGGAAAGTCTCACGCTTAAGTGAGTGCCGTACTTCCCACTGCTTTGCCTGGTGAGTCCGCTGCGGAGATTGGCCGCCTGCTCCGTCGCACCGCAACTCCAGCAATTAGTGCGGTGCTGTTCACTTTCGCCGGTGCCTTGCTCTCTCTGGTGCCCATTTATCTGCTGGCCAGCGTCATCGATGCGGTAGCCGCCGGTGACGGCAAGTCTGGCGTGCTGAAGGTGATTGTGTGGGCTGCCGTGGCGTGTGTTGGTACTGCCGTTGTCGCTGGCCTTGCGGAGGCGCTGACGGGTGTGACGATTGCCCAGGTAGTTGCGAAGTTGCGTGAGCGCGCCGTCGCCGCGGTGCTGAATCTGCCTTCCACCACGGTGGAGTCCCTGGGCCGGGGAGAGGTGCTGGGCCGAGTTGGTGCGGATGTCGCCGCGCTGGTGAGCAGTGCCCGCAAGTCGGTTCCATCGACCCTCAGCGCGCTGGTGATGGTCGTGGTGGCCAGCGCTGGAATAGCGGGGTTGGATTGGCGCCTCGCGTTGGCGGGGCTGTGCGGGATTCCGTTCTATGCGCTGGGGTTGCGATGGTATCTTCCTCGTTCTGCCCCTTTGTATCGACGCCAACGCGAATTAGAAGCCGGTGTCATCGGTTCCTTGCAAGGTTCTATGGAGGGCATTCGTTCGGTTCGTTCGCATCGGCTGGTGGATAGCCGCCAAGGTCTCACCAGGCGCTACGCGCAGGCTTCGCGGGACGAATCAATCGCTGCGTTTCGTGTGTTTTCCGGGCTGGTGGCGCGGGAGAACTTCGCGGAGTTCATGGGGTTGTCAGCCCTGTCTGTCGTAGGCTGGTTGCTCTTCCGCGAAGATGCGGTGACGGTGGGCGAGATCTCGGCAGCGTTGATTCTGTTCCACCGTCAGTTCGTGCCGATCGGCACGATTCTGTTCACCTTTGATGAACTGCAGCGCAGCGGGGCGGCCTTGGGGCGCATCGTGGGACTCATTCGCTCCGCGGGTGCGGATACGCCACAGCCGATTGATGACTACTCCTCGCATCGGCAGAGTCCAGCTGTAGAGGTCAAGGGCCTGAATTATCGGTACGAGGATGGCCCAGAGATCTTGCATGACTTGGCGTTCCACATCCCTGCGGGGTGCACGGTATGCGTGGTCGGCGGATCGGGAGCTGGCAAGTCCACGGTTGCGGAAATTGTCTCTGGAACCCTCGAGATGGCAGAGCCGGGTGTGATCACCGTTGGGGGGTGCGACGTGGTGGGAATGAGTGCGCAAGAAAGAAGCTCGATCTTTTGCGTTGCCTCCCAGGAAAACTACGTCTTCGCGATGAGTTTGCGCGATAATCTCCTGCTGGCAGCCGAAGGTGCCAGCGACGCAGAAATATGGGATGCGCTGCGCCGAACCGGTGCGGAAGATTGGTGCACATCCTTGTCCCATGGCGACAAGCAGGGCTTAGACACAATGCTGGGCGAAGGGGGCCTGCACGTAGATGCGGTGGCGGCACAGCGTCTGGCGCTGGCCAGGGTGGCATTGTCTCGGGCTGGCGTCGTCATTCTTGACGAATCAACGGCCGAAGATGACGGTGACCTCGAGGAAACACAGCAATCACACGAGGCCTTTTCGATGTCCTTGGAGGACGCTGCCCGCGCGGCGATCCGCGGACGGACGGCGATGGTGATTGCGCACCGGCTCAGCCAAGCAACCTCCGCCGATAGCGTGGTGGTGATGGAGCGCGGGCGCGTGGTGGAAACAGGTACGCACGAGGAGCTGGCAGCAAGAAACGGAACATATGCCGATATGTGGACCGCCTGGAATGAGCAGGGGAGGCAGGCGCGTGTCTGACAACAAGGTGGTGACGCTGCGCGGGCTGGTCAGAAAAAATTCTCGCGCGATGGCTCTGAGTGGCTTGTTGCTGAGCATCTACCACGTGGCAGAAGCCATGATTGCGGTGTTACTGGGATGGTTGGCGCACAGTCTTATCGCTAGCGAGAATGTGTGGCACCTGGTGGGTGGAATCGCAGCCTTAGGCGCTACGCTGGCGACGGTGTCTGTGAGCTGGCAGACAGGGTTCCGGATACTGCAGGCTACGTCGGCTCGGAACGTATGTGAATTGCGGGCAGGCATCACCTCGCAGGTGGTGAGCCATGGTGGGCATTCCGACGATGCGGACAGTCTGCCTCGCCAGGAATTGCCCACGGTGGTGGGTGAAGACGTGGTGCAGGCGGTAGACATCATCGAAGTGGTCCCGGTGGGGATCAGTGCGCTGGTGGGAGCCATTTTCTGCACGATTGTTCTGGCGCTGATTGATCTGCCACTGGGAGTGGTGGTGTTGGTGCTCAGCGCGGTGGTGTTGATAGTCCTGCACCGGCTGTCTCAGATCATTGAACGCCGCGCGGAGCGGCAACAAACTCTGCTCGCGCGAGTGACCGCGCGCATGACCGACATTCTGCAGGGGCTGCCGGTGATCTCGGGAGTGGCTGGCGCGCATCCGGCCTACCGTGGATATGCGCGTAAATCTGAAGAGGCGTGTGCGGATGCTCGGAAGCTCGCGTGGGTCAGCGGAGGTTATGAAGCCGTGGCGATGGGCAGCAATGTGCTGTTGCTGAGTGCGGTGGGCCTGTACGCGGGCTATCGAACCATTTCCGGCGATGTGACGTTGGGGGAGTTGGTCACCGTGGTGGCGCTGTCACAATTTATCGCGGAGCCGATGCGGCAGTGCAGCAGAATGCCGCGCTTCATTGGATTGGCGAGGGCTTCCGTTCGGAGGCTGCAGCGCGTGGCGGAAGCTCAGCGGCTGCGTGAGGGGCAGGGCGTGCCATCTGCTCAGATTGGCACGCCTGCCATTTCCATGCGCGGTGGAGACGGTGAGGCCGAAGGAGACGGCGAGGTCGAGGGATCAGAGCAGGCTTCCGTGGCGTTCGCAGAGGGGCGACTGACGGTGGTGCACTGTTCAGCCGCATGGGCAGATGCTCTGGTGGATGCGTTGGTCGCGGGGGAGTCGATGGAGCTTGGCTCCCTGACTAGGCCACAAACTCAACAACTGTGGATCCGGGGGCGCGATATTTGCGAGATCTCGGTAGACGATGTGCGTTCCGCTGTGCTTGCCGAGCCTCGGAAGCCGGCATTGTTTGGGGACACAGTGGGGCAGGCGGTGCTGCGGAGCTCTGGAGAGGGCAGGGCGGAGGATGCAGTAGACATTCTTAACGCCTTAGGGCTCGATGAACTGGCGCCGGGGGCGGCTCATTCAGCCGGGGTATTGGATCACGAGCTGACCGAAGGTGCGCGCAATCTTTCCGGTGGTCAGCGGCAGCGGCTGGGATTGGCACGAGCGCTACTGGCTGAGCCGGAGATGTTGGTGATGGTTGATCCGGTCTCGTCAGTGGATTCAATGACGGGCATGAAAGTGGCGCGTGCGGTGAGAGATATTCGCCGCGGGCGTACCACGGTGGTCCTGTGTGTGGGGAGGGCCTTCCAGTCGGTAGCCGAGGACGTAGTTGATGTGAAGCCTCTAGCTGGGAGTTTGCGGACGCGGGGTGAGCAATTCCCGCTAGGGGGTTGTTGAGCAATAGAAGATAGGTTAGCCTACCCTTTGCATTGCCTACCCTAAGAAGTTGGTTGGCGCATCCTACAGAGAGGCCATAGTGACCATCATCGATCGTCAAGCTCAGACATCCGCAGAGCGCAGTACCCACGAAAATTCCGTCCGCGACATCGTCGGGATCGGCATCGGCCCCGGAAACCTCGGGCTCGCGGTAGCTATCGAAGAGCAAGCTCCAGAACTCGATGCACTCTTTGTGGAAGCCCGCCCGGAATTCAACTGGCACCCAGGCATGCTCCTCGAAGGATCCAACATGCAGATCAGCTTCCTTAAAGACCTGGTTACGGTGCGCAATCCGCAGAGCCGCTTCAGCTTCATCAACTACTTGCATCACAGCGACCGCTTGATTGATTTCATTAACCGCCAAACCTTCACCCCGGAACGCGTGGAATTCGCCGATTACCTCCGATGGATCGCGGATCACATCACCGTGGACACGCAGTACAACACCACCGTGACGTCCATCGAGACGCTTCCGGAACTGGCCGCAGACGGAGCTCGTTTTGTGGTGCACGTCCGCAGGAAGTTAGGAAGCGGTGAGTCCGAAGGGCAGCGAGCTCAGCAGTCGGAGTCCATTCGCTGCCGCAACGTGGTGGTTGCCCGCGGGCTGGAAGCCAAGATGCCTGCGTGGGCAGAGGACAGCTCCTTGGACACCTCGCGCATCTTCCACAACATCGATTTGCTCCCGCGCACCAAGAAGCTGCTGAACAGTGGGTGGGATATCCGCCGAGCTTTGGTGATCGGCGCGGGCCAGTCCGCAGCCGAGGCCATCCGGTACTTCCACGATTGCCCGCATATCGATACCGTCACGGGCAGCTTGAACAGCTACGGCTTCATCCCCGCCGATGACAGCCCCTTCGCCAATCGGGTGTTCGACCCGGAGGCCGTTGATGACTTCTTCCATGCGCCCGATGCGATCCGCAACGAGCTGTTGATCCGCCACCGGTACACCAATTACGCCTGCGTGGAATCTGAGCTCCTCGATGAGCTCCACGACCGTCAGTATCGGGAAAGCGTCACCGGGCGTCAGCGGCTCGATATTCGCCGGACCACGGAGGTGCTCGGTGCGCGTAATTGTTCCGACGGCAGCGTCGACGTGGACATTCGCCACCGAGTAACCGGAGACGTGGTGACAGAAAACTTTGACGTGGTGGTGTGCGCCACGGGCTTCCGATCTCGCGGTCTTGCGGGGATTCACGCTGATAGTCACGGCAGTGAAGAATTCACCGTCACTAGGGATTACGGCGCCGTGCTCAATGGCGAGCGCGTGCCAGGACTCTTCGTGCAGGGAGCAACTGAGGCCACGCATGGACTCGGTTCCACGTTGCTCTCCAACATCGCGACCCGCTCCGGGGAACTGGTGGAGGCCATCACGGGTCAGCAACGCACGCATCGTGCGCCGGCGGATGAAGATCTCCGCTCCGAGCAACATCGGGATTCTTCGCACCTGATCGCAGGCTGATTTTCCCGAGCCGTGCTCCGCTTGAGGTTGGCTGACACCTAGCCCGACGTCCGCCATCCGCGTCTGATTCCCTGTTTCCCCATCAACCGAAAGGCTCTTTGTGCCCACCCGATCGTCTGCTCACACTCCGTTTTCCTCTGGCGATACGCTTGCTTCTCGAGATGGCGGCGCCGTCATCGGTCATGGCCGCAGTGAACAGGATCGGATCGCCCAGCAGCGCATATGGAATGACACGGATCAGGATCGCGATCGCCCGGACCTGATTAGCCTGCTCCTGCAGCATGCGCAGGAGACCCCGGATGCGCTCGCAGTGGTGGATGACCGGCACAGACTGACCTATGCGCAGCTCGTCGCCCATGCAACTGCTGTAGCGCGAAATTTGCGGGAACACGGTATTGACGCTGGTCAGAGTGTGGGAATCTCCCTGCCGCGCAGCGCGGAGATGGTGGTGGGTATCGTCGCCACGTTGCTCGCCGGTGGCAGTTTTGTCCCGCTAGACCCCTCGTGGCCGCAGGCGCGCCGGGAATCCGTCACCCACGATGCCAGCCTGAGCTTCGTACTCACGCCGGACAACTGCGCGCTCACCGAAGACGCGCTATTCGACCTCGATGCCACCCGCGAGCTGTTCACCCCGCCGTCCACGGACAGCGTTGCGTACGTCATCTTTACCTCTGGCAGCACCGGCCGCCCAAAGGGCGCAATGATCCGCCACGGTGCGATCGTGGAGCGCTTGCTCTGGCAGCGCGATCAGATCCTGTTCTTCGGCCGCGATGATGCCTCCCTGTTCAAGGCACCGCTGGCCTTTGATATCTCCATCAATGAGATCTTCCTGCCGCTGGTTTGCGGGGGCCGCGTGGTGGTGGCCGCGCCGGGCGTGGAGCAAGACCCCCAACGCTTGGCCCGCCTCATCCATCGCGAGGGCGTGACGTTTGCGTATCTGGTTTCGAGTGTTCTCGACGTCATGCTCAAACAGGCCGAAGGCACGAATCTATTAGACAGCTTGCGGCATGTCTGGTGTGGCGGAGAGATGCTCACCCAGGCGCTGTTCCGTCGATTTCGCCAGCAGCTGGCCATCCCGCTGTACCACGGGTACGGGCCAGCGGAAGCTACCATCGGTGTCTCCCACGTCATCTACCGTGACGACGAGGATCGCCTCAACACGAGCATCGGTGTGGCCAATCCCAACTGTCGGCTCTATGTGCTCGATGAGCACCTGCGGGTGGTTCCAGACCAAGAAATTGGTGAACTCTATGTGGCCGGATTCCTGCTGGCCAAGGGGTATATCAATGCCCCAGGACTCACGGCCAGCCGCTTTGTTGCGGATGTGTTTGCGTCGGACGGAACCCGGATGTACCGCACGGGAGACCTGGTGCGCCGGCACAACGACGGCTCGCTGGAATTCGTGGGGCGGGCCGATAATCAGGTGAAAATCCGTGGCATGCGTCTGGAGTTGGAGGACGTGGAATCTGCGCTGGTGGGACACCCAGATGTGGAGGCGGCGAGCGTGATTGCTCGGGAGGGGCGACTGCTGGGCTACGTGACGGTGACTGCGGGCCTCGTGGGTGCTGCGATCCGTAGTTGGTGTGCCGAGGTACTGCCCGAATACATGGTGCCCGCGATTATCACCGTCATGGATGAGTTGCCGCGGACGGCCAACGGAAAAGTGGATCGGAAGGCACTGCCGGAACCTGATTGGAGCTCGCTCACTGATGCCCCGGCCGATGCTGAACGTGACGGGGAAACCGTTGCTCTGCTCGCGGAGGCAATGGCTGAAGCATTGGGGGTTAGCGCGGTGGGTGCGGAGACGGACTTCTTCGATATCGGTGGCGATAGCCTGCGGGCCATCACCCTGGTCTCGGCTCTGGGACGGCGCGGGGTGGAGGTGAGTGTGGGAGATATTTTCTCTGCGCGCACTCCACAGCAACTGGCTCGGTGCGCCGAAGAGCGCGGAACCTTCGTGCAGGATCCAGACGATGAACCAACCGGTGAGGTGCAGTCGCTGCCGATTCTGCGCTGGTTCGATTCCATTACTGATCACGTGGACGGCTTCATTCAGTCCGTGGAGTTTTCAGTTCCAGAAGATGTGGATGCGCAGCTGGCCGGGCGAATGGTGGCTGACGTGCTGCAGGCGCACCCTGCACTGCGGGCCCGTGTGCAGCGGAATCCCTTGCGGCTGGAACTCCCGGAGGAATCTGCCGAAGAAGCGGTGGCGATCCACCCCACCACGGACATCGCTGCGCTTTCTGAACTGCTGGATCCGGCAGTCGGAGTGGTGGTAGCGGCTGGGCTGGTGCCCGGAAGATTGCGCCTTGTGGTGCATCACCTGGTGGTCGATGGCGTGTCATGGAACATTATCGGCGAGGACCTCGCCGCGGCGTATCGCGGGGAACAGCTCGCGCCGGAGCGGACGTCCCTGCGCCGATGGACGCAGCTGCTGCAACAGGCCGTTGATACTGGCGAATTCGCGGAGGATGCCAATAGTTCCCTGCCCCCATTGCCGAGTGCAGATGAACCTCTGCGGGACCCGCAGGTGCCAGCGCTTGCTGATAGTCCCGAGAAAGCGCCCACAGTCCGTGAGGAGCGCAGCGTGGTACATGAGGCATCAGTGCAGATCACGGACGAATTACTGGGTGCGGTGCCCCACGCTTTCCGCACGGGGGCGAATTCCGTATTGCTTACGGCATTGAGCGTGGCGTTGGCGCGTTGGCGTCGAAACAAACAAACATGGACCCTGGTGGAGATGGAGGGGCACGGCCGCGAAACCCGATTCGTACCCGGGCCACAGGGCAGGGAAGCAGACCTTTCACGCACGGTGGGCTGGTTCACCTGCCTATATCCCATGCTGATCGACCCCACCCGGGCGGCAGTGCAGGAGGCCTCCACAGAGGTCGAGGGCAGCATCGCCCCGCTAGCGCTGGCACTCAACGCAGTGAAAGACCAGCTCGCGGCCATCCCCGGCAACGGCGTTCCTTACCAGGCCCACACCTGGTTGCATCAGTCCGCGAAGACCCCTCCGCAGGCACAGGTGCTGTTCAACTACTTGGGGCGCGTATCCGCAGGAGCACAAGATTTCGCTCCCGCGGGTTCCACCGGCCAACTCGGCGAGCAACGCGACCCGGACCAGCCGTTGGTCCGCGAGCTGGAGTTCAACGCGATCGCCGAAGACACCGGCGAGGGATACGTCCTGCGCACCACGATCTCCTGGGCGCGCGGCAGGATCTCCCCCGAACGGATCGACGAATTGGTCGCGCACTGGGATGTGGCATTGCGCGAGGTGGCAGCGCTTGCCGATCACGGCGTGTTGTCCGTGGGCGACGTTGCCCCCGCACCCGTGAACTCTGCGGACCTGGCACGAATCACTGCGCAGAGCTCCGCGGAGCTGCAGGACGTGCTGCCGCTGACCCCGCTGCAGCACGGCATGTACTTCCACTCGCTATTCGAGGAATCGGCCAGCTCGTATGTGGAGCAACAGGTCTTGCGGGTGGAATGCAGCGAACCGTTTGACCGGGAGCGATTCGCCCGCGCTGCGCGTAATTTGATCCGACGCCACCCCGCACTGAGCACCCGCCCTTGGGAAACTGACGGTGGCGATGTGGTTGCCGTGATTGATCCGGGGATTGCCGAGCATTTGCGGGTGGACTTTCGGGACGTGACGGTGCCTGCCGAGTTGGCTGGGCCTGGATTAGACGGGTGGCTCGTGCAGCGTACGGAAGAGATTGCCGCTGATGACCTCTCGCGGGGAATCTCCTTGCAGCCGCCCGGTGATGCCGCGCCCGAGCCGCTCATGCGATGGACCGTTGTGCTCCCGACCAGTGTCGATGGTGCGGTGTGTGGCCAGGACATCGCCGTGATCCAGACGGTGCATCACCTGATCGCCGACGGATGGTCCGTGCCCATCATGCTGCGGGATCTCCTGGAGATCTACCGGGATGACGATGCCCGAATCCCGCGCTACGACCCGGACGCCGGAATGGCCGGCAGCGTGCGATGGGTGGCGCGCAGAGACGCGGAAGCCGATATGTCCGTCTGGCGCGAGGAAATGCGCGAGGTACGCCCCACGGTGCTGTGCCCTAATCCTTCGAGTTCGCTCGAGCGCCGGGAGTTGCTGGTAGACGATCCGCGGACTGTTGGCTTGTCTGAGCGTGCTCGGGCAGCGGGTGTGGGCCTGCCGGATGTGGTGCACGCGGCGTGGGGGCTGGTCCTTCGCACCTTGGTGGGCTGCGAACCTGGGGCTGACGTGGTGTTTGCCACTTCCGTTTCCGGCCGTGACATTCCCGTTCTTGGCGTGGCCGATGCCGTGGGCATGCAGCTCAACACCATCCCGGTGGTCGCGCCGGGGCAATCTGATCCCACCCTGCCGGTGACCAGCATGCTGCACGCCATGGTCCATCACAACAATCAGGTCCGCGATGTGCAGCACGTCAGCCTGGCTGATATTGCCCGCGACCTGGGAACCAACGCCAGCGAACTGCTGGATACGTTGATGGTGGTGGAGGTGCCGCTATCTCCACAGGACGTGGGCTGCCCCGGCTCGCCACTACAGGTTGCTGACGTGCGCAACAATGGCGCGCCGCACTTTCCCCTGTCCGTCGTGGTCAACCCTTCCGCTGAGCACCCACTGCGCCTGATCTACGATCCGCAGCGAATCACCGAGGTACGTGCCGAAAGGATCGCGCAGATGCTCGCGGTGAGTGTGGATTCTTTGCTGTCTGAATCCGGTGCGGTGGCGACCGTGGGTGAGGTTGCAGAGGCGTTGGGTGCGGTATCTGGTGTGGACACGCTTCCTTCTTTGTGGCGACGCAGCTTCGAGCACTCCCGCGACCGGCCCGCCCTGACCAGCATCGGAGAAGACGGTGCTGCGGAGCATTGGACCTACGAAGAACTAGACGACGCCGCTCAGCGTATACGCGCTGTGCTGGACCGGAAGGTTGCCATCCACACCCCGAGAGTAGCCCTGCTCATGGAGCGCGATGCGTGGCAGGTTGCGGCCATTCTGGCGACCACGATGTCCGCCGGCACCTACGTTCCCGTGGATCCGTTGTCCCCGCAAGCGCGGGTGGAATTGATCCTGGAGGATTGCCAGCCCGATGCCGTGCTGGTGTCTCCCAGCGCGGAAAAAATGGTCTCTGAGCTGGTAGATTGTCCCGTCCTCGTGGTCAGTGAACAGACGATGAGCGGGGAAGCGAAGCCGCCTGCGGGCCGGTCGGCAAGCGTGGCCCGTGCCAATGACATCGCCTACGTGATCTACACCTCCGGCTCCACAGGGCGGCCGAAGGGCGTGGCCGTCACACACGCCAACGTGACCGCGATGCTGGGCAATGCTCGCAGCCACGTGGAGTTTTCGCAGGAGGACGTGTGGTCGATCAGCCACAGCTTCGCCTTTGACTTTTCGGTGTGGGAGATGTGGGCAGCGCTGAGCTCCGGCGGGCGTGCCGTGGTGATGCCGTATGCGCTGATGCGCTCGCCCGAGGATGCCGCAGAGGTGTTGCGTGCCGAAGCCATCACGGTGCTGAGCCAGACCCCAACCGCCTTTGCCGCGTTGGAGCCGCACCTCGGGCAGGACTCTGCGGTGCGCACGGTGATCTTCGGCGGCGAGGCCTTGGAGGCCCGCGCGGAGGCTGCCTACTGCAGTGCTCATCCGAATGTTCGGTTTATCAACATGTATGGCATCACGGAGACGACAGTGCACGTCACAGCACACGAATGCTCCGAGAATGCAGGGGAGGCCCGCAGCCCGATCGGCCGCCCGATGGACGGGTTGCGTACCTATGTTCTGGACGCGCAATTACAGCCGGTGCAGCCTGGAGAGACCGGCATGATGTACGTTGCCGGGCCGCAGGTCACCGCGGGTTATTGGGGGCTTGCTTCTACCACGGCCTCCCGCTTCGTGGCCGATCCTTTCGTTGGCGGCGGCGCGCGGATGTACTGCAGCAATGACATGGCAAAGGTGCTGAACAACGGTCATCTGGATTACGTGGGCCGCGCCGATAGGCAGGTGCAGCTGCGCGGTTATCGCGTGGAGCTGGGGGAGATCGAGAGCGCGCTGGAGAAGGTCAGCGGTGTGCGGGAGGCCACCGTGGTGGTCGTCGATCTGCCCGAAGGCCAGGTGCCGGGTGCGTTGTTGATTACGGATTCTCGTGCCGACGCAAAGGCGATCACCTCCCGAGCTGCCGCAGCGGCCCGAGACGCGCTCCCTGCCTACATGGTTCCGCAGCTATTCGCGGTGAGTACGCAGGTGCCGCAGACCATCAATGGCAAGCGGGATGAGCGCGCGATCCTGGACCTTCTGGGTGAGATTCCTGCTGCTCAGCAGGCTTCGGGCACCTCGGATCTGGTGGAGGCGATCTCGCAGGCAATTGCTGATGCACTTCGCTTGGACCGCGCCGAGGTGGAGCCGGACTCGGACTTCTTCCGCTTAGGTGGAGACAGTATTCTTGCCATCCGCGTTACTCACGCGCTGGCGCGCGCTGATCTCAACGTGACTCCGCGGGACTTCTTCTTGGGCCGCACGCCACGCAAGATTGCCGAGCGGGTCACGCCGCAGGCCACCCAGCAGAAAATCCAGGAAACAAGGCAGAGCCAGGAAGAAGCCCTGCCCAAGGACGGGCACCAGGAGATCTCGGGGGCTTTCCCCATCCCGGCGATGCTGCGCAGGCAGATGGAAAGAGGCATGAGCGACCGCTTTGTGCAGGCGCGCCGCTTGGATCTGGGGCCAGTCGCTGTGGAGGACTTGGAACAGGCCCTGCAGCAGGTAGCGCAGGCACATCCGATGCTTCGTACGCGCGTGGACACCAGTTCTGCGTTCGCGCACTTTGTTGGTGCCGAGGGAGACGGCCCTATGGTTGTGCGGGCTTTGGACGTGGATGCATTGATCGATCACATCGATATTGCTGCTGGTCGTAGCGTGGTGCTCGGGTGTGTGGATGGGTACGTCAAGGCCGTTGCTCATCACGCGGTGATCGATAGCGCCAGTTGGATGATTCTGGAAGACGATCTGCGCGATGCGCTCGCAGGGCGCAGGATTCTCTCCGGGCAGGCGAGCTACAAGGATCTTTGCCTGCAAGAACTGCACGATGCTCACACCGCAGCAGCTCAGGATGCCCTGCACTGGAGTGAACTGGCTACGCTGCCACGGCCCGTCGAGGACTCGAACCAGTGGAGTACGGATCATGTGAGCACGCTCGAAGTGAACATTGACGGACAGACCGCGCAGGTCCTGCAGAGCGTTGCACCCGACGTGATGGGTGTGGACGTTCAGGACCTCGTGGCAGGACTGGTGACCGTCGCGGTGGCTCGAACAATGGGCACGGACGCGCGGAGCTGGGCCGTGGACGTAGAAGGCCACGGACGTCCGGCTGATCATTCCTATGGTCGAACCCTCGGATGGTTTACCACCATCGCGCCGGTGGAAATCCCGTTGGCTGATCCAGCGGATGCAGCACGTGCCGCAGCGGAAATGCGCGCGCTCCACGAGGACGGCACAGCCCCGGACCGCCGCACTTATCAGGCACTGCGATACACACACCCGCAAGGGCAGCGAACCCTGGCCCATGGGGCACAGATCCTGGTCAACTACCTCGGACGGGGAGAGACTGGCGCTGTCCTCCACGCGCCGGGCGATGCCGCCTGCCAGTGGACGGATTACCTGGTGGAGGCCGATGTGTGGTCTAGCGAGCGGGCCGTAAGCATGGAGCTGTCCGTGGTGAATGCGGTGATTTCCGCCGAGCGTTTGCGCAGCGCCATCGGCGAGGTTGCTCGCGAGTTGCAGGAGCACGTCAGCCGCGAGCAATCCTCAGGACGCCGCGCTCCGCTGAGCGTGCTGCAGCGCGGAATCTGGTTCCAGTCACAGGTGGCAGCACCGGGTGCCTACGTTGCACAGACTGCGTTGACGTTTGACCGGAGACTGGATGCCGAGGCCGTGGTGGAAGCCTTCCGGGACACAGTGACCGTGCATCCAGCCATGGGCGCGGAGTTCCACACCGATGCTTCCGGCCAACCCGTGCAGAACTTGCCGTGGAGTGGACAGGGCATTGACCTCCCCGTCGAGACCACCGAAGGGGATCTCGAGGCGATCATGCACGCTGATCGCAGCGCGGGCATCGATCTCGCATCCGTGCCGCTGGCGAAGGCAACCATCGTCACCGGCCGAAGTGACGGACAGCCTGGCGACACGCTGCTTCTTACCTACCACCTGGTTCTGGTCGATGGTTGGTCGCGTGCAGTGATGCTGCAAACCTTCCTCGAGAGGCTGACGTTGAGGTCCGGCCAGGCCCGCACGCAGGGTGCGGGAGAGTTGGTTCCTCGCGGTTGTTCTATTGCTGACGCCCTGCTCGAGTCCGTTGACACTCGCAAAGAGCAGGCAGATAGCGACTATTGGGTACATCGCCTAGAGACGTTGTCTCAGCCCACGCTCGTTGCCCCGCAGGCCGCGGATATCTCTTCAGAGCACGCTGGTAGCGAGTTGCCTCGCCAGGTGTTTGCCGAGGTCAGCGAGCAGCTGACCGGCGCACTGCAGGAAAAGATCCGGGCGCAGGCCGTGACGTTGACCTCCGTGGTCAACGCAGCCGTGGCCGTGGCCTTGGGTGCTGTCACAGGGGATTCGGATGTGGTGTTTGGTCAGTCTGTCAGTGGCCGCGATGCCTTGAGCGACCCCGCCATGTCTGATGTGGTGGGAGTGCTGCTCAACACAGTGCCAGTGCGAGTGACAGCTCGGCCCGGCCAGAGCATAGAAGAACTGGTCCAGGATGTTTATCGCCAGCGCATCGAGGATATGGACCACGATTCCGCGGACCTCGGCGCCATCCAGCGGCAGCTGGGGGTAGGCACGCTGTTCGATTCCATGGTGGTGGTGCAGAACTTCCTCGATCCGCAGGCAGCAGCGGAACTTCGGGAACGCCACGGGGTTGTGGAGGAGCGCGCGGAGGATTCCACGCACTTCCCTCTGACCTGGGTATTCACTCCGGGGCCGAAGCTGGGCATCAAGCTGGAATTCCGCCACGACGTGGTGGACGAGTCCCTCGCACATTCCGTGCTCAAGGCCGCGACCGAAGTCCTGACCGCGTTTGTGGACACACCAGAGGTCCCGCTCGCTCAGCTGGCCCAGTTGGCGCCAGCCCGAGCGGAGGATTCTTCCCCGCAAAGCACGACGGAGCAGATGGCTTCCTGGCAGAAGGCCGAAGGCATTGACCGCACCATTGCGGATGAGCTCAAGGACACCGCCCAGCGCTTCCCAGATCGCATCGCGCTAGCGGATGACGCACAGCAGTGGACGTTCGGTGAGCTGATTGCTCGCTGTTCCGACATTGCGGAAAAGATCAAGAATTGCGGCGTGACCAGCGGCGATACTGTCGCCATTGCGGTGGAGCGCTCCGCGCATTCGGTGGTGGCTCTGCTGGGAGCCCTGTGGGCAGGGGTGCGCTACGCGCCGCTTGATCTGACGCACCCCGATGGGCGGCTCCGGGTCCTCGTGGAGGACAGCCAGCCCGCAGCCGCGCTGGTGGACTCGAGTTCTCGGGAGCGCATGGAGCGGATCGGTGCGCTTCCTTGCGTCGACGTCACCACTGCCGATTCCCACGCCACCACCCACACGCCTGCGGCGGTGCCCGGGGACGATGCCTACCTGATGTACACCTCCGGATCGACCGGCAAGCCCAAGGGCGTGGTGATCAAGCATCGCGGGCTGCACAACATGCTGGACAATCACCGGCGCAAGATCTTCGCCCCAGCTGCTGCCGATGGGCGGACGTTGCGGATCGCGCATGCCATCAGCTTCGCCTTCGATATGTCGTGGGAAGAGCTGTTTTGGCTGGTGGAAGGCCACGAGGTGCGGATCTTCTCCGAGGATTTGCGACGCGATGCTGCGGCCATGGTTGAGGCCATTCGCGCGCATCAGGTGGATGTCATCAACGTCACCCCGACCGTTGCCGAGCAGCTGCTCGCGGAGGGGATGCTGGAATCCGGCGCGCATCGCCCGCGGCTGGTGCTCTTGGGCGGCGAGGCTGTCTCGCACGGCGTGTGGGAGACCTTGCGAAAGGCCGATGACGTGCGCGGATACAACCTCTATGGACCCACCGAGTACACCATCAACGCCCTGGGTGCTGGCACGGATGAGAGCGCCACGCCCGTGATCGGAATGCCGGTGGATCGCACGGCGGCGTTCGTTTTGGACCCGTGGTTGCGCCCCGTTCCTACAGGAGCGCCGGGTGAGCTCTACCTCGCGGGCAGCGGCTTAGCGCAGGAGTATCATGGGCTCGCGGCGCGCACCGCCAGCTCCATGGTCGCCTGCCCGTGGGGCGCCCCGGGTGAGCGGATGTATCGCACGGGAGACATCGTCCGCGTGCGTGCGGATGGCATGTTCGAGTACCTCGGACGCAGCGACGATCAGGTGAAAATTCGTGGTCACCGCGTGGATCCCGGCGACGTCTCGGCCGCCGTGTCCCGCGGCGTTGATCCCCGCATCCTCCACTGCGTGACCGTTCCTGTTCGTATATCCGACGCCACACTCCTGGCCTGTCACCTCGTGGCCCCACAACTGCGCGATGCGGACCAGGGGGAGCGGCAGAGTTTCCTGACTGGCGTGCGTAATGCATTGCGCGAGGAACTGCCCAGCTACATGATCCCGGATCGATGGTCGATCGTGGATGAGTTGCCGGTGACGTCGAATGGAAAGACCGACCTTGCTGCACTGGGTGAGGGAGAAAGGATCACGGAGAAGGGCCGCGAACCGGCGAACGAAACCGAGGAGATCACGGCGGAGCTGTTTGCCGAATCGCTAGATATTGAGCCCGAGGACGTGCCGGTGGATGCTGATTACTTTGACATGGGTGGGCACTCCATGGCGGTCATCAAGCTCTGCGCACTGCTGCGTGGAGAGCTGGGAGTGGAGGTTGGCGTGCGCGAATTCTACGGTCTGCGGACAGTCGAGCGCGTGGCGGAGTTTGTGGAGGCGCGCTCGTAGATTCAGCCCAGCAATTCGGCGAGTGCCGGGATGATCCCGTGGCGCCACATCGCAGGGTCGTGGCCACCGGGCGTGCGGTGATTGGTGGTGGGAAAGCCGCGGCGTGTCAGGGCATCGGCCACTGCATCCACGTGTCGTTGCATGGGCGGCTCTTCTGCACCGCACGTCAGTACGATGCGTGCCAGACCGGAGCCACTGTGAGCCGCAGGATTTTCGAGTGAGGGGCCAGTGAGCTGTGCGGCAATGTCGCCTCCTGCGGGCCCGTCCGAGAGCGTGTCCGCGAGCTCTGCAGAACGGTCAGCGGACCACCAGACGGCAGGGGACTGGGCGATGGCTCCTTTGATTGCAGGCGTGGTTTCGGTGGAAGCCGTAAGAGCTGCGCGCAGGGCGGAGAGACCGCCGAAGCTTTGCCCCACCAGGACTATGTGGCTGCTGTTGATGATCGGCGGAAGCTCGGTGGCCAGTGCGCTGGCGAATGTTTGGGAGGTGTACTCCTCGCTGCGGTCTTTGGCTGCCGGCAGGAAGACGCGGTTGATCTGGGGGATAAGCCCTGCCGTGACTGCCCGGTCCAGTGCGCCCGTGAGGTCATGCAGATGGATCCAGTCATCGCCATCCAAAAACACCACGGTGGTATCCGCACCGCGGTCATCGAGGCGCGCGGTGCAGCGCCTGCCGAATACCTTCCGGTCGATGGACAGGCGTGCGCCGGGCAAGTCCGCGATGACTTCTGGGGAGCGAGGCGGCCAGAGTGTCTGGTCCACAGAATCGCCGCTCAATAGGCTCGCCTGTGGGCCTGCGCCGTGTGCGTTATGTGGATCGGGATATTTCAGCTCGCCGGATTGAAAGCTATAGGTCACTGCTGAGTGCGTCGGGATGCGCACATCGACGGTGGACATCGATTCGGTGAGCTCGACGTTCGAGCGGTAGGGGTCCGGGAAAACGAGGGCTTCCGCATCCGCGGGCACCGAGATTCGGTGAAGGGTGGTCACGTCCGGGGAGTCTGGCATGAAAATTGCGCCACTTTCATCATTGACTACATAGGTAAACCTAAGCTAACATCCCCTGCATGCGAGTTGCTGTTTTCGGCTATCAGTCGTGGGGACACCGGACGTTGTCTGCGGTCATCAATGCTGGTCATGAAGTAGTTTTGGTAGTTACGCACCCTGCCAGCGATCACCCTTATGAGCAAATGTGGGCAGACTCCGTTGAGGAGCTCGCCAGCGAACATGAGCTCCAGGTGTGTGTCACTGAGCGCGTGGGTCAAGACGTCATTGAGGCGTTGCGCGATGCTGCACCAGACATCATCGTGGCCAACAATTGGCGAACCTGGCTTCCTCCCGAGGTTTTCAGCCTGGCCAAGCACGGCGCATTGAATGTCCACGATGGTCTCCTGCCCGAGTACGCCGGATTTTCGCCCATCCTGTGGGCGCTGTTGAACCGGGAAACTCACGTGGGCGTCACTGTGCACGAGATGGATGAAGTGCTGGACGGCGGACCCATCGTTGCCCAGCGCGCGATCCCCGTGGGTCCGCAGGACACCACCACGGATCTCGTGGCCAAGACCATCGACCTCATCGAGCCCCTCGTGGAACGCGCATTGAGTGACGTCGCCCAAGGCACCGCCACTGCGCAACCTCAAGATCCCACCCGCGCTACGTACTTCCACAAGCGCGGCGAGCAGGAATCTCGCATAGATTTCACCCAACCTGCGGAAGATATCGCCTTGCTGGTCAGGGCGCAGTCCGACCCGTACCCCAATGCTTACTTTGAATTCCGAGGCCAGCGCGTCCGCGTGCTTTCCGCGCACGTCTCGCAGGGCCGCTTCGGCGGAACCCCCGGCCGAGTCACCATCCCTCACGAGGGAGGAATCGCGGTGGTCTGTGGATCGCCCCGTGCCAACGTGCCGGCGCCGGCGATTGTTCTGGATCGTGTTCGTCTCGACGACAACTCGGAACTGACCGCCACCGAATTCTTTGGACATAGGGCTGGATATATCCAACCAAAGGTTTGACCTTTCCCTTTTGTGTACGGGCCACGCCTCGCGCGGAAATCCGTCACCAGTAACAACGGAGAAAAATGACACTCAAGAAGATTCTCGTTAGCACCGCTGCTGTGCTGACCTTGGGCGCGGCACTGACCGCTTGCTCGACTGATGACCAGTCCGGAAATTCCGGGGACTCCCAGGCAGTCAACGCCGAGCAGGGCGCATTCCCCACCACCATCGAGCACCGCTACGGCTCCACCGAAATCAAGGAAGCCCCGCAGCGCGTGGTCTCCTTGGGCTACACGGATCAGGACGCACTGCTGGCGCTGGGAGTTACTCCTGTCTCCGTGAAGTACTGGGACGGAATGACCCCGGATGGTCAGGCTGCGGGCAACTGGTCCAATGACAAGATCGAGGGCGACACTCCTCGGATCGACAAGGACACAGAAGTCAACGCGGAAGCCATCGCCAAGGACAATCCAGACCTCATCGTGGCCGTGTACTCGGACATCGATGAAGACACGTACAAGAAGCTGTCTGAGATCGCCCCTGTCGTCGTACAAAAGGGCGAATACGAAGAACTACAGCAACCATGGGACGTGACCACGGAAGAGATCGGGCAGGCCGTGGGCAAGCCTGAAGAGGCAAAGCGCCAGGTGGAGCAGGTCAAGGAGAAGTTCGCAGAGCTCAAGGGCCGCCACCCAGAATGGGCCGAAAAGGAACTCGGCGTGGCCACTGTCTCCGACGAGAGCCTGGCTGTCTTTGCCGAGGGCGATCCGCGTAGCCGCTTCTTCACCGAGCTGGGATTCAAGATCAACCCGGCCTACGCGGGCATCACCAAGGACAAGTTCTACGGTGAGGTCTCCAAGGAAAACGCAGACCAGATCAACTCTGACGTGCTGGTGTGGGATCAACTGTCTTACTCTCCGAAGCAGAGCAAGGCTTCTGTGACCGAGGATCCGATCGTGGGCAAGCTGCCCGCCGTGAAGGACGGACACAGTGTCTACCTGGAAGGCGACCTGGAAAAGGCCTTCGGATGGCAGACCGTGCTGAGCCTGAACTACCTGCTGGACAAGATCGAGCAGCCGTTGGCAGACGCCACGAAGTAGTCTGAATCAACTGCCGAACCGCCCCGCATGAACGTGCTGGGGCGGTTTTGCTGTTGCTGGCTAGGGGACGGGCACTCATGGGGATAACGGATGCACGCTAGGGGCGAGCTGCCTGTATTCCGGTCAGAAACCGGGGTAAGAATAGACCAGTTGTTTTCTAGAAGGGATTCCCTGTGCACTTAAGCGACCTCATGGACGCCACCACCCTGCTCCAGAACTTTGGCGGCTGGGCGCTCGGCGGCATTGCGCTGATTATCTTTATTGAATCCGGCGTGCTCTTCCCGTTCCTCCCCGGCGATTCCATGCTGGTCACCGCGGCAATCTTGCGCGATCAGCTGGGCTTGAACGTTCCGATTCTGGTGGGCGTGGCCATCGTCGCGGCGTTCTTGGGCGACCAGGTAGGTTTCTGGCTCGGCCACCGCTTTGGCCGCAAGTTGTTTAAGCCCGACGCCAAGATCCTCATAACCGAGCACCTCGAACAAGCCGAGGCTTTCTTCCTGAAGTACGGGCCGTTGGCTCTGGTACTGGGGCGCTTCATCCCGATCGTGCGTACCTACATTCCCGTGGCCGCTGGTACCGCGGAGATGCCGTACAAGAAGTTCGTGGGATGGAACGTCACGGGTGCAGTGCTGTGGATTGTCAGCATGGTCGGCATTGGCGTGCTGCTGGGGGATATCCCGGGCATTGCGGATCGCATCGACATGATCGCCATCGTCATCGTGCTGGTGTCTGTGACTCCGGTGGTGATTTCCGCGATGATCAACTGGCGGAAGTCCAAGAAGACTCCCGCCCAGGAGCTGATGGAGGACTAAGCCCTGATCGTCACTTGGGGACGATCAGCGGACCGCCGGTGACAGGATCCTCGATGACTAGCGCGTTGAGGGCAAACGCCTCGAGCAGTAGCTCTGGGGTAATGACCTCGCTGGGACGCCCGGTGGCGAGGACCTGTCCATCCTTCATCACCACGAGATTATCGCTGTAGCGTACAGCCAAGTTGAGATCGTGCAGCACCATCACCACAGTCCGATCCAGCTCTCGGCGTAGACGCTGCACCAGCTCCAAAATCTCTACCGACGTGGCCAGATCCAGGTAGGTGGTGGGCTCGTCCAGGAACAGGATGTCCGTGTTCTGCGCAAGAACCATGGAGATCCACACACGCTGCCGCTGCCCTCCGGACAGAGAATCCAGGGTGCGCTCCGCCAGCCCCATCGAGCCAGTCATTTCCAGCGCCTTGTGCACCTCGGCTTCGTCCGTGGACGACCACTGACGGATCCACGATTGGTGTGGGTGCCGACCGCGCGAGACGAGATCAGCCACGTTGAGTCCCTCCGGGGCGGTAGGGGTTTGTGGCAGCACGCTGATGGTCCGTGCGAGGTCCTTGCGCCTGATGGATGAGATATCGGCGCCGTCTAACAGCACTTCGCCCTCATTCGCCGGAAGGAGACGAGACATGGCTCGCAACAACGTGGATTTGCCGCAGCCATTGGGGCCGATGATTGTGGTGATCTGCCCGCGAGGAAAGTCCACGTCCAAGCCTTCGATGACCGTCCGGTCGCCGTAGCCCACGGCGAGGCCGCGTGCGCTCATGCTGTGCTTCTGAGTCATGTGTCCTTCTTTGTTCGCGGCACTGCTAACTTCCAGGGTGGGATCTTTTCTCATGCCGTGGTTGACCTATTCCGTTGGACCAGCAAATAAATAAGGAACGCACCGCCGATTGCCGAGGTGAGAATGCCCACCGGCAGCTCTACGGGCAGAAGAGTTTGGGTGCTGATATCTGCCAGCAGGAGTAGCGCAGCGCCGGTCAGCGCAGAGGCCAGAAGCGGTGGTGCAGAGCAGTTGCACAAGCGCAGCGCCACCTGTGGGGCCACGAAGGCGACGAACCCGATGGGGCCAGCGGCCGAGACCGCCACTGCTGCCAAAGCCACGGCAGCGGCGAGCAGAAGCACCTGCACACCCTGGACGTTTTGTCCCAAAGCCCGTGCAGTATCCGAGCCCAGCAAGGTGGCTAAAAGTTGGTGACCAATCCAGGCCAGCAGCGGTGTAAACACCAACACAACAATGGCGATGGGCCACATCTTGGACCAGTCCGCAGTGCTCAGGGAGCCAGTAAGCCAGAACTGCGCGGCCGCGGCATCGCGCAACTCCGTGCGGATCATCAGGAAGTTGATATACGAGGTCAACAGAGCAGAGATGATGATGCCGAACAGCACTAGCCGGAAGGAATCAGTCGATCTCCTCCACGCCAGAGCCCACATCACCGTTGCGGTGACAGCCGCACCAAGCACCGCGGCCAAGGGAATGCCGATGCTGCTGAGCCAGCCGAGGAAACCACCAGCGCCACCACCCAGAGTGATGACGGTGACCGCGGCCGCGGACGCGCCCGTAGTGAAGCCCAAGATATCCGGGCTGGCCAGCGCATTGCGAGTCACGGACTGAGTGAGGGCTCCGGATAATCCCAGCGCACAGCCCACCAGAATGGCCGTCAGCGCACGAGGCATGCGCCAATCCAAAACCACCAGACGCTCAATGCGGGTGCCCTGGCCGGTGAACAGCACCTCCAGCACACGAGCCGGGGACACAGGATAGTCACCCAGGCCGATGGAGACCGCCGCTAGCAAGACGATCGCCACGAGCAGCAATAGAGACACCGTCAACGCGCGAGGGCGCCAGACCACAGAAAATGAGCCCACGCGGAATGGCGGGCGCCCAGGGATAGTGGAAGAGGTAGGGCGGGCAAGGAGGGAACTCATTAAATGGCCACCACCCGGCGTCGATAAATAAGGGCGATGAAGAACGGCGCGCCCACGAACGCGAGGATGATGCCTACTTGCAACTCGCCCGGACGAGCGATCAGACGGCCCACCACGTCTGCGAACAGCATCATCACCGCACCCGTCAGGGCAGAGTAAGGGAGGATCCAGCGGTAATCAGGGCCCGTGATGGCGCGCACGAGGTGCGGGACCACCAGGCCGATGAAGGTGATGGGGCCGGCGGCAGCTGTCGCGGCACCGGCCAGCAGTGCGATCAGAGCCATGCCAATCAGGCGGGCGCGCTGGGTGTTGATGCCCAGTCCGGAGGCGATGTCATCGCCCAGATTCAGGAGGTTTAGCTGCGGTGCCGTGATGAACGCCAGCAGGAGGCCCACCAGGATAAACGGCAGCACGCCGTAGAACACGGTGAGATCCCGGCCCGCGATGGAGCCGACGGTCCAGAAGCGCATGCGATCCAGATTGGCATCGTCAGTGAGGATAAAACCGCTGATGATGGCGCTGAGGACCGCGGACAAAGCCGCGCCGCCGAGGACCAGCGTCATTGGATTGGCCTGTCCTCCTCCTATGGACGCCAAACTAAACACCAACGCAGTAGCAGCGATGGCCCCACCGAACGCCCACATGCTGGTAGCCCACACGGACGTCACACCCAGCAAGGAGAAGCTGGCAACCACGGCCAGGGACGCACCGTAGTTGATGCCGAGAATGCCCGTGTCCGCGAGAGGGTTGCGCGTGTGCCCTTGGATCAATGCACCGGAGGCGCCAAGGGCAGCACCGGCGACTAGGCCCAACAGGGTGCGGGGAATGCGGAGCTCGACGATCACGCGCTGATCCACATTCAGCCCCTCCGCGTGGCCGAACGCCGTGCCGAGATCGCGGAACACGGCGGACACTTCTCCAAAAGGGATCTGCCGTGATCCAAACACGATGCTGGCAACGATGCTGGCGAGCAATAGGAGGAAAAGGACGCCGAGGCCGACGAGGCGACGCGGGATTTTACCTGATGGAGCGCTGGCAGAAGCGTCCGCAGTAGCGTCCGCGCGAGACCCCAGGTGTGATTGAGAAGGGGATTGCGCATGCGGGGTAGAGATAGCCATGCATCCCTCCTTGACGCGTGAAAGTCCATGATCTTAACGGGAGCAAGCTTATGTGAAGGGTTAAGTAAAGAAAAGTGTGTCTTTTCCGGGCGTGTTGCGGTTATTTGATCCAGCCTTTTTGGATGCCGAGGTTGTGTTGGTAGCTGGTGTCGATGGCGGTGTCGTATTCTGCTGGTGCACCGATGTCATTGGTAGTGGCTGTGGTGTTGTGGGTGATCAGGTCTGTTGCTGTGGAAAGTGCGTCTTGACCCCATCGTTGGTCCCTGGCGATCTTGACCGGATCGTCAGGGACTTCTGTATGTAGATACAGCCACCAATCCATCACTGTGCGTTGATGCGGTAGTGATAGTCCGCGGTGTCTGCGGGCTAGTTCTTTTATGGGGGCGTTGATGCCACCTTCGAGGCTGTTTGTTGTTGCTGCAAGGTTGTCGGGGTCGATGGTTGTTGGTGGGGGTTGCAGGTAGGTAAACAGCAGGTCTCTGCGGTGCAGAGATAGCAATGATTGATAGGCCGCTCGGACGCGTTGGTGGGTGTAGACCTTGGTGTAGGCGCCGGTAGCAGGGTCTTTGATGGTGGTTTTCTCGTTCATCCATTCCCGGTAGGTGTGGTCGAATTCGTGCAGGTGGGCGACCCATGTGGATGCTTGGTCAAGGTCGGTGATGCGAGTGAGTTTCAGGGCTAGGCGGTAGAGGGTTTTGCCGGCATCGGTGCGGGGGTTGCTGGTGGTGTGGCGGCGGACTGTTCGTTGGGCGTGGACGAGGCAGCGTTGGATGCGTGTTGTTGGCCAGCAGTGGTGGATGGCTGATTGGGCACCTTGTCCGCCGTCTGTGACTGCGATTAGTGGTGCGGCAATGGGGCGTAGGAGTTCGGTGTAGGCGGCGGTGGTTTCGTGTCTGGCCCAGGTCCAGTTGATGACGTGGGTTTTACTGGCTGCGATCAGGAGGCATCCGGACTTTAGATAGGTCGCGTCGAGGAAGATTTGGTCATGGATGCGGAATGAGTCGATGGTGGGTGTGGGGATGATCCACCAGCACCATCGGAATCGGTGGTGCATGGTTTGCCTGGTTACGCCATGGTGTGCGGCGAAGGTGGTTAGAGATTGGGTGCCGGTGGCCCATTGGATGAACAAAGCCATGGTGGCGGTATTTTTGTTGTGGGTTTGGGTGTTGCGGGTAAAGGAGTGTCCGCAGTGGGTGCAGCGCCAACGGGTGGTTGATTTGCTGGTGGTGCCGTTTTTCTTTGTGTTGTTGCCGCATAGTGGGCAGCTGGGGCGGTTGGTGGTCATCCTTTAATCCAACCGGTGTGCGGTTAGCACAAATGTGGCCGGAGGTGCGGGATGGTGTGGGTAATAGCTTTCGGGGAGCTATTCTTTGGTGATTTGTGGTGTGTGGTCTGGGGTTATGGTGGCATGCGGACACACTTTTCTTTACTTAACCCGGAAGTGCCATTTGAAATAGCGCTTGTGGTAGGTGGTAGAGTGTCCTCAGCATTTGTCCTGTCTGCTAACCTGTACAGGTTGCAATTAGTGTCGCCTCACCGCGGGCGTATCTTGAAGTGCAGGTGCGCTAGCCAGTAGATCCCGCACTACGGAAACAAACTACACAGGAGGCAAAGTTTGTCCGCCATCTCCTCGGCGTTCAAGAACGCAGATCTTCGTAAGAAGATCTTGTTCTCCCTTGCGATGATCATCCTCTATCGCATTGGCGCCCAGATCCCCACCCCAGGCGTGGATTACGGCTCGATTCAAGCGCAGATCAAGGGCCTGACCGATAACTCGGCCATGTACTCCTTGATCAACCTGTTTTCGGGCGGTGCGCTGCTGAAGCTTTCTGTCTTCGCCGTCGGCATCATGCCGTACATCACCGCGTCCATTATTGTTCAGCTGCTCACAGTGGTGATCCCGAAGTTTGAACAGCTGAAGAAGGAAGGCCAGTCCGGCCAGGCGAAGATGACGGAGTACACCCGTTATCTCACTGTGGCTCTCGCACTGCTGCAGTCCGCCGGCATCGTGGCGCTGGCGGATCGCCGCCAGCTACTGGGGCAAGGTGTGCAGGTGCTTAAGGAAGATACCGGCATCTTCGGCCTCGTCACCATGGTGTTGATTATGACCTCCGGTGCGGTGCTGCTGATGTGGATGGGCGAGCTCATCACCGACCGTGGTATCGGCAACGGCATGTCCCTGCTGATCTTCGCGGGTATCGCAACGTCGCTTCCGGCACAGGGTGCATCAATCTTCTCCGGCTCCGGCGGCTTCGTCTTCGCCGGTGTCATCGTTGGCGTTCTGATCCTGGTTGTCGGCGTGGTCTTTATCGAGCAGGGGCAGCGCCGCATCCCCGTTCAGTACGCAAAGCGCATGATTGGCCGCCGCCAGTACGGTGAGACTTCCACCTACCTGCCGCTGAAGGTTAACCAGGCCGGCGTTATCCCCGTGATTTTCGCCTCCTCACTGCTGACCGTTCCGATCCTCATTACCCAGATCATCCAGTCCGGCAACCCACAGGCCGCCGGGCAGGACAACTGGTGGAACCGTAACGTCATGGCGGTACTGTCGAACCCGGCCGCCTGGCAATACATCCTGGTTTACGTCGGCCTAATCATCTTCTTCTCCTTCTTCTACGTCTCTGTGCAGTACGATCCGTACGATCAGGCGGACAACATGAAGAAGTACGGTGGCTTTATTCCGGGCATTCGCCCGGGCCGCCCGACCGCGGAGTACCTTGGTTACGTGATGAACCGTCTGCTGATTGTCGGTTCTATCTACCTGGCTATCATCGCCGCCCTGCCGAACATCCTGATTAACATGGGCGTGCAGACGGCACAGGCCGGAGGCCAGGGCCAGATGCCATTCGGTGGTACCGCTATCTTGATTCTGGTATCCGTGGCCCTGACCACGATCAAGCAACTCGAATCGCAAGTTATGCAGTCTAACTACGAAGGATTCCTCAAATGAGACTAGTTCTGCTCGGCCCTCCCGGCGCTGGTAAGGGCACCCAAGCATCCCTGCTATCCGATGCGCTGAAGGTTCCGCACATCTCCACCGGTGACCTGTTCCGTGCCAACATCTCCCAGGGCACCGACCTGGGCAAGCAGGCGCAGGAGTACATGGACGCTGGCAAGCTGGTCCCGACCTCCGTCACGGCCGACATGGTCCGTGACCGCCTGAACCAGGAGGACGCTGCCGATGGCTTCCTGTTGGACGGCTTCCCCCGCACCATTGAGCAGGCAGAGCTGCTGGAGAAGATGCTGCAGGACGACGGCCACTCCCTGGACGCAGTCATCAACTACGTTGTCTCTGAGGATGTCGTAGTCGATCGCATGCTGGCTCGCGGCCGCAACGATGACAATGAGGACACGATCCGCACCCGCCTGGAGGTCTACCGCAACGAGACCGCCCCGCTGATCGACCACTACAAGGATGTTCTGCTGAACATCGACGCAGAGGGCACCGTGGAGGACATCTCCTGCACCACTCTGAACGCGCTGGATAAGTAAGCACCCGCGCAATCTGATCCCGCCAGCCGGCCTTCCACGGTCCGACCTGGCGGGATTTGTGGTTGTTCGCCCCTGAAGGGGGCGTCACCAAAAACAAGAGCTATTAGAAAGAACAGAAACGAAACCACATGGGCTTTAGGCGAAGGAACAAGAAGATCGCGGCGAAGACCGCCGAACAACTGGATGCAATGCAGGCTGCCGGGGAGATTGTTGGTCTGGCGCTGCAGGAAGTCAAAAAGGCCGCGGAGCCGGGCAAAACCACGCTGGACTTGGACCGCGTGGCTGAGCAGGTTATCCGCGACCATGGTGCCACCCCGACTTTCAAGGGTTACGGTGGCTTCCCGGGTTCCATCTGCGCGAGCCCGAACGACATGATCGTCCACGGCATCCCGTCCGCCGATGTGGTGCTAAAGGAAGGCGATCTGATTTCCATCGACTGTGGCGCCACGCTCAACGGTTGGGTGGGGGACTCCGCTTGGACCTTCGGTATTGGCGAGATCGCCGAGGAACACGACCGCCTAAATCGCGCGACCGAATGGGTGCTGTACGAAGGGCTGAAGGCAATGGTGCCTGGCAACCGCCTGACGGACGTGTCCTGGGCACTGGAGAAGGCGACCGAGGCCGCCGCGCGGAAGTTCGACGTGGAGCTGTGGATCGTCGATGGGTACGGCGGCCACGGCATCGGCCGCACCATGCATGAGGATCCGTACCTGGCTAACGAGGGCCGCGGTGGGCGAGGCCCGGAGATCCAGGAGGGCTCTGTGCTGGCCATCGAGCCGATGCTGGCGCTGGGCACGGCGGATTCCTACGTGCTGGACGACGAGTGGTCGGTGCTGACCGATGACGGCAGTTTCTCCTCGCACTGGGAGCACACCGTCGCCGCGACCGCCGACGGCCCGCGAATTCTTACGCCGCGCAAGTAGTTCTTTCATTCTTGATGACGCCCCGCCGGCCTCTCTGACAGGCGCGGTGTTGGGGCGTAGCAGTAATGAGGGGGAAGCAGGGGAGGGGTTAATAGGGTGCGGGCGATTATTGGGGTTTTAAGTATTGCGAGTAGGCTAAATACAATTCACTTGATCGTTTCTTGAGGACCTATAAGCAACTGCAAAGGGAAAGCGCCAGCATGAACGGATCCAGATTTCTTAATTCTCTGATATTCAAGATCATCGTTGCGATTGTTCTGGGTATCGTCTGCAGCCTTTTCTTCCCGGAATGGGCTGGCCGCGTATTTGCGACTTTCAATGGGCTGTTCAGTAACTTCCTGGGATTCTTTGTCCCGGTTCTGATCTTCGCCCTGATCGCCCCTGCTATTGCCAGCCTGGGCCAGGGGGCAGGCAAGTGGCTGAGCGTGACCGCCGGCATCGCATACGTCTCTACCATCATCTCCGGTCTGATCGCCTACGGCGTGGCAGAAGGGCTCTACCCGTCGCTGCTGGGTAACGAGTCGATGATCGAAGCCAAGGATATTGACGAGGGTGCGTTGGCGCCGTTCTTCTCCGTGGAGATGGATCCGCCGCTGGGCGTGATGTCTGCACTGCTGCTGGCCTTCACCGTGGGTATCGCCATGGCTTCTATGCGCACCGAAGTTCTGTTCAAGGGCGCTGAGGAGCTACGCGAGGTGACCATGAAGGTCATCGAGAGCTTCATCATCCCGCTGCTGCCGTTCTACATCTTCGGTGTGTTCCTGACGATGGGCATGAATGGCAACCTAAAGCTGACGCTATCGCAGTTCGCTAAGGTGCTGATCCTTGCCGTGCTCATGACCTGGGTGATCCTGGCGCTGCAGTACCTACTGGCCGGACTCTTTGCGCAACGCAACCCGTTCACTGCGCTGAAGAATATGCTGCCCGCCTACTTCACCGCGTTGGGTACCTCCTCTTCCGCAGCGACCATCCCGGTGACGCTGGAGTGCACCCGCAAGAACGGTGTATCCCAGTCCGTGGCGGACTTCGTGGTGCCGCTGTGTGCAACGGTGCACCTGTCCGGTTCTATGCAAAAGATTGCACTGTTTGCGTTCTCCATCGTTTACATGACCGGCGTGGACATGACCGCGGGCATGGCCCTGGGCTTCATCTTCCTGCTAGGTGTGATGATGATCGCCGCACCGGGCGTACCGGGTGGTGCGATTATGGCGGCCGTGGGCCTGCTGCAGTCCCAGTTGGGCTTTGACGAAGGCCAGGTGGCACTGATGATCGCGGCTTACATCGCCATCGACTCCTTCGGTACCGCATGTAACGTCACCGGCGACGGTGCGATTGCGCTGGCAGTGAATCGCCTGGCGAAGGGCGAACTGCGCCGCGAAAAGCAGCCCGCCTAGAGGTACGGTCGACCAAGAAGGCAAACGCTCGCGCTAGCTTCTAAGGAGGCGGGTGCGAGCGTTTTGGCATCTTTGCAGGTCGCGTGTATTGTAGGCACTTGGTGCATGAGGCTTTCGCATAGGTAGGCGCCTTTGGTGGCTGCCAGGTGGAAGATTCCAAGACTGCGCCGTATGTAGCAAAACATCACCCATACCAGCTAATAGAGCTGGGGAAACGTTGGAGGATATGGCAAAAGAAGGCGCCATCGAGGTTGAGGGTCGCATCGTCGAGCCCCTGCCAAATGCGATGTTCCGTGTCGAGCTGGACAACGGCCACAAGGTTTTGGCTCACATTTCCGGCAAGATGCGCCAGCACTACATCCGTATCCTCCCGGAGGATCGGGTTGTCGTGGAGTTGTCTCCCTACGACCTGACCCGCGGGCGTATCGTTTACCGCTACAAGTAAACCGTTAAGCCTCCATACATCCAATCTGGGTAGCACCACCGAGGTGGAAGCTACCTGGTCACTACCTCTGGCCGCGGCGGCCGGAGCCCTCCTTCCAACACTCCAATAGTTGGGGTGTTGGTTTCGCACGTTCAAGGCACTTTGTGCCCGAACAGTCTCTTCCGTGACTGTTGGCGAAATACTCGAAGGATCAAAAGGGACGAGTGTGGAGAAAACCGTCGCTAAACCGGAAGGAAACTGCCCTATGGCACGCCTTGCTGGTGTTGACCTGCCACGCGAGAAGCGCATGGAGGTCGCACTGACCTACATCTTCGGAATCGGCCCCGCCCGTTCCAAGGAGCTGCTGGAAAAGACCGGCATCTCCCCTGATCTTCGCTCCAAGGATCTGACCGACGAGCAGCTGTCCGCTCTGCGTGACGTTATCGAGAACACCTGGAAGGTGGAGGGTGACCTCCGCCGCGAGATCCAGGCCGATATTCGCCGCAAGATCGAGATTGGTTCCTACCAGGGCCTGCGCCACCGTCGTGGCCTGCCGGTCCGTGGTCAGCGCACCAAGACCAACGCTCGTACCCGTAAGGGCCCCAAGAAGACGATCGCAGGAAAGAAGAAGTAACCTATGCCTCCGAAGACTCGTTCCGGCGCGCGCCGTACTGGCCGTCGCGTCGTCAAGAAGAATGTGGCCAACGGCCACGCATACATCAAGTCCACCTTCAACAACACCATCGTGTCCATCACGGACCCGAAGGGCGCTGTGATTTCCTGGGCTTCCTCGGGCCACGTCGGCTTCAAGGGCTCCCGTAAGTCCACCCCCTTCGCCGCTCAGATGGCTGCCGAGTCCGCTGCTCGCAAGGCTATGGACCACGGCATGAAGAAGGTTGACGTATTCGTTAAGGGTCCGGGCTCCGGCCGCGAGACCGCTATCCGTTCCCTGTCCACCGCGGGCCTCGAGGTTGGCACCATTGCCGACGTCACCCCGCAGCCGCACAACGGCTGCCGCCCGCCGAAGCGTCGTCGCGTCTAAAGAGAAGAAAGGATTAGGGATAGAAAATGGCTCGTTATACCGGCCCCGTAACCCGTAAGTCCCGTCGCCTCCGCGTCGACCTCGTCGGCGGCGACAACTCCTTCGAGCGTCGCCCCTACCCTCCGGGGCAGGCTGGCCGTGCTCGCATCAAGGAGTCCGAGTACCTCCTGCAGCTGCAGGAGAAGCAGAAGGCGAAGTACACCTACGGCGTCCTGGAGAAGCAGTTCCGCCGTTACTACGCAGAGGCCAACCGTCGCCCGGGTAAGACCGGTGACAACCTGGTCATCCTGCTGGAGTCTCGCCTGGACAACGTTGTCTACCGCGCAGGTCTGGCACGCACCCGTCGCCAGGCTCGCCAGCTGGTTTCCCACGGTCACTTCACCGTGAACGGCAAGAAGGTCAACGTTCCTTCCTTCAAGGTCTCCCAGTACGACATCATCGATGTGCGTGAGAAGTCCCGCTCGATGCTGTGGTTCGAAGAGGCTCAGGAAGCCCTGGTCGATACGATCGTTCCTGCTTGGCTGCAGGTCGTACCGTCCACTCTGCGCATCCTCGTGCACCAGCTGCCCGAGCGCGCTCAGATCGACATCCCGCTGCAGGAACAGCTGATCGTCGAGCTCTACTCGAAGTAAACCTGACGAACCTATTCGTTAGAATTACTTCGGATAGAACACCAAACGCGGTTTTCTACCGTCCGCACCGTCAACCAAACCTGGTGGCGGTAGTCCCCCTAACGGCGTCATATAGCGGTCGCCGAAAAAGGAGAAGCTTAAACAATGCTCATTTCACAGCGCCCCGCGCTCACGGAAGAGTTCATCGACGATTCCCGCTCCCGGTTCGTCATTGAGCCGCTGGAGCCGGGCTTCGGCTACACGCTGGGTAACTCCCTGCGCCGGACCCTGCTGTCGTCCATCCCGGGCGCGGCAGTGACCTCCCTGCGCATCGAGGGTGTGCTCCACGAGTTCACCACCATCCCGGGCGTGAAGGAAGATGTTTCCGACATCATCCTGAACATCAAGTCCCTGGTTCTGTCCAGCGACTCCGATGAGCCTGTCTCGATGTTCATCCGCAAGGAAGGCCCGGGCGAGGTTACCGGCGCCGACGTTGAGGTTCCGGCCGGCGTAGAGGTTCACAACCAGGACCTGCACATCGCTACCCTGAACGAGCAGGGCAAGCTGGAAATTGAGATGACTGTCGAGCGTGGCCGCGGCTACGTTCCGGCTGCCACAGCTTCTTCTGAGATCGGACGCATCCCGGTCGACCAGATCTACTCCCCGGTTCTGAAGGTCAGCTACAAGGTCGAGGCAACCCGTGTGGAACAGCGCACGGACTTCGACAAGCTGATCCTGGACGTGGAGACGAAGAACTCCATCACCGCCCGCGATGCCATGGCATCCGCAGGTAAGACCCTGGTGGAGCTGTTCGGTCTGGCTCAGGAGCTGAACCACGAAGCAGAGGGCATCGAGATCGGCCCGTCGCCGCAGGAAAGCGAGCACATCGCTGCCTACAGCATGCCGATCGAGGACCTGAACTTCTCCGTCCGCTCCTACAACTGCCTGAAGCGTGAAGAGATTCACACCGTCGGCGAGCTGGCTGCACGCACGGAGTCCGACCTGCTGGACATCCGCAACTTCGGCCAGAAGTCCATCAACGAGGTCAAGGTTAAGCTGGCTGGCTTGGGCTTGGGCCTGAAGGACGCCCCGGAGGGCTTCGATATCACCGATATCGAGGGCTACGACGCAGAGACCGGTGAGTTCATCGACACCGAGGGCGAGGACATCGCGGAATAACCCGGTGGTTAACCGCACGCGCTCACTGATTTAAAGATCCACACGAGGAGAACTAATGCCTACCCCAAAGAAGGGCGCCCGCCTGGGCGGTTCTGCTTCTCACCAGAAGAAGATCCTGTCCAACCTCGCTGCTCAGCTGTTTGAGCACGGCGCCATCAAGACCACGGACGCAAAGGCTAAGCTGCTGCGCCCCTACGTCGAGAAGATCATCACCAAGGCCAAGCGCGGCACCCTGGCGGACCGCCGCAACGTGCTGAAGCTCATCCCGAACAAGGAAGTTGTTGCTTACCTGTTCAACGAGCTGGCTCCGAAGTTCGAAGGCCGTCCGGGTGGCTACACCCGCATCATCAAGCTGGAGAACCGCAAGGGCGACAACGCTCCGATCTCCCAGATCTCCCTGGTGACGGAGCCGCTGGCCTCCACCGAGGCAGAGCGCGCTAACCGCGTTGCCGCTTCCAAGGCTCAGAAGGCTGAGGTCGAGGCTGAAGAGGCTAAGGCTGAGGAGGCTCCGGAGGTTGAGGCTGACACCGCAACCGACAAGGCCGCTGAAGCTGAGGCTGCTGAGGCTGCCGACGAGGCTGCTGAGGACAAGTAAGTCCGGCGCTTTCGCCTAGCTTTGAGGCGGGCCACGGTTACCCAATGGGGTAGCTCGTGGCCCGCCTTTTTGTTGCTTACTTATTGACGCCACCCGCCCCCGCGGTCCCGATGTTACCGAACCGGCAAGGGCGCGCCAGTTGGCGTGTGTGGAGCGTGGTTTGTGGTGGCTTAATGGTGGGGTTTGGGCGTGGTTTGTGGTGGGTTTGGGCGCCGAATGTCGTTAGATCGGGAATGCGTTAATGCGAACGATTTGCAGTTCTGCAAAAATGCAGGTCAGAGAGTTTTCATTTTGCCGGCACTTTACTCTCGTCGCACGTATTCCCGTTGTAGCGACATTGGCCGGAGTTGGACCGTGCGCATTCCCGTTCTAACGACATTTGCCCGTTCGCCTAGTCCATCTCGAGCTCCGGTTCCTCCGCGCGAGCCTGCTCAAAGACTTCCTTCGCCGCCGAGAGGTTAATCAGACCGATGACCACGCCGACCACAATGTCCGGCCACGCGCTAGCCCAGAACATCATCACCACACCGGCGCCTAGGATTAGCACATTAGCCGCAGCATCATTCCGCGCCGCCAGCCAAGCACCCTGCACCAACGCACTATCCGCCCCGCGCAGTCGCAGCAAAAGCACTGCGCAGACGAGGTTAATCACCAGGGCTCCGATGGCCGTCACGCTCAGAGTCACGGGCTCCGGGGGAGTGCCCGTCACAACCTTCCAGCCGGCCGTGCCGAACGCTGCGAAAGCCGGAATCAGAATCAACCCCGCCAGGGCATAGCTGGCCTTCCTGCGGCTGGCGACCGACCATCCCAGGGCGGTGAGCACCAATACGTTGATGAGAGTGTCTTCGAGGAAGTCTGCGGCGTCCGCAAAAAGAGCGGCGGAGCCGATAACAAGCCCAATCGACACTTCAACGACTAAGCCAAGCCCGTTAAGGGCAGCGACCCACGCGACTAGTCGGCGGGCGCGCGAGTCGAGGGTGGAGGCGGAGAATTCGTTGTCTTGCACGCAGACTAGACTAAGGCGCGCACAGTGCCCATGGCGAATGCAGTAGCTGAGCAGCAACAGCTAGCCGAGCCAGACGAACGTCCATCCGAAGGAGCGCTCCACCCATGCCCGAGACACCGCAGGCCCAGCAGTTCTCGCAGGCCACCTCAGCTGCACCGGCTGATCAGCCCAGCCAAGCCGGCGAGCTGGTGCGCGTGCGCCTGGAAGTTGCCTACGACGGCACGGATTTCCACGGCTGGGCCACTCAGTCTGGGGGCTTGCGCACGGTCGCGGGAGTTCTGCAGGAGAAGTTGTCACTGGTCACGCGCCATCCCATTGAGTTGGTCGTGGCCGGGCGCACCGACGCGGGAGTGCATGCCAGCGGCCAGGTCTGCCACGCTGACATTCCTGCGGACGCCTTCGAGCAACGCTCGCTGACCCGCCCGGAGGATCTGGTGCGGCGCCTTTCCCGCATGTTGCCTTCCGACGTGCGGTTGCACGGGGCGAGTGTTGCTCCGCAGGGTTTTGACGCCCGCTTCTCCGCGCTGCGCCGGCACTACATCTATCGTGTGACGACTCACCCGGCCGGGCCTGTGCCTGTGCGGGCGCGGGATACGGCAGCGTGGCGCCATCCGATTGATTTGGAGAAGACTCAGGCGGCCTCCGACGCGCTGATCGGTTTGAACGACTTCGCGGCATTTTGCAAGGCCCGCGAGGGGGCCACGACAGTTCGGGAGCTGCAGGAGTTCCGCTGGGTGGACGTCTCCACTGAGGCGGAACCGCAGACTTATGAGGCACATGTGACCGCGGATGCCTTCTGCTGGTCGATGGTGCGTTCCCTGGTGGGGGCGGCTTTGACGGTCGGGTCGGGCAAGCGACCGGATGATTTCACTCCGGGGCTATTGAAGGAGACCAAGCGCAGTTCTGCCGTGCCAGTAGCACCCGCGGAAGGGCTGAACTTGGTGCGGGTGGATTACCCGGCCGACGAAGAGCTGGCGGAGCGCGCACTGACGACCCGCGCCAAGCGCTCGCCGGTGGGCAGCGGGAGTGGGTCGGCGGAAGCAGCCGCAGTAGATGCGGGACCGGCCGCAGGACCAGACACCGCTCCGTGAGGGAAGCGGTGCTTGTGAGCATTCGCCCTCGCGCGGCGATGCTTTGGACGCCTTGAAATGGCAGGCGCGCCCGCCGTGGAAGCTACAGCTGCTACCGCCGCATTCTGCGGCACCGGCTGTGGTGCTGGCTTTGGCACCGGCTGCGGTGCAGACTTTGGCGCAGGTGCCGTGACGGCGAAGAAATTGAAGTACTCCCGGTGATCTCCGTGGGCCAGGATGGTGCCCGTGCCAACCGGCGGAACTGCGATATATACGTCCACCGTGGGGCATCCCAGCAGTTGCAAGCGCTCACGGCCCCGGGCAAGCACTCCTTCCGCAGCTGCGAAGCCCACGCTCCCATGACGTGAACCGCGAACGGCTGCGGGAATCTCCACGAACAGAACTCGAGTTTTCGTGCCCGCATTGCTTGAAACTGGATCTGTCGGATCCGCCGGACCCAGCTGTTCCGTCATATCCGACGCATTCGGCACGTGCGCTGTTTCCCCTGGGTCGGCTGCCTGGCCAACACCACAGTTGAATCTGCGCAGATCGAAAAGCTCTTCCGGCCAATTCATCGACCCCTCCAGGGCGCGCAGTTGTGCACTCGTCCCAAACACCGCAAAAGTCGCGCCGGGAATGGGATGTACCAGCATGGATTCGCCCGCGTCTGTCAGCCCGATAAACCAGCCCGGCGCAGCCGGAACGCTCAGCTGCTCTGCCAGCCCGGCTACCTCCGCGCCCACCGGCGGAGCCTCCGCAGGCAGAGCCCACACCCCACAACCGCTGGCGGCAAAAGGCATCCGCGCCGCCGCGTGCTCCGGTACGCCCACCAGCGTGGCAGAGGAATCTCCCAACCAGCCGCGGCCGAAAGGCTTGGTGGGGACGGTTGCGGTGGAGAGGGTGGCGTCCATAAGAGAAAGACCCAAACCACCGGCCAACCGGTCGGTAGAAATCCGCCGCGACGACGGCTCGCCCCACAACCTGTCGTGCACACAGAGCAGACGGAACCAGCGCGTGCCCTGATCCGTGGTGGCGCGGCTGCGAGCGAAGGCGAACCAGCCCGCCACAATGCACCCGATCGCCACCAAACCGCATAAAACCCATGCCCACCAGGCGGTATGCCTAGCGTCAGCAGTCTCGGCAGCAAAAAGTGCCACTGAACCCATTATTCCCATCCCCCAAAGTATGAAATTCCCCCGAATGCGAAGTTCGCCTCGCGCCCGCAATTCAACCATGAAATACTTAAGCGCGCTAGCGGGGGCTAGAAATAGCAAAACACGACAAAGGGGGAGCGCAGTCACCATGCGCACAACGGGGATACAAGTATCTGGATTCAACTTTCTGCTGCGCAGGCTCGAGCTGGCGCTGGTTATTGGGGATCCGCGGATGGCCCACGATCCACTCCGCAGCCAACGGCGGGCGCTGGTCGTCGGTGTGCTGCTGAGTCTGCTGATCGCCGGGGGAGCGGTGATGCTGGGGCTACTGCGCCCACAGCCGAGCCTGGACGGGGCCGACCTGGTGGCCGACGAAACCGGGACGCTGCACCTGCGCCTGGAGGATTCCTATCATCCGATCACCAACGTTGCCTCCGCGCGGCTGATTCTGCAACAACCCGTAGAGGTACAGAAGACCACCGCCGAGCAGCTGTCCCAGGTTCCGTTGGGCCAGCCGATTGGCATTCCGCAGGTGCCGGCGCTTTCTGCCGCGCCGGACCGCGAGTGGTTGTACTGCGACCGTGCGGACGGTGGCGTGGGCACGGTCGTGGCCGTCGAGCACATCAAGGAGCACCGCCACGCTCTGCTGGCCGCACCTTCGGGTTATTGGCTTATCGACGCCACCACTCGCGCCCGCATAACCCCAGATGCAGCCCGGGCTTTCGGCACGGAGGCGGTGCCCGCCAGCGATGGGTTGGTCCAGCAATTCCGCCGCAGCCCCGACATTGCGATGCCGGCGGGGAAGACGAAGATGCCCGCGCCTTTCGACGTGGCGGGCAGGGTAATCACTTCTGGCGACCGGGCGTTTCTGGTGGACCGAGCGGGCGTGGGGGAGGTCAAAGGTTCGCGGCGCGACTTTGCCCTGGCCAGCAGCCCCGTGCCGCCGGTGGAGGCACCGCTGGCGGATGTGATGCGCCAGCCGAGCGTGGACGTGTTGGCGGGAATCCCGGAGTTCGACAACGAGCAGCCCGTGGTGTGGGCGCAGCCGCAGATGGTATGCGCGGGGCCAAAGGGTTTGGCGGAGCCGGAGGATGGTGCCGCAGCTGGCAGCGGCGCAGGGAAGGATGGCACAGGCGCGGACTCAGCCGGAATCAGCGCCGTGCTGGCGGCCGACGAACCAACCGCCTTCTACGGACCGCGGGGCACTTCGGCTCTGAAGACGGAGCGCGGATATTTGCTGGTCAGTGATAACGGCGTGCGCTACTCCGTGGGAAGCCAAGCCGAACTGCGCGCCCTGGGGTTCACCTCGGAACACGAGGTTCAGTTCGCCCGCGTGGCCTCACTGCCGGACGGCGGTTTGCTGTCTGCGGAGAAAGCCCGGCAGACGACCGTGGCGATGATGCCCAGCGCCAGCACCAGGGAAAGCACGACCGGCACGGAGTAGTTCGCAGCCTCCGACTGGTGAGGCTGAGTGGTGACGGTCTGTAGCTCGTAGCGTGCGTCAGCTGTGCCATCGCTGGCATTGCCACCGCTGGCGACGCCGCTATCGCTCGCCCTCGCATCCCGCAGGTCGAGAGCCTTATCCACGGCAGCGGCGGGATTTATCACCAGCATTTGCTTTCCCAGACCCGGTCCGCTCGCACCAGGGGTGGCAGTGGTGGTCAGCAGCTCGCGGACCTCCTGCACGCTGAGGTGTGGGACGATCTGCCAGACCAACGCCGCCGTCCCGGAAACGACTGGCGCGGCGAAGCTGGTGCCTTCGAAAGGATCGGGACTGCCGATGATGGTGTGCACCTTCCCACGCACCTCGACCTGCCCCTCGACTGGCCCGCCGGGTGCGTATACGTCCACCCAGTGCGTCGGCGCGCTGTACTGCGCGGGCACGCGCCCCTGGTCGGCAGAGTTTGCCTTCTGCGTATTAGCGTCCGCACCAGTGCCGATGCCACCCGCCAGCTCCTGCTTTCGCGGCGCCACTGCGCCCACTGCCAGCACGGGATCCAGACTGGAAGGAAACGTTGGCGCGCCCTCCGGGCACTGCCCCGTGTTGCCTGTGGAAGCCACCACCAGCACTCCGGCCTTCTCTGCCCGGCCGATAGCCTCGCGTAGCTCCGCCGTATCCTCGCAGGCCACCATCGAAATGTTGATGACCTTCACCCGTGCCTTCAGAGCCCGGTCGATTGCGCGAACCAGATCCTCCACCGTGCCCTCAGCTCGGGAGGCAACCGCGTTATGCCTAAACGAATGAACCTTGGCTTCCGGCGCTATCGCTCGCAGCACGCTGGTCACTACGGATCCGTGCAGAATGCAAAAATCACGGTCGCCCACCACGCCCGGCCCGGCGGAGCCCGTATCAATCACAGCCACGTCCACGTCCTGGCCCCGGGACAGGGCGTGTAGCGCTGGGTACGAGGGGGCGTCAATATCCGGCAAAGGCACGGTACCGGGCGCCGCAACGGTGCCTTCCTGGCAGTTCCCGTGTGGCGAGGAATCCTGGATGATCATCAGCCGATGCCCCGAATCGCCTCGAAGATCCCCGTGGTCTGCAGCGCCAGGGGGATGGCCAGACAGAACGCGACGGCCTCCACCATGTCGATCACCCGCCCCAACATCGGCGACTGCACGCGCACCGCCGGCAGGCCAACCAGCACCAGGCACGCCGCACCCCAGGGTTCGTGCAACGCCAGCCACAGAATCGTTGTGGCGGACAACACCGCCAGCGCCACCGAATGAACCGGCCGGGTGCTGCGCGCGCTCACGCCCAGCACGGCCACCAACACCAGCAGCGCCGCTCGCCACAGACTCAGCGGCTCACCCCACGGCGCCAGCTGGTACACGCACGCACCCAGCACCGCCACGATTGCCACAACCAGGGCAGAGTGCACCTCCACCACCTGGCCCGCGGGGGTAGTCGTCGGCTGAGTAAACACACCAGTCGCGGGCACCTTCGGCAACTTAATGCCCGCCAGCCCGATCGCAATCTGCCCCGAATAGGCCAGTGCGAACATCGCCAGCAGCAGCGTAACCCCCGGCCAGAAATTCACCGCCGCGAACGCCACCCACGTGGCCGTAACAATCCGCGCCGGGCCGCTGCGCCACACCATGAGCGCCGCCACAAAGCACGCGCACAGCACATTCACGTGCAGCCCCAGCCCGAAACCGAGGATCGCGGCTAGGTAGGTGAAGTTGCGGTGATGCAGCGAAGCTGCCGCCGCAGCCAGGGATGCTACCGCCGTTGCCACGATCGTTGCGGTGTCTGCCGAATGGTTGAGGTTAAGGACGCCCCCAGCTCCAACCAGCTGATTATCCAAAGGGTGCCACGCGGGAGCGGCCTGCAGGCTGAACAGCGCAACGATGGCTGCGGCGATCCAGGCAGCAGGGCTGGCGGGGATAGGGCCGGAGAGCTCCTCGACAGCCTCGGCCGGCGGGGCGGGAACGGTGGCGATCTGCAAGGTCAGCGACTCGCCGGGGCGCACCCCTGCCTCCGCCAGGGTGTGTTGGGGCTGGACCTGACCGACCGCCCGGTGGAGGGTCCAGTGTTCCCCCGGCTCCGCGTCCACGAGGTGCGGTATGAGCTCCGCGACGGGCACATGGTCGGCGATTGCAGCGTTGATAGTGGTGCCCTTCGCGGGCACGGAAATGCTGAGAGCTAGCACAGTAAAAATCCCCCTGGCGGTGCACGTTTAGGCCGTGCCCAATTGAATCTGCAGCGAGGATCCCCCCTTTGGATCCCGCCGGTGTTTATTACACGGCACAGATAGTAACCCAGGCGAGGCGAGCTCGCTTGCCCTGCGGGCTGTCCGGGGAAGGTTTAGAATCAAAAACCACATCCAGGGGGTTGGATGGGGATTAGTTGGGGACTAGCAGGTAACCGGGGGATTTTTAGCATGCAAACACAGGCGCCGCCGACGCTGCCGAAAGACAAACAACCGTTCATCAGGCTGCTGATGCCCGCCGTGATGCTGATCGCGGTGGTGGGCATGGTCGCCGCCATGGTGCTTTCCGGATCGGGGCGCAACCCGATCAGCTTCATCTTTCCGCTGATGATGCTGGGCAGTATGGCGATGATGTTCCAACCGGGGGCGAATGTGGACGAGACACGGCGCTCGTTCCACCGGCATATCGACGCGCTGAAAGATAGCGTGCAGCGCAGCCACGACGAGCAGCTGCAGGGCATGCTGGCGGCCCACCCGCACCCGCAAGCGTTGTGGACGCATGTGCACACCGGCACCGACGTGACCGCCGAGCCGGGCGTGGTGCGCATCGGCACCGCAGTGCAGACCCCGGACGATCCGCTGGAAGTGCCGGTGAACGCCCCGCCGGAGGACCTGGAGCCGGTCAGCGCCATGAGCCTGCGGGAGGTTGCGCTGCGCTACGCCACCATCGAAGCCCCAGTGTCCGTGGAGCTGGCCAGCTTCCACTGCATCGTGCTGCTCGGCGACGGGGCTGCTGGCCTGGCACGTGCCATGCAGGCGCAACTGGCGATGCAGGACCCGGACATCATCGGGATCACCGGGCCTTTCGAGGAGTGGTTGCCGCACGACGGGCCGCGCAAGGTGCACTTCTGCACGGGACAAAGCCCCGTGGTCGCCGGCGCAGTGGTTACTGACCCGAGCGACGAGTGGGTGGAAAATGCCAAAGGGCATGGCCTGTTGCTGCAGGTGGACGATGCCGCCGGCGGGTGCCTGCTGAGCGCCTGGACCGTCGACGGCTGGGTGCCCTTCGGAGTGGCCGACCAGCTCAGCGCGGTGGAGCTGGCGCAGATTTGCCGCGCCAGGTCCACCGTGAAATCCAGCACGTCACTGCTGGAATTACCGGGCGGGGACCTGCGTGCGCCCATCGGCTTTTCTGGCGCGCCGGTCTACCTGGACATCAAGGAATCCGCCCTGGGAGGCATCGGCCCGCATGGTTTGTGTGTGGGCGCGACAGGTAGCGGGAAGTCGGAACTGTTGAAAAGCGTGGTGATCAGCTTCGCCCACCAGCACAGCCCGGAGGAGCTGAACTTCGTGCTCGTGGACTTCAAGGGCGGCGCCAGCTTCCTGGGTATGGATCGGCTGCCCCACACGTCTGCGCTGATCACCAACCTGGCTGAGGAGGCGGGGCTGGTCGACCGAATGCAGGATAGTTTGTTGGGGGAGATGCATCGGCGTCAAGAAAAACTCCGCGCCGCAGGCCTGACCACGGCGGCCGAATACAACCGCGCCTACCCGGGCCAGATGCCTGCGCTGTTTATCGTGGTGGACGAGTTCTCCGAGCTGTTGCACGCCCGGCCCGAGTTCGCCGAGGTTTTCGCCGCGATCGGGCGGCTGGGGCGCAGCCTGCGAATGCACCTGCTGCTGGCCACGCAGCGCCTGGAGGAGGGGCGCCTGCGCGGCTTGGAATCCCACCTGAGCTACCGCATTGCCCTGCGCACGTTCTCTGCTTCCGAATCCCGCGCGCTGATCGGCACCACCGAGGCCTACGAGCTGCCCGCCACCCCGGGTGCGGCGATCCTTTCCGCCGGGGACAAGGTGCGCTTCCACTCGGCTTATGTCTCCGGCCCGGAACTGCCCCGCGACCAGCGACTGGTGCGGGTGCTGGGCTCCACCGTGGAGGCGGAGACCACCACCATGCAGATGGTGATCGACCGGCTAGAAGGGCCGAACCAGAACCCGGTGTGGCTGCCGCCGCTGCCGGAAGACCTGCCCGCCAGTGAGGTCATGGAGCCCCGCGCGCCGGGCGTGGCCCGCATCGGACTGGAGGATCTGCCCTTCGAGGGGCTGCAGGTGCCGATGGATGTGGACCTGCGCCGTAAGCATTGGGCGATCGTCGGCCAGCCGCGCACAGGCAAGACCACGGCGGTGCGCAGCCTGGTGCTGGGGTGGGTTCTCAGCTCACCGGGCTGGCCTGTGTACATCTTCGACCCGGGCGGTGGCCTGCGGGATCTCGCGCGTTTGCCGCAGGTGGCGGCGGTGGTGGGACCCGATGGGCTAGCTCGCCTGTTCGACGAGATGGAGCAGACGGAAGGCCAGCGCCTGCTGATCATCGACGGGCTGGACCAGGTGGGGACGGCCAGCGGTGGGGCGGGCGAGGAAGAACAGCGCCTCATCCGCCTGGCCACCACCGGCCTGGAGCGCGGCCTGCACGTGGTGGTCACAGCACTGCGGTGGAACTTCCGCCCCTCGCTGCGGGACGTGCTGACCGGCCAGGTCGAACTGCGGATGACCCCGTTGGATGCGCACTTCCGCGATGCGCAGAAATCCCTGCCCGATGTGCCTGGCCGGGGTGTCTCGCCCCGCGGAAAGCACGTGCAGTTCGCCAACTCCACCGCGCAGGATGTCGAACATGTGCGGATGGAAAGCGCCCGCCGCGGCGAGCCGGAGGTGGCTATGCGGGTGCTGCCGGAGCGCATCGGTTGGCAGGAGTTGGGCGACCCGCAGGCCTTCGCCATTGGCGGCCCGCGCTTGGATCCGGTCCGCTGGGATCGGGGGACATTCCCGCACCTGGTGGCCATTGGTCAAGCGGGCAGTGGCGTGACGACTGCCCTGCGCGCGGTGATGCAGTCCGTTGCCGATACTCGCAGCCACACCGGCGAGCCGCCGGAGTTCCTGGTCACGGACACACGTCGCGGGTTGTTGGGGGTTGCGGATTATCGTGTGCCGGAGGATTTCCGCGCGGACCTTGCCGAGTGGGTTGCCATGCTGCGGGAGCGAATTCCGGGTAGTGACGTGACCCCGCAGCAGCTGCGGGAACGCTCCTGGTGGTCCGGGCCGGAGCTATTCGTGGTGGTCGACGATGCGGATGCCGATCCCGGCCTCGACCAGCTGCTTCCCCTGTTGCCGTACGCCGCAGACATCGGTTTGCACCTGGTGCTTGGCCGCCGTTCGGGGCAGTTCGCCCGCGCTGCCTACCAGCCGCTGACACAGGCTATGCGCGACCAGAGCGCGTGGTTGCTGTTCTCTGCGCCGCGCGAGGACGGGCCGATCGCGGGGGTTCGTTTAGTACGACGCCCACAGGGGCGCGCCGCCTATGTGCACAAAGAAACCTGGACGGTGCACGTGGCCGAGGCGGCGGAACAGAACTGAGAATAAGTGAGTGGGGTGGAGAAAATGAGGGTAGATCAGAGAATTGGGGACGCCCGGGGACTGCTGGCCGAGGCGCTGGCGCTGCAGGAATCGGGTGTGCTGGTCAGCGGCATGACGGTGACGGATCTGGCGACAGGATTCGTGGTGACTGGCGATGCCGAGATGCAACGACCGGGATACTTGCAGTACGAGGGGGCCGATAGCGCCGCGGGTGCCGCGGGCACTGCGAGTGCAGCGGGTGCCGCGAGTAGAGCGGACGCAATGGACGACGTGGAGTTCCAGCGTTCGGGGCTGAGTCTCGGCAGGCTCTCCGAGCTCTTTGAGATGGTCAGCGAGGTGCTAGAACAACGACAGGAGTACCCGGAGGCAGCGGCGGTGAACCCGCCGGAACCTCGCGAGCTGTTTCCTTGGGGCATCGGACTGCGAGAGGTAGACGTACTGGTTACCGGCTCCTTTGCGGTGCAAGTTGTGCACTATCTGCGGATCATGGGCGTGCGCGCACGGCTGGTGGATAACGACGTGGTGCTGCGGGTGGCCAGCGAGCTCGCGCTGGCACAGCAGGAACTGGAACACCTGAACTTTGCCGAACCGGTTCGCCACCGAGATACGGACACTGCGGTAGCAGAACCCGTAGCGGAAGCGGAGGAGTGGCAGGAGGTGGACGAGGGGGCGTCAATAAAAAAGGAAGAAAGAAAAGACAACCGCAGGCTGCCCGCGGCGTTGGCTGCCTTGGCGCTGTTTATCATCGGTGGGCTGGTGGCGACGTTTACGGTGTTCGACTCGCAGGCAGCAGAGAACACGGCTAGTGCGGAAGGCACGGATAGCGCTGCGAGTGTGGAAGGTGACTCGAGTGTTGAGCCGGAGGATTCCGTCGGAGACGAACCGGCGTCAGAAGAGGTCGACGAGGAGTTGACTGAGCCCTTCCCCGAGCCGCACAGGAGGGGCGTGACCACAGCCGATCAGAGTTCAAAACGTGCGGACATACCAATCAGCGTGAATGTGGACGGGTGGCACTTAGGCAGTGCAACCCGAGCGCGGGAGGAATACATCGGCGACGACAAGGGGATGCGCGTACTGGTGGCGGCCAAGGAGACTCCGCTGAAAACACAAGAGGAGATGGATGCGGCGATGCTCGGCGCGCTGAACGACGTGAGCAGCGGCGACGATGGGGTGACAGTGGTGTCGACCCAGCCGGTGAGTTACGAGGAGAGCTATCCAAGTTCGACGACCCTGTGGCACGTGCGGCTGGTGGACGGGCACCAGATTTCGGTGGGCTGCCAGTACAGGCAGTGGAATGAGCAGCGGGAAAAGGTGTGCCAGGAGTTTGTGGAAACAGCGCGGCCAGAGAAGCAGGGGAAGCCGTGAACCTTTTCGCAGGATGGCGAGTATAACTCTTACGATGGCGCCTTAATCAGGGTTTTCAAGGGGATACCCGGCGGCATGATCGACAGATTGCAAAGCATTAAACAGGGGGATTTCAAAGCATGAGCTTTAAAACAGATGTCAGCACGATGAACCAGGCGGCGAACAACGTCGACCGTGTGAAGGACGAGGTGCAGGGCGAGCTCAGCCGCCTGCGTGGCGTTGTGGATGACGTTTCCGGCAGCTGGAAGGGGCAGGCACAGACCTCCTTCCACTCGCTGATGGAGCGCTGGGATGAAAATGCGCGGAAGCTCAACGAGGCACTGCAGAGCATCGCGGAGAACATCCGCGCCAACGCCGGTGACTTCGATACCACCGACGTGGACAACGCAGCAGCTTTCAACGCTTAACCCGGTCGGCCGGGGCGTACAAGAGATTCATCACAGAATTCATTACAGAAGGGGACAGGAATGATTCAGTACAACTTTGCGCAGATCGCCAATGCTGCGGATGACATCAACCGTGGCAACGGCACCATCAACGGCCTGCTGGGTGACCTAAAGCGCGATCTGCAGCCGATGGTTAGTGAATGGGAGGGTGCGGCCTCCGACAGCTACCAGGCTGCTCAAAAGAAATGGGACACCTCCGCACAGGAGATCAACGAAGTGCTGGGGCAGATCGCTCGCACCGTCCGCCAGGCAAATGATCGCATGAGTGAAATCAACACCAATGCGGCAAATAGCTGGGCATAAGACCAGTTAAGCAATCTTCTCTCGCTATGTTCTCGGGCTCCCTTTGAAAAAGAAAAGGGGAGCCTGAGTTTTTTCTTTAAATGACGCCCCGCGTCGTGAAATAGCGCTACGGATTCTAATGTTAAAAAACTTGATCTAATCGTAATGTATGTAGCGAACTGGGGATATACTGCGGAAATGCTCGCCTCAGGCCTATTGCAGAGCATTTTGCTTGAAGCGTCAATAAAACCATGCGTACCGTCTTTTGTGTACGGGAAAGATGAAAACAATCAGCGACACCACTGCTGATGTACACCACTACGTAATTCCCCACTGTTGGTACTCACCAAGCAAGACAAACCCCGTATTGCGTACCAACAAGGTGAAAGGATTTATTAACAAATGAGCAACGACATCAAGGATCTTTTCAAGGCAACCGCATACGACAACTCTGGCGACAAGCTGGGTAGCGTCAAGGAAATCTTCGTTGATGACAAGTCTGGCCAGCCCACCTTCGTTGAGGTTAACCACGGCCTGTTCGGTATGAACTCCAGCCTGGTTCCGATGCGCGGACACAAGTTCGACGGTGAGAACCTGAACCTGGCTTTCGCCAAGGATCGCGTGAAGGACGCACCGGACTTCGATGCCGACCAGGCTCTGACCCCGGAGCAGCAGAACGAGATCTACCGCCACTACGGCCTCGACAATGTTGAGGACACCACCCGTTACGGCGAGGGCGCTGGCAACCAGCATGCTGGCGTACGGGATGCAGGCGAGGAGCGCTCCACCCTGGATCGCCACGAGGCTGCCGGCGGTAACACCGCTGCTGGTGCTGGAGTGGGTGCCGCAGGTGCAGGTGTTGGTGCTGCTGCAGGCGCTGGCGTGGCCGGTGCAAACGCCGACCAGGCGGGTGTCACCGAGCGCGAAGCTGCTAACACTGACGCCGCTAACCGCGAGGCTGCTGTGAACAACGAGGGCGAGATCATCCGCTCCGAGGAGCGCCTGAATGTTCAGAAGGACAAGGTGCAGACCGGCGAGGCTCGCCTGCGCAAGTACGTAGTCACCGATACTGAGACCGTAGAGGTTCCGGTCACCCGCGAAGAGGTTCGCGTTGAGCGCACCCCGATCTCCGAGGAAGAGGCAGCTAACCTCAAGGGCAACATCGACGAGGCCGGCCAGGAAGCCTCCGTCACCCTGAGCGAAGAGCGTGTCTCTGTGAACAAGGAGACCGTCCCGGTGGAGAAGGTATCCCTGAACAAGGAGCAGATCACCGAGACCGAGCGTCACACCGAAGAGGTCCGCAAGGAACAGATCGACTCCAACATTGACGGCGACGTCCGTAAGTAAGTAGGCATCACGGCGCACGGCCGCTAGAACCCCGGCCCGTTTCCTTCGACTCGAGGGGAGTGGGAGCCGGGGTTTTATTCATGTCAGAACATCCTTTTTGGTTTGCGCGTGAACCTGCACTAAACTTCCAAGGGTTGTGTGCACAGTGCCCGGCCTGCCCGGGCGCATGCATTTCTGCGGGTCCCAACCGGCCGCCGCAGAAGCACTCACGTACTTCACGTTTAAGTGTTCATCTGGCTGGCAGTTCCAAGATCAAGACTTTAAGGAGTCCCCTGTGACTACTTTCCACCCGAAGAGCGGTGACATCACCCGTAAGTGGTACGTCATCGACGCCACCGACGTGGTGCTGGGTCGTCTTGCTGTTACCGCAGCTGACCTGCTGCGCGGCAAGAAGAAGCCCTACTTCGCACCGAACGTTGACTGCGGCGACAACGTCATCATCATCAACGCGGACAAGGTCCACGTTTCCTCCAACAAGCGCGAGCGCGAGATGCGCTACCGTCACTCCGGCTACCCGGGTGGTCTGAAGACCATGTCCCTGGGTCGTTCCTTGGAGCTGCACCCGGAGCGCGTCGTCGAGGAGGCAGTCAAGGGCATGATGCCGCACAACAAGCTGTCCCGCGCGTCCATCAAGAAGCTTCGCGTCTTCGCTGGCCCGGAGCACACTTTCGAGGCCCAGAAGCCTGAGACCTACGAGATCAAGCAGGTGGCACAGTAATGACTGAGTACAACGAGAACGTAACCGACGAGCAGAACGCTGCTGTCGAGGAGAACTTCGAGGGCGAGTACACCGCTACCGACGCAGTGAACGAAGAGTTCGTTGCCACCATCGGTGACTCCATCGCTTCCGAGGACGAGGCTGAGCAGGTTGAGGCTGAGCCGGTTGTCTTCGAGGGCACCATCCAGACCGTTGGTCGCCGCAAGGAGGCCGTCGTCCGCGTCCGCATGGTTCCGGGCTCCGGCGAGTTCCTGTGCAACGGCCGTTCCCTGGAGGACTACTTCCCGAACAAGCTGCACCAGCAGCTGATTAAGGCTCCGCTGGTTCTGCTGGACCGCGAGAACCAGTTCGACATCCAGGCCAACCTGAACGGTGGCGGCCCCTCCGGCCAGGCTGGCGCTTTCCGCCTGGCTATCGCCCGCGCACTGAACAAGTACAACCCGGCAGAGCGCACCGACCTGAAGCGCGCTGGCTTCCTGACCCGCGACGCTCGCGCCGTGGAGCGCAAGAAGGCCGGCCTGCACAAGGCACGTCGCGCACCGCAGTACTCCAAGCGTTAAATCGCTCCATCTTTTTGGTGGCGACGCCCCCACGCCCCAGCCGATCAACTTTTCGGTTGGGACGTGGGGGTTTCCCTTTTGCTTGGCTTCCGGATCAATCGCCTTTACGCGGGAGTGGCACCCACCCGACCAGTGGGGTGGCCGGGTAAGATCTCGGCCTATGGGTAAATTGTTCGGAACTGATGGTGTGCGCGGACTGGCAAACAAGAAGCTGACCGCGCCGCTGGCGATGAAGCTGGGTGCCGCCGCCGCGCGCGTGTTGGTATCCAAGGAGGAAGTGGGGGGTCGCCGCCCGACCGCTGTGGTGGGCCGCGATCCGCGCGTATCGGGAGAGATGCTGACGGCCGCCCTGTCGGCAGGCATGGCCTCACAGGGCGTGGACGTGCTGGACGTCGGCGTAATCCCTACGCCGGCGGTAGCCTTCCTCACCGACGATTTCGGCGCCGACATGGGCGTGATGATCTCCGCCTCCCACAATCCCATGCCGGACAACGGTATTAAGTTCTTTGCCGCTGGCGGCCGCAAGCTGCAGGATGACGTGGAGGACGAGATCGAAGCCACCATGCTCGAGCTGCCTGAAACGGGCCCAACCGGGGCAGCCATCGGCCGTATCTTGGATGAATCCTCCGATGCCTTGGAGCGCTACCTGGCTCATGTCGGCACGGCCATCAACCACCCGCTGGATGGCATTCGCGTGGTGGTGGACTGCGCCAACGGCGCGGCCTCTACTGCCGCCCCGGAGGCCTACCGCCAGGCCGGCGCGGATGTTGTGGCGATCCACAGCCGCCCGAATAGCTTCAACATCAACGATGGGGTGGGCTCCACCCACATCGAGGTTCTGCAGAAGGCTGTGCTGGAGCACCAGGCGGATCTGGGACTGGCGCACGATGGCGATGCGGACCGTTGCCTGGCCGTGGATTCTGAGGGCAATGTCGTAGATGGCGATCAGATCATGGCGATCCTGGCTGTGGCGATGAAGGAAAACGGGGAGCTGAAGCAGAACACCCTGGTGGCCACCGTTATGTCCAACCTCGGCATGAAGTTGGCCATGCGAGCCAACGGCATCAAGGTGCTGGAAACGCAGGTGGGTGACCGTTACGTGCTGGCCGAACTGCTGGCCTCTGATCTTTCCCTGGGCGGCGAGCAGTCCGGCCACGTCATAATCTCCGAGCACGCCACCACCGGCGACGGCACCCTGACGGGACTGACGCTGATGGCGCGCATGGCGCAGACCGGCAAGCCGCTGTCCGAACTGGCCAGCGTTATGACGGTTCTGCCGCAGACGTTGATTAACGTGCCAGTGGCGGATAAGTCCGTGATCGCCGACGACGAGCGCGTGGTCGAGGCCATCGCCAAGGCGGAGGAGGATCTGGGTGACGCTGGTCGCGTGCTACTGCGACCTTCTGGTACCGAGGAGCTGTTCCGCGTGATGGTGGAGGCCGCCGATCCGGGCACGGCCCGTCGCATCGCGGGGAAGCTCGCGGCTGTGGTGGCGGAGGTCTAGGCTCTAGTTGTACTGACCGGAGACGTTGGTCAATCGTGAGAAGGGCGGCTGGTTCCCGCAAGCCGTGTGAGGCCAGTGCTGCGTTGGCGTGGAGCAAGAGCGTCCCCTTGGAATAGACGGAGGGGGCCGATAACTCGACCCCCTCACGGCTGTTAGCGAGGATTCCTCTGTGAACCGCTAACTTTAGGCCAGACCCTTTGCTTGCTCGATGGCGGTGAAGTGACGTTGGGTGCTGGGCTGTTCCAGCTCATCGAGTACGGCCAGGGCCAGGTCCGCAGGGGTGATCCGCGACGTACCGTCGTGGTTGATCAGAAGCGTGTCACCGCCTCGGCGATAAGCGCCGGTTCCCTGTCCGGGCTCGAAGACTGCCGACGGACTCAGGTAGGTCCAGTTCTGGTTCGGATGTTCTGTACATGCGTTGAACTGGTCGAGGCTGGCCGATGCGACGTCACGCCACTGGGGCGGCACGAAGGTGGGGTCGTCCAGGACGCGCAACTCCCGATCGTGAGGTGAGCGTAAGGGTGCTGCTCCTCCTACGACCAGAACCCGAACCCCCGCGACAGCGGCGTGGTCGAGGACATGGCTGGTCAGCGGAGCCACACTGCTCTCATCGCCGGGGGCCATGCGCACGGCGAGCACGACGGCGTCTGCGTCGTTCAGGACGGGCTGCAGGGGTGCCTCGAGATCTGTCAGATCGAGACGAGCGACGGTAGTATGCGGGTCGTTGGTCTCCGGTGGGTTACGCGATACGGAAGTGACGTGGTGGCCGCGGCGTGTGGCCTCCTGCGCGATCGCGGTACCGGCCATGCCGGTGGCTCCGAGAATCGTGATGTTCATGAATTGTCCTTTCGATAATTGGTGGGGGCGGGGAGCTGGCCACAGACCATGGCACCCAGGGCGATCGCGAAGCCGAGGTACTGCTCGGCTCCGAGGTGTTCATGCGCGATCAGGGCGCCGAGCAGGGCGGCGACCAACGGCGAGAGGAGTCCCAGGAGGGCTGTGGACGTGACCGGAAGCCGTCGGATGCCGGTAAACCAGAGGCTGTAGGAGACCAGCGCCCCGACCAGGCCGAGCCAGGCGTACCCAAGCCAGCCATGGACAGGAATTACCGGCGGTGGTCCCTCCACCAGCAGCGCCGGGATCGCCAGCAGCAGGCCGGCGGACGTCAGCTGCCAACCGGCCAGTGCGACGGGCGAGACACCTTCCGGGAGCTTCCACTTCTTGGTGAGGACCACGCCGGTGGCCATGGCCACTGCGCCGCCGAGTCCTTCAACCACGCCCACCGGGTCCAGGGCAGCGCTTGGACCGAGAACCACGAGGGCCACGCCCACGACACCCACGACACCCCATCCCAGACGCCATCCGGAGAGTTGCTCGTGGAGGACAGCCACGGCCAGCAGGGCAACGATGATGGGCTGTACCGCATTCAGCGTGGCCGCTACCCCGCCCGGAAGACGCTGCGCCGACAAGAACAGCAGGGGGAAGAACGCGGCCATGTTCAGACCGCCCAACACGAAGCTCTTCCACCTCCACGAACCGCGCGGCAGCTGCCTCGACAGGCACAAGGCGATGATCCCTGCCGGCAGCGTCCTCATGAACGCAGCAAACAATGGATGCCCGGCTGGGAGGAGGTGGGTGGTCACGATGTATGTCGTCCCCCACGTAGCGGGGGCCAGCGCCGTCAAACAGGTCCACAGCAACGAATCGCGGCGCCCATGAGAAGAAGTGTTCATGCATCCATCATCAGTTGCTCACCAGTAGTGAGTCCAACACATTGTTCTCACCCAAACAATGAGCTGTTATCATGGTTGGGTGGAACTCCAACAGCTCAGGTACGTCGTGGCGATCGCCGAGAAACGCAACTTCACGCGAGCAGCAGAATGCTGCTTCGTCGTGCAGTCAGCCCTGAGCCACCAGATCAAGGCCCTCGAAAAGGAACTCGGCACGGCACTGTTCGTGCGCTCATCCCGCCGGGTCGAGCTGACCCCCGCCGGCGAAGCCTTCCTCACGGAAGCACGGATCAGCCTCGCAGCCGCTGACCGCGCCGTGGCGGTCGCCGCCGAGGCCGTGGGCCAGGTCCGCGGAAGCTTGTCGGTAGGTGTGATCCCGACGGTCACAGCCGTCAGCGTGCCCGACATCGTCGCAGCCTTCCACGCCAGTCATCCCCACGTGGATCTCACCGTGCGGGGCGGGGGAAGCAATGAGTTCATGCGCGATCTCAGCAGCGGGAGACTCGACGTAGCATTCCTCGGCGTGGGCGCCGACGTCACCCCAGCGTCCGGACTCACCGCGCACGAGATCGCCCGAGGGCGTCTCGTCGCTGTCATGGCGTCACAGCATCGGCTAGCACACAGGGGCACCTTAGCCCTGGCCGACCTGGCCGACGAGACGTTCGTTGACTTCCCGGCCGGGTCACCGGGCAGGCTCCAAGGCGATCGGGCATTCGCTGCCGCAGGCCTTCAACGCCGCGTGGGCTTCGAGGCGATGTCGACCGAGTTCATGCTCGCCCTCGTCGAACGCGGGTTGGGCGTCTGCCTGCTGCCCGTCGACTGTGTGCCAGCCAACCCAGCGCTGCGAGCCATTCCCGTGGTCGATGGCCCTTGCCGGACCGAGTACATCGCGTGGGGATCTTTCAATCCGAGCCCCGCCGCTCGAGCGTTCATCGAACAGGTCAAGGAATCAATCGCCCTGCACATGGTCGACTGATGCCAGATCGCGTCGATCAACGTCTCCGGTCAGTACATCTAGTCCTCTCCCGGCCCTTCACGGTGCCGGGAAACTCCGGCGAACCTTTTTAACATCCGCGCAGTCTAACTGTGCGGATGTTTTGTTTGCGCAGTGCGGGTCGCTTGTGCGGAACCTTTATGCAGGGCATAAGCGCAAAGCACTGCCGGGGAGTTCAAGGGGGATTAGACCGTGGGAGAGTTACACATAGATCCAGTGCCCGCAGCCGATCGGGTGGCGGAGTTGCGGGATGCGCAGTTGAGCTGGGCGAATCATTTGGATGGCAGCCGGCCGAGCGTGCCTGTGGCCGCGTTCGGTACGGGTCTGCAGGCCAAGGCGCAGCAGTTTTTGGATCTGGTTGATCAGGGGCATAACGTGCGGGTGAACCACGCCCACAGGCTGGCGAAGGCAGGCGAGGATCTGACGGGCCTGGTGGATCGCGTGGGCCAGGCGGAACAGGAGAACTCCGCCAGCTTGAACGCAGGGGGTGCCTGGGCATGACGGGTTCTTTGGATCTTCGGCTGAACGCTGCACTTGATGTGATGGCCGGCTTTGGTGCTGACGTGGAGGGGGCGAAGGCTGCGGCGTCATTTACCAACGGCATGAATCCAGAGACGATCCTTACGTCGCTTGGACCGGTGAGCAACCAGAAGCAGAAGGCGCCGGAGCTAGCCACCGAGGCGTGCGTGAAAGATAGCCTGAAGGGTACGGGGGAGTCCCAGCCGGGGACTGCGACGGAAAAGGCGGGGAAGGAGCAGCTGAACCACGAGTGCTGCGTGCAGGACCGTTGTGTGGCTGTGCGGGACACTGCGGAGGTCATGGGAACGACCTCGGAGACCTCGGTGAGCTTGATTGAGGACATTGCTGAGAAGTTGGAGCTTTTCGGCATGGCGGCGATCGGCCTGATCGGTGGAGGCAAGCCTTTGATCGATCTGCTAGCGAAGCTGGCGGGGAAGCTCGCGGAAGACATTCTGCACAGCCGCAACAATTGCCTGGATTCAACTATGGATCAGCTGATCCGCGATGCGAAGCCCGCCGCCGAGCCCGGCAATTCGCACAAGCCACTGTGCGATGATCCCAAGCCCGTCGAGACCAAGTGTCCGGAGCCTGTGAAGGCCCCGGAAGGTGATTGCCCAGCGCCGAAGAAGGTAGTGACGCCCCCTCCGGCGGCCGAGCAACCGTGTGAGACGGGGGCTGCACAGCACCCCGCGCCACAGGCGGCGGCTCAGGTGGTTACGCAGACGGCTATGGCTCAGGCTCCGCAACCGGCACCGGCACCTGTACCTGTGGCAACTCCAGAGCCTGTACCAGCGCCGATGCCTGCACAATCCCTGGTTCCGCCACCTCCGCCACCCGCTCCGCCGGCACCCTTGGCGCCTTCGTTGGCTGGCTCCCTGCAGATTAATGTCGAGGGTGCGGTGAAGGTGTGGGAGCAGATTGTGCACTGCGCAACGGAGGCTCTGGTCCCACCCGCGGACCAATGCCCGGCACCGGAGCCAGCGCCAGAACCTAAGCCGGAGCCTGAGCCGTGCCCGGAGTCTAGACCTGAGCCGGCTCCGCCAAACGAACAGGTTGAGCACAAGGAAGACTGCAAGCCTGAGCGGGAGCCAGAGCCGAAACCGGTCGGGAATCCGCAGCCGGAACCGGAACCATCTGAGCCCTGTGATGAGCCGAAGCCGGAACCGCCACGGCAGTGCGAGGAGCCGAAGCCGGAACCCAAGCCGGAACCCCCGCAGCAGTGCGAGGAACCCAAGCCGGAACCTAAGCCCGAGCCGAAGCCGGAGTGCAAGGCGCCAACGCCACCATCAAGCGATACGAAGGGCGAACCGATCACGCCCGCGGCACCCAACACGGAAAACTCGGAATCGGCCCCGAAAGCAGGCCCGGAGCCTTCCAAGCAGTGGACCCCGGACGTATGGGTTTCGGCAGCGGGAGCTGCATCCATTGAAATGACAGGTACCTCTGTGGAATTAGCGGGTGCGGGTGCTGCGGCAGTGGGCGTCACTATCGAAAGGAGTGGTGAGTGGTGACCAGCAGGCAAGAACTGACAGAGCGCTACCAGCGCATCGTTGATGACTACATGGCAGAGGTTGAAGAGTCGGTACGCGAGTTTGAGGAAACTCTCAAGGAATGCACGCGCCAACTTGAAGAAGCCAAGAAAGAGCAGGGAGATAAGGCAAATAAAACGGTCGCGACCGCGAATGGGAACGTCGCGGCAAGCAATGGTGCTCGCGGAGTGCGCGGGCGGATCTTTGACTAGAGGGGCTGAACCTTAAGAGGGGCGAGCGTTAGAAGATTTCCGCTAGCCGCTCGTCCAGATCTACGTTCTCCGGCAGGTTCTTGTAGAGCTCGTGCTGGGTGGCGGTGCGGGTCTTTTTCAGCTCGGCGTGGCTATCGCGGAAGGATTCGTACTTCTTCTCATCCTCGGCCAGGACGAAGCCAGTCATCAGGCCGCGTGCCAGCTCCTGCTGGCTAAACTGCGGCAGACCGGCACCCAGAGCGAAGCTACGGCCGTACTTCTCGTGAAAGCTGCTTGCAGAAGCGCCCAGAAGCTCGCGGTATACAACGTCCCCGCCCCAGTGGGCGGCCATGCGCTTGGCGTTACCCATCGGGGTCTCGCCCAAACGACCAGCCTCCAGTACCAGGCCGGGAGCCTTCACGTACTTCGCAGCCTCCGTCGCATCCGGAGAAGTATCCGCCGGGTAAACGGCCATCACACCGTTGATGGTGGGCTCGGTTTCATAGCCCTTCAGCTCGCTACGGTGGCGGCGGCCCGTCGCAGCCAGCACTGCAGCCGAAGCGCCCATGCCGTGTCCAGCCAGGTACAGCTCATTCGGCTGCACCGTGACATTGCCATTACCCAAACGCACACCAGCCAGGATCTGCAGTGCAGTTTCTAGGTCGGCGGCAAAGCCACGGTGGTTCGGAGAAAAGCCCTTTTCCGTATCTGGCGCCGCTACAGCGAAGCCCCAGCTGGCCAGGTGACGCAACGTCGAGTGGTACGCATCCACCCCGACACGCCAATCGTGTCCGAAAGCGATGCCGGGGATGCCGTTACCTTCCGCCGGGGTATAAACGCGCCCCGGAATTCCAGCGAAGTTCAGGTCACCGACCATCACGCGGTGCGGGCCGCGCTTGCCCAAACGAGTAATTAGGTTCTTCATCTTATCTGCCACAGCCCCACAGCTTACCGAAACGGACTAGCCATTGTGTATCGTCAAAGGCATGTGTGCAATTGTTGGCTACGTAGGTAACTCCGAGGCCCTCCAAATCGGGTTGGATGCGCTGGAGCGAATGGAATACCGCGGATATGATTCCGCAGGCATCGCAGTTGTCGAGCAGGGCTCCCTGCACCTCGAAAAGAAGGAAGGCAAACTGCAAAACCTCATCGACCGCATCGATGAGGTCGGCCGCGATTCCTTCCTCGGCACTGCCTGCATCGGCCACACCCGCTGGGCGACCCACGGCCGCCCCAACGACGTGAATGCGCACCCGCACCGTTCCTTCGATGGCAAGGCCGCCATCGTCCACAACGGCATCATCGAGAACTTTTCCACCCTGCGTGCAGAGATCGAGGCCGCTGGCATCGAGCTGGAATCCGAGACCGACTCCGAGGTTGCCGCACACCTGCTGGCGCTCGCCTACAACGAAGGCGAGACGGCCGGAGACTTCCAAGCTTCCGCGTTGAAGGTTCTTTCCCGCCTGGACGGCGCCTTCACCGTGCTGTTCGTCCACGATGACCACCCGGGCACTATCGTCGCAGGCCGCCGCTCTACCCCGCTGATCGTCGGCGTGGGCGAGGGTGAAATGTTCCTCGGCTCCGACGTAGCGGCCTTCATCGACCGTACTAAGAACGCCGTGGAGCTGGGTCAGGACAATGCGGTGGTCATCACCGCCGATTCCTACGACATCTACGACTTCGACGGCAACCCGGTGGAAGGAAAGCCCTTTACCATCGACTGGGACCTGGATGCGGCGCAGAAGGACGGCTTCGATTCCTTCATGATGAAGGAAATCCACGAGCAACCCGCCGCAGTCCGCGACACCCTGGCTGGCCACTTCGACGGCCGCCGCATCGTGCTGGACGAACAGCGCCTGTCCGACGAAGATCTGCGCGGTGTGGAGAAGGTTTTCGTCGTCGCCTGTGGCTCGGCATATCACTCCGGCTTGCTGGCCAAGTACGCCATCGAGCACTGGGTGCGCCTACCCGTTGAGATCGAGGTCGCCAGCGAGTTCCGCTATCGCGACCCAGTGTTGGATCAGCGCACTCTCGTTGTGGCCGTGTCCCAGTCCGGCGAGACCGCCGACACGCTGGAGGCCGTACGTCACGCGAAGATGCAGGGCGCCCGTGTTTTGGCTGTCTGTAACACCAACGGTTCGCAGATCCCACGCGAATCCGATGCCGTGCTGTACACCCACGCCGGCCCCGAGATCGGCGTGGCCTCCACGAAGGCTTTCCTGGCGCAGGTCGCCGCGAACTACCTTGTGGGCTTGGCCCTGGCCCAAGCCCGTGGCACCAAGTACGCCGACGAGATCGCGGAGATCTACTACGCTCTGGAGGCTCTGCCGGAGAAGATCGAGAAGACCCTCGGCCTGCGTGACCAGATCCTGCAGCTGGCCGAGGAGCTCGGCCCGGTGAAGACCATGTTGTTCCTGGGGCGCCACGTGGGCTTCCCAGTTGCGCTCGAGGGCGCGCTAAAGCTGAAGGAGCTGGCCTACATCCACGCGGAGGGCTTTGCCGCCGGCGAGCTCAAGCATGGCCCGATCGCTCTGATCGAGGACGACCTGCCCGTCGTCGTTGTCGTGCCTAGCCCGAACGGCCGTCCGGTGCTGCACTCCAAGATTGTCTCCAACATCCAGGAGATTCGCGCCCGCGGTGCGAAGACCATCGTCATTGCCGAGGAAGGCGATGAGGCCGTCCGTCCGTACGCTAACTGGCTGCTGGAGATTCCGGGAACCACGTCGCTGATGCAGCCGCTGCTGTCCACGGTTCCACTGCAGTTCCTGGCCGCCGACATTGCGCGCCAGTGTGGCAACGAGGACATCGACAAGCCACGCAACCTGGCAAAGTCTGTCACCGTCGAATAGTCCGGGGTTCTTTCTTAGTGACGCCCCCTGCCGTGCCCCTTTCCTAGAATTCCAGGAGGGGTGGCTAAGGTTATGAATATGTCGGATCGTCACCTTGCGGAACTAGTCGTTGACCTGGATGCCATCGCGCATAATGTGCGCGTGTTCCGAGAGGCTGCGGCTCCCGCCGGGGTATTGGCCGTGGTGAAGGCCGATGCGTACAACCACGGGGTGGACGTGGTGGCGCCCGCAATGCTGGATGCGGGCGTGGAACAGCTGGGTGTGGCCACCCTGGGGGAGGCTCTGCATTTGCGCGAGATTCTCGCGGGTCTGGGGGAGAGTTACGCTTCCGCGCCGATCACCGCCTGGATGTGGACTCCTGGCGAAGACCTGGCAGAGGTGTTCGCAGCGGATATCAACGTTGGTGTGCCCTCGCTGGCGCACGCGCGTTCCTTGGTGGACCAGGCCGAGAAAACGCAGCGGGAAGCGCAGGTTAGCGCTCCTGTGCGCGTGACACTCATGGTGGATACCGGTCTTTCCCGCTCCGGCGTGAGCCCCGCCGAGTGGCGGGAAACTGTTGAGTTGCTGGCATCCAAGACGGAACTGGTGGAAGTCACCGCTGTGATGACCCACATGGCCAGCGCCGACGACCCTAAGTCGGAAGCGAATAACCTGCAGGCCGCCCGCTTTGCGGAAGCTATCGAGTTTTGCCGATCCCGCGGGCTGCGGGTGCCCTGCAATCACATTGCAAACACACCGGCCACTTTGCACCGTCCTGATCTCGCCTACCAGCTGGTGCGACCGGGCGTCGGACTATACGGCATCGACCCGATCGGGGTGGACGTCGAACTGCGCGCTGCGATGACACTGCGCGCCCGAGTGACAACAACCCGAGTAGTGCCGAAGGGGGAGGGGGTGAGCTACAGCCACACTTGGCGGGCACAGCGGGATACCCGCACTGCCGTGGTGGCGCTCGGCTACGCTGACGGGCTGCCGCGAAGCGTATCCGGAAAGATGCAGGTAACGATCAACGGGAAAACATATCCGCAGATCGGGCGAGTATGCATGGATCAGATCGTCGTGGAGCTGGGGCCGGCCGATGGTGCTGAAGGATCTACCAACGGCGCCGCAGACGTGAAACCGGGTGACTGGGCGGTGATCTTCGGCGAGGGTGGCAACAGTGCAGACGAGTTTGCGGAGCTGGCGGGCACGATTAGCTACGAAGTGCTGACGATGCCGCGGGGGCCGAGGGTCAAGAGGGTGTTTAAGGGCGGCCGCCCGGACTTCTCTGCTGACGGTTCCTGTGCGGCCGCGACCGCCGACGACATGCGGGCTCTCGGCGAGCAGCTGGGTAAGCAGCTGGAGGCCGGGACCGTGGTGGTGCTCTCCGGCCCGCTGGGTGCGGGCAAGACGACCCTGACCCAGGGGCTGGCCGCTGGCCTGGGAGTGAAGGGGCGCGTGCAGTCGCCGACGTTCACCATCGTGCGGACCCACCGCGCCGGGCAGCGCGGGGTGGGGCTGTTGCACATGGACGCCTACCGCCTGCTGGGTGCGGACGTGGAGGAGGGCATCGAGCCGGGGCGCCACATTGACCGCAACGAGGTGCTTGACGCTCTGGAGAGCTTGGACATTGACGCGGACATTGACGACGTGGTCGTGGTGGCGGAATGGGGCCGCGGGGTGGTGGAGCCCCTAAGCGAGAAGGTGCTTGACGTGCAGATCGACCGGGGTAGCGTGGGCAGCCCCGCCGACCTGGCCGCTCCGGAAGTACCGGCTGCGGATTCGCGCACCGTCACGTGGCGCTGGGTCTAAGGCGGTCGGGGAGCGACTGGACACACCCTGGCAAATTCTTAGGAAAAACTGGGGAACCTCTCGGAAGGGTTTGCCTTCAGGAGTCGCGCCGTGCAATGATAGTTGACGAATCACCGTGAGGGGTGTTTCACAAGACGCTGGCACTTAAGGGCCTGATCAACCCGCCAGTTGTATACCGTCCCCGAGAGGTTTACTGCGAGAGCCTCTCGGGGACTTCTTGTTTTTCTTCATACTCCGAATCAGATTCAGTTGGTGGGGCGCTGGAGTGGTGATGCGTTGATAGTGGGCCGCGTTGTGCCTTGCCCTGGGGAGCGCTCCCGACATCCCAACAAATGCTCCAGGTAGCGAGCAATGATGAATTCATGAGTAACCACATGCTCCTCAGCAAAGCGACCGCGCGGACAGTTAGATTTCCGCAGTCTCCTCAGAGGTATGATTCCCAGGGGAGAATGTCTGACGATGATCACTTTTCGAGGAGAACGCACATGACCATTCCAAAGAAGTTGCTGGCGTTGGGGGCTGCGGCAATTACTACTCTGTCGATTGCCGCGTGCTCAAAGGACGAAGCTCCGCAGGCGGAGCAGTCTTTTGAGGTGCAGTCCTCGAGTGCAGAATCTTCTACCCCGGAATCCACGAGTTCTGAGGCTGAAACTCCTACTACTTCCGCAAAGAATGAAAAAGAAGCTGAGCCAACGTTGATTGATCCAGCGAAGTCCTTGGAGCTGAGCAACGGAAAGTTCCGTTTGACAAAGGACGAAGCGGGCCCAGGTTCTCCGGAGGAAATCGTCACTTCCTATCCTGAAATGCCAGATTATGGTTTTTCTGAGCTGCAGGTAACCGTGCCACGTGCAGAACGTAACGGAATCATGCAGTACAAGAAGGGGTCAAAGCTTGAGCTAAAGATTGCTGCAGCCGACCTCTCGAAGGTTCCTTTCGAAGAAAGGGAGTGGGCAGAGCTTAGTTTCAAGCTGCTCGATGAAAGTGGTTCCGATGTCTTGAAGGGACAAAACGTTCGTCCCGAATGGCTTCCTGGCTATCAGAATGTGAACTACGACGAGATCAAGTTTGAGAACAAGGACATAAAGCTGTCGGACTACTCCGAAGCAAACATTGCCTACAACCTTGAAAAGGAGGGGAAATTCACCCTTGAAATTGAGGTCGCCATACCGGGGTACAAGCCGTTTAACATCAGCCAGCCTGTGATCGTTGCTTAGGCTGAAATGGTAGCTGCCAATGATGGAGCCCACCTTATCGTCGATGATTTGATTGGGACCCGCAGGGTTGTGCCGCAAACAGCGAGTGTGACCCTTGGCCGGGCGTCTGAATTCCCAATTGGGGTAGACGACCCCTCTATGCATCGCGCGTTTTTGCATTTCTGGTGTGATCACGGAATGTGGATGGTTCGCAACGTAGGCAGTTTTATTTCCGCTACCATTCAGCCGTCGTATAGAACCACCAAGTATTCACCTGTTCGTCTTACTCCCAGAACGCAATGGCTCCTTCCAGCAGGTGTGAACTCTATTCTGTTTGCGACGAGAAACCTCCAATATGAGCTTGAGGTGACGGTTGCCCGACCAGTTGAATCCATTCCGCGAATGGATGTCCCGTTGGCGCCGTTTACTATGGGCACATTCGATCCGAATATCGAGCAACAGCAGGTATTAGCTGCACTAGCGGCGCCACTTCACCGTGATCCAAGTGCGGATCCGCGTATCGTAGTTCCCTCTGTGAAAGACCTTGCAGGCCAACTAGGTTGGGGAGAAAAGAAAACTTCACAGAAAATCCAGTACATAGCGGAGACTCTGAAAAGGTTGGGTGTTCCACAGTTTCAAGATGGTGTGAACGTCCCGTGGCGAATTGTGCTTGCGAAATTCGCTGCGGAGAATCCGCATTTGTACGCCTAGCCCTACCTGCCCATATTCACCATGAATCTTTCCCATCCCCCTGCGCCTGAAGACTTCTTGAATGACTTAAGTGTCTTAGGGTATTCGAACGTCCAGCAACTTGGACAAGGAGGAATGGGCACTGTTTTTCGCGCCTACAAGCAAAACCTAGATCGAACTGTGGCAATCAAGGTGGTGTCACACGATCGCGTCTCCGACACCGAGTATGTCAATAGATTCCATGCGGAAATGCGTACGATGGCTGCGCTGGATCATCCTGCGATTGTTCCTGTGTACGACGGGGGCGTGACTGCACATGGCTTTCCTTACTTCGCGATGAAGTACATCGAAGGCCAGAATCTCCACGACTTCTTGCGCCGACGCCGAGCCATTCGCCAGCCACTTACTGTTCAGGAAGTTGCGCAGATCTTGGCACCGATTGCGAGCGCACTCGATTATCTAGCGGCGCTACCGAATCCTGTGGTTCATCGCGATATCAAACCGGCAAATATTCTGTTGCCATCTTCCGATGTGAGCGACCCTCCTGCTTTGCTGACGGATTTCGGTATTGCGATTGATCGGGAATCTACGCGCATGACCCGGGTAGGGATGCGTATCGGCACGGATGGTTACACTGCTCCCGAATTGTTGGCTACGAAGGACGTGACGGAACCGCCCCAACCCAACGCGTTGAGTGAACAGTATTCACTCGGCCTGGTTGCTTTTGAACTGTTGACAGGCATCTACGTTCGTGGCTCCGTAACGGATGAGCAATGGGCGGTGAACCGACCCGTGCCAGAGCTTAAAAGTCACTTGATACATCCAGCGGATGTTTCGAGCATTAAGGCCGTCAACGGAGTTTTTGCGAGGGTTTTGGCCGTTAACCCGCACAAGCGTTTCGCTACCGCTTCGGAGTTTATTTCTGCTCTGCAGTCTGCAGTTGCTGCGCATCAGTCGGCGAATTTGGTGCGAGATGTAGGGCGAAGCGCTCTTTCCAAGAAGCTCCTCACGCTTGTCGCAACTGTGGTTGTAATTGCCACGATCGTTTCAGCGGGCGTTTGGCATTTTTCCGCGTCTCAATGGGAAGGTGAAGATGCGCGGCTAGCTAGTAAGTTTCCGGAAATCGTGAGCGAGAAGTCTGGGGGAGCAGGTTGGCAGTCTACGTCGTGTGAGCATCGAGAACCTGGCACGGGCGAGCTTGCCCGCATTGCTTGTAATTCGGATCGACTTAGTGTTGTCATCGCCCACTTCGATTCGGTTGAAGCTAGGGATGCAGTGGTTCCAGCTGAAGGTGCCCAAACAATGAAGTCGAGTCGATGCAGCGCGTTAACTATGCCGATGGAATCGAGCGATTCTGCTTTCGGGGTGTTCCCTCAAGGTGATCTTTCTACCTACGGGATTATCGTCTCCGGCGAGAATGCTGAGGACCTGCGTTTGAAACTTCCGATGTGTTAGTGATCAATGCTTGGCTGCAATAGCAACCAGATTGTTCACCGCAGCTCTAGATGCCGGGCCTGCTGAAGAACCAATTCGAGCTGGCCGCGCAAGAGGCCTAAACTTGTTCACCATGATCAACGTGCTGGCCGTCGATACCTCTACCAACTATGTCACCTGCGGAATCGTCCAAGTTTCTGCGAATGGCCAGGTGAACGTACTTTCCGAACGACTGGTGGATAACGTTCGCGGTCACATGGAGCTGCTCGCCCCTAACATTCAGGTTTGCCTCGCCGAGGCGGAGCTTTCCCCTGGTGATTTGCACTCGGTCGTCGCCGGCACCGGCCCGGGGCCGTTTACGGGGTTACGGGTTGGCATGGCTACCGCCGCTGCTTTTGGTGACGCCCTCTCGATTCCAGTCCACGGCATTCCCAGCGCAGCCGCTACGGCGTGGGAGCACGCAACCTCCCAGGTCGGGTCTAAAGCCTTCGGCGACTACCTGATCGTCTCCGATGCCCGCCGCCGGGAGTTTTACCACTCGCGCATGAGCTTCTTTCCCGGGCTGGCAGGGCGGCTGTGCTCTGAAGTGCAAGTTCCGGCTTCCGTTCACGCGCCAGATGTGGTGCGGGAGATCCAGAGTGAGTTCGACCGTTGGCCGCTGCGGGTGCTTAGCGCTTCTGCGGTAGCAGAGCAGACGGAAGAGCTTTTTGGCTCCCAGGAGGGCTGCCAGATCGAAAGCGTGGATGCTCACCCCACGCCTCGTGGTCTGGTACTCGCTGCGCTAGAGTCCCTCGGTTCGGTTCCGGGGTTGCTCGCCGACGCGCCCGCGCTGCGTGCGCTTTACCTGCGCCGCCCAGATGCGAAGGAGCCGAAGGCGAAGGCAGTTTCGAAGGCGCTGGATTTTTCCCGCGTGCACGAGCTGGGCGCCCAGGTCTCTGCGGCAGGCGCCGATAGCGATGTTGTGGAGGATGGTCCGCATGCAGGCTCCCAGTCCGCTCGCGTGCGCCAACTCGCTCCCGCCGATGCACCCGCTTGCGCGGAGATCGAGCAGATCCTCTTCCCTGAGGATTCCCCCTGGTCCGCGGAAGCCTTCGCCAGCGAAATCGCCGCACCGCACACCCACTGCCTAGCCTTGGAGGTAACCGATACCGCGCGCGAACCCCAGCTGATCGGTTATGCCATCCTGGCCGCCTCCGGCCCGGCCCACGATCCGGAGGCGGAGATCCACACCATCGGCATTCTTCCCGAGTGGCAGGGGCGAGGGCTATCCAAGTTGCTCATGGACCAACTTGTCACCATTGCGGACCGCCTGCACACCCCCATTTTCCTCGAGGTACGCACCGACAACCGCCCCGCTGTCGGTCTATATGAGCGCTACGGTTTTGCCATCGAGGGTACCCGCCGCGCCTATTACCAACCCTCTGGTGCCGATGCCTTCACCATGGTGCGTCCCGGTTTAATTGTTGACGCCACCCCAACCCCAGATACCGAGACTTCAAACCGGCCCGTCTACATCATGGGTATCGAAAGCTCCTGTGACGAGACCGGCGTGGGCATCGTCGCCAGCACGGCGACCGCTGGCAACGGCGCTGGGCAGCCTGGCAACGGCGCTGAGCAGCTAAGAATCGTGGCGAACAAGGTGGCATCCTCCATGGAGCAGCACGCCCGCTTCGGAGGCGTGGTCCCAGAGATCGCCTCTCGCGCGCACCTGGAGGCCATGCAGCCGACCATGCGTGCCGCCCTGGCGGAAGCGCGCAAGAACGTCCCCGGTTTTCGCACACCGGACGTCGTGGCCGCCACCGTTGGACCAGGTCTGGCCGGAGCCCTTCTAGTTGGCGCTGCGGCCGCGAAGGCCTATGCCTTGGCGTGGGAGGTTCCGTTCTATGGTGTGAACCACCTGGGCGGGCATGTGGCCGTCGGAACTCTCGCAGACGATGCCACAGAGAACACTGGCAGCGGCCACAGCGATCTCAGCGGCCACAGCGGACCCAACGACCTCAGCAACGCCATCGCGCTTCTGGTCAGCGGCGGGCACACGCAGATTCTGCACGTTACCGGTGTGGGTGCCCCGATGGAAGAGCTCGGCAGCACCCTGGACGATGCTGCAGGCGAGGCCTATGACAAGGTCGCACGTTTGCTGGGCCTGGGCTATCCGGGCGGCCCAGTGATCGACCGACTGGCCGCACATGGAGACCCGCAGGCCATCGCTTTTCCGCGTGGCATGATGCGCCAGCAAGATTCGCGCTACGATTTCTCCTTCTCCGGGCTAAAAACCGCCGTTGCTCGCTACGTGGAAAAGGCGGAAAAGGAGGGCATGAGCCTTCCCATTGAAGATGTGTGCGCTTCCTTCCAAGAGGCAGTGGTGGATGTCCTCGTCACCAAGGCCTTGCGCGCCTGCGAGGATAAGGGGGCTCGCGTGATGCTGCTCGGCGGAGGTGTTTCTGCGAACAGGCGGCTGCGGGAAGTAGCGGCCGAAAGATGCGGAGAAGTGGGCGTCGAACTAAAAATCCCGCAAGCGAAGCTTTGCACCGACAACGGCGTGATGATGGCGGCACTTGCCGCGCGGCTCGTTGCGGCAGGGGAGGAGCCCAGCGGTTTATCGACGCCTACTGACCCCTCGCTGGATGTGGAAGAGCCTGTCCTGCGGAATCGCTAGTTTGCTGGCAAGATGTTTTGTGACTGTCTAAAATCTCACAACTTTTTCATCACGCAACAAGCTAGGAGCACAATATGCCACGCAGCATGCTGGTAACGCCTGACCTTCAGACGAAGGAAATGGACATCGACCTGTCGGAGGCTGCCGACGTTCTGGGCGGAAGCGAGCAGGACCGCCTGCACGTGGTTTTCGTGGAGAGTGGCCTGACTGTCGCCGCCATCTACTCCTCCGACGCGCGTAAGGCGGAGAATCCAGAGCCGAACCCGCTGGCTTCCATGGGGCGCAAGGAGCAGGAGACCGGCGATTCCAGCTTCATTTCCGACCCGGCTCGTGCGATCCTCGGTCCCGTGCTGTTCGTCGGCGATGAGGGGGCGGGGCTGACCGACGAGGATATCGAGTCGATCCACAACGGCATCCGCGCAGTTGAAAACTACAAGGAAGACAACGCGAAGGATTACGAGCTGTGGCACAACGCGGTGATTAACCTGACCAAGGGGATCTAGCACCGCGAATCTAACGCCGGGGATCTAGCACCGGGGCTGGTTGAGCGTTAGCACTTGCGAGGGTAGAGTGCCAGATAGGTTGTTTGACTCACAGTTGTTCACCCGCGACGACGGCTGTATCTGGAAAACCAACCGGCACAACAGTTCACAAGAGTGAAACCTACAGCTCGAATACACGGAGGTATTCAATCGTGGCTAACGTCAACATCAAGCCCCTTGAGGACCGCGTCCTCGTCCAGATCGTCGAGGCGGAGACCACTACCGCATCCGGCCTAGTCATCCCGGACTCCGCAAAGGAGAAGCCGCAGGAGGCTACCGTCATCGCTGTCGGCCCCGGTCGCTGGGCAGATGACGACGACCGCATCCCGATGGATGTGAAGGAGGGTGACACCGTCATCTTCTCCAAGTACGGCGGCACCGAGCTGAAGTACAACGGCGAAGAGTACCTGCTGCTGACCCAGCGCGACATCCTCGCTGTCATCGAAAAGTAAGCGGGTAGCTGCATGTCAAAACTCATCGCATTTGATCAAGAGGCCCGCGAGGGCCTGCAGAAGGGCGTGGACGCCCTGGCGGACGCGGTGAAGGTGACCCTAGGCCCGCGCGGCCGCAACGTCGTGCTGGACAAGGCCTTCGGTGGCCCAACCGTAACCAACGATGGCGTGACCATTGCTCGCGACATCGACCTGGAGGATCCCTTCGAGAACCTGGGGGCCCAGCTGGTTAAGTCCGTTGCCATCAAGACCAACGACATCGCCGGCGACGGCACCACTACCGCTACGCTGCTGGCACAGGCCCTGATCAACGAGGGTCTGCGCACCGTGGCAGCCGGCGCCAACCCGATCGCCGTGAACCGCGGCATCGCCCAGGGCACTGAGCGCGTTGTGGAACTGCTGCGCGAGCTGGCGCAGCCAGTTGCGGATAACGCCGCCATCGCCAACGTCGCCACCGTTTCTTCCCGCGACGAGAAGATCGGCGCCATGGTTGCCGACGCTTTCGACAAGGTGGGCAAGGACGGCGTGGTGACCGTCGAGGAATCCCAGTCTATCGAGGACGAGTCGATCGTCACCGAGGGCGTTTCCTTCGACAAGGGCTACCTGTCCCCGTACTTCGTTACGGATCAGGAGACCGGCCACGCAGAGCTGGAGAACCCGCTGATCCTGCTGGTGCGCGAGAAGATCTCCTCCCTGCCGGACTTCCTGCCGGTACTGGAGAAGGTTGCTAACTCCGGCAAGCCGCTGCTGATCGTCGCCGAGGACATCGAGGGCGAGCCGCTGCAGATGCTGGTGCTGAACGCCATCCGCAAGTCCCTGAAGGTTGCAGCTGTGAAGTCCCCGTACTTCGGCGACCGTCGCTCTGCGTTCATGGACGACCTGGCTATCGTCACCGGCGGTACCGTCATCGACAGCGAGCTGGGCCACAAGCTCTCCGAGACCACTCTGGAGCAGCTGGGTTCTGCCCGTCGCGTGAACATCACCAAGGAAGATACCGTGCTGGTCGACGGCGCCGGTTCCGCCGAGGCTGTCGAGGAGCGCCGTAACCAGATCCGCAACGACATCGAGCGCACCGACTCTTCCTGGGACAAGGAGAAGTTCGAGGAGCGTCTGGCGAAGCTGTCCGGCGGCGTGGCCGTCATCCGCGCCGGTGGCGCTACTGAGACCGAGGTCAACGAGCGTAAGCTGCGCATCGAGGACGCGATCAACGCGGCACGTGCCGCCAGCCAGGAGGGTGTAATCGCCGGCGGTGGCTCCGTACTGGTGCAGATCGCTGCTGAGATCGAGGAGCTGTCCCGCCAGGCAGAAGGCGACGAGAGCATCGGCCTGCGTTCCCTGGCACGCGCACTGCGTCGCCCGGCATACTGGATCGCCGATAACGCCGGCCTGGACGGCGCTGTAGTGGTCTCCAAGATCGCCGAGCAGTCCAACGGCTCGGGCTTCAACGCCGCCACCCTGGAGTACGGCAACCTGCTGGAGCAGGGCATCATCGACCCGGTGAAGGTAACCCACTCCGCTGTGGTTAACGCCACCTCTGTCGCCCGCATGGTGCTGACGACAGAGACCGCCGTGGTGGACAAGCCCGCCGCTCCGGCTGATCAGGCAGGGGCACACGCTGGCCACGCCCACTAGTGGGATAGCCGCTGTAACCCGCTGCTAGGCAGCAATAAAGGGAGAGGGATGAACCCCCTCTCCCTTTATTCTTTGTGTGCCCGAGCCAGCTGCTAGGAGGCTACGCGGCGGTTGCGGTTGCGAGAAGTGGGGCGCAGGATAGCGTCGCGCTCGGACTCGCTGAGGCCGCCCCAGATGCCGTAGGGTTCGCCCACGCTGAGTGCGTGGTTGCGGCACTGCTCAATCACCGGGCACTCACGGCAGATGGCCTTGGCGCGGTGTTCGCGCATGGCACGGGCACGGCCACGCTCGCCATCCGGGTGGAAGAAGACAGAAGAATCAGCCCCGCGGCATGCGCCATGGAGTTGCCATTCCCAAGTCGAAGAAGCAGGTCCCGGAAGCTGGCTGGGCTGTGGCATTAGGTGGTTACTCCTCGTGAAAATTCAGATGCTCACTTGTAGTGACGTCTGAGAGGTTCCAATCCTTAAATGAACTCTAAGTAACGAACGAGTGCCTTTTGGGTAGCCAAAACCTGTTGTGACATACCTATTTCGCATAGCGGTAGCCACCTACCTGCGGGAACGCCCTTAGTTGAACAATGGATTAACTTGTTTCTACGCCACGCCTAGGTTCCCCCAAAGGGGGTTAAAAAATTCGCTCCTTGCTGCGATCTTCCCGCGATCTTGCTGGGGGATCGCCAGATAAGGCTGCCAGGAAGGTTGAGGTTAGCTGAAAAATCGGAGCAAAAGTGGGAACATGTTTCAGGTTTGTTCAATTGCATTCGCGTGAGGAGAAATCGAACAGTCCCCTTTTAGTCGATCTGGGACTGTCGGCGCGGTGTGATAGTTTCAATCCACATTGATAAAGACGTTGATAAAGACGCTCGAGCATTTGACGGAGTAGGGACGATGGCTGCAGACCAGCAGACCGACGAGGAGATTCGAGATCTCCTCCCGGCTGCCATTGCTCAAGACCGTCGCGCCGTTAATCGCCTTATTCAGCTCATCCACCCAAAGGTGGTTCTTTTCTGTCGCGGCAAGCTGAGCATGCACGGCTACCCCACGCCCGATGACGTTGCACAGGACGTCTGTATTGCGGTTGCCAAGGCTCTATCCGGGTACGAGGATCGCGGGGCGCCGTTTATGGCCTTCGTCTACCAGGTGGCGCGAAACAAGATTACTGACGCCTACCGTTTCCAAACCCGGGATATGTCCGATCCGACGGAGGAGCTACCGGAGGAAGAGAGTTTCCAGGATTCGCCTGAAGAGGTGTACTTAAGCCAAGATTCATGTAACGATTTAGCTAGGAAGCTCGATATTCTCAGTGAGAAATCACGAGAAATCCTTCTTCTTCGAGTTATTCACGGCTACTCCGCAGAGGAGACCGCGGAGATCGTGGGCTCGAAGCCAACAGCCGTTCGCGTTGCTCAGCACCGCGCGGTTATGAAGCTTAAGAAGCACGGAATTATTCAAAAGTAGGTAGCTACCCTCGGGTAGTTCAGGAAAGAAAAGAGCTCAGCAGCCATGGCGCAGAATGACGGCTTCCGGGAGGGCGAGGAGAACTTCGCTTCCATCCTGGATGTAGATCGCATCCTTGATGCGATCGGCCGCGGCGAGGCGATTCCGGAAACGGAAAACTTTGATTCCAACGACCCTGTTTTTGCGGATCTAGTTGCCCGCCGTGAGGAGCTTTACCAGGATATTCCGCCTGCGCCGGACGTAAGCTTCCTGTTTGCGGAAGACAGTGGCGAAGAATCTGAAGCTGAAGCGGCTGAAGCAGTAGGGGGTGCGGACAACGGTTCGCGCCTGCTGCGCACTAGCGCCAAGGCAGCCGCTGCCGGGGGAGTTTCCCTGACTAGCATGCTGATCGCCGGCGGAGTGGCCGCAGCCATCGCCGTGGGCGGTCTGGGATACGCTGCCTACTCCAGCTCGCAGGGCGCACAAGTGAAGCGCGATACCGTGGCCGAGCAGGAAGCCGTGGAAGCAGAGGGCTCCAACGGTCTTGCTGAGAGCTCCGCTAGTGGGCAAGGTGGCGTCCTCGACGAAGAGAACGTTGCAGACAAGCAGGGGCGCAGCGAAAAGAGCGACCGCAAGTCCAACGACGAGAGGCGCCAGAAGGAAGAGGGTAAGTCGGGCAAGCCCGCAACAAAGAGCTCCAAGGCGCCCGAGGCCACAGCTGTGGAGGAAATCCCGACGACCACCATTCTGCTCGGTGGGACGGATACCCCTGAGCAGCCGGGGCCGGCTATGCCGATGGGTGCGCCGTCGCCGACAAACCCCACCGAGACGACTTCGAAAACGAAGAAGCCAAACGAGCCTACGGCAACCCGTCAGGACCAGCCGACTCCAACCACGGGCGGGCCACGTAACCCAGAGCCGCTGCCGGTGCTCACCGACTACAACTCCCCCCGCGCGGAAGGCAGCTAACTACTTCCCCCAGAGGAACGGCGGGCGCAGTCCGTGGAACGCGAAATCGATCGCGTCCGCATAGCCCAGGCAATAATCCCAGGTCACGTAATCATTCGGGTTTGGCTGCGCAGAAGGCTCGTGTACTGGCACAAGCTCGTTGTTCAACATTGTGCGAATATTCGACTCGATGATGTCCCAGTCATAGAAATGACTGTCCTCGCAATCCTCACACAGCATGGTGATACCCCGAACCCCACGCGGCTCCAACAGTTTGCGGAAATCCCGGACGTTCTGCAGATCCTCCCGCAGAGCCTGAACCTCATCGGGAGACAACGGCGGAACGGCCTCATTAAACTCGTCGGGATCCAGGAACGACGCAGGGTCGTTCGGATCATCGGCGAAAGGGTCCGGCGGCATCTGATCGTGGTTAAAGCTCACACCAACACCGTACCCTGTGGTCGGCAATGCAAGGCAAAAGCATCGCCTCACTACAAACTGAGGGATAGAATGCTTGCAAACTGGCGAATAGATCGGCTACAAATTGGTGAATGAAACGCTGATAAAGTGGGGAATGGAATAGTGACAATTTGATGGATCAAGTGAAAATAGCTGGTGAGGATGACTGCGGAATACCTTCCTAGGGTTGAAGATAAGCGACTGCAGAGCGCCTTAGAACGTGCCGGCGGAGTGCTTATCGAAGGGCCGAAAGGCTGCGGAAAGTCCGCGACAGCGCGCCAAGTAGCGGGCAGCCTCGTGCAGGTGGATACGGACCTTAACCTAGAGACACAGCTCAACACCATGCCGGATCTGGCGCTGGATGGTGCCACTCCCCGCGTTTTCGATGAATGGCAGGAGGAGCCCCGACTATGGAACCTAGTGCGGCATGAGATTGACCGGCGCCAAGCACCGGGGCAATTCATCCTTACAGGCTCAACTGCGCCGGGGGAGGAGCAGTCCCGCCACTCCGGGGCGGGAAGAATAGCCCGGTTGCGAATGCACACTTTCGGCTTCTACGAGTCTGGCCATTCCAACGGTGCTGTGTCCCTTTCGAAGCTGGTGGAAGAAAGCGAACTGACGCACAACAGTGAAACTGTGTTGGATATCCGAGGGGTCATCGACCGTATGGTCCACGGAGGTTGGCCTGGAAACCGACATTTTTCTACAGCTGCGGCTCAGGAAAACCTGCGTAGCTACGCAGAGACCGTGGCGCACGTAGACATTAATGTCACCGACGGCAGACGTCGGGATCCCGTGAAGGTTCAGGCGCTCTTGCGCTCCTTGGCGCGAGGGGTGGCGACAGAGCAGTCCATTAGCGCGATCGCTACCGATATTGATATTGATCGAGCAACTACTAGAGAGTATCTCACTGCGCTACAGCGGATCTTTATTGCCGAGGAGCAACGCGCCTGGTCTTCACATCTGCGTTCGCGTGCCAGCCTTCGCAAGGCGCCGAAACGGCACCTTGCGGATCCTGCGTTGGCTGCAGCTGTGTTGGAGGCATCCCCGGAAAAGCTACTGCAGAACCTTGAATACTCAGGTCAGATGTTTGAATCCCAGGTGGTGCACGACCTGCGTGTGCTCACGGGGCGACAGATCTTCCACGCCCGTGATGCATCCGGGCTAGAGGTGGATGCGGTTTTTGAATCGGCAGGCAGAACGGTGCTTGTGGAGGTTAAGTTGGGACAGAGTTCCCAGGTGCTGAATAGGGCTGCTCAAAACCTACAGGCTTTCGCCGATAGGTTTACCTGGGATACGCCTCCGCTGTTGTTGATCGTTACGGGAGGTAACTTGAGTGTTCGGCTTCCCAGCGGCGTATTCGTCACTTCGTTGACCCACCTGGCGCCCTAGTGCGTGCCCCGCCGCGCTACCTAACCCCGGCACACAAAAACGCGCTGCAAAGGGTTATTCTGTAGTACATCGGCGAAAAGATGGCGAGAACTCCCAGGCACCCAAGCCCTGGTGGGGCAGCGCCGCAGAATTTTCTAGAGGAAGGTCGGGCAACCTGTGACGAACCCAGAGATGAACGCGAAGATTTACCCAGTTTCCACCGGTGGCGACGACCCTAACAAGGTTGCACTGGTAGGACTGACTTTCGATGACGTCCTGCTGCTGCCCGCCGCCTCCGAGGTAATCCCCTCCGGCGTGGACACCTCCACCCAGTTCACCCGCAACATCAACCTGAACATCCCGGTGGCCTCCGCTGCCATGGATACCGTCACCGAGGCTCGCATGGCTGTCGCCATGGCTCGCCACGGCGGTATCGGCGTGCTGCACCGCAACCTGTCCATCGAGGACCAGGCGCAGCAGGTAGAGATCGTCAAGCGTTCCGAGGCCGGCATGATCACCGACCCGGTTACCGCCTCTCCGGACATGACCATCCAGGAGGTAGACGACCTGTGTGCCCGCTACCGCATCTCCGGACTGCCGGTTGTGGATGACGAAGGCGTGCTGGTTGGCATTCTCACCAACCGCGACATGCGCTTCGAAAGCGACTTCAGCCGCAAGGTCTCCGAGGCCATGACCCCCATGCCACTGGTCGTCGCTCAGGAAGGCGTGTCCGCCGAAGCAGCCCTGAGCCTGCTTTCCGAGAACAAGGTAGAAAAACTGCCGATCGTCGACGGCGCTGGCAAGCTGACCGGCCTGATCACCGTCAAGGACTTCGCCAAGCGCGAGCAGTACCCACTAGCTGCGAAGGACTCCTCCGGCCGCCTGCTGGCCGCCGCTGGTATCGGCACCGGTGAGGACGCCTGGACCCGCGCGGGCAACCTGGTGGATGCTGGTGTGGACGTGCTGATCGTCGATACCGCCCACGCCCACAACCGCGGCGTGCTGGACATGGTTTCCCGCGTGAAGAAGGAGTTTGGCGACCGCGTAGATGTCGTCGGCGGCAACCTCGCCACCCGCGAGGCAGCGCAGGCCATGATCGAAGCCGGAGCAGACGGCATCAAGGTCGGTATCGGCCCGGGCTCCATCTGCACCACCCGCGTCGTCGCGGGCGTTGGTGCCCCGCAGATCACAGCCATCATGGAAGCGGCCGTCCCAGCCAAGAAGGCGGGCGTGCCGATCATCGCCGATGGAGGCATGCAGTTCTCCGGCGACATCGCCAAGGCACTGGCGGCTGGGGCGTCCACAGTAATGCTGGGCTCCATGCTCGCCGGATCGGCCGAGACTCCCGGCGAGATCGTGACTATCAACGGCAAGCAGTACAAGCGCTACCGCGGCATGGGCTCCATGGGCGCCATGCAGGGGCGTGGCCTGACCGGCGAGAAGCGCTCCTACTCCAAGGACCGTTACTTCCAGGCCGACGTGCAATCCGAGGAGAAGCTGGTGCCGGAAGGCATCGAGGGCCGCGTACCGTTCCGCGGCTCCATCGGCTCGATCCTGCACCAGCAGGTTGGCGGCCTGCGCGCTGCCATGGGTTACACCGGCGCGGCGACGATCCCCGAGCTGCACAACGCACGCTTCGTGCGCATCACCGGCGCGGGGCTGCGCGAATCGCACCCGCACGATGTGCAGGGCATCATGGAAGCGCCGAACTACAACCCGAACCGCTAGAGCCAGCAAGAGCAAGCTAGATCTAGCCAGCTAAAGCACGCCTTTAAGGAGCAATCCAGCCATGCAGGAATACGTTGACATCGGACGTTCGCGCGCTGCCCGCCGGGTGTACGGTCTGAACCAGATTGACATTGTGCCGTCCCGGCGCACCCGCAGCTCGCACGATGTGGATACGTCGTGGAAGATCGACGCTTATTCCTTCGACATCCCGGTGATGACGCACCCGACCGACTCGATCGTCACGCCCGAGTTCGCCATCGAGTTTGGCCAGCTCGGTGGCCTTCCGGTGATCAACGCCGAAGGCCTCTGGGGTCGCGTGGATGACCTGGACGCAGCTCTGCGCGGGGTTGTTGAAGCTGCCCAGAAGGCAGAGTCCGCACTGTTCGAGGAGGATGACGCCGCCTCGGGCTCCGATATCTTCGGCGCCAACGCGGAACTGCAGCGCCTCCACTCCCTGGATCTGAACGTGGATCTGCTGCAGGAGCGGCTGAACCAGGTACGGGAATCGGGTATCCGCTTCGCCGTCCGTGTATCCCCGCAGAACGCCCGCGAGCTCGCGCCGGCGCTGATCAAGTCCGGCATGGATCTGCTGGTGGTCCAGGGCACCCTGGTCTCCGCAGAACACGTACACCGCGACGGTGAGCCGCTGAACCTGAAGGAGTTCATCGGCAGCCTGGACATCCCGGTGATCGCCGGTGGCGTGGTGGACTACACCACTGCCATGCACCTGATGCGCACCGGCGCGGCGGGTGTGATCATCGGCTCTGGCCACACCACCAACAACGATTCGCTGGGCATCGACGTGCCAATGGCCACTGCTATCGCCGATGCGGCCGCGGCGCGCCGCGACTACCTGGACGAGACGGGCGGCCGCTACGTCCACATCATCGCCGATTCTTCGCTGCGCAATTCAGGTGACGTAGCCAAGGCCATCGCCTGTGGCGCGGATGCCGTTTCGCTGGGGTTGCCCCTGGCCACTGCTGCCTCCGCGGGCGCTCCTAACTGGTACTGGCCGTCCACGGCGGGCCACCCGAAGCTGCCGCGCGGCCTGGTGGAAGAGGTAGGCCTGGGGAACGAGCCGCTGCCGCTGAAGGAGCTGCTGTTCGGCCCGACTGCCAACCCGGTTGGTGGAGAGAACATTATTGGCGCCCTGCGCCGCTCGATGGCTAAGTGTGGATACACGGATATTAAGAGCTTCCAGAAGGTCGATCTGGTCGTCCGCTAGTACTTGGTCGTCCGCTAATACAGAAAGACACAACTGATCTGAATGAAGATTTCCCAGTGGTGGCAGCGCACAACTGACCGGTTGCCGATGCAGCTAGCGGTGCTGTCGTGGGCGTCAATAATAATCGGCGTGATTGGCATCATCGCCACGACCGTGCTCTACCTGGGCTACCAGCCACAGCATGGCGACGAGACCGTGAAGATGAACGTCGGTGCCACCGGCGTGATGGTGGGGCTGTACTTCTTTGCCTTCGCGCTGTTCGGAGCGATGATTATCCAGGGACGTACGTGGGGTTTGTCGGGACTGGTGCTCACGCATGTCACGCTGGTGTTCATCACGATCACGGTGATTAAGGCGAGTGTGTTCTGGCTCGCGACGATCTTCGGCGTGATTGCGGCGGTATCTCTTGGGCTGATTTTCTCCCCGCCGTCGATGGATTGGTACAAGCAGCGCTTCACGGACGGTCGTGGCTAGCTAGCGACCGGTGTGCCCCGTGGCGCGCAGGTGCGTTAGAGTTAGGGACGTGACTCAACAAGACTCAGCTGCCGCCGCTCCACGGCCCGTACTTGTCGTGGATTTCGGTGCGCAATACGCACAGCTCATTGCCCGCCGGGTGCGCGAGGTGAACCTGTACTCTGAGGTGATCCCGCACACCATGCCCGCCGACGAGGTTGCCGCGAAGAACCCTGCGGCCCTGATCTTGTCCGGTGGCCCTTCTTCTGTTTATGCAGATGACGCCCCCTCGCTCCAACCCGGACTGCTGGAGCTCGGGGTGCCGGTATTCGGCATCTGCTATGGCTTCCAAGCAATGACCCAGGCCATGGGTGGCACCGTGGCCAAGACCGGCCTGCGCGAGTACGGCCGCACCGAGCTGCAGATCCAGCCCGAGGCTGGCGTGCTGCACGGGGACATGGGGGACAGCCAGCAAGTGTGGATGAGCCACGGTGACTCCGTCTCTGAAGCACCCGAGGGCTTCACCGTGACCGCCCGCACCGAGGGTGCGCCGGTGGCCGCCTTTGAGTGTCCGGAGAAGCGCATGGCGGGCGTGCAGTACCACCCTGAGGTGTTGCACTCCCCGAAGGGACAGGAGGTGCTGCGCCGCTTCCTGCTGGAAACCGCTGGGCTGGAGCCGACCTGGACGGCGGGCAACATTGCCGAGCAGCTGATCGAGCAGGTGCGCGAGCAGATCGGCGACGAAGGGCGCGCTATCTGCGCCCTGTCCGGTGGCGTGGATTCCGCCGTGGCGGCCGCACTGGTGCAGCGCGCGATCGGCGACCGCCTGACCTGTGTGTTCGTCGACCACGGTCTGCTGCGCGCCGGTGAGCGCGAGCAGGTGGAGAAGGACTTTGTGGCCGCCACAGGCGCGAAGCTGGTGACGGTGGACGAGCGCGAGGCGTTCCTGCAGAAGCTGGCCGGCGTGACCGAGCCCGAGGCTAAGCGCAAGGCCATCGGCGCGGGGTTTATCCGCTCCTTCGAGCGCGCCGTTGCGGGCGTGCTGGCCGATGCCCCGGAGGGATCCAGCGTGGACTTCCTGGTACAGGGCACGCTGTACCCGGACGTCGTGGAATCCGGTGGTGGCACCGGCACCGCGAACATCAAGAGCCACCACAACGTCGGCGGCCTGCCGGACGACGTGGAGTTCAAACTGGTGGAGCCGCTGCGCCTGCTGTTCAAGGACGAGGTGCGCGCCGTGGGTCGCGAGCTGGGTCTGCCGGAGGAAATCGTGGCACGCCAGCCGTTCCCAGGGCCGGGCCTGGGCATCCGCATCATCGGCGAGGTGACGGAGGAGCGCCTGGAGACTCTTCGTGCCGCCGACGCTATCGCTCGCGCTGAGCTCACTGCCGCTGGCCTGGACGACGTGATCTGGCAGTGCCCAGTGGTTCTGCTGGCGGACGTGCGTTCTGTGGGTGTGCAGGGCGATGGCCGTACCTACGGCCACCCGATTGTGTTGCGCCCGGTATCTAGTGAGGACGCGATGACGGCCGACTGGACCCGCATTCCTTTCGACGTGTTGGAGAAGATTTCCACCCGTATCACCAACGAGGTGGAGGAAGTAAACCGCGTGGTGCTGGACGTAACCAGCAAGCCGCCGGGAACCATCGAGTGGGAGTAAGAGCGGTTTTGCTCCGGACTTAGAGGTTTTTCAGAGGAAACTTCCGAAATACTGATTTTGTATCGCTAACTAGGTTATGCTTTAGCGCAAAGTCGTTTGCAGACCCCTGCAAAGTTGATCGAAAGGTATTCCTCTATGGCTTCTAAGTTTGTTCGTAGCGCAACCGCTATTGCCGCAGCATCTGCACTGGCTTTCGGTGGCGTAAGTGTTGCATCCGCTGCTCCGGCTGGCTCCCTGGGGGGCCTGACTGGTTCCCTGGGTGGCAAGAAGGATCTGGACGTCCCGCAGGGTGACAAGATCAAGCTGGGTAACGTCGGTGGCCCGGCCTGGAATGTTGACGTGTATAAGCAGGTTCACGGCGCAACCACCGTTGCTCCGGGCGCTACCGTGAAGACCCGTGTTGAGATTCAGGGTGTGAAGGGTGATACCCGCATCGACGAGGTTCTTGAGTGGATGCCGAAGGGCTTCAAGCTGGCCAAGGTTGAGCGCATCAAGGGTGGTCTGATCGGCGACTCTGTCCACGAGCTGGGTCAGTCCGAGTATGCAGTGAAGCAGACCGATGACCGTACCGAGGTTCGCGTTTCTTGGACGGAGGGTCTGCTGATTAAGCAGAAGCCCAAGGTTAATGCCGCCACTCCGCTGCTGCTGGATTTCACCTGGAAGGCTCCGGAGAAGGAGGGTATCTACAAGAACGGTGCAGGTGTGAAGGTCGGCGCTGTTGTGAACAACAACAAGGTCTTCGATAATGGCACCCCGATCGTGGTGAAGAAGGGTGCGGCTCCGGCCGGCTCCGGTGCTTCCGGCAGTCTGTCCGGAAGCCTCTCTGGCTCCTAATAGAAGCTGAAATAGTTTTTCGGCCCGCACTCCCCAAGCGCCGGGGAGTGCGGGCCGTTTGCTTGCGCGCAGTGCTCTTTGAGCGCTACTTCTTCTTGGTTTTGTCGATCGGCTTGATGTGCGCGGTGCCGTCGATGTGTGGGTAGATGAACCAGGTGTACGCGCTGGCGATGACCCACATGATGGCCATGAGGACCCACGAGCGCGTATTCAGTAGCGGGAGCGCCATCAGTGCGATCCATAGTGGGAACAGGGGTGCGACCTGCGCTGCGCTGGTGCGGTAGCGCTCGCCACGCTTTTCCACCTCTGCGCGTACCTGTCGGCGGTAAGGGTGGCTAAACGTCAGGAGTAGTGCCGCGCCGACGTTGAGGATCAGCACGATCACTTGAAAGCCGGGCGCGAGCGGCGCGACCATAATGCCCACTGCCAGGCCGAAGAGTACCGAGGCGGCGGCGCGCACGGGCGTGGGCGGGGCGATGACGGGCTCGTTGCGGTTTGTTGGGCTCATGGTTGCCCATTTTAGGTGACGCCACCTTCTCCGCCCCTTTCAACCTGCGTCTTTGTTTCTGCGCTTGACGCTGCTGCTCGGGGAAGGATATATTTGACCCCATCGAGTTAGAACACGTGTTCTAATATGTGTTGTGTGCGGAGTAGTCCTGTACATGGACGCTGATAGAACATGCGGTGTCGAAAAAGGGAAGGGAGGTGGCAACCCATGGCGCAGTCTGCAGGAGAATCTGCGGCGCAGGCAACGATTGCCAGCTTGCGGCGCAAGATGCAGCAGATCGAATCCGGGGGAGCTCCGATGGCCAGCGCTTCGAGTGCGGCGGTGCTGGGATCGGCACCGGCGGGGAAGGGGGCGTCACAAAGAAAAGAAGCACAAAGAAGAGACAGCGTGCGCGTCGCGCCGGTTCCGGCGTGGCTGGCCGAGCACCTGCCGGGTGGCGGGGTGGCGCGTGGGCAGGCGACGCAGATTTCGGATTGCCCGGCGGTGCTGGTGGATGTGCTGGCGCACCTGACGGCGCAGGGGATGTGTGTGGCGGTGGTCGATTATCCGCGGCTGGCGATCGCGGCGGTGGCGGCTGCCGGCGGCAACGTGGAACGGCTGGTGCTGGTGCCGGATTCCACCCCGCACACGGCGGCGGTGCTGGGCACGCTGGTGGAAGGGATGGATGTGGTGCTGTTTGCGGCGGGCGGACAGTTAGGCAAGCAGGGCGGGCAGAGCGGACAGGGGGGACGGAGTAGTGGTGGTTCCGTAACTCCGACTTTCGCGCGACCTGTGGAGGCGCGGCTGCGGAAGAGCGAGTGCGCTTTGCTGGTGTGTGGAAAGGCGTGGCCGCAGGCCAGGATGCACGTAGAGCTGCAGGTATGCGGTGTGCTGGGGCTGTGTCGCGGGAGTGGGCGCATCCGTGCCGTGGAGGTCGCGGGGCGCGTGTGGGGTAAGGCTCAGCCGCCGAGTGCGGTGCGGGCGACGATTGGTGCAGAGAGCGTAGCGGGCACAGCGGGCACAGTGGGCACAGCGGATACAGAGGATACGGCACATGCGCACTCCGGATAGCGTGGTGCGGGCGGCGCCTGCGACCCACAATAGGCGGGTGGCGGTGCTGTGGTTCCCAGATTGGCCGGTGTACGTCCAGGCTCAGTCGCGCGGGTGGGACGTGCTGGCGCCCGCCGCGGTGATCGCCGATTACCGGGTGCTGGCCTGCAATGCGGCCGCGCGCGCCCAGGGGATCAGGATCGGCATGAAGCAGCGGCACGCGCTGGCGGCGTACCCGCAGCTGAACGTCGCGGCGGACGATCCCACCCGGCAGGCCTCCGTGCACGAGGACGTGCTGGCCGCGCTTCAGGACGTCAGCGCAGTCGTGGAGACCCTACGCCCCGGACTGCTGGCCTTCCCGGTGGACGCGCTAGCCAGGTACTACGGCGACGAGGCCAACGCGGTGGAGAAACTGCTGGATGCCGCCGCGCGGTTACACGCCGACTGCCTGGCCGGCGTGGCCGATGACTTGGTCTCGGCGGTCTGGGCGGCCCGGCTGGGCAAGAGCATTCCTGTGGGAGGGGGTGCGGAGTTCATCGCGGGGTTGCCGATCAGCGTGCTGAGCATCGAACCGGAGCTGCGCGCCCCGGCACACCTCAGCGCCACCTTGCAGCAGCTGGGGCTGCGTACGATGCGCGATTTTGCTGGGTTGCCGCGCGCGGACGTGGCCGCGCGCTTCGGGCAGGAGGCCGTGGAGTGGCACCGCATCGCCAGCGGGCACGTCGACCGGGATGTGGCACCCCGGCGGCAACGGGAAGACCTAGAGCTGCGCTATGAGGCCGATGAGCCCATCGCACGTACAGAAACCGCCGCATTCATTGCCCGGCACGTGGCCACTGCGCTGCACAACAAGCTCTTCGCAGCTGGCGAGGCCTGCCTGCGTTTGGCTGTGCGAGCCTACCTGGAACCCCCGGTGGGATACACCGGGCCGACTGTCATCGAGAGACTGTGGCGCTGTCGCGAACCGCTCTCGGAACAGGACACAGCCCAGCGGGTGCGCTGGCAGCTCGACGGCTGGCTAACCCGACTGCGCGCCAGGGCGGGGACGATTAGCGGAGAGGGTGCGCACAGCGACGGGCAGGGCGGAGTCGATGGAGAGACCGGCGTGGTCGACGTGTCCGACTGGGCGGACAACACCGTCGGGGTGACGTGTATCGAACTCGTACCCGTGGAGACTGTCCCGGCGGGCAGCCTGGCCGCGCCACTGTGGGGCGGGCCAGATGAAGGCATCCGCGCCGCACGTGCCGCCGCCGGGCGGGCGCAAGCACTGATCGGCATGAACCGCGTGCTTCGTCCCATCCACCGCGGAGGCCGTGCCGTAGCTCGCCGTATCGCCACCGTGCCCTATGGCGAGGACGACCCGGAGGAGGTAACCGCCCTGCCGACCCGCCAATGGGAAGGGCAGCTGTTGCCCCCTCTGCCAGGGCTGATCGGCTCGCCGACCAGTGATGATGGCACCCCCGGTGCCAGCGGTCGCAACTCCGGTGGCCGTGGCCCCAGCGAGCGCAACCCCAGCACTGCCCACCCAGCAGCACGCCTGGCGCTGCTGGACCGCCACGGTGATGCCGTGTACGTCACCGGCCGCGGGCTGATGAGCTCCCCGCCGGAAACCCTGCGCTGGGGTGCCCGGCGGCTCCGCATCACCGGATGGGCCGGCCCCTGGCCGGTCGACGAGCACTGGTGGGCCGAGGGGAAGCGCTACGCCCGGCTGCAGATCGCAGCCCGCGAGGAAACCCATAGTGAGCCCCACAGCGGACACCACAAAGGCGCCCCCAAAGACCACGCATTCCTGCTGGTGTGCAAAGGGAAGCAGTGGCGGATCGAAGCGACTTATTAGCCCCGCCTGCAGCTTCCAACTTGGTACTGTTGTAGGCATGCCTACAACTAGAAACGCGCAGGCCGGACAGCCCGAAACCGGGCAGCCCGCCACTCAGACCTCCGGCGGAATCTACGCGGACATGTGCTCCCAGCAGACCGACGAGGCCCTTCCCGGCACCGCCAAGCCGGGCAAGATCATTCTCGCCCTCGAGTTCGTCACCAACTGGGGTCACGACATTCTCGACGGCACCGCGCTAGGGGAGGAGCTCACCGAAAAAGTTGAGAAGTTCCTCAAGGACAACGGCGCCCAGCTGCAGTTCATCCGCCGCCCCGGCCGCGAAGGCCAGCAGCGCGCAGCCAGTTCCACCCGGCAGCTCTACATCAGCTGGGCCGAAGGCTACGGCGACGACCCCACGCCCATCCTCGAAAGCCTGCAAGTCTCTGGCCCCGAAGCGCTGCTGGATCTCGACCTCAGCGCCCCCGGCGCCGCCGGTGGCCAGCGCATCGACGGTCCACTGCTGCTGGTGTGCACCCACGGCAAGCGCGACAAGTGCTGCGCGGTTTTCGGCCGTCCGGTAGCCGACGAGCTCACCGCCAAGTACGGCCAGATGGTCTGGGAATCCTCCCACACCAAGGGGCACCGCTTCGCCCCCTCCATGATCCTGCTGCCCCACAACTACTCCTACGGCCAGCTCGGCACCACGGGTGCCAGCAGCATGCTGGAGCGCGCCAAGCAAGGCGAGCTGTGGCTGGAGGGCTGCCGCGGCCGCGGGGTCTGGGATCCAGTTGGCCAGGTCGCGGAACTGGCCGTGGCGGAGAAGCTGGCCAGCGAAGGTCGCCACGTCAAGCTCGCCAGCATGCGCGTGACCAAGCCGGAAGCGGCCGGAGACGCAGACTCCGCCACCGAGGTGCGCGTCGTAACCATTCGCCCAGAAGCGGGCACGGAAGCGAATCCAGAAGTGGGCACAGATGCGAACTCAGCAGCCGGCGCAGAACAAGAAATCACGGTTCGCCTGAGCGCGCACCCAGGCGGAACCTCCGTTCCCTCCTGCGGCAAGAAGCCCAAGCAGACCGTGACGTGGGTCGCGGAATTCTAAACGCACGACGAAACCCCGGGCTAATTCATTGAACTGAACTAGCCCGGGGTTTCGTGCTCTCTAGCAGCGCGTACTGCCTAGCGGCGCATGATCTTCTTCGACAGCCAGTTTCCGCCCAGCTGCGCGATCTGCACGATCACGATGATCACTGCCACGGTCGTCCACGTGACGGCGTCATTAAACGAGCGGTAACCGTAGACAATCGCGAAGTCACCCAGACCACCTGCACCGATGTAACCGGCCATGGCGGACATATCCACGATGGCGATGAACATGAAGGTGAAGCCCAGGATCAGCGGGCCCAGTGCCTCGGGGATGATCACCGTGAAGATGATCTTCAGCGGCGAGGCACCCATCGCCTTGGCGGCCTCGATCACGCCCGGGTCGATCGCCACCAGGTTCTGCTCGAAAATACGCGCAGCGCCGAAGGTGGCGGCGACAACCATGCCGACGATGGCCGCTTCCGTACCGATACGGCTCTGCACCACCAGGTCCGTCAGCGGGCCGATTGCCGTCAGCAAGATGATGAACGGGATCGGGCGGATGAAGTTCACCAGGAAGTTCGTGATCCAGTAGACCACCCGGTTCTGCAGAATGCCGCCCTTGCGGGTGGTGTATAGCAGCAGGCCGATGATCAGGCCCAGTACCGAGGAGATCAGCAGCGTGATCGAGACCATGTACAGCGTCTCGAAAATCGCCTTCTGGAACGTATCGCCGTAGCGGTCCCAATCCATTTGTGCGAGGGTCATCGTGTTCATCGGATCTCCTCAATCTCGGTGGAATCCTGCATGTGGCTGTGGAACTCCTCGATCGCCTTCTCGCCGTCGGCATTGTGGGCCGTCAGGCGCAGGGTAAGGCGGCCGAAACTGTGGTTCTGGAGGGTGGTGACGCCACCGTGGACGATGTTTACCGTCACCCCTGCAGCGGACAGCTTCGAGATGGCATCGAAAAACCCGATTCCCTCAGCCATAGTCACAGTGAAGAGTCGACCGTTTTCGGACTGCAGTGCTTCCGCCTCGACCATGTCGGGGGTGTTGCGCAGCGAGGTGGCCACGAAGTTGGCGGCAGTCTTCGTCTGCGGGTTGGAAAATACCTCGTAGACGCTGCCCTGCTCCACGATGCGGCCGTTTTCCATCACGATCACGGAGTCGGCGATGGAACGCACAACCTCCATCTCGTGGGTGATCACCACGATGGTGATGCCGAGCTCGCGGTTCACCTTACGCAGCAGCTCCAGCACGTCGCGGGTGGTGGAGGGGTCCAGCGCACTGGTGGCCTCGTCGGCGAGCAGCAGGCTGGGGTTGGTGGCCAGCGCGCGGGCGATGCCGACGCGCTGCTTCTGGCCACCGGACAGCTGCTCCGGGTAGGCCTTGCCCTTGTCGGACAGGCCGACGAACTCCAGCAGCTCCTTGACGCGCTCTTCCCGCTGCTGCTTGGGCATGCCCTGCAGGCGCAGTGGGTAGGCGACGTTGCCTGCCACATTGCGGGAGGAGAACAGGTTGAACTGCTGGAAGATCATGCCGATGTCGCTGCGCAGCTTGCGCATCTGCGATTCCGGCAGGGGAACGATGTCCTGGCCGTCCAGCAGGATCTGCCCGCTGGTGGGGCGGTCCAGGCCGTTGATCTGCCGGACTAGGGTGGACTTGCCGGCGCCGGAGTAGCCGATGATGCCAACGATGGAGCCCGCCGCGATCTGCGTGTTGATGTCCTGCAGGGCGTGAATTTCCTTCTTGCCCTGCTTGAAGACCTTCGTCACGTCGCGGAAGACGATCTCCGTGCCGGTACTGCCGCTACTGCCGGCAGCGCCGGTACTGCCGGCGCTGGGCTGGTCGACGCTTGGTTGTGCGTCTGTCGCCATAGGGAACCTCTTTTGAGAGTTGGGGTTAGTAGTGCCGATTGGGCCTACTTCTTGATCTGGTCCTCGGTGTCCTTCAGAACCTTATCCAGTTCCTCCGGGCCCATCTGAACCTGGACGGAGGTGCCCTTGGACTGCTCGTTCAGTGCATCCTGAACGTCCTTGGAGTGCCAGACCTCAACGAGCTTCTTCAGATCCTCGTCGTCCTTCTTCTCCTCGGTGGTGACGAAGGCGTTGATGAACGGCTTGGCGGCCTCTGCCTTCGGGTCATCCTCGACGATGGCGGACTTCGGGTCGATGTTGCCGCGCTCCAGGAAGGAGTTGTTGATGACGGCCGGGGTGCCGTCCTTGTAGGCGGTCACGGTCTGGGCGGCGTCCACCGGGGTGACCTTGACCTTGGACTTGCCCTCGTCGATGTCAGCCGGGGTGGGGGACAGGATCTTGTCGTCCTTCAGCTTCACCAGGCCGGCGGATGCCAGCACGTGCAGGGCGCGGCCCTGGTTGGTCGGGTCGTTCGGGATGGCAACCTCGCCGGCTTCCTCGATGTCCTTGACCTCGCTGTGGTCCTGGTAGTACACGCCCAGCGGGATGATCTCGGTAGCGCCGATCGGCACCAGGTTGGAGTCGTTGTTGACGTTGTAGTCAGCCAGGAACATCAGGTGCTGGAAGTTGTTGACGTCGATCTCGCCGTCGGCCAGCGCGCGGTTCGGCAGGCTGTAGTCGCCGAACGGAACCAGTTCAACGTTCAGGCCTTCTTCCTTGGCCTTTTCCTCAAACACCTGCCACTGCTTCTGGCCCTGGTCGGTGGTGCCGACCTTGATCGTGTCGTCGTCACCGCCGCAGGCGGTCAAGCTGAAGGCCATAACTGCTGCAGCTACACCGGCTGCTACTTTACGGCGAAGGGACATGGGATCCTCCTGGATAGTCATGGGGCCCGGTGCTCTTGCGAATGTCCGGGCTGAACTGTGCGATCAAAGTAGCACTCTAAACCAGAATGAACAACTTAGTCTAGTCTTAGTTTCCACTAGTTTTAAGAGAGTTTGCTCCCGTTGGTGGTTAATAGAATATGTGTTCTATAATCGCGCTGTGTCTGTTGAACCCCGCGATCCCGCTGGCGAGCCGAACCCTGCGCCTCGTCGCACGCTACGCAAGCCGCGATCCAGGAGCTTTTCCCAGGGGCGGCCGCTGAGCTGGGCGCAACTTGAAAGCGTGCTATCCGGCAGGGGACCGGGGCTGCGGAATCTCCGCGCGGTCGGAGTGGGGGAAGGCCAGCAGCGCACAACGTCTCTCGACCCTGCGGAGGCGGGCGGCACTGGGGCCGAGGGGGCGTCACAAAAAGAGGCAACAACCCCCTTCGCGGAACTTCACGCCTGCAGCGCCTACAACTTCCTGCGTGGCGCGAGCCAGCCCGAGCAGATGGTTGAGGCGGCCCGTGAACTGGGGCTAAGCGCGCTTGCGTGCGTGGATCGCGACGGCTTCTATGGGGCGGCACGCTTTGCTACGGCGGTGGCGGAGAGTAACGCGGACCTCGCCACGGTATTCGGCGCGGAGCTGAGCCTCGACATGCCGCTCACGGTGCTGTGCAAGGGGCGCGAAGGCTACACGCGGCTCAGCCGGGTTATTTCGGACGCCCGCATGGCCGACCCGGACAAAGACTCCGTCCGGTACCCCAGCCTGCCCCAGCTGGCAGAGGCAGCCGGCGGCCACTGGCTAGTATTGCTGGATTGGCGCTGGGCGGATGCGCAGCTCGTGGATCTCTTCGGCGCGGACAACGTCGTAGTGGAGCTGCAGCACACGATGAACCCCGCCGATGCCGACCGCAATGAGCGCCTCCACGCCCTGGCAGTGCGCCACGGCCTACGCGAAATCGTCAGCAGCGCCCCGACGTGCGCCACCCCTAAGTACTCCCGGCTGGCCGGGGCGAAGGCCGCACTGCGCGAGCGGAAAGACATGGCAGCCGCGGAGCCGACCACCCACCCGGTCGGCGGCTCGTGGCTGCGCTCGGGCGAGGAGATGCTGCAGCTTGCGGGCGATTGCGAGTGGCTGGCGCGTGCCGTGGAGACCTCCGTGCAGGTTGCCGAGGAATGCGCCTTCACGCTGGACCTTGTCGCGCCGAACCTGCCGCACTTCCCCGTGCCGGAGGGGTACACGGAAATGACCTGGTTGCGCGCCATTACCGAACGCGGCGGGGCGCAGCGCTACGGCCAGCGCGGTTCCTCCGCCGCCGCCAACCAAGCCTGGGCCACCATCGACCGCGAGCTGGAAACCATCGAGCAGCTGGGGTTTCCCGGCTACTTCCTGATCGTCCACGACATTGTCTCCTTCTGCCACGAGAACAACATCTTTTGCCAGGGGCGAGGATCCGCGGCGAACTCCGCGGTGTGCTTTGCGCTGGGGATCACGACGGTGGACGCTGTGGCCTCCGGCCTGCTCTTCGAGCGCTTTCTCTCCCCGGAGCGCGACGGGCCGCCCGACATCGACCTCGACATTGAATCCGGGCGGCGCGAGGAGGCTATCCAGTATGTGTACTCCCGCTATGGCCGCGAGAACGCCGCGCAGGTGGCGAACGTGATCACCTACCGCCGCCGCGGCGCCACCCGCGATGCCGGGCGTGCCCTCGGCTACGCGCCGGGCCAGATCGATGCCTGGACCCGTAACCCGGAACAGACCCCCGACGCAGTGCAGCGTTTAGCCGAGCAGATGCTGGACCACCCCCGCCACCTAGGCATTCACTCCGGCGGCATGGTGATCTGCGACCGCCCGATCGCACAGGTCGTGCCGACGGAATGGGCGCGGATGGAAGGCCGTTCGGTGGTGCAGTGGGACAAGGACGACTGCGCGGCCGTGGGGCTGGTGAAGTTCGACCTGCTGGGGCTCGGCATGCTGGAGGCGCTACACCACGCGGTGGACCAGGTGCGCGCCCACCGGGGGCGGGAGGTGGAGCTGTGGCGGCTGGACCCCACGGAGCCGGAGGTCTACGCGATGCTCTCCCGCGCGGACGCGGTAGGAGTGTTCCAGGTGGAATCCCGCGCGCAGATGTCCACCCTGCCGCGCTTGAAACCGCGCACCTTCTACGACCTGGTGGTGGAGGTTGCGCTGATCCGCCCCGGGCCCATCCAGGGCGGCTCCGTGCACCCCTATATTCGCCGCCGTAATGGCCTGGAGCCCGTGACCTTCGACCACCCGTGCCTGGAGCCCGCCCTGACGAAGACCCTGGGCATCCCGTTGTTCCAGGAGCAGCTGATGCAGATGGCCGTGGACGCCGCGGGCTTTAGCGGCGCCGAAGCCGATACCCTGCGCCGGGCGATGGGATCCAAGCGCTCGCCGCAGAAGATGGAGCGGCTGAAAAAGCGCTTCTACCAGGGGTTGGAGGCGAAGAACGGAATCCGCGGTGCGGTGGCCGACCGCCTATGGGACAAGATCGTGGCCTTCGCCAGCTATGGCTTCCCGGAATCACACTCGCAGTCTTTCGCCTCCCTGGTCTACTACTCTGCGTGGTTCAAGTACCACTATCCGGCGGAGTTCTGCGTGGCCCTGCTGCGTGCCCAGCCGATGGGGTTCTACTCGCCGCAGTCCTTGCTGGCCGACGCGCGTCGCCACGGCGTGGAGGTCCTTCCCGTGGACGTGAACGCTTCGGACGTGCAGGTGGATGCGGTTGTTTCCTTAATGACGCCCCCACGCACCAACCGGCCCACGGGAGTTCACGGGTTAGGCCGGGGGACCGGCGAGCCGGTGGGGCAGATCCGGCTCGGGCTCAGCGGGGCGGGCGGGGTGAAAGGGATCTCCGCCGAAGTGGCGGAGCGCATCGTGGAGGCGCGCGAACGGATCGGCCGCTTCACCAGCGTGGAAGACCTATCCCGCGAGGCCGGGCTGACCGTGGCCCACGTGGAGAAGCTGGCGCGAGCGGGGGCTTTGGGGAGCCTCGGGCTAACCCGCCGCCAGGCCGTGTGGGCTGCCGGGGTGGCGGCGACCGAGCGGCCGGGAATGCTGCCGGGGACGTCCGGTGTGCATGCGCCGGCGTTGCCTGGGATGAGTGCTTTTGAGATGGTGGCGTCCGAACTAGCGACCACGGGCGTGACGACGGCCGAACATCCGGTGCATCTGCTGCGCGAATACCTGGACGAGTGGCATCTGCGCCCTGCCCCGCGCGGTGCGCACTCCGGTGATACTGCCCCGCGTGGCGGCGCGGCAGTGGTGACGGCCGATAGTTTGCTGCGCGTCCCCGATGGCGCGCGGCTGCGCGTCGCGGGCGTGGTGACCCATCGGCAGCGCCCCGCAACCGCAGGTGGGGTGGTGTTTTTCGGTTTGGAGGACGAGACCGGGCTGGCGAATATTGTGGTCTCGCAGGGGCTGTGGGCGCGGCAGCGGGCGATCGCGCTGAATGCAAAGATTCTGGTCGTCCGGGGCATCGTCCATAACGCGGAAGGGGCGGCCACCGTGACGGCGGATCTGCTGGAACAGGTGGAGACTCAGCTGCGGCCGGCCGGTGAGATCGCGGGAGCACACGCGGGCTCGCGGGACTTCCGCTGAGATGACGCTCGAGTGACACTGGGGCGGCGCTAGGGTGACACTGAACACGAGGGCCGGTGATTGACACAGGCGGATGAGCCAAGAACAATCGTCCCCGTGACTCGTAAGCCTTTCGACCCCGATGCCCCGCGCGCGCCACGCCACGCGCGGGAAACCTCGGCCCAGAAGGACTCGGCTCGGAAGGAGCGCCACCACCTAGCGGCACCTCCGCAGGTCAACGAGCAGGAAGCTGCGCGCTTGGGGGAGGATTCCTGGCGGGGGAGCAGGCGGCGTCGCCAGCAAACACCCGAAAACCGCGAGAAGGGCGGGCGGCACCGCGCGGAACGCCGAAGCAATCGGCGCGTGCCGGAGCGCCCCTCCGGCAGCCGCCCTACGGAACAGCAGTTTCGCCGCAGGCGCATCGCGGCAACCGTACTCGCGGCGTTTCTGCTGCTCTGCGCAGCCGGAATGGGCGTGGCAATTCAGAAGATCACCCATGCCAACCACGAAGACCCGCAGGCGCACAATACGGTAAAAGAACCGGCGGATTTCGCCCCGACGGAAGCTGTGGCCATCCCGCCCGCAGGCCCCAACGTGCAGGTTTCCCCTGCGGTGGCGCGCATCCCGCAGCACTTCCACCCGATCCGCGAAGTGCCGAAGGCAGGGCAGAACAAAACCCTCGAGCTCAAGTCCGGCAAGCGCGACCGCCGGTACATCATTAACGTCCCGCGCGGCGCGCAGCCCTACGACAAAAACCCACAGGCAAACGCGAAGGACCAGAAGCCCCTCCCGCTGATCTTTGCGTTCCACGGCTACCGCGAGCAGGCCACCCAGATGGCTCGTTACACCGGTCTGGCGGGAAAGAAAGCGATCGTGGTGTACCCACAGGGTATCGGCAACGCATGGGAGGGCGCCCCGTATGCGCAGGTGAAGCACGGCGAGGACGTGCGCTTCGTTCGTGATGTGCTGGATGCAGTGTCTTCCACCTACCAGGTGGATGCGAACCGGATCTACGCGACGGGCATGTCCAACGGCGGGGGCTTCGTAGGCAAGCTGGCCTGCGAGATGCCGGACGAGTTCGCGGCCTTCGCGGCCGTTTCCGCGGCCTACTACTCGGGCACGTGGCGCGCCTGCGCAGAGAAGGGGGCGGATCCAAAGAAGCCACAGGACGTCCGCTTCAAGCGCGGTAAAACCACCCCGTACCTGGACATTCACGGCCGTAAGGATCAGACGATCCACTACGGTGGCGGCGAACGATACGAGGACGAGTACCTGGGAGCCTTCGAGTTCGCGCAGCTATATGCGGGTCGCGCGCGTTGCGTGGGCGCGCCGATTGCAACCCGTGTGACGGATGCCGTGCAGCGCGTGCAATGGCCACACTGTGGCCAACACATGGAGGTCATGCACCTGGCCATCGGCGACGCCGGACACACCTGGATGGGCGAGCGCACAGGTGAAGCCGGCGCGGGTGCGGAGGATCGTTCGCGTGAACGCCGCTCCAATGCAGTGACGGCGACGGGCGAAGTTGCCGCATTCTTTGAGGCTCATCACCGCTGACGCCTCCCACCGCGGCGTGCGACGTTTAAGTAGAGAGATCTACATCGTCGTACGAGATAACCGGATCGGTCAGCCAGGCGACAGCGCGGTGACGTTCGACCAGGGTGGAATGGTCCTGGGGCTGGAGGGTGCCGGGGCCGGTCTGGCTGGGGTTATCGGACTGCAGTTCCACGGAAACCCAGCGCAGCGAGTAGATGTGCTCCAAAGCATCGCAGATCTCAGGGAGGCTGCGCAGCGGCAGTGCGGAAGCATCGCGGCCCTCGTTATCCACGGCGCGCAGCGCAGCCCGCAAGGCGGGAAGATCCACGGGGGCGAACCCGAAGACGTCAATGTCGATCAGGCCGACGGCCCAGGCGAGGAACTCTGCAGCGGTGTAGGCCCAGGCCAGCTGGTACGCATCGTCCTGCAGCTCCTGGCTATAGGACTGTGCCCCCTGTGCGCCCTGCGCAGCCTCCGCTGCGTCGAGGAAGGAGCGCTCAACCGGGGTGAGGTGGTCGAAGGCCCGTCGCGAGCCAGCGCGCAGTGCGTTGAAGTCCACGGGTTCGCCGTTTAGCACTGCCACGGCAACGGTCGCCACCACGGACAAGGTCACGGCCCGGTTGAAAACCTCCTCGGCGGGGCGCAGCAGCACCTCAGCTTCGCTGCGCACTGGCGGCAGTGTCGTCGCTACCTGGAACCCCTTCCGCCACAGGTCCCCGCGCACGCGGCGCATCCGCTCCACGGCACCCGGGTGCTGCGGCACGGAGTTTGCCTGTGCTCCACTGGACTGGGAACTGCCAACTAGAGCGGGATCCAGCAGATCTGCGCCACCTGCGTTGCGTACGGTGCCGTCGGTCAGGAAAAAGACCGCGTTGGCCTCGCGCGCCCAGTCGGCGAATTCGCCCAGGTGGGAGAAGTCAAAGTCGTCGTCGCGCTCGAACACATAGTGGCGCCGTACGCTGTGGACGTGCTGCATCACCGAGTGGATGTAGGAATTAAAGCTGCCGAAACGCTCCTCACCCTGCGTGGCGACGTAACCCTCGAAACCCGTTAGGTGTTCCAGCAGCTCACGGGTCTGCTGCTCCTCGTTCTCGCTAGCGCCATTGGCCGCCGTCTTGAGGAACGGCCGGTCCGGCGAGTCGAAGCACAACTCGCGGGATGCAATGGCGGGCTCGCCCGGTCCGCGGAAAGGCACGTCCGCGCGCACAGTGGAGTAAGCGTTTACGTAAATGCTCATGTCTTCACAGCATAGAGTTTCTTCGCCCCACCCGCACCAGTCTCTACCCAAAGGCGGAACTGTTAGGCCAGCTGCTGGGGCTTGGCTAGAATATTAGAGTCATGCGCCATACGACCGTCCCCTCGCTAGCTCCCAACGGCACTGCTATCGCTTACATTGTCCGTGATGGCGGGTACCCTTACGCCGTCCAGGCAGCGCTCACTGAGGATGGTGTGGGCAAAGAACGCCCCGTGCAGCTGCCCATCGAAGGCCCCGTCACGCGCGTGCTGCACTCCCCGGACGCACAATGGATCGCCTGCGAAGTGTCCCCTAAGGGCTCCGAAAAGCTCGAGACCTTCACGGTATCTACAGACCCTGAGGTCGAAGGGGCGTCACCGCTAAGAAACACCTTCGATGCCCGCACGCATCTGGTCGAATCGGACCGCGACAAGCTGGCGATGGACGCCGTGGCGGCCGACGGCATGACGGAAGCGCGCCTGGTCGACCCGAATACGTCGCGCTACCAGGTGATGGACCGCCGCCTCGACGCGCTGCTCGTCGCCTCGGAGGCCGGGTATAGCCTCATGCGCGTCGGCCCGCGCGGCAACCGCGAACTGCTGCTGGTCAACCCTCAAGGCCGCTGGATGCCCCTGCTGCCGCCGGAGCCGGGAGCCACCACGGAGGACGGGCGGATCCTGCCGATCACTGACAGCCGCCTGGTGATCCTCGTGGTTACCGACCACGGTGCGGACCGCCGTCGGCTCATGCGCCTGGTGGTGGACATCGAAGGCGAGCGCCCGGTGTGTATCGAGCGCGAGGAGCTGATCAGCAACCCCGAGGCGGACGTCGACGAGTTCGCCATCAGCGAGGACCTGTCGACCGCCGCGGTGCTGTGGAACCAGGCGGGCATTTCCAACCTGGAGCTGCTGAGCCTCGGCGATGAGCAGCGCGTGCAAGTCCGCCGCACCGTCGAGCTGCCGGGCATGGTTGCAGCGGGCCTGTCCATCACGGACGATGGCCAGCTGCTGGCGCTGACTGTCGAAGGGCCGAACCTGCCGCCTACGGTGGAGGTGCTGCGTCTGGAGGCCGGGCGTGTGGAGCCGCTGGATCCGGACCGCACCGACCGCCTGGACGAGCGCGCCCGGCAGGGCGACGTTCCGGAGCTGGTTTACTACACCGCTCGCGACGGTCTGGAGCTTTCCGGCTGGCTGTACCTACCGGAGGACCCCGCGCCGGGGCACCCGGTGTACGTCCACCTGCACGGCGGCCCCGAGGGGCAGTCCCGGCCCGCCCACCACGACGTACTTGCGGACATCGTCGCCGCTGGTTACACCGTGTTTACCCCCAATATTCGCGGCAGCAAGGGCAACGGCCGCGCCTTCATCCACGCCGATGACCGTTACGGTCGCTTCGCCGCGATCGACGACGTTGCGGATACTGTTTCTTTTCTTTGTGACGCCGACTTGTGCACCGCCGGGCGGGTATTCCTGGGAGGCCGCAGTTACGGCGGGTTCCTGGCTGTGCTGGCGGCCGCGCGCTACCCAGACATGTTCCTAGGTGTGGTGGATGCGTGTGGCATGACGAGCTTTGAAACCTACTACGAGTCGACCGAGCCCTGGCTGGCGAGTGCGGCCTCCCCGAAATATGGGTACCCGATGCACGACGCAGAGCTGTTGTGGGAAATTTCTCCTCTGCACAAAGCGGAACAGATCACCACTCCGGTGCTGTTCATCCACGGCGCCAACGACTCGAACGTGCCGCTGCAGGAATCCCAACAGCTGTACGACGCGCTGGTGGAGCTGGGGCGCAACCCGCAGTTCCTGGAGGTTCCGGGGGAGGGCCACCAGTTCGTGAAGCCGAAGTCCCGGCAGCTGATCGGCGAGCGGATCCTGGAATTCTTCGCGGAGCTGAGCTAGGGGAAGCGGAAGTCGCTGCACTAATGGGAAGTGCTGCAGCACACCCAGGCAGCGAAGCTCGGGGAAGCGTCCTATCGTGGAATTGTTGGGCCCTAAAACAGCGACCTACAAAACCACGCTATTTCGCGCGAAAGAACCGCGAAGACACTCTGTGAGGAGAGCGATTTTCCCATGGCACACCAGAAACGCCAGATCCCGAACCCCGTTGAGATTTTCGACCTGCTGAAGTTTAAGAAGCCCACCCTGGATTTCAAGGCTCGCCGACTCAACGATGCACAGACCATCTGGGATCTGCGCGCCATCGCTAAGCGCCGCACCCCGGCCGCAGCATTCGACTACACCGATGGCGCCGCCGATGAAGAAATTTCGATGAACCGCGCCCGCCAGGCCTTCCGCGACGTGGAGTTCCACCCGTCGATCCTGAATGATGTCTCCAATGTGGACACCACCGCGGAGATTTTCGGCGGCAAGTCCTCCCTTCCGTTCGGCATCGCTCCGACTGGCTTTACCCGCCTGATGCAGACCGAAGGCGAACTCGCGGGCGCGAGCGCCGCGGGATCCGCGGGCATCCCGTTCTGCCTGTCCACCCTGGGCACCACCAGTATCGAGGACGTACAAAAGGCCAACCCGAACGGCCGCAACTGGTTCCAGCTGTACGTGATGAAGGAGCGCGAGATCTCCTACGGCCTGGTGGAACGCGCGGCCAAGGCCGGCTTCGATACCCTGCTGTTCACTGTGGATACGCCCGTCGCTGGCAACCGCTTGCGCGATGCCCGCAATGGTTTTTCGATCCCACCGGAGATCTCCCTGGGCACCGTTGTCAACGCTATCCCGCGCCCCTGGTGGTGGTGGGACTTTCTGACCACCCCGCCGCTGGAGTTCGCTTCCCTGACCAGCACCGGCGGAACGGTTGGCGAACTGTTGGACTCCGCTATGGACCCCTCCATCAAGTTTGAGGATCTGAAGACTATTCGCGAGATGTGGCCCGGAAAGCTGGTTGTCAAGGGCGTGCAGAATCTGCCGGATTCTAAGAAGCTGGCCGACCTGGGCGTCGATGGCATCATCCTGTCTAACCACGGCGGCCGTCAGTTGGATCGCGCGCCGGTGCCTTTCCAGCTGCTGCCAGAGGTTGTCCGCGAGGTCGGCAACGACGTGGACGTGGCTATGGATACAGGCATCATGAATGGTGCGGACATTGTCGCCGCGATCGCCAAGGGCGCGAAGTTCACCCTGATCGGTCGCGCATACCTCTACGGCCTGATGGCCGGCGGCGAAGCAGGTGTGAACCGCGCCATCGAGATCCTGGCTAGCGAGGTGCGCCGCACCATGCGCCTGCTGCAGGTTTCCTCCTTGGACGAGCTGACCCCGGAGCACGTCACCCAGCTCAACACCCTGAACCTAAACCAGGTGAACGGTGTGCCCGAGGACGAGCAGAACCTGTTCAGCTAGTCGCTGAACTTCATGCCCGCGTCGCTGAGGCGGCGCACGTAGGGCATCCCCAGGCCGGTGGCCGGAGTGAGCACTCCGCCGCCGGTTTCGCCTTGGTAGGTGGAGCCTGTCGGCAGTTCGGCGTCACAAAGAACAAGGGTGAGCGCAGCTTCGCTAAGCATCAGGGACGTGCCCTTATATCCCGGGTCGGCGTCCAGACTGATGGTCTGTTGGTAGGTGCTGCCGCCTGTGCCTACACCGAAATGCGTGGTGTGGAAGAATCCGGCATCGCGTTCGGCCTCGGAGGGGCCTTCGCCGGGCTCCGGTACCCAACGGGAGAGGAACGTGCGCAGCTTGTCCTGGTTCAGCGCCGCCACCGCCGTGCCCAGAACCGCGCCCATGGTGAAGGCGCGCATGCGGCCCTTGAGCCCCTTGCCGGTGTACTGGTATTCGCTGTAGCGCAGCTTGTCGCCGTATTCGTAGCCGAGCAGTGCGTTCGAACGGCGGACCACTCGCGTGTTGGAGCTCGCCATGATGAAGGGCCCCGCCCAGACGTCCTCGCTGTTGTCGCTAGCGCTAGAACCGCTGATGTCGCTTTCCCGCGCTACGCCGAAGTCCGGCTGTTTGCCCAGGTCCGGCTCGTTGGCGCGGTCAGGGGAGAGGGTGTACGGGTCGGCCAGCATCCGCTTTTTCTCCGGGCTGCCCTTGGCAGCGGCGAATTGTTCGCGCATCGAGTCGACCGTGCCGCCGGAGAGCCCGCCCTTCATCTTCACGATCATGGTGGCGGACTTCAGGCTGTCCTTATTTTCGGACGCCCTCTGCCCCAGCAGCAGCATTCCCAGGTCACTCGGAACGGAATCGAAGCCGCAGGCGTGGACGATGCGCGCCCCGCTGGCGGTGGCGCGGTCGTGGTAGGAATCAGCGGATTCCCGCATGAAGAGCGCCTCTCCGGCAAGGTCGACGTAGTGCGTTCCGTGGGTGGCGCATTCGCGGACCAGGGGGAACCCATAGCGGTAATAGGGGCCGACGGTGGAGATAACCACACGGGTATCGCGAGCCAGCTTCTCCAGGGAGCGATTATCGCTGGAATCGGCGATGACTAGAGGGAAGTCCGCCGCCCGCGGGTGCTTTGCAGCCAGCTGCTCGCGCAGGGCTTCTAGCTTGGTCTGGTTCCGGCCAGCCAGGGCGATGCGCACGTCGGCGGGAGCGTTGGCGGCCAGGTAGCCGGCGGTCAGCGCGCCGACGAAACCGGTGGCACCCATCAGGGTGATGTCGAAGCTGCGGTCGAAGCTGCGGGAGGGGGAGTTGCTCATGGCTACATTTGTACCGGTTAGATTGAGGGAATGACGTCTGAAAACCAGTTTGCGGGTGTGAACCCACCACTGCACGTAGTCTTCGACCGCCCGGAGATCCCCCCGAACACGGGCAACGCCATCCGCATGTGCGCGGGCACGGGGGCTTCGCTGCACCTGGCTGGGCCGCTGGCCTTCAAGTTCGACGACAAGCACGTGCGCCGGGCGGGGCTGGATTACCACGAACTGGCAGACGTGCACGTCCACGAGGGGATTGATGAGGCGCTGGCCCACGTGACTGATCCGGCGCGCGGCTCGGGGCGGGTGTTCGCCTTTACTGCGCAGACGGGCACGTGGTTTACGGAGGTGGACTACCAGCCTGGTGACGTGCTGCTCTTCGGCCCGGAGCCGACTGGCCTGGCCGACGAGGTGCTGGCCGACCCGCGGGTGACGGCGAAGGTACGCATCCCGATGCTGCCGGGGCGGCGGTCTATGAACCTATCGAACGCAGCAGCAGTGGCAGCCTACGAAGCGTGGCGCCAGTTGGGCTTCGCCGGCGGTGTGTAGCGGGGTGCCGGAAGGGGTGCCACTGCTGTCCGGTGGACTCAAGGTGAAGGTTCGATTAAAAGTAGCCTAAATAACCTTTCGGCAAGTTGAGTAGCACCGGTGAAGATTATATTCTTGTTCGCATAGGGTGCAAGCTTGAAGGCTTAACCTTCATCTCGCCAAGAAGGAGTGGGTATCCGTTTTTTAGGTAAACCTTAACAGGTGGGTCGAAGAACGGATCTAAGGCTGGAAAAGGATAATGGCTCGCGTATTAACCGGTGAAAACCTTAAGTTGGCCGAAGATCGCCAAGGGGCGGCGCTTAGTCGGGCATGTATTTGTCTTCTAACCGTTGCTGCCCTTCTGGGTGCACTCGTGACCATCGTGGGAGCCATTGGAGGAATTAATGTTCCTTCGGCGCAGGCGCAGACTCCAACGGGAAACTGTAAAGAAGAGAAACTGCTGGATACGCAGCTCTACACACCTCTTTCGGATGCGAGGAATGACGAAGATTTAAAGCAAGTTGCAAGTTCTACAAAGAGCAACGCCAAGAAGTTCCGCATTAACATCAAGAGTGGTACGCGGGGGGTGGATCTGCCGCTGACCCGGGTAGAAATTAGCACTACAAGGTCCTTTAATGTGGATCTAGGCGGGTTTTTTGTCACTAAGAAAGAGACCAGCAACGGGGTTGAATACAACTCGTCTACCACGCCACCGCCCGGAGGCGGTCGGATCGGCACGAACGGTAAGGCTGTGCAAACCACCGGTATTACGGTGCAAAGTCGTAATAGCGCAGGGAAGGTAAATTCCGTCTCTTTTGACCTTGAAGGTACAGGGACGGGATTCAATACTTGGCCAGGAAATACCCTACAGGTGTTGACGAATGCGCCGTCGACACAAGGTAACGATTACTCGGTCAAGGTTTATGGCATGGTCTCGGTGCCGTGTAAGTGTGAGGAGGCGACAACCCGTAAAGGTCCCCGAGAGCTCACCCAAGACGAACTCAATAAGGGCACGGCTGTTTACGTGTCGGCCACGCCGAATGGTGGACAGGCGGGAAACACGAGCACACAGCTCAACCTGCAGATCGAGGGTAGCAGTACTTTTACCCCCATCGGTAAGCCCTCCAACTGGGTGTACAACGCGCTGTCCTACAACACGAAGGATCACTGGATCTACGCCATAAGCCAGGCGAACCACAATTCGAGCCTCCAGGAATGCCACCCCGCGGGCCATCTTCTGCAGATCGATCCGGTCACGGGTGAGGTGTACGACCTCGGGCTGGTCAAGAATGCTCAGGGGGCGACCCTTTTCCACAAGGCGACCAGCGGAAGGCCAAACGACCTGGATCTAATCAACACCGGCACCTTTGACCTACGTGGATCGAACGAAGTGATGTGGGTGGGCAACACCGCAACATCCGGTACCCGACAGCTGTATAAGATTCCCCTGCCAGCGGTAGGTGCGAAGGATCCACGTGGCGAGATTGCCCGTAATCAAAACAACGCGCCTTTCCAAGCTGGAGCTGAGGATCATGTTGTCCTCCCCAGTGCCCCACAGTACCTCTGGGGTCTGGTGAGTCCCGCCCGCATGCAGCAAGACGGGGCGAACCCAAGGACACACGTCATGTTTGAGCGCATCAACATGGATACAGGAGAACGGAAGACGTGGACTATCCCCGCGGATCAGCTTCAAGACCCGTCTGGTAATACAGCGATCCCGGAGAAGGTCTGGGGTAAGGCCTGGTTGTACGGCAACGGCAACCTCGGCTTTGGTACCGGCGGAAGTACTGCCGATCAGGTGGGCATGCAGATTAAGGTTTTCGACCCAACCGGAGAGCATCCGAGCTTTCAGCTGGTCTCTCGGCTGTCGGACCTTCCTGCTTCCTACAACACCGATGCAACGAGTAACCCCGGGGTGCAGATCCCCTCGGATCTTAAGGCAAAGAAAACTACTTTGGAGCCAGGAGACCCCCGACTGGAACAGGTCTATGCTGCCGGCTTGCCCAGGGACAAGAAGTATTGGGCGCTGGGGGTTGAGAACATCGGAAAAGGTGCTTCGTCAGGTTTCACCTTGTACGACATTCTGCCGGCAACCTACGAAGGCCTCGTGGAGTACAACCAGGTTGTTTACGAGGGGTACGACGGTGGGAATGTCCACACTCAACCTGCCACCGAGAATCCCCAAACCGGTGAGATAACAAAAACCTACTTCTTCGGACCCATGCCTGCCGGCGGTAAGGCGACCGTCATCATTGGCGCGACATTGAAGTCCGGTGCGGAATGTCGCCCTAACACGGCGTCTGTGATTAACCATGACAAAGACGAAGACCCGACGAACGATACTGCTTACGATTCCTGCCCAGGTGCATTGAGCAAGACTGCCATCGACACCAACGGTGACGGAAAGGTCGGCTTCGACGACATCACTTCCGATACGGATGGCCAAGGCAATGTTACGTACACTGCCGCCTATGACGTGACGGTTAAGAGCTTTGATGACCTTAACGAATACGTTTACCCGGCGCCCACCGATACCCCGAAGCTGCCCAAGGGGGCGAAGCTCACCGGTGCGGAGGTGTACTTCACTGACGAATACACGTCCAAGGACAAACAACCGGGAGACACACCTTCGTGCGTGGTAGAATCTGACGTGCTGCAAACGGGAAGCTTCCGGCTAGACAACTGTGACCGAGAAGGTTCCGAGGACTCCCCAGAAATGCGGGAAAAGCGCACCATCGATGCAGTTGGACGGCAGGATCCCAAGCATGGCGACGGCACTCATCGGTACCGAGTCAAACTGAAGTTCACCCTTGATAAGGCAGAATACGATAAAGCTCGAACTGAATCGGCCGGAGGCGGAGAAGGTGGCGTCACACCCGGTGACGGTGCGGGCACACCAGCGTGCAGTGCAGAGCGCGGCGGCTTCGCCAATAGCGTGAAGATGGGCGACCTCGAAGACGAGGGTTGCTATCCCGGACCCGATAAGACCCGCTTCTACCTGTGGAAGGTCGATTCGGACTCCGCAGGAAACGTCACGACTATCCCCGCGCGCGACGGCGACAAATACGGGGCGCAGTTCGCGATCTACGACCAAGACCCCACGGGACCGGCGGCGAACAAAATTGCCGACCTCAAGGTCACAGAGGATGGAAAGTACCTCTGGACTGAGCTGGACTACGGAACCTACTACTTGTTGGAGACGAAGTCGCCAGACGGCTATCAGCTCTTGCCTACCCCGGTGAAAATCAGCATCAAACGAGATGCCAACGGCAAGACGATCGTGGAGTCGGACCAGCAGAACGCACTGTTTGCTGCGTCTAAGCCGAGTGACCTGCCACAGGACTATCCAGATGGTGCATGGCTGCAGGTGGCCAATGTGCACCAGGGCGTGATGCCAAAGACCGGTGGCGACGGTGTGATGCTCCCCATTCTCGCGGGGCTTCTCATCGCAGCCACAGGAGCCATGGGCATACGCCGACGACTGAACTAACCCTGACGTGCACAACTTCTAAAGAGGAGAACAATGTTTCAACCCAGTACCCCAGGCCGGTGCCGAGATGGACCCGGGTGGGCACGATGACCTGAAGCCAAGAAACCACATTGCTCACACAAGGATCCGTTACGACGGCGCGCAGTGTTCACCGCAAGTAGCTCGCCACGAGTATTGCCAACCATGTGCCCTCGACCACTCGGATCAACTTCCACTACTCATTCACTTGTAAGAAAGAAGGACTTTCATGTCTAACGCAACTGTCGGCAAGCGCGTAGGCGCGCTGTCCGCTGCATTCGCTATCGCACTGGCTGCCGGCACCGTCGGCGCCGAAGTAGTCTACGAGGCCCCGACCGCACAGGCGCAGGCCGTCAGCACCATCGACAACGACCAGCAACTTTCCCTTACCCTGCACAAGCGCATCGGCGCTGAGGGCGAGCAGGGCGACGGAACCGAGATTACGAACCCTTCTGGTGAACCAGCCAAGGGCGTCAAGTACAAGATTGAGCTGGTTCAGCCACTGAACAACAGCGGCGACTGGGCAAAGGCACGCGAGATTACCAACCCTTCCGAAGCTAAGGCCTGGACAGGCGTCGGTGCGTACTCCAAGGAAGGCGAAACCGGCGAAGATGGCACCCTGAAGTTCGAGGAATTGCCAAAGGGCCTCTACAAGGTCACCGAAACCGAAGTCCCGGCTAATTCGGGTCTGGTGCCCGGCGCACCGTTCCTGGTGTATGTGCCGATGACCAACTCGGAGGGCAAGGGCTGGATCTATGACGTTCACGCGTACCCGAAGAACTCCAAGGTGACAATCACCAAGGAAGTTGAGGACCAGAACGCACAGGCAGGCCAGGACTACAAGTACACGATCACCACGGGTGTTCCGGCTGTTGCTAAGAATTCCACGCTGAGCAAGTACATCGTCAAGGATAAGCTTGATCAGAACCTGGACGCTGCAAACGCTACTGTCAAGGTGAAGTACGGAGCGGCCGCTGACAGCGCTCAAGAACTGGTGGCGGATACCGACTACGAGTTGGTAAAGAACGGCCAGGAGATTAAGGTCGAATTCACCGAAACTGGCCGCAACAAGCTGAAGTCCACCGACCTCGTGTTCACCACCATCACGACCAAGACCAACGGCTTCATCCAGCACGTTCCCAACGACGCAACGCTGATCACCAATAACGGCTCTTCCGACCACGACACAGAGAAGACGTCGGATAAGGTTCACACCTACTGGGGCAAGGTCACCATCAACAAGACCGACGGCAACGATGAGGACAAGAAGCTGAAGGGTGCAGAGTTCCAGTTGGTGCAGTGTGTCGACGAAGGTAACGGGGCCTGGAAGCAGAAGGAGGGCACCGAGCCGCTGAAGGTCCAGGGTAAGGATACGTGGACCACCAACGACCAGGGCACTGTCACCATCGAGGGCGTGCACGTTACCGACTTCGCCAACAACCAGGCCGACTCGGAGACCAACTACTGCTTGCAGGAGACCAAGGCACCTGAAGGCTACGTGACCAACGATGCACTTGAGCACTTCGAGCTGAAGAAGGGCGATGTGAATGATAACGGTGTGCCGGCCAAGGCAATCGAGTACACCGCCAACATCAAGAACTACACCGACGAAAACCACCTGCCGAACACCGGTGGCGCAGGCTTCTGGGCCATCGTTTTGGCTGGTTTGGCAATTATCGGTGGCGGTTTCTACGCAGCTCGCCGAAGCACCCAGAAGTAGGGGCTAGGCAGTTCGAACGGGAAAGCAACGGACATGACAAGCACAATTGGTAAGCATCGAAAGAGCGCACCGCGATCACTCTTTCGTCGCACCTTCCTCCCCATCCTCTTAGTGGTGGTGGGGCTGCTTGTCATGCTTTATCCCGTTTACGCCACTCAGTGGAACAACCACCAGCAACAAAAGATCGCGGAAAAATACGAACAAGACTTGAAGGAAACGGACCCTCAAGCCCTTAGTCGAGCGGTAGAGGAAGCCCGCAGGTACAACACGACGCACAAGGACGGACCAATCCTGGATCCGTGGCTGGCTCGCGTCAGCGAGGATAACCCCGCATACGAAGAGTATCTTTCCCAGCTCTCTGGGCAGAGCGCCATGAGCCAGGTGGTTATCCCGTCCATCGAATCGCGCCTACCCGTTTACCACGGGACCTCCGACGAGATTCTGCAAAAAGGTCTTGGGCACCTCTACGGATCCTCCTTACCTGTAGGCGGAAAGGGAACTCACGCGGTAATTACAGGCCACACAGGCCTGTCCAACGCCACGCTGTGGGATAACCTCGTGGATGTGCGGAAGGGCGATGCGGTTTACGTATCCACCTTCGGCGAGAAGATGAAGTACGAGGTGTACGACACAGAGGTTGTCTTGCCGGACGAGGTTGACAGCCTCAAGACCCGGCCGGAAGAGGACCTACTGACCCTCATCACTTGCACCCCCTACGGCGTGAATACCCACCGGTTCCTGGTGCATGCACACCGCGTTCCAATGGATGAGGACGAAGGCAACGTGTTCGATGATCGCGGCAAGCTGATGCAGTGGTGGATGTGGCTACTGCTCGCCGCCGCAGTGTTGATCATCGCACTGATTACTTGGTGGTTCCTTCGCGAGCGGAAGAAGCAGAAAGCCAGACAATCCGAACAGGTAGTAGTAGGCGAAGAAGAAATGGAAGAGGAATAAGCCGTGAACCTCATGAACACCGCGTCACAGGTACAGTGGGCGCCGGTGCACCGTGCCGGGCTGCGCCGCTCCGTGTTCGGTTTGGGCGCAGTCGTGGCTCTGGTCGGCACTCCGCTCGTTGCCCCCACCCCTGTTGTGCCGCAGGCTAACGCGAAGCAGCACACGATCACAGGCCAGGTCGAAGGCCTGGATGTGAAGTTTATTGATGCTACCCGTCTCGGTACTCTCACGATGGTGAAAAGCGAACCAAATTGGTGGGACGACCGAGGGGGCAAGAAACCCTTTGGGCCTATCGACAACATTCGCTTCACAGCGCAGCGTGTCCAGGGGATTGACCTCACTACCGAGAAGGGGATGAATCAGGCGAAGCGGCTCTCGGTAGCCGATGCTCGTCGGCAGGGGTTCGATAGAACCTTTGAGGCGTACACAGATAGTTCCGGTAAGGCAGTGTTCACCGGCCTCCCGGTCGGCTTGTACTTGGTCACGGAATACGAGGGCGCGGATCCTACTAAGGAATACCGCCAGTCCAGTCCTTTCCTCATCACGATCCCTATCGGAGAAACCGGCAGCTGGAACTACAACGTGACGGTGAATACGAAGCCGAAGCCGGAGGACAATCCAGGAACGCCGCCAGATAAGCCAGGAACGCCGCCGGACAATCCAGGAACGCCTCCGGATAAGCCCGGAACGCCGCCCGATAAGCCAAGCACTCCAGGTACCCCGCCGCCGGAGCACCCGGATACTCCAGCGCCGCCAAATAGCCCAGGCGGTGGTCATGAAGGCGGCGAGTCTTCAAGCATCATCGATCGACTGGCGCAAACTGGAGCGCATCTGTGGTGGGTGGCGCTTATCGGAGCCATGCTCGTTGTTGTGGGTGCATTTACCTTGCTTCGCCGCCGACGTGATCTGGCTGAATCACAGGAGAAATAAAGTAGCTGTGGGAACATTCCCACCGTGCAGATTCTTCTATAAGTATGGAAGAAAAACCTCATCCCGCCCCGCGGCATAGTCCCAACGTGCCGCGGTTTTTCATGCTCTTGGCCATGTTCGCCCTAATGCCCAGAATCCCCAGCCAAAGCGCCCGCCGTCTGACAGGATCTGTAGCATGACGTACCCTCCCTACGGCCCTCCTGCCCCGATGCCCGTCTACGGTTACGCCCCGCCGCAGCAAACTGGTCAAGACTCTCGCTTCATGCCTCTGCTCATCGGCTGGCTTGCTGCCTTCCTTATGCCGATTGTGTATTGCATCCTGCGTTACGTGTTCTATGGCAAAGACTGGGTGGGGATACTTCTAGTCGCCGGCGCAGTCGGCCCGCTCTTCTTCGGGATACAGTGCCTCCTCAATTTCGTGGCGCTCGTGATCCCGAAGTGGTGCAGTGATTCACTTGCCATTTTTTGGAGCGGCATGCTCGTGTGGTGGGGCGGCGCAGCGGCTTTCGCAGTGGTGCCAGGGTGGAATTTCCGCGAGGAAATCAAGGAATACGGAGAAAAAGCTTGGCCCACCGGGGGACCTAATGGCCGGGATGTAATGACCTCGGAAGAGGGGCAGCGCTACATCGAAATCCTCGATACTTGGCTGGATACCGAAACGACCCTGCAGCATACTCTCACCATCCCCACCTTGGTCGCGCTGGCCGGAATCGCAATCGTCGTCATCGGTGTAGTCGTGGCCGCCCAGAAACCCGTCCGTCCCGTGGTAACCCAAGCCCCGTACTGGCCCGGTAGGCCCTACTAGTTTCTTGTACTAGTTGCTCTTTTAGCCATGACGCCACCTCGATCCCAGCGAGCCCGCGTGGAATAATGGGGCTCATGGCAGCTACTAAATTGGATGGAAAACTCTACCGCGATGAGATCTTCGCCGACCTTGAACAGCGCGTCGCCGCGCTGAAGGAAAAGGGCGTGACTCCCGGCCTGGCCACCGTGCTGGTGGGCGACGACCCGGCCAGCCACTCCTATGTGCGCATGAAGCACAAGGATTGCGAGCAGATCGGCGTGAACTCCATCCGCAAGGACCTCCCGGCGGACGTTTCCCAGGAAGAGCTCAACGCAGTCATCGACGAGCTGAACGCCGATGACGCCTGCACCGGCTACATCGTGCAGCTGCCGCTGCCGAAGCACCTGGATGAAAACGCTGTGTTGGAGCGCATCGACCCGGACAAGGATGCCGATGGCTTGCACCCGGTGAACCTGGGCAAGCTGGTGCTCAACGAGCCCGCCCCACTGCCCTGCACTCCCAACGGTGCGATCCACCTGCTCCGTCGCTTCGGCGTGGAGCTAAACGGCGCGAAGGTCGTCGTTATCGGCCGCGGCGTGACAGTCGGCCGCCCGATTGGCCTGATGCTCACCCGTCGCAGCGAGAATGCAACCGTCACCCTGTGCCACACCGGCACCAAGGACCTGGTGGCGGAGACGAAGGCCGCGGACGTGATCGTCGCCGCCGCGGGCGTGCCGCACATGATCACCGCGGACATGGTCAAGCCGGGCGCGGCGATCCTGGACGTGGGAGTCTCCCGCGGCGAGGACGGCAAGCTGAAGGGCGACGTGCACCCGGATGTGTGGGACGTCGCCGGCGCCGTGTCCCCGAACCCCGGGGGAGTGGGCCCGCTAACCCGCGCCTTCCTGGTGCGCAACGTCGTCGAGCGCGCGGAGAAGCTGCTGCGTGGCTAATCGCTCCCGCCCAGCTCGCATCGGCGACGCTCGCCAGCAGCTCCTCGATAACCCCCACGACCGGAACAACCCGCCCTCCCGGCTTTCCCGCTCCGTCCAGTACGCGCTGTTGGGGCTGTTCGGGCTGATGCTATTGGCCGTGCTGGCGCTGTTGTTGGTGGACAGGTGGCGTCGCGCTAGCGTCATGCTGGGCAGCGCGATGGTCTACCTGGCCGTGCTACGTCTACTCCTGGATTCCCGGGTGCTGGGCGTGCTGGCGGTGCGTTCGCGCAAGTTCGATACCGCCTTTACCGCCGCCATCGGCGTGATCATCCTGTGGATCGCCGTGAGCGTCGACCCGCTGACCAGCTAATCCCGCGCAGTACCCTCGGCACCCTCGGCGATAATCTCCGCCTTCGCCAGGAACTTAGCCAACACCTGACCCATCTGGCGCGACTCGATCAGGAACCCATCGTGGCCCGTGGGCGAGGTGACCTTCGACATGCCGATGAAGTCCCCCAAGTTGCGCGACAGGTGCTCCTGCTGGTGCAGCGGGTACAGAATGTCGGTATCCACGCCCACCACCATCGTCGGCACCTGGCACGAGCCCAAAGCGGCGTTCATGCCACCCCGTCCGCGGCCGACGTCGTGCCGGTTTAGCGCGTCGGTTAGGACCACGTAGCTACCCGCGTCGAAGCGCGCAACCAGCTTCTCGGCCTGACGATCCAGGTAACTCTCCACCGCGAAACGCTGATGCGGGTCGCGGTACGGCCCGTAGGGGCTTTCGCCGTTTTGCGGATCCACACCGAAACGCTCATCGACCTCAAGCTCGCCCCGGTACGTCAGGTGCGCGATGCGGCGGGCTTGGCCTAGCCCGTGCGAAGGCACCTCACCCGTGTCGTAGTAGTCGCCACCGTGCCAGGCCGGATCCGCCTCGATGAAGCGGATCTGGCTGGACTGTAAACCAATCTGCCACGCAGACGCACGCGCGCTCACCGCGATCGGCAGCGCCGCGTTGATCATCTCCGGGTGCATGAGCGACCACTCCAGCACCCGCGCCCCGCCCATCGAGGCGCCAATCAATGCATGAATCTTTGTGACGCCCACACGCTCCAACAACTGCCGTTCCGCCGTAACCATGTCACGGATCGACAGGCCCGGGAATCGCGACCCCCACGCCTGGCCATCGGGGTGCGGTGAACTCGGGCCGGTGGACCCCTGGCAGCCGCCCAGCACATTCGCGCAGAGCACCAGGTAGCGGGTGGTGTCGATCGGCTTGTTCGGCCCCACCATGTCCGCCCACCAGTCGGCGGCATTGCCATCGCCGGTGAGGGCATGCTCGATCAGAACAATCGGTCGTTCCTCCGGGGACAGGCCCGGCTCGGGGCCAGCGGAGAACTCGGCATAGTCCGCGGCGCCATCCGGAGAGTCGTAGAACGCGAAGTAGCGGAGTTCGGCGTCAAAAATAGTTACACCCGCCTCCGTGACAACGTCGCCGATAGAGACAGTGCGCGACGCGCCAGAAGCGGGGAGGAACTCGGGGTTCATGGAAATCAGCCTAAAGCCTAGAAACCTAACAACCTTAGATGGCTGCGAAGCCGAGCTTCAGGTCGTTGATGATGTCGGTGATGTCTTCGATGCCCACAGACAGGCGAACCGTCGCATGGGACACACCTGCGCGGGCCAAACCATGAGCGTCGGACTGCGAGTGGGTGGTCGTAGCTGGGTGCACCACCAGGGAGCGCACGTCGCCGACATTCGCCAGGTCAGAGTGCAGCTGTAGAGCGTCGATGAAGGCCCAAGCCTTTTCCTTCGCCTCCTCCGAAGTCGGGTCGTCGACCTTCAGATCGAAGCTCAGAACAGAGCCGGTGTACTCCAAGCCCAGCTCCTCCTTGACCTTGAACCACGGAGAGGTCGGCAGGCCCGCATAGTTCACGGTGGCCACCTGCGGCTGCTCGGCCAGGAACTCCGCCACGGCCTTCGCGTTCTCGTTGTGCTTGGCGATGCGCAGGGTCAGGGTATCCAGCCCCTGGGCCACAACCCATGCATTGAACGCGGAGAGGGTGGCGCCCGTGTCGCGGATAATGCCGGCGCGGAGCTTCATGCCGAAAGCCGCCGGGGCCAGGTCCACGTACTTCAGGCCGTGGTAGGCCGGGTCCGGGTTGACGAAGCCGGGGAAGACCGGCTGGCCATCGCGCTCGACGGACCAGTCGAAGGAGCCGCCGTCGACGATGATGCCGCCCAGGCCCGAGCCGTTGCCCGTGTAGAACTTCGTCAGGGATGCAACCACGACGTCCGCGCCCAGCTCCAGCGGACGAACCAGGGCAGCGGTGGCCAGGGTGTTGTCCACGATCAACGGGACCTGGTTAGCGTGGGCGACCTCCGCGACGGCCGGGATGCTCAGCACGTCTGCCTGCGGGTTTGCGAAAGTCTCGGCGAAGAAGGCCTTGGTGTTCGGGCGGACGGCAGCCCGCCAGGATTCCGGGTCGTCGGGGTTTTCTACGAAAGTGGTTTCGATGCCCAGCTTCGGCAGCGTGTGCTGCAGCAGGGTCTCGGTACCGCCGTAGAGGCGCGGGGAGGCGACGATGTGGTCGCCTGCGCCGGCGAGGTTGAGGATCGCGGCGGTCTCAGCAGCCATGCCGGAGGCGAAAGCGACTGCGTGGACGCCGCCTTCCAGGGAGTTCAGGCGGTTCTCCAGTGCCTCGACGGTGGGGTTGGTCAGGCGGGAGTAGATGGGGCCCAGGTCTTCCAGGTGGAAGCGCTGCTTGGCGTGCTCTGCGTCGTTGAAGACGTAGCTGGTAGTGAAGTGGATCGGCAGGTTGCGCGCGCCGGTATCGCCGACGGGCTGGCCCGCATGGATCTGGCGGGTGGCGAAGCCCCACTGCTCTGCGTTCTCGTTGTTGTACTTCGGCATTGGTGCGGTCCTTTAGGCTGCTAGTTGGTTTGTTTAGCTTTGTTGATTTACGACGATAGACCCACGCGCACTAAAAGTAAACCGCTCTGTCTACTTTTTTCTTATTGACGCCACAAAGTCCCAGTTGGGGACGTGTTTTCTATTTTGGAAGTTACCATACCGCTTGGTCTAGAAATGCAGAAGTTTCTGTGGTGCTTGTTGCCTTTGGAGCCTTGCGTCTTTGCTTAGCCTGCCGCCTGCAGCCTCGCTGGTAGTGGGGCGCCTCTACTGGGGTGTGGTGCCCTTATGGGGAGCGCCTTTTCTTGGGTGAAGTGTCGGAAAAGTTGCAAAACGTTATTGGTGGCAATGTTCATTAGCGTAAATGTGCTGGTCACGAGGCTGCGCGACCGAGCCCCGTTTTTCCTCCCGGAGTGTATTGCAACTTTTCCGACATTTAAGGTGGTTTGTGCTGCCGGTGGTACCCCCGCTGCCCATTTTCTGCAAGATTTCCGACACTTAAGGTCTCCCTGACGCGCGAAATGTCGCTAGAGTGGGAATCTGTTATCGACAACCGTTTGCAAGTGTGTAAAAATGCTGGTCAGGGGGTTGGCTCCGAGGGTCTGGATTTTTCAGGAGCGACGCATTCCCGTTCTAACGACATTCGGGACTCCCGAGGGTTGGCTGAGTGGGGTAAGGCGGGCGCAGGCACAGGAAAACCCCAGCGCCAGCAGTAAAGTGCCAGCGCTGGGGTTGATATAGGCAGGTATCCGGCTGGTTAGGCCAGCTTAGCGAGTCTGGCTGGACTAGGGATCCAGCCAGCCCAACGACTACTTGTTGGTGTTCAGACCGTCGATGATCTCGTTGAAAGTAGAGGACGGACGCATCACAGCGATCGTCTTCTCATCGTTCGGCCAGTAGTAACCGCCCAGATCCACCTCGTGGCCCTGAATATCCAGCAGCTCCTGGGAGATCTTTTCCTCGTTGGCCTCGAGGGCGTCAGCAACAGGCTTAAAGATCTCCGCCAGCTCTGCATCGCGAGTCTGGTCGGCCAGCTCGCGAGCCCAGAACTTCGCCAGGTAGAAGTGAGAACCGCGGTTGTCGATTTCGCCGACCTTGCGGGACGGGGACTTAGACTCGTTCAGCACGGACTCGGTGGCGGCATCCAGTGCGTCACCCAAGATCGGGGTGCGCGGGTTGTCGTCGGTCTCCTGCAGCTTGCGCAGGGACTCCGCCAGGGCCAGGAACTCACCTAGGGAATCCCAACGCAGGTGGTTCTCCTCCACCAGCTGCGCCACGTGCTTCGGTGCGGAACCGCCCGCACCAGTCTCGAACAAGCCACCGCCGGCGATTAGCGGCACGACGGACAGCATCTTCGCGGACGTGCCCAGCTCCATGATCGGGAACAGGTCCGTCAGGTAATCGCGCAGCACGTTACCGGTGACGGAAATCGTATCCTCGCCAGCACGGATGCGGTCGATGGACAGCTGCATGGCCTCTTCCGGAGGCAAAATGCGGATATCCAGACCCTCAGTGTCGTGATCCTTCAGGTAGGTCTCCACCTGCTTCTGCACGTTCCTGTCGTGTGCGCGCTCCGGATCCAGCCAGAACACAGCCGGGGCGCCGGTAGCGGCGGCGCGCTTCACGGCCAGCTTTACCCAGTCCTGCAGCGGGATGTCCTTGGCCTGGCAAGCACGCCAGATGTCACCTGCAGCTACCTCGTGCTCCATCAGCACATCGCCAGCGCTATTCAGCACCTGTACTCGACCCTCGGACTCGATGCGGAAGGTCTTGTCGTGGGAGCCGTACTCCTCCGCCTTCTGCGCCATAAGACCCACATTCGGCACAGTGCCCATGGTGGTCGGGTCGAACGCGCCATTCTTACGGCAGTCATCGATAACCACCTGGTAGATGCCCGCGTAGGAGGAATCCGGCAGAACCGCCAGCGTATCCTCGGTCTCGTCGTTCTTGTTCCACATCTGGCCGGAGGTACGGATCATCGCCGGCATGGATGCGTCCACAATCACGTCGGAAGGGACGTGCAGATTGGTGATGCCCTTATCGGAGTTCACCATCGCCAGATCCGGGCCGTCGGCCAGAGCCTTGTCGAAGGCTTCGCGGATCTCGGCCGCGTTTTCTACCTTGTCTGCGTCCAGCGCGTCCAGGATGGCGCCCAGGCCGTTTTCGCCATTCAGGCCTGCCGACAGCAGCTGGTCACCGTACTGCTCGAACACGTCGTGGAAGTATGCGCGCACCGCGTGGCCGAACATAATCGGGTCGGAGACCTTCATCATCGTGGCCTTCAGGTGCACGGAGAACAGCACGCCCTCCGCCTTAGCGCGAGCCACCTGAGCCCGGAAGAAGGTGCTGAGAGCCTCGGCGCGCATCACGGTGGCGTCAATAATCTCCTTGTCCAGCACCGGCAGCTCTTCCTTCAGCACCTGTGTCTCACCGTTCGGCTTGACCAGCTGGATGCGCAGTGTGTCATCGCCATCCATGATGACCGACTGCTCGTTGTGGCGGAAGTCATCGGCCTCCATCGTGGCGACGTTCGTCTTGGAATCCGGCGACCACTTGCCCATGGAGTGCGGGTACTTGCGGGCGAAGTTCTTCACGGCCTTCGGGGCGCGGCGGTCGGAGTTTCCTTCGCGCAGCACCGGGTTAACTGCGGAGCCCTTCACGGAGTCGTAGCGAGCCTGCGCGTCGCGTTCCTCGTCGGTCTTCGGCTCGGACGGATAGTCCGGCAGGTCGTAGCCCGCCTTCTGCAGCTCCGCGATGGCTGCCTGCAGCTGCGGGATAGACGCAGAGATGTTCGGCAGCTTAATGATGTTCGCATCCGGGGTCTTGGCCAGCTCGCCGAGCTCAGCCAGGGCATCGTCAACCTTCTGCTCCTCGGGCAGCACGTCGGAGAACGCAGCCAGGATGCGGGCGGCCAGCGAAATATCGCGGGTCTCCACATCCACTCCAGAGGTCGAAGCAAAAGCCTCCACAATCGGCTTCAAAGAATACGTCGCCAAGAGTGGGGCTTCGTCGGTGCGGGTGTAGATGATCTTTGCCATGTGGCGTTCGTCTCCCAGCCTCTAGTTAGTCAGTTGGTCTTTTAGTGGTTTACGATCCAAGAATACGGCAAATGACAAACCTGTGAATGGTACGGGGTTATTGCCCACCGCGCGGCCTGTTCGGTTTTAAAGATTAAAATTTTTTTTGACGCCTACCCGCTGCGCCTTTGCGACCTAGCCGCCGCACTTTCCGTCGCCCTGTTAACCAGCCCATTTACCAGTCCCACTTACTTATGAAAGCGAGCGATGCCCGTGAGCGAAACGAAACTTACAAAGTTGCCCTCCCGCCGTCCAGTTCCGCGTCAGACTGAGATCTCCACTCGCCATCGTTACATCGCCATGGTGGCGATGGCCCTGGGTGGATTCGGCATCGGCACCACGGAGTTTGTGGCGATGGGTCTGCTGAACCTTATCGCGGAGGACTTCTCCATCTCGGAGGACCAAGCCGGCCACGTGATTTCCGCTTACGCGCTGGGTGTAGTCATCGGCGCTCCGCTGATTACCACCCTCACAGGTTCCATCCCGCGCCGCCGCTTGGCCTTGCTGTTGATGGGGGCTTTCGTGATCGGCAACGGTCTGAGTGTCTTCGCACACTCCTATGGGATCCTGATGCTTTCCCGTTTCATAGCGGGCTTCCCGCACGGCGCGTACTTCTCCGTCACTGCGCTGATTGCCGCGTCAATGGCTCCGAACGGCAAGCGCGGTAAAGCCGTGGCATTGACGGGCATGGGGCTTTCCATCGCCACGGTCATCGGCGTGCCAATTGCGCAGTGGCTGGGTTCCACTTTCGGCTGGAACGCGGCCTTTGCGATGGTCGCGGCCATCGGTGTGATCACCTTTGTCGCTCTGTGGTTCACCGTGCCGCACATGACGTTGATGCCGCGCACGAAGCCTCTGACAGAGCTTGGCGCATTGGTGAACTCGCAGGTGCTCATGACCCTCGCCATCGGCACCGTCGGTTTCGGCGGTATGTTCGCGGTCTACACCTATATCTCTTGGACACTGACGGAGAACGCTGGCTTCAACGGCAGCCTCATCTGGATTCCGCTGATGGTCTACGGCATTGGCATGGTCATCGGCACCTATATCGGTGGTGTGCTGGCCGACCGGAACCTGGAGTACGCGATCCTCGGCACCTTGCTGTCCCTGATCGTCGTCCTCTCCGCCTTTTACTTCCTGTCCCACAACGCGGTGGCAGGCATCATCAACTTCGGCGTGATCGGCTTGTTGGGATCCACCCTGGTGCCGAACCTGCAGACCCGTTTGATGGATGTTGCGGGCGACGCACAGACCCTCGCCGCGGCACTGAATCACTCAGCGCTGAACATGGCTAACGCAGCGGGAGCGGCGGTTGGCGGTGCCGTTATCGCCGCTGGTTATGGTTATTCCACCCCGGCGCTCGCCGGTGCGGCTATGGCCGCCTGTGGCGCGCTGCTGTGGATTCCTGCCTACTATTTGCGACGCCGTCAGCTCGCGGCTGCCCGGGCCTAGGTTCTAAAGCTCTAAGGGAAAGCGAGGGTTAGTAGTCCGGGTTAGTAGGGTAGGGACTCATGAAGTCACTGACTATTGCAACGGTCAACGTCAATGGAATTCGGGCGGCAGCGAAGGTGCGCCACGAGGACAACCAGGGGATCCTGCCGTGGCTTAAAGCCACGCCTGCGGACGTGGTGCTGATGCAGGAGGTGCGCGCGGATGAAAAGCAGACGCGCGCTGCCCTAGAACCTGTGCTGGACCAGTGGCACCTGGCTCAGGCACCAGCCGCGGCCAAGGGGCGGGCCGGGGTGGCTATCCTGTCGCGTTTGCCTCTGCGGGACGTGCAGATTGGCTTCGGTGACGGCCCAGGAAGCGAGGAGTTTTCCGACTCCGGCCGCTACATCGAAGCCACGGTGGATGCCGGGGACCTTCCAGTACGCGTGGCCTCCCTGTACCTGCCCAGTGGCTCAGCGGGGACGGAGAAGCAGGACGAGAAGTACCGCTTCTTGGATTCCTTCGGTGAATACCTGCAAAGCCGGGCAGATCGGGCCGAGCAGGGCGGACTTCCCGAGCTGGTGGTCGGCGGCGATTGGAACATTTGTCACCGCCGCGAGGACCTGAAGAATTGGAAGACCAACCGCAAGAAGTCCGGCTTCCTGCCGGACGAGCGGGCCTTCATGGATTCCCTGTTGGGCACTTTCCCGGATGAGGCCACCCAGGTGGCAGACGCCGAGGACGCCGGACGCAACGGCAACCCCGCGGGCGTGGCCGGCGACTTCTTCGGCGCCGTCGACTACAAGCCAGGCGACCTCGCCGCAGCCCGCCTGGCTGCCGGCGCGGCGGAGGAGCCGCACTACTTCGACGTGATGCGCCGAGTGCTTCCCGACCAGGCCGGGCCTTACTCCTGGTGGACCTATCGCGGCCAGGCCTTCGATACCGACGCGGGCTGGCGCATCGACCTGCAGGTGGCCACTCGCGGCATGCTAGACCGCGCGCTGACTGCAAACAATGTGTGGGTGGATAAAGCCGCGGCTTACGACCAACGCTGGTCCGACCACTCGCCGGTGTTGGTGGAGTACGCATGCTGACCGTCCTCTACGTCCTGGGGCTTACCGCCGAATCAATGACGGCGGCTTTGGCTGCAGGGCGTCAGCGGATGGACATGTTCGGCGTCATGCTCATTGCCTCGGTAACCGCCTTCGGCGGCGGCACCGTGCGTGACCTGCTGTTCGGCCACTACCCGCTGCGCTGGGTGGACGAGCCGATCTTCCTGGCCATTGTGCTCGGCGCCGCGATGGTGACCGTGCTAGCCAGCTTCTTAATGGACTACTTCCGTACCGTCTTCCTGGTGCTTGACGCTGTTGGCCTTTCCACCTTCGCGCTACTGGGTGCTCAGGTCGCGCTGGAGCTGGGCTACAACCCCCTGATCGTCATCGTTTCCTCCGTGGTGACCGGCGTGTTCGGTGGTGTACTGCGCGACGTTTTGTGCGACCGGGTACCACTGGTGTTCAGTGAGGAGCTATATGCCTCCATCGCCATTCTTGTGGCGGTGATGTACATGGGCATGCTGCACTTCAACCTGGACGAGACCATCGGCAGCCAGCTAGTCATTGTCATTTGCCTGATCTTCGCCTTCGGCCTGCGCCTGCTGGCGATCTTCTACCGCATTTCCCTGCCTGTCTTCGAATATCAGGAGCGCGAATACGTCCGCGACCCAGCTGGGCGGCTGACCATGTGGGCTCTCAATAAGGCCGGGGTGCAGCGCCGCGAGATGCGCCGGCGCAGTGTTGGCGCCCCAAGGGCACCTAAGGACAAGTCCGGGCAGAAGAAACGCAAGCGGAAAAACCGGTTCGAACTGGTCGATCGGGGAGAGTACGAATACGGGGACGAGCGGGCGTCCCAAAACCCGCCCGAAGAACCCCGGAACAGCGACGAGTAAGGTTACATAATATGAACCAACCTGCGAAGAAACAGCGCGTCGTCTCCGGCCTGCAGCCGACCAGTGATTCCTACCACCTGGGCAACTACTTGGGAGCTGTCAAGCAGTTTATCCAGCTGCAGGAAGACTACGAGACCTTCTATTTTATTCCCGACCAGCACGCCATCACCGTGCCCGGCTACAGCCCCAAGGATCTGCGCAAGCGCACCCTCGCGGGCGTGGCGCAGCTGCTGGCCCTGGGCATCGACCCGGAGCGCTCCACCCTGTACGTGCAGTCCCACGTGCCGGAGCATGCACAGCTGGCATGGGTACTGATGTGCATCACCGGAGACGGTGAGGCACGCCGCATGACGCAGTTTAAGGACAAGTCCGCCAAGCAGGGCGGCGACAACACCACGTCTGGGCTGTACGCCTACCCGATGCTCATGGCTGCGGACATTCTGCTGTACCGCCCGCATCTGGTGCCGGTCGGAGAAGACCAGCGCCAGCACTTGGAGCTCACCCGCAATCTGGCGGAACGCTTCAACTCCCGCTACAAGAAGACCTTCGTGGTGCCTGAGGGATTCATCCCAGAAGGCGCGGCCAAGATCTACGACCTGCAGAACCCGACGGCCAAGATGTCGAAGTCCACGGACAACCCCAAGGGCCTGATTAACCTGCTGGACGACCCGAAGGTCTCCGCTAAGCGTATCCGCTCGGCAGTGACCGATAATGACGGCGAGATTCGCTACGACAAGGAAAACAAGCCGGGCGTATCGAACCTGCTGGTCATCCAGTCCGCACTGGGGGATAAGAGCATCGACGAACTGGTGGAGGGCTACCAGAAGGCCGGCTCTGGCTACGGTGACCTGAAGAAGGATACAGCCGAGGTGCTGGAGGCGTTTTGTAGCCCGTTGCGTCAGCGCTACGACGAGTACATGGCCGACCCCGCCGAGTTGAACCGCATCCTCGCAAATGGTGCGGATCGCGCCCGCGAGATCGCGGCGAAGACCATCGAACAGGTTTACGAGCGCGTGGGCTTCCTGGCGGAAGTCAAGCAGTAGCGAAGCAATAACGCGGAACAAGTAACGCGAAACAGTAAAGCACGGCAAGCCCCGCCGTGCTTTACTAATGTGAAGAACTTTCAAGACGAGATGACCGGAAGGAAGGGCCGTCCCTTTGGCGACCACCGATCCTGACAAGAGCAAGCTGGATAACTACGGCGTGGAGCGATCCCGCAAGGACGATCCGGGTCCGCTGGATAAGTACCGCGACAAGTGGCCGTGGCTGGACCATGTGCTGCGGATGCAGGATCGGTACACCGAGCAAGGTGGCAACCAATATGCCGCCGGCATCACTTATTTCTCGGTGATGACGATCTTCCCGCTGATGATGTTGACCTTGGCCGTGCTGGCCATGATCCTGGCAGGCAACGAGAGGTTGCTGAACGACGTCATGGACAAGGTTGCCAACATGGGCGACGGCAACATGGGCGAGGTGCTGCAGACCATCATCGAGCAGTCCATTGAACAGCGGAAGTCCGTTTTCTCCATCGGTCTGCTGCTGGCCCTGTGGACCGGGCTGGGCTGGATAGCCCACCTGCGCCTGGGCGTTTCTGAAATGTGGAAGGTCGACGGCAAGCCTGCCGGCTTCGTATCCGGCAAGGTCAAGGACCTGATCGGCCTGATCGGCCTGCTGGTCTCCCTGATCGCCGCCTTTGCTATCACCACCATCGGTAACTCCGGACTGACAACCCAGCTGCTGGATGCAGTCGGGCTGGCCGACGTACCGGGCATTCGCTACATCACCTTCGCGGTGGCTCTGCTGGTGGCGCTAATCGCCAACTTCTGCGTGTTCTTCTGGATGATCCTCTACCTGCCGCGCACCAAGGTGCCCCGTAGGTCCGCAGTGAAGGCCGCCATCATCGGCGCGGTCCTGTTCGAGGTCTTCAAGCAGTTCGCTACCGTGTTCTTCTCCAATGCGCTGTCCAATCCCGCCGGTGCCGCCTTCGGCCCGGTGATCGGTGTGATGGTGCTGATGTACTTCATCTGGCGCATCCTGCTGTACTGCTCCGCGTGGGCTGCGACTACGCCGGAATCCCTGGCTAACCTGCGCCCGGATGCACCCCCGGCTGCTGTCATTCGCGTTCGCCAGGAGGTGCGTGCGGGTAGCACCGACGCCAACCGTGCCGGTCTGCTTGGTATTGGTGCAGCCGCGGGTGTGGTCGTTGGCGGGTTGGTCACCAGAATCTTCAAGCGCTAGCGGCTAGCTGCAAGCGTGGGGCGCGGTTGCAGCTAGGATCTTTAGACATGATTGACTCTGACATCATCGCGTCCCTTCCCAAAGTAGAGCTCCACGATCACCTCGACGGCGGCGTCCGCCCGGCCACCCTAGTCGAGCTCGCCGAGGAAATCGGCTACGAGCTGCCCACCACCGACCCGGCAGAGTTGGAAAAGTGGTTCTACGAGGCGGCTAACTCCGGCGACCTGCCGACCTACCTCACCACTTTTGATCACACCACCGCAGTCATGCAGACCGCCGAGGGGCTGGTGCGCATCACCCGCGAGGCAGTTGAGGACCTGGCCGCTGATAACGTCTGCTACGCCGAGCTGCGTTATGCACCGGAGCAGCACCAGGCCGATGGCCTCTCCCTTCAGCAGGTCGTCGAGGCCACCGTGCAAGGTGTGAAGGAGGGCGAGCGCCTGGTTGCCGAGCGCGGCGGGCGCATCCACGTGCGCCTGATCCTGTGCGCTATGCGCCACGCGGATCGTTCCGAAGAGATCGCCCAGCTCACGGTGGACAACTACGGCGAGCACACCCCCGGCGAGGGCTACGTGGTGGGCTTCGACATCGCCGGCGCCGAGGATGGCTTCCCGCCATCGAAGCACGCCGCGGCGTTCGACCTGCTGCGCAAGAACCTCATTCCTTTCACCATTCACGCCGGTGAGGCCGCCGGTGTGGACTCTCTTCGTGACGCCCTAGCGCAGGGTGCCCGACGTATCGGCCACGGAGTGCGAGTGTACGAGGACTTTAATGCCACCATGAGCGGCATCGAGCTGGGCCAGGTCGCCCGCTTCATGCGCGACCAGCGCATTGCGCTGGAGATTTGCCCGACCTCCAACACTCAGACGGGAATCTGCGACGACGTGGCGGACCACCCGTTTGGCTTGCTGTACGAGATGGGCTTCTTCTGCACCGTGAACACGGATAATCGCCTGGTTTCCGGCACCACGATGACCCGCGAGTTCGAGCTGCTGGCTGAGCACTGCGACTTGGAACTGTGGCAGTTGCTGGAGCTTACTAGCAACGCCCTGCAGGTGGCGTACTGCGACGAGGGGTTGCGCGAGGACCTCGAGCGTAACGTGATCTACCCGGCCTACGCCGAGGTCGGCAACAATCTTCCGGACGAGGCCTTGGACGCAAGCGACGCAGAGGGAGCCGAGTTTTCCAGCGGCATGCAACGCCTGCACGGCCACGGTCAGCCGCACGGCGCAGGTGCTGCAGCAGGGGCGGGCCAGCAAGATATTGAGCTATCCATGGAGAACCTCAAGGCGGAGCTGGAGGAGCTGGGCCTCAGCCTCGATGATGAGGAAAGCAATGGCGAAGCGGACGGCCAAACCTCCAGCTAAGCGCATCTGAATGCTTTAAGTTAGCTCGCTTGAGGTTGGGTTTTGCCTCTGTGAACTGGCAAAATGCTCTGCATGGCGAATTCTTGGGGAATCAAATTCAACCTCCGCCGCGCAGTGGCGCTGCTGGTAGTTATCTGCACCGGTGCGGCTCTTGCCGCGTGCTCGGCGACAGGCGGGCGCCCGCGTGGCGGCGCGTCCGGCGGCGGTGGCGGGGGAGTGGATACCCCGCGCTACACCGTGGCGATGGTGAGCCACGGCGCGCCGGGCGATACCTTCTGGGATCTCGTCCGCGCAGGCGCGGAGGATGCTGCCAAGAAGAACAACCTGGAGCTCCGCTACAGTTCCTCCCCACAGGCTCCTGACCAGGCGAACCTGGTGCAGAATGCCATCGACTCCAACGTCGACGGTCTGGCCTTGACCATGCCTACCCCGGAGGCCCTGGGTCCGGTGGCGAAGCGCGCAGCGAAGGCAGGCATTCCCGTGGTCGGCCTGAACTCCGGCATGGAGCACTACAAGAAGTACGACGTCAGCGCCTTCTTCGGCCAGGACGAGTCCGTTGCTGGTGAACGCGCCGGTGAGCGCCTGGCCAAGGATGGCGCCAAGAAGGTGCTGTGCGTCATCCATGAGCAGGGCAACCCCAGCCAGGAGTCCCGCTGCGCAGGCATTAAGAAGGGCCTCGGCGGCGGTTCCGTGGAGAACCTCTACGTCAATGGCATGGATCTGACCAGCGTGCAGTCCACCGTGCAGGCCAAACTGGCGCAGCAGAAGGACATCGACTGGGTCATGGGCCTGGTTGCCCCCGTCGCCCTGACGGCTGTGCAGGCCAAGGAACAGGCCGGCTCTGAGGCGAAGATCTCCACCTTCGACACCAACGCGGAGCTCGTCGCTGCCATCAAGAAGGGCACCATCGAATGGGCTGTGGACCAGCAGCCCTATCTGCAGGGCTACATGGCTATCGATGCGCTCTGGTTGGCCAAGCGCAACGGCTCCACCGTGGGTGGCGGCCAGCCGGTCCTCACCGGCCCGTCGTTCGTTGACAAATCCAACGTGGACACCATCGCGGACGCGGCCAAGGAAGGGCTGCGATGAAAGCGATGAGTATCCTTAAGCGTCCCGAGTTCACCTCGGTGCTCGGCGCGGTCCTGATCTTCACACTGTTCATGATCGTCGCCCCGTCGTTCCGCTCCCTCGATGCGTTCTCTACGGTGCTGTACGCCAGCTCCACTATGGGCATCATCTCCCTGGCTGTTGGCCTGCTGATGATCGGCGATGAGTTCGACCTATCCTCCGGCGTGGCCGTCACCACCGCAGCCCTGGCCGCCACGATGCTGAACTACAATTTCTGGCTGAACTCCTGGGTGGGCGTTTTCCTCTCTCTGCTGGTCGCCCTAGCTATCGGCGCCTTCAACGGGATGATGGTGATGCGCACGGGTATCCCGTCGTTCCTCATCACCCTGGCCGCGTTCCTCATGCTGCAGGGCATCAACCTGGCCGTGACGAAGCTAGTCACCGGGCAGGTCGCCACCCCGTCGATCGCTGATATGGAGGGCTTCGAATCCGCCAAGGCTGTCTTCGCCTCCTCGATCAACATCTTCGGTGTAGAGGTTAAAACCATCGTCTTCTGGTGGCTCCTTTTCGTGGCCCTAGCTAGCGTGTTGCTTTTCAAGACGCGCTTCGGCAACTGGATCTTTGCCGTCGGCGGCGATGCCGAGGCTGCTCGCGCCACCGGCGTGCCCGTTCGTCGGGTGAAGGTAATCCTGTTCATGTTCGTTGGCTTCGCCGCATGGTTCGTGGGCATGCACAACCTATTCGCCTTCGATTCCATCCAGGCAGGCCAGGGTGTGGGCAACGAGTTCCTCTACATCATCGCAGCGGTCATCGGCGGCTGCGCCCTCACGGGTGGGCGCGGCACCGCCATCGGCACGGCCATCGGCGCGCTGATCTTTGGTATGACGAACCAAGGCATCGTCTACGCGGGATGGAATCCGGATTGGTTCAAGTTCTTCTTGGGGGCCATGCTGCTGTTTGCGGTGCTCACCAACAACTCTGTCTCCAAGTTCACTTCGGGAGGTCGCAGCTAAATGTCTTCTTCTATTGACGCCACCCCGATTATCAGCCTCCGCAATGTGGACAAGGACTATGGCGACGTCCACGTGTTGAAGGACATTGACCTGGATGTTTATCCCGGCAAGGTGACTTGCATCCTAGGAGACAACGGTGCGGGCAAGTCCACCCTCATCAAGATTCTCGCTGGCCGTCACCAACACACCAGTGGCGAGGTGCTGGTCGACGGCGAGGAGGTCCATTTCAACGGTCCGAAGGACGCTCTGGATAAGGGCATTGCCACCGTGTACCAGGATCTGGCTGTGGTCGGGCAGATGTCCGTGTGGCGGAACTTCTTTTTGGGCCAGGAGCTCACCGGACGTTTCGGCATGCTGCGCGCTGACGAGATGCGCCACATCGCGGCCGAAGAGCTGGAGAAGATGGGAGTGCACTTGGATGACGTCGAGGTGCCCATCGCTAACCTTTCCGGAGGCCAAAGACAGGTCGTGGCCATCGCTCGTGCTGTGTACTTCGGCGCGCGAGTGATCATTCTGGACGAGCCAACCGCAGCGCTGGGCGTCAAACAATCGGGCATGGTGCTGCGCTTCATCAAGTCCGCCGCCGAAAGCGGGGTCGGCGTGGTGCTGATTACCCACAACCCCCACCACGCGTACCTGGTGGGCAGCCACTTTGTGCTGCTGAACATGGGGGAGCAGACTCTGGACGCGGATTATTCCGAGGTCACTCTGGAGCAGCTGACGCTGGAGATGGCCGGCGGGGGCGAATTGGATTCTCTCAACCATGAACTGCGGGATTTAAGTTAAGGTAAATGCCTGTATAACGACGTTTTAAGGAATGGGAGCGGGTCAAAGCCGTGGCGCATTACAACCTGTACGAGTCGCTTGGGATCGATCGGGGCACTAGCACTCAGGACATCGCTGAGGATATTGATAAGCGTCTGAGCACGGGGAATACCTCCAACCCTGGCGGGGAGGACGAGCTGCAGGTGGCTCGTCAAATAATCGCGGATCCGACGAAGCGGGGCATGTACGATGCCCGACTGGACGATCCGAACGCTCCCGAGATCGACATTGCCGCGTTGCGCGATCTGGGTGAGCTACAGGTGCCGGCGCAGGGGCAGCAGTTCCAGCAGTTCCAGCAACCCCAGCAGCCTAAGCAACCTTCCAAACTGCAGCGTGAGTTCGCCCGCTCCTCGAAGCTGGCGCTCACCCTAGCTGCTGTTGTCCCCCTCCTCGCAGTGCTGGTGCTGTTTGGGGGCTATAAGGGTGTGAGCTGGTTCTTCGGCGATGAGCGAGAGGTGAAGAACCTCTCCCAGGAGTTCCTGGATCTGCGCAAGAAGGGCGAGACCCAGATGTGGCTGGACGATAACGTCGGCAAGGATGCCATGACCGATGCCGAGGATTACTTCGACCTGGACGACGGCAATTACGAGGGCATGAACAAGGAGTTTGATGCCCTCGCTCTCGAGCCGGGAGAAGTCACCAAGAGCAACGATTTCGCTCGGTTTGTTCTGGCCGAGGATCAGGTTGACCGATACAAGGACTTCTACTGGGTCTCCATTGAGGACAACAACGGCAAGCTGAAGGGCATGTTGTTCTTCGGAATCGCCAACAGTGGTCCGAAGCTACTCTACGTGGAAAAGCTGGACCGCTAAGGGTTGGAAGAACACATGAGCAACAACAACTGGAATAGCTGGAACTCCAACTATCCTGCGCAACAGGCGCCGCAGCCGCAGCAGAATAGGACCTCTCCGTGGGTTTATTCCATCGTCGCAATCGCTGTGGTGGCGCTGCTGGTCGCCGGCGTGCTGACCGCCACGGCAGTTATGGGGAAAGACGGCAGCGGCGGCGACGGTGAGGAATCGCCGGTCGCTGCGGAGACGACGGCGTCCAAGCACCAAAAGGCCAAGACAAAGACGAATACCAGCGAAGCGGAGCCAACTTCGGAAGCCCCGGAAGAAGAGCCAACCCCGGAGCGACCGCAAAGCCGCGACGCTGCTGGCTCAGAATATAGGCTGAGCAGCTACGGCTGGGAGGGCAGCCCCGCGCACTGCAACGCCGACGACCAGTGGCTGTACGCCGCCTATGGCGACGGCGATTACGTCGTGGTGTGCAAGGTCGGGGAGTACGGCGATTACTACTACCGAAGCTATGTTGGCGGGCACTCGATTGAGAAGGACGTGGACATGTCCTACGCAGATCCGAGCAGCGGAAGTTACCGGGTGCCAGTTGGTGGCGGTACGAATATTGAAATCAACCAGAAAGACCTAAAGGTCTACGAACACGGCGAGGTAGCCAGCACCGTGAAGTTCGACCAATTCTTCGTAGTTGACCGATAATGCCATTCCGGTCGCCGAATCAGTAACAAGCTGTAATAATTAGGCGAATCCTATACAGGAATTATTCGTAGAAAAATTCGCTGAAAAGATGGAGAGTATTCGTTATGAGTAATCCGAACCCCTACGGCCAACCGGGACCGAACCCCGGTGGCCAGAATCCGTATTCGCAGCAGCCGAATCAACCGCAGCCGCAGAGCCAGTTCGGCCAGCCGGGGCAGCCGGGGCAGCCCGGTCCGGCTGTGAAGCAGGGGCTGCAGTCGCTCGCGTGGAACCAGCTGGCCGCGGGTGTGGCGGGCATCGGAGCGCTGCTGGTCTTGCTCTTCAGCTTCTTCAAGTGGGTCGGCGTCACGACTAAAATTAGTGGAGATGAGTACACCGCTGGCGTGAACGGCTGGGGCATGCTCTCGGTGAGTGACAATGCCGACAAGAAGGATTTCGCCGAGGATTTCGGTAACACCGGCCTGGGCGTGCTCTTCATGCTCTTGACCTTGGGCTTGCTGATCGCCGCGGCGGTTATGTTGTGGCTGAAGATCCAGCCGCGCGTGGCGGTCTACCTCGGCATCGCCGGTGGTGCGGTGCATCTGATCTGGGCCATCTGGACAATCGTTGATTTCAACGGCCCCTACAAGGAAGCAAAGGACGAGCTGGACGCCGTTCAGTCCACCAACAGTGATTACGGGTTTGCCTCTGATATTTCCCTAGACGGTGGTCCGAAGTTCGCGGTCTTCCTGGCCATCATCGTTGCCTTGGCAATCATTGTGCTCGGCGTGCTGGCGATCGTGAAGTTCGGCCCGCAACTGAACGTTCCGGGGAACAACCAGCCGAACCAGTTCGGCCAGCCGGGTAACCCGCAGGGCCAGTTCGGCCAGCCGAACCAGCCGAACCAACAGCCGCAGTTTGGCCAGCCAGGTAACCAGAACCCGTTTAACCAGCCGGGGCAGTAAGAACCTTTCTACATCGCAAGAGAGCTCGTCATGGTAAGTCCAGACGAGCTCTTTTGTTAGTAGCTGCCCTTGAATGACCGGAAGTGATTGATCCATGAATAACCCCAATCCCTACGGCGCGATGGGTGGAAACCCTCAGTTTGGATACGGCTCCCGCCCCGGCACATGGATGCTGCTCGTCTCCGGCGGCGCTACAGCTTTAGCCCTGCTTATGTTCACGGTGAGCTTTCTCGGATGGACGGAGCTGAGGTTTAACTACGATGAAGGAATTATGAGGCTGAATGTGAACGGCTGGGGCAGGGTTGTCGTCACAGGCGCTCCGGAGGGTGCTGACGTTGTTGATTCGAAGTTCAGCAGTGCCGGGGTCGGCGTACCAGCCAATGTCACAGCCCTGTCGCTCCTGATTGTGGGTGCCGTCATGTTGTGGCAGGCGGTGAAGCCGCGTGTGGCCTTTTCCATGTTTATTGGCGCGGGTCTGGTGGTTCTAGGCTGGGCGATCTGGTCGATCATGAAGATCCAGCGAGCATTGAAGGCCATGGAGAGGGAAGAGGGCGCTCGACTGCGGGAAGAAGGCCTGGTTTTCGAGGAGGTGTTCCGAGGGAGTGCAGAAATCGGCGTTTATTTTGCAATCGCCCTTTCGTTGGCGGCCGTCTCTCTTGGTGTATTTGCGCTTTTCAAATACAACAGCCAGGCGAAGATGCCCTGGGGCTGGCCGGGCCAGCCATCTAATTTCTAAAAGCGCGTAAAGCGCTTAATCAGGCCTTCCTCCAGTGCCTTCCAGCCCTTTGCCTCCTCGTCGAAGGGGGCGGATGGCTGTGCGTCCGACGGGGAACCCAGCATGTAAGCCAGGTAGTTCTGCAGCTTCGGGTAGCTCAGCAGGATCTTGTTCACGCCGTCGTCGCCCGCCCAGTCCGCGGCGTCCGCCAGCAGCTCGTAGGCGCGACCCAGCTGGTCGGTATCCACCGCGTCAAGGGATTCCGAAATGTCGTCGTGCAGGCCAGCGAAGGAGTACTGGTTCGAGTCGTGCACCGTGACCTCCAGCTCGCCGGCGTTGGCGGCGCTGACTAGGTCGCCCCAAGTATCCAACTCTTCGAGGTCGTGATCGTGGGCGTCAATAATCCAGCGCACGAGGGCACGAGAGTTCGGGAAGGTGTTGATCTCCCCGTGGCGGCCGAGGAAGCGCGGCTTGTCGCCGACGTAGCAGCGCAGAGTGTAGACGTACTGGCCGTTCAGGCTGATACGGATCGGATCGATGCCGGCGTCGGCCCAGATGGTCTTGTCATAAGGATCGACGTCCTTGCCCTCGGTGGCCGTGGCCGCAGCCGCCGCCTCGGCTTCCTTTTCCTTCTGGCGCTTCTCGCGGGCCTCCTGAGCCTCGTCGATGCGCTTCTGCGCGTCCTCCACCTTCGCTTCGTCGACCTCAGGCTCGGTCAGGTACACTTCGACGTCATCGAGCATGCCCTTCCACCGATCCAGCACGGTGCGGCCAACCCCCGACCACTCTTCCAGGCCGTTCTGCGACTGGTAGTGGTCCGGCCCGCGGCGCACGTTATCCAGGATGGAGTAGGAGTGGAACCAGTTGTTCACGCTCTTCAGCCCCAGGACATTGCCCATGGAGCGCAGCAGATCGAAACCGCGGGCGACCGCGGAGGTGGATTCATAGCCCGGGCGCTGAGCCAGCTTGCGAGGCACCTCGACCAGGCTGATTTTGCCGGTGCGGGTGGGCACCACATTGGTGACCAAGTCGGACTTGAACTGCGCCCACTTGGGGTGCTCGGCCAGTTCGTTGCGGCCGCCGTCCTCGAGGAAAGCCAGGAGCTTGGCGGGGGAGTCGAAGACGAAAAGATCGTCGTCATCGCCCAGGAAGCCCTGCCAGCGCTCACCCTTGACCAGCCAGTTCGGGGCCCACAGGGTGTACCAGGTGCCGCTGGTGATCTCTAACTCCACGGCGACGATGCCGTTGCCGAATGTCCTCAAGCCATTATCTGCTGCCATGGCTAGGCATTCTACTAGGTCGGTCTGGTTACGTCGGTGTTTAGTCCTGCGTCTGGTCGGCCCGCCGGTTGCGCAGCTCCGCCGTCAGTACCGCGGGCACGGTTTCCGGCATTTCGCCCAGGAACTGCGCAGCCAGATACTCCCGAGGTGGAGGAGTGCTCACGATGCGAGCCAACCCGCTGCCGTGGGATCGTCCGTTGATGAGTGGCATGTTTTTCTCCTCTAAGTCCTTTGCCTGTTTACTTAGGCCGCCGTCGGCCGGTAGAAACCCTTGAAGGGCATTCCGATATTGTCTTGCCTGATGGGGTTGATCTGCACCGGATCACCGGCCTCAATCATGTTCCCGCCGTCGACGATCATCGCCACGTGCCCGTCCCACACCGCCAAGTCGCCTGCTTGCAGCTCCGCGCGAGAAATCTGTGGCCCGACTGCCTGCGCGCTTGCCGTCCGCGGCAGATCCACCCCAGCCTGCTGGTAGGCCCATTGCACCAGGCCACTGCAGTCCAGCCCCTTGCCTGGCACCGTCCCACCCCACTGATACGGGGTGCCCAGGGCTGTCTTCGCCGCGGCTACCGCTTTCCGCGCTTGTTCCGTTGGTGCGCCCGGCGCGCTGTGGCTATCTTGTGACGCCGGCGCCGCAACCTCTGCCGTATCCGGGTTACGGACAGGCAGCCGCTCGGGAATCTGGTCCTTCTTCACCTGGTGAACATCCAGAGTTAGCCCTCGCAGCTCTTCCTCTAGTTTGTGCATGCGATCTTCCGCCCGCCCAATGTGTCGCAGCACCACCGGCATCGCCGCGCCGAGACCATTCACCATTCCCAGTGGGCCAGCAACACCGCTGGTAGCCACTGCGTGGCCGACCTCCCGCACGCAGTCGTCGAAGACACTGCCCAGGTCCCCAATAGCCCGCTCTACGGCCTGGGCTGCCTGTCCGGCAAGCTTGTCCAATGCACCGCCCGCACCTAATGCCTGGGAAACGACCTTGGACACCGAGTCCAGGGAGCCGTGGACGTTGTCACCTGCCCGCCCCTGCAGGGCGGAGGCCGCCAAGTCTCCCAGTTTTTCCAGGCCTTTTACCCCGGAAACGCTGGCGCTAAGCCCTGGGCTAAAAGGCGAGGGAATCACCGCGGCCAGTGGGGCCACGAGGCTTGCTATGTCCAGCACTTCAGACCTCCTTCAACCCGCTGAAGGTGTGGGAGTATTCGCCCTCGTGTTCGTCTAGTCCGCGGTGAACGCTACCCAGGGCAAACGTGGCGTCATTAAAGTAGCCTTTCGCATCCCGTAACAACCCATCGTGGGCGTCCCGCGCCGTCGACAGCGCCTGTAGAAAGTCTCTAAGCGCCGGCGGCGCCACCACACCGACGGCGCCGTGCAGTGGTGCGATCTTACCCTGCAGCGCCGTACTCACGTCCTGCGTACGCTCCCGCAGCCGCCCCACCAGCTCCGAATCAGCTGCAAACGCATCCCCTGAAAGCATGAAAACCCTCCCCCGAATACACTCTCAGTTTCTTTAGACTCTGCCGTGGCCCAAAAGGTTCAATTGCGGATCAACTAGAGTAGGGAACTATGGAAATTCAGGTGGTTAATCATCCGCTCGTCGCCTCCCGACTCAGCATCATGCGCGACAAGAACAGCGACAACGCACAGTTCCGTGCCGCCCTGTCCGACCTGGGGGCAATGCTGATCTACGAGGCATCCTCGGACCTGGCGGTAGAGAACTTTGAGCTGGAAACTCCCGTCGCCACCACTACGGGCACGCGACTGGAAAAGCCGCCGATCATCGTGCCCGTCATCCGCGCAGGCCTAGGCATGATCGACCCGGCGCTGTCTATGATCCCCGACGCTCAGGTCGGCTTTATCGGCATGGCTCGCGACGAAACTACCCACGAGCCCGTGCCCTACCTGGAGGCACTGCCGGACGATCTCAGCGACCAGCCGGTGTTCCTGGTCGACCCGATGCTCGCCACCGGTGGCTCATTGCTGCACGCCATCCGCCTGCTTGAGGGGCGCGGTGCCAACGACATCACCTGCGTGTGCATGGTTTCCGCGCAGCCGGGTGTGGATGCGCTGGTGGAGGCCAACGTGGGGGTGCGCCGGCTGTACACCGCCACTATTGACCCGAGCCTGAACAAGGAGGCGTACATCGTGCCCGGCCTGGGCGATGCCGGTGACCGCCTATACGGCCCCCGAAACATCGACCTGTAGCCGCTCTAGCAGCGCCCCCACGGCCTGTGGGTCCGTCCCTGGCTCCGCGCTGACCTCCAGGTAGAACTTCGCCTTCGGCTCGGTGCCGGACGCGCGGGCCACTACGCGCAGCCCCATATTCGCGGAAGTGCCCACCAGTCGCACGCCGTCGGTGCGGTTGCCAGCGGAATCCTCGATCGGCCCGGCCTGCATGGCCGCACCTGCGAGCTCAGCCGGCGGATTATCCGTCCAGCGAGCGATCAACTCTTGGGCTTGCTCGGCACTGTCGAAACGGGCGCTCACCTGTGAGGTTCTGAATACTCCATAGGTGGCCTCAATGTCGTCCAACTCGGCGACCAGGTCTGCCTCGGCTGCCCACGCCGCCGCGATCAGTGCCGTCGCAATGCCGTCCTTGTCCGCTACGATGTGCGGCGCGGGTGCGGTGCCGATCGCCTCCTCGTAGGCAAAGGCCAGCTCACCGGGCCGCCCTTGGGCAGCGCGCGCCAGGTTCTTAAACCCAGTCAGCGTCTCCACGTAGTCCCAGCCCTCGGCGCGCGCCATGCGCCCCAGCAGCTGCGAGCTGACCACCGTTGTCGCTACTACATGCTTGTTCTTTGTGGACGCCCCTACGCCCGCCAACACCCGGCGCGCCAGCAAGGGGCCGGCCTCGTCGCCGCGCAGCATGTGATAATCGCCGTCCGCGCGCTTAAGCCCCAGCATGCAGCGGTCCGCATCCGGATCCAGGGCGATCAGCAGGTCCGCATCGATGGCGCGGGCTTCTTCCAGCAGCGCGTCGGTGGCACCCGGCTCCTCAGGGTTGGGGAAGTCCACAGTCGGGAAGGTCGGGTCCGGCCAGCGCTGCGAGGCCACCGCGTGCACGTTGCCGAAGCCGTTCTCACGTAAGGCCCACTCCAGGGCATTGCCGCCCACGCCGTGCATGGGGGTGTAGAGGATCTTCAGCTTCCGCCGCGGCGCCAGCTCGGATTGGCGGCCGGTGGCCACCAGGGTACTTAGCTCGGTGACATAGCCGGAGACTACGGACAGGTCTACAGACTTCGCCTCGGAGCGGGGGATCTTCGCCGCGTCAGTTGGCTGGGCGGCAATGTGCTCCTCGATCTGCCGGTCGGCGGGGGAGACCAGCTGAGAGCCGCCGTCCAGGTACAGCTTGTAGCCGTTGTCCTGCGCGGGATTGTGCGAGGCGGTGATCTGCACGCCCACGTCCATTCGCCGTGAGCGCACCAGCCACGCCAACACTGGGGTGGGGGAGGGTTCCGCGATGAGGGTCACGTCGAAGCCTGCGCCGGCGAAGGTTTCCGCCGTCGCACGGGCTAGGTGTGATGTCCAGGGACGTTGTTCTGGCCCCCGCCCGTAATGACACCGTGCCGATTCAAGAAGTATCTGTCCAGACCGCTTGCCATTGAAGGCTGAGGTTACCCTCGTTTAGTGGACACCCTATTTGTACGGATCTTGTGTCCGTAGGAGAGGATGTTCATTGTGAGTCAACAGCGCAAGAAGTACACGCCGGAGTATCGGCGTGAAGCCGCGAACCTGGTAATCGAGTCAGAGCGCCCGATCGCTCATGTGGCTAAGGAAATCGGTGTTTCCGCCGGGCTTTTGGGCCGGTGGGTCAAACTCGAGCGTGAACGCCGAGGAGCCTCGGATGGGATGAGTGAGGCTGATCTTCGTGCTGAGAATGCTCGTCTGCGCCGTGAGTTGGCAGAAGCCAAGATGGATAACGAGTTTTTGTCAAAAGCGACGGCCTTCTTCGCTGCGAAGCAACGCGAGCAGAAAAGTTCGAATTGATGCGGCAGGAGAAGGCGAACTACAGCATCAAGCGCATGGCACGGCTATTAAAAGTATCTCGGTCTGGATACTACAAATGGGCCCATGTGCAGCAGAAACGACTATCCGGAAAGGATGATCGTGTTGCATTTTACGATGATGTTGACCGTAAGATTCATCAGATTTGGAAAGACTCTGATGAGGTTTATGGTGCTCCGCGGATCACCGCAGAGCTCGCCGAGCGCTACCACATTTCGCTTAACCGTAAGACTGTGGCGAAGCGGATGCGCATGATGGGCATTGAAGGGATTTCACCGCGTGCCTTTGTCCCGGTGACAACGATTCAAGCCAAGCGTAAGTCAACTCTTCCTGACCTGGTCAAGCGCATGTTTGATACTGGTGAGCTCAACCGGGTGTGGATGTCGGATATTACCTACCTACGCACCAGCGAGGGATGGTTGTACTTGTGCGCGGTCCGCGATGGTCATTCCCGCAGGGTACTGGGCTGGGCAATGGATAGTGTTCAAGACACAAGTTTGGTTGAACGGGCCCTGCGGATGGCGCATACGCTGCGCGGTGACGTTCCTGATGGGCTGGTGTTTCACGCTGACCGTGGAACGCAATTCACTAGCGAGAAGCTCTGGGAGGTCTGCCGCAGACTGGGCATCGCTCAGTCTGTGGGGCGCACTGGCGTGTGCTTCGATAACGCGATGGCTGAGTCGTTCTGGTCGACGCTAAAGACTGAATTCTACGACCGTAAGCGATGGCCTACCCGTGATGCTGCACGCAAGGCTGTTGCCTACTGGATTGAAGTCGTCTACAACCGCCGGCGCCGGCACTCTGCACTCGGGATGGTCAGCCCCGTCGACTTCGAGAACCACGCCGGCGCAATCAACAGCAGAAAAGAAATAGCTGCCTAACCACTAGGTAGCTCCACTACGTGTCCACGATTTGCGAGCAACCCCAAGGCATGTTAGAGTTTGGGGCATGTCGAGTCCCGAATCAGACAGGTCAGGGGTTGTCGGTCACACCGCCAGCCCCTTGAACCACTAGTTACGACGCCCACGATCTGTGTGGGCGTATGTCTGGCGTACCCGGGGCGCTGGCCGTGGTGACAAGAAGAACCATTTCTTGATCTCACACCTCGGAGTACTCGATGCCTTTTGCCCTCTACATGCTTGCCCTGGCGGTCTTCGTCATGGGCACTTCAGAATTCATGCTCGCGGGATTGCTCCCCGCGATCGCGACCGAACTTGACGTCTCGGTCGGCACTGCGGGCCTGCTGACCTCCGCATTCGCAGTCGGTATGGTCGTCGGCGCGCCAGTGATGGCGGCATTCGCTCGCCGTTGGCCACCGCGGCTCACATTGATCGTTTGCCTTCTCTTGTTCGCGGGAAGCCACGTCATCGGAGCGATGACACCAGTGTTCTCTCTCCTGCTCATCACCCGGGTGCTCAGCGCTCTCGCAAACGCAGGATTCCTCGCCGTAGCACTGAGCACGGCCACTACCCTCGTGCCAGCGAACCAGAAGGGGCGTGCACTGTCGATCCTGCTCTCCGGCACGACGATCGCAACCGTCGTGGGCGTCCCCGCCGGGGCACTGCTCGGCACAGCGCTGGGCTGGCGAACGACGTTCTGGGCGATCGCCATCCTCTGTATTCCCGCGGCCGTTGGAGTCATTCGTGGCGTCACGAACAATGTTGGTCGGAGCGAGACTAGCGCGACCTCACCAAGGCTCCGTGTCGAGCTCAGCCAGTTGGCGACGCCGCGGCTCATCCTGGCCATGGCACTCGGAGCGCTGATCAACGGAGGGACCTTTGCGGCATTCACCTTCCTGGCACCCATCGTGACCGAGACCGCGGGCTTGGCCGAAGCGTGGGTGTCCGTCGCGCTGGTGATGTTCGGCATCGGATCGTTCCTTGGCGTCACGATCGCAGGACGACTATCAGATCAACGACCTGGCCTCGTGCTCGCAGTCGGCGGACCGCTATTGCTGACAGGCTGGATCGTGTTGGCAGTGGTCGCATCTCATCCCGTTGCGCTTATCGTCCTCGTCCTCGTTCAGGGATTCCTGTCGTTCGGCGTCGGCAGTACTCTGATCACGCGTGTGCTGTATGCAGCATCGGGTGCGCCAACGATGGGCGGTTCGTACGCAACCGCAGCATTGAATATCGGAGCTGCAGCGGGGCCCGTGCTTGGTGCGCTCGGGCTCGCGACCGGGCTGGGGCTGCTCGCGCCGGTTTGGGTCGCTTCGGTGCTGACAGCGATCGCTCTCGTCATCATGCTTCTCACCAGACGCGCGCTTACGAAGACCGCGGCGGAGGCCAATTGATGACCCATCCGAACGCTCTTCTCACTCCTCGTGCCCGTCTCCGGTTAGCTCGGCTGATTGTCGAAGACGGCTATCCGGCCACGATCGCCGCAAAGATGTTCATGGTCTCCCCGATCACTGCCCGGAAATGGGCAGGCCGCTACCGGGAAGAGGGTGAGTTTGGGATGCAGGATCGCTCCAGCAAGCCGCACCGGATCCCAGGCAGGACGCCCGAGCATGTCAAGAAGAAGATCATCAACCTGCGCTGGCGGCTTCGACTGGGGCCAGCCCAGATCGCTGCGCGACTTGGTCTCTCGACGTCGACTGTTCACGCGGTCCTCGTCCGTTGCCGCGTGAACCGCCTCTCGCATATCGATCGTGTCACTGGCGAGCCATTGCGGCGATATGAGCATCCTCATCCGGGATCGTTGATTCATGTCGATGTCACGAAGTTCGGCAACATCCCCGACGGCGGTGGACATCGTTACGTAGGTCGGCAGCAAGGCGCACGGAACAAGCTCGCGACTCCGGGATTACCACGAGGAAAAGATCACAAGCCGCGCACCGGGACGGCGTTCGTTCACACAGTCATCGACGACCACTCCCGCGTCGCATACGCAGAAATCTGGTCGGATGAGCAGGCGAGCACAGCGGTGGGAGTTCTCGAACGCGCCGTGGCCTGGTTCGCCGAACGAGGCGTGACCGTCGAGCGAGTCCTATCCGACAACGGGTCGGCATACAGATCCCACGCATGGAGGGACTTCTGCGCTCGGCTCGGCATCCGACACAAGCGGACACGCCCCTACCGGCCGCAGACGAACGGGAAGATCGAGCGATTCCACCGCACGCTCGGGGACGGCTGGGCCTATGCCAGGTTTTACGGTTCAGAGGCCGAACGACGCCTGGCGCTGCCCGGCTGGCTCCACTTCTACAACCACCACCGACACCACTCTGCGATTGGCGGCGTACCCTTCGACCGACTCAACAACGTCCCTGGACATCACAGCTAGGGCGTGGGAGGCGTAGCGGGCGTCATAGCCCACAGCCGCACGAAAAACCCCGTCGGCGCGCAAGGGGCGCTTTCGTTCCTTGAGCCACGCAGCCACACCGGCCGTGGCGCGGGTGGCGGTGCTGACGTTCATCTCGTCTGGCCCGGGGCCGATTTTGGCGCGTAGGCCGGCGGTACCGAACTTCAACTGGCTCATAGGTTGTTCACCAGCTCGCCGAGCAGCTTGCCCATGTCGTTGGCGGCTTCCTTGCCCGCCTGCAGGACCTCCTCGTGGTTCAGGGCCTCGCCGGTAACCCCCGCCGCCAGGTTCGTGACCAGCGAGATACCCAGCACGTCCACGTCCGCCTCACGCGCGGCGATCGTCTCGTAGACCGTGGACATGCCCACCAGGCCTGCGCCCAGGGTGCGCAGCATGTGGATCTCCGCCGGGGTTTCGTACTGCGGCCCAGGCATCATTGCGTACACGGCCTCGCGCATGCCGGGGCGTAGCTTCTGCACCTTGGTGCGCAGCTCGGGGTTGTAGGCATCCACCAGGTTCACGAAGTTCGCGCCCGTCAGGGGTGTCTTGGCGGTGAAGTTAATGTGATCGGCGATCAGCACCGGCTCGCCGACGGTCATGCCCTCGGTCAGGCCGCCCGCGGCGTTGGTCAGCACGATCGTCTGCACGCCCGCGGCCGCGGCGGTGCGGACCGCATGGGCAGTGCGCCACAGCTCGTGGCCCTCGTAGGCGTGGGTGCGGCCCAACAGCACCAGCACGTTGCGGCTGCCGATGCGGGCGCTGCGCACAGTGCCGCCGTGCCCCTGCGCGGTGGGAGCAAGGAAGCCCGGCAGCTCCGACATCGGGAACTCCTGCAGGTCTTCCGCGCCTTCGCACAGCACGTCGGCGGCGGGGCGCCACCCAGAGCCGAGCACCACGGCACAGTCATAGGAATCGAGGCCGGTGCGCTCCTTCAGCGCCGCCGCAGCCTCTGCGGCCAGTTCATAGGGATTTGGGGAAGCAGTCATGCCAACCAAGAATACCGCAGGCGCTAGACTAGACAGGTCAGTAAAAGTGAGAGGGACGTGAGTATTCAAGTGCAAGACGGCACACAGGAACGCGCGCAGGAAAGCAGCACCCATTCCGTCGGCCAGTTCGTGCAGAACTGGACGCGGGACAACGCACAGCGGGTCATCGACTGGCGGCGTCACCTGCACCGCAACCCCGAGCTGTCGCACATGGAGACGGAGACCACCCGCTTCCTCGCCGCCGAACTCGAGCGCGCTGGGCTGCAGCCCGTGGCCCTGCCTTCCACGGGCCTGATCGCCGACATCGGCCCTGTCGGCGCGCCCCGTATCGCCTTCCGCGGTGACATCGACGCGCTGCCGTTGCAAGAGGTCACAGGCCTCGACTACGCCTCCGAGGTGCCGGGGGTTATGCACGCCTGCGGTCACGACATCCACACCACAATCGTGCTGGGGCTGGCCGTCGCCCTTGCCGATTTTGTTGACGCCCACGGGGAGGATGCCCTGGGGATCCAGGTTCGCTTTATCTTCCAGCCCGCCGAAGAAGTCATGGACGGCGGCGCGGTGGACGTCATCGAAGCCGGAGCGCTTCATGGCGTGTCCCGCATCTTTGCCGTCCACTGCGAGCCGAAGCTGCGCACCGGCGAGATCGGCGTGCGCACCGGTGCGATCACCTCCGCCAGCGACGTGGTGGAGATCATCCTGCGCGGCCATGGCGGCCACACCTCCCGTCCGCACCTGGCGGCGGATCTGGTGTACACCGCAGGCCTCATCGCCTCGCAGCTGCCGGGCCTGCTGTCCCGCACCGTGGACCCACGCACCGGCACGGTGCTGACTTTCGGCGCGATCAACGGCGGTTCTACGTTCAACGCAATTCCCCAGGAGGTTCGCCTGCTCGGTACGTTCCGCACCGCGGAGGTTGGAGTGTGGCGTCGTGGCGAAGAAACCCTGCGAGAACTCCTAGAGCACCTGGTGGCACCTACCGGGGCCGAGCTCGAGCTGCGCTACACCAAGGGCGTGCCGCCGGTGATGAATGACGACGTCTCCACCGCAGCGCTTGCGCAGGCCGTCAACGACGTGGATCCAAACGCGCTGAAGGAGGCGCCGCAATCCACCGGCGGCGAAGATTTCAGCTGGTACCTGGAGCACGTTCCGGGCTCCATGGCGCGCCTGGGCGCGTGGACTGGCAAGGGGGAGCGGCCCGACCTGCACCAGCCGGACATCGTGTTCGACGAGCGCGCCTTGGGCATCGGCATCCGCCTATTCGCCGGGGTTATTGACCAGTTCCGTTAAGGCGCTTCTGCGCGAACTTCATCGCGCTGCTGGTCAGCTGGTGGGTGCGCTGCTTGCGCTCGAACTTCCACTGCGCCTGCTGGGCGCGCTGCTGCATCTTCAGCTCCCGGAAGCGCTGGCGCTCCAACTGCTCCGGGCTGGGCTCGTACCAGGCTCTCGGGCCGACCTTCATGACGTAAAGCAGCACGAAAACCAGCGGGATTAGTAGCAGCAGGATGGCGGAGTTCGCCCACACGCCATTGAAGAGCATGGCCAGGGCGCTGCTGCCGATCACGGTGCTGAGCAGCAAGCCCAGGCGCATGTTCCTGCCGCTGCGGTACATACGGTCGATCTCGCGGGCGGAGTAGTAGGGGACCAGCTCCCGGGAGGCTGAACTAGCCCCCGAAAGTTGGACTGGTTTAATTCTATGCGGTTAGGGTTTCAAGGGTCTGATTCCGATATTGCATCGGGGTCAGGCCCTTGAGTCGTTGTTGGATGCGTTCGGTGTTGTACCACTGGATGTATTCGTCGATTGCTTGGTTGAATTCTGCGACGGTGCCGAAGACTTCACCGTGGTACATCTCGGTTTTCAAGTGGCCGAAGAAGTTCTCCATGACCGCGTTGTCGTAACAGTTGGCTTTACGCGACATCGACTGAACACCGCCGTTGTCATCGATCAGGTCGCGCCAGGAGGCGTGCTGGTACTGGAAGCCTTGGTCAGTGTGCATCATCCACCCGGGTTCAGGCGCACACGTTTTAATCGCCTTGGACAAAGAGGCAGCGGTAAACGCTGTCGACGGCGATGTAGCCACGGTGTGGGCAACAATTGAGCGATCGAACAGGTCCATCACCGGTGACAGGTAGACCTTGCGACCTGCGACCCTGAACTCGGTGACGTCGCTGACAAAGACGGTATTTGGCTGATCCGGGGTGAACTTGCGGTCAAGCTTGTTGTCAGCGATGTGACTGATCGTCCCAGCATAGGAAACATAAGGTCTACGTTGGCGAATCTTGGCTCGCAGCCCCATCTCGCACATGAGCTTGTACACGAGTTTGTGGTTGACCACCCACCCCTGGTTACGCAGGTCAAGTAACACTCGCCGGTAGCCGTAGCGATGCTTGTTGCGCTCGAAGCTTTCCCGGATCTCGGCCTTGAGCGCGGCGTGCTTATCCGGCTTACTGAGTCGTTTCTGGTGGTAGAAGAACGTCGACCGTGGGATACCTGCTGCCTTTAGGAGATACTCCAGGCGGTGGTGCGACTTGAGGATGACAATCGCCTGGACTTTCAGGCGCGTCTCTGGTTCCTCAAGTCCCGCAATTTTTTTAGATAAGCGTTTTCCGCTTCCAACCGCGCGATCCGGCGCCGCAGCTTCTCCTCTTCGGTCAGCGGCTTTGGCACAGCCGAACCTTTGGGCCTGCCCTTCGGCTTCGGTTTTAACGCCTCGTCGCCACCTTTACGCCATTGCCGCGACCAATAACTGACCAGCTGGTCCGACGACAGGTTAAATTCACGTGCAAGATTCATCTTTGTCTCGCCGGAAAGGTGGCGCTCGACAACTTCCTTTTTGAACTCGAACGAATACTGCTGCTTTGTCGGTTTCTCCACAAGACATAGCCTGCCATGCAGCTGAAACCGACGATAGAGCAAACGGACGGCGTTTTTGGGGACACCAAGAGCATTGGCAGCGGCTGTTTCGCCCATGCCTTGCTCGAAACACTCCACCAGCTGTTCACGCTGCTGCTCATTCAGCGAACTTCGTGCTCTCAATGAAAACTGCTCCCCACTAGTCGGTAACTGATTTCTCAGTCCAACTAATGGGGAGCAGTTCAGGCTTCCAGCTTGGGGAGGTCGAAAAAGATCTGTTCCAGTTCGCCTTCGGACACTGCGGCGGTGGCCTGCTGCACGCGCTCCTCGTACTCGGTCATGGTGAGCCGACCGTCGGCAAAGTGCTCGCCAAGCGCGCTGATAGCGTCGCTACGGTCGACATCGGAGATGCGGATTTCACGGCGGGACGGTTCGTTCATACTTCTAAGGTAGCAGTGGACGCCTAATCGTCGGTCCAACCGAACGTCCGCTCAACGGCGCGCTTCCACTTGTCGTAAGCGATCTTGCGCTCCTGCGGGTCGCCCTTGGGGAAGTAGGTCTTTTCCTCCTGCCAAAGGGAAACCAGCTCGTCGAGGTCCCGGTAGAAGCCCACGGCTAGCCCGGCGGCGTAGGCCGCGCCGAGGGCCGTGGTCTCCGAGACCTCCGGCACCGTCACCGGCACCTCCAGCTGATCGGCTTGAAATTGCATCAGCAGCGAGTTGACCACCATGCCACCATCGACGCGCAGGTTCTTCAGATCCACCTGCGAGTCCGCATTCATGGCCTCGACCACCTCGCGGGTCTGGAAGGCCGTGGCTTCCAGTGCGGCGCGGGCGATGTGCGCCTTCGTCACATAACGGGTCAGCCCCGCGATGATGCCGCGGGCCTCGGGGCGCCAATGTGGCGCCAGCAGCCCGCTGAAGGCCGGGACGATGTAGCAGCCGCCGTTATCGTCCACGCTGCGGGCCAGAGGCTCGATGTCGTCGGCAGTGTCAAAGAACCCTAGGTTGTCGCGCAGCCACTGCACCAGGGAGCCGGTGACGGCGATGGATCCCTCCAATGCGTACACGGCCGGCTGGTTGCCCAGCCGGTAGGCCACGGTGGTGATCAGTCCGTGCTCGGACCACTGCGGCTCAGTGCCGGTGTTCATCAGCAGGAAGTTGCCTGTGCCGTAGGTGTTCTTCGCTTCACCCTGGTTAAAGCACACCTGGCCGAAGGCGGCGGCCTGTTGGTCACCCAAGATTCCCGCGATTGGCACGCCCTGCACAGGTCCGCTACGGCGGACCTTCCCGACGACCTCGGAAGAGCTGACGATCTCCGGCAGCATGGATTCCGGCACGCCGAACAGCTCGCACAGCTCTGGATCCCAAGTCTGTGTCCGCAGGTCCATCAGCATGGTGCGCGAGGCATTGGTGACGTCCGTGACGTGCCGGGCGTGATCGCTGCGGCTCGCCTTCGACTTCTTGCGCGAGCGGCGTGTGAGTTCCCAGATCAGCCACGTATCAATGGTTCCGAAGGCCAGCTCCCCACGCTCCGCCTTCTCGCGGGCGCCTTCGACGTTGTCCAGGATCCACTGGATCTTCGGCCCGGCGAAGTAGGTGGAGGCGTTCAGCCCGGTGCGCTCGAAGATCATGGTCTTCTGTTCTTCGCTCAAAGAGCTCACGATCTTATCGGTGCGCGTGTCCTGCCACACGATGGCGTTGTAGATGGGCTTGCCAGTGGCGCGGTCCCACACGACGGTGGTTTCGCGCTGGTTGGTGATGCCCACCGCTGCGAACTCCTCGACCGGAATGTCGCGGGAGGCCGCCGCGTCCGCCATCACGCGCCGGGTGTTGCGCCGGATTTCCTCCGGGTCGTGCTCCACCCAACCGGGGCGCGGGAAGATCTGCCGGTGCTCCATGTGGCTGGAGCTGATGATCTTGCCGTGAGCATCAAAAATGATGCAGCGGGTAGACGTCGTCCCCTGGTCGAGCGCCAATACGTAGCCCCTCTTGGAGCTTTTCCACTTAGCCAAGGTCCCGGTCAGCTGGTTTGTAAAGTTTTCTACCACTCAGTCGTCACTGTCGTCGCTGTCGTTGCTGTGCTCGGTGTCCACTGCTTCTTCTGTGTCCGCTGTGTCCGCTGTGTCCGCTGCGTCCGCTGCGCTATTGGCATCATCAGCGGAACGCTTACGCTGGTTCGCAAACACTGCCAGAATCAGGATCGCCACACCCGCAGCTCCACACAGCATCGTCACCCAACGCAGAGCCTGCAGGGTGCCGGAGGAGTACTTGGAGATGTAGATGTTGCCCTGGTCGCAGGTGTACTTGGCGCCTTCGATGTCCTCAGTGAACTTGATCGAGGTGTACACTCCCTTGTTCTTCGTCAGCGGCAGGGAGACGTCGGAGATTTCCAGGTCTTCCTGGCTGAACTTCAGATCCGCGGCTTCTATGCGGTCGGCGAGGTTCTTGTCCTCCTTGTCGACCAGGGTGCACTCCTTGGCGTTCAGAGCCTCTTCATCGGCCAGCAGGTAGTACTCTTTGCCGGCTGAAACGTCGTAGCTCTTTCCGAAGTCCTTCACACCCACCAGCGAAACGATGGCGGTAATGACGGCAACGATCAGTAGCCCTAGTCCGAGGAAGGTCATGCCCTTGGGCGTCTTCTTTTCGACCGTGGTTGCCTGCGCAGAAGGGGTTTCAGTCATGGGGTGTGTTTCCTGTCTCGTCTATTCGTTCTCAGCGGAGCTGTCGTCCTTCAGCTCCATAAGTGCTTGGTTCTTTGTGACGCCATCGCCGCTTCCGACGCTTAAGGACTGCACCACACCGGACTTGTGCGCCTTGACGGCGTTTTCCATCTTCATCGCCTCGAGCACCAGCAGAACGTCGCCCTCGGCCACTTCGTCGCCTTCCGCGACTTCCACCTTGATCACGGTGCCCTGCATTGGGGCGGCCACCGTGTCGCCGGTGATGGCGATGTCCGCAGCATTTGCGCGACGCTTCTTCGCACGGCTCACCGATCCACGGCTCGCCAGAATTTCGCCCGGAACCAGCACCTCCACGCGGCGGCCGTCAACCTCGACGACCAGCTTTTCCTTCGGCAGCTGGCCCTCGGCAGCTGCTGCTAGCGGCTCCTCGTAGGTGGGCAGCTGGTTGTCCCACTCCTCTTCGATCCACCGGGTGTACACGCGGTAGTTTCCGTCTTCGGCGACGAAGGCCGGATCATTCAGCGCAGCCTGGTGGAAGGGGATAACGGTTGGGATGCCTTCGACCTCGTACTCTTCCAGTGCCCGCAGGGAACGCTGAATAGCCTCGGCGCGGTCGGCGCCGGTGACGATGAGCTTGGCCAACATCGAATCGAACTGGCCACCGATCACCGTGCCGGTTTCGATGCCGGAGTCCATGCGCACGCCGGGGCCTGCGGGCTCGCGGTAGGTCTGAATGCGGCCCGGGGCGGGCATGAAGTTGTTCGCCGGATCTTCGCCGTTGATGCGGAACTCGATGGAGTGGCCAATAATCTCCGGATCCTCAGTGCGGGATAGCTCCTCGCCACGGGCAATACGGAACTGCTCGCGTACCAGATCCCAGCCGGTGACCTGCTCGGTGACAGGGTGCTCCACCTGCAGGCGAGTGTTAACTTCCAGGAAGCTGATCAGCCCGTCGGAGCCCACCAGGTACTCCACCGTGCCCGCACCGTAGTAGCCCGCCTCGCGGCAGATGGCCTTGGCGGAGGAGTAGATGCGCTCGTTCTGCTCGTCGCTCAAGAATGGTGCAGGTGCTTCCTCGATGAGCTTCTGAAAACGCCGCTGGGCGGAGCAGTCGCGGGTGGAGGCGACAACGACATTGCCGTGCTTATCAGCCACGACCTGCGCCTCGACATGGCGGGCGCGGTCCAGGTAGCGCTCCACGAAGCACTCGCCACGGCCGAAGGCGGTGATGGCTTCGCGGGTCGCAGATTCAAAGAGATCCGGAATCTCGTCCAGGGTGTAGGCGACCTTCATGCCACGCCCACCACCGCCGAAGGCGGCCTTGATAGCGATTGGAAGTCCGTGACGCTCCGCAAAGGCGGTGACCTCTGCAGCATCCGCGACAGGCTCCTTAGTGCCCGGAGTCATAGGGGCGTCAACACTAAGAGCGATGTTTCGGGCAGTGACCTTATCGCCGAGCTTGCGAATCGCCTCCGGCGGCGGACCGATCCAGTTCAGGCCCGCATCGACGACGGCCTGGGCGAAGTCTGCGTTTTCCGACAGGAAGCCATAACCGGGGTGGATCGCATCGGCGCCGGACTTAGCGGCAGCGGCGATGATCTTGTCGATATCCAGGTAAGTTTCCGCCGAAGTCTGACCTCCAAGGGCCAGCGCTTCGTCTGCCATGCGTACGAAGGGCGCCTCGGCATCCGGATCGGCGTACACGGCGACGGTAGCGATACCCTCGTCGCGCGCAGCCCGGATGACGCGCACTGCAATCTCGCCACGGTTGGCGATCAGTACCTTCGTCAAGTCAGCGGCGGAGCTGGAAGTCACGGGCAATCCTTTCGGGTTATTAGTTAGGGGTTAGTTAATGAGGCTACACGCCCCAGTTAGCCACGCTCGATGGGCACGCGCATCATGTTTCCCCATTCGACCCACGAGCCATCGTAGACGCGCACATTTTCCCAGCCCAAGAGGAAGCGCAGCACGAACCACTCGAGTGCGGCGCGTGCACCGTTGTTGCAATAAACGACGGTCTCGCGGTGGGAGTCCAGCTGCAGCTCCGCATGGATAGCCTGGATGGCCTCGGCGGGGTGGAAGCGCGAGTTAGCTAGCAGGGAGGAGTCTGCGCGCAGGTTTTTGGCCCCAGGCACGTGTCCGTTGCGTCGGATTGGGTAGCCAGGCAGGGTTACTTCACCGGTGTATTCCTCGGCGTTGCGCAGGTCAATCACCTGGGTGCCGTCGAACTTCGTGCGCAGCTCGTCGACGAAGATGCGGTGGGTGTGGTCATTCCGGTGGGAAGGCACTGAGTAGACGGGGCGCGGCGAAACCTCATCGACGGCGTAGGAGATTTCCCGCTCTTCTTGCATCCAGGCATCTCGTCCGCCGTCCAGGATTCGCACATCCGGGTGGCCGAAAAGCTCGAAGACCCACAGGGCGTACACGGCCCACAGGTTCGCGTGGTCGCCGTAAAACACCACCGTGTCCTCCCGTGTGATACCCAGGCGCCCCATGAGTTCCTCGAACTCCTTAGGGCCGATAAGGTCGCGCCACACGGGATCTGAGAGGTCTTCGTACCATTTCAGGCGCATTGCGGTGGGAATGTGACCAATATCGTATAAAAGGGAATCCGCATCCACCTCAACGACCTTGAGGCCGGGAGTGCCAAGCTTCGCGCCGAGCCACGCGTTCGTGACCAGCTTGTTTGGGTGCGCGTACTGCTTGAGCTGAGGGCTGGGGTCGTATTCGATTCCCATGTAACACCTGCCTTTCGATCGTTTGAGAGTCTAGCGCCTTATCGGCGGTCTTTCTTCCACTGCCACCTGAGCTGGGTAGTCGTAGAATTAAGGGTGTTGGCCAATAGTGGCCATACGCACTGTATTTTTACTTCCAGAGCAAGGGGAAACCGTGCACAAGAACATTGTTGTCTTTGAGGTTCAGGGCGGAAACGACAAGGGTGAGGACGGCCACCGTCGCGACACCATGCCCATCGTCGAGGCCATACGCGAAAAGGGCTGGGGTGCCGAGGTAGTCTACTTCGACCCGGAGAAGACCAGCGAGATCTACGAAGACGTTGCCGCTAAATATGACGCCTACATCTCCCGCGTCAACCCGGGCCACATCCCCGGTGGCGAAAAGGGCTACTTCGACATGCTGACGAAGCTGACCGAGGAAGCAGGCCTGGTGGGCATGTCCACCCCAGCCGAGATGATGGCCTACGGCGCGAAGGATGCGCTGGTGAAGCTGAACGACACTGAACTGGTGCCGGCCGATACCGCCGCCTACTACGACGTCGATTCCTTCCACAAGACTTTCCCCACCTCCCTGTCCTACGGCGAGCGCGTCCTGAAGCAGAACCGCGGCTCCACCGGCTCCGGCATCTGGCGCGTGCAGCTGGAAGACAAGCAGCTGGCCGAGTCCATCGAGCCGGGCACGGCTCTGCCCCTGGATACGAAGCTGAAGTGCACCGAGGCTGTAGACAACCACACTGAGGTCCGCGAGCTGGGCGAGTTCATGGACTTCTGTGACCAGTACATCGTTGGTGATAACGGCATGCTGGTGGATATGCGCTTCATGCCGCGCATCGTCGAGGGTGAGATCCGCATTCTGCTGGTTGGCCCGCACCCGGTGTTCGTGGTTCACAAGAAGCCTGCCGAGGGCGGCGATGCGTTCTCCGCAACCCTGTTCTCCGGCGCGAAGTACACCTACCAGAAGCCGGAGGAGTGGCAGGATCTGGTGGACATGTTCGCCGAGGCTCGCCCGGTCATCGCCGAGAAGCTGGGGGGTGACAACATTCCGCTGATCTGGACCGCCGACTTCATGCTGGCCGATGACGACGAGACCGGCGAGGACACCTACGTCCTGGGCGAAATCAACTGCTCCTGCGTAGGCTTCACCTCCGAGCTGGACATGGGCATCCAGCAGCTGGTTGCCGAAGAAGCCATTAAGCGTGTGGAGGCGAAGCACGCCTAGTTGCCTCTAGTACCCTACTTTCTTAGGGGGTATTAATTGCCCGTTAAGGAAGTAGGTAGTAGGTCAGATGGCAATTGTTTATGGAAAGAAGCGCCCCGGGCAGAGTGGGTGGGAAGACTTCGAAGCCTCCGTGGATGCGTTCCTGGAGGATGAGGTCGAAGGCTTCTCTGTTACATACGAAATGCGCCAGAACGCCTGGCAATACGACGGTGGCGAGTTGGAGCAGCGTGCGAATATCAAAAGAAACCGCAAGCGGCTCCGTCGCATTGCGATGCTTGTGTGGGTCATTGGCGGCATCGTTGGCAGCTTGCTAATGGTTGGCGAACAGGTTTATATCGGTGCCTGGCTGATACTGGCTTCCATAGCGGCGTTCTTCTATTTGATGTTCAGCTTCATTTTTTCCATGAACCGCAAGGTTGAGGGGAAAGATACCAGCAACCTCAAAGCCAACACCACTCTCGAGCAGTCTGTGGAAGACAGACGTAAGCAGGAAGCTCAGCGCCTTACCGCCATGGCGCGCCAGGGGTACATACAGCAGACTGGATTGCCGGCGGCTTTTCAGCGCGCCGCCCAGGGGTACAGGGCTGAGGAGCAGATTGGGTTGATGCTTGAGCAACGGCTTCCAGACCCGATCGAGATCGCCCACGACGTAATCATTCACCGCGATGGTCGCGACGGATTGACCAAGATCTTGGATGGTATGAGAGGGGTGGAGCAGCCCCTGATGTACGGAACCACCCCTACGGCGCGGAAGTTCGGCCTTGCCATGGGTATCTTTGGTGCGCTTGGGGAACTAACCGCCAGGAATGCTACGACGGCCAATGCGGACCACATTCTGTCCACGGCTGCGGGCCTTATCATGGTGGATACTAAACACTGGACGGGTGAGCTTAGTCTCGACTCGGCCGGTCAGTTTACCGCAGGTCCTAACCACCCGGGCAGTGAGTATCGAGAGAAGGCTGCGGATGTTACCCGGTTCGAGGCTTCGCGCATTAACCGTGGGGATGTATCCGTCATAATTCTCGCCGTTGTTGGCGGCAGTGTGCAGGATAAGTTTCTGCTGCAAGAAAGAGATGGTGAGGTTCCGATTGTTGCTGTCGAAGCGGAAGATGTGGCAGATACCATTATCAGGATTCACAACGACGGTCGGTTGCGCGCTCCGGTTTCCTTGAAGAGTGTGGAGTACAACTCTCCCGGCACGACGTGGTGATTCTTTAACCAGTACTGTTTTGTCCTTAAAAAATATTTGTTTAACTACATAACTCGCCGCGGGGCGTTAGAGTGAGGCGCATCACAGCCTCAATTCCCGAAAGGATCTAGCCCCCGCGATGATTAACCACGACGTTCGCGTCCACCCCTCGGCCGACGACTTTCCGCAGGAAGAGCACCTCGCATGGAAGGTCGCGCAGGTCGCCGCCGACCCGGTCGAGGTGCCGCAAGATACCGCGGACATGGTGGTCAACCGAATTATCGACAATGCGGCCGTCGCTGCTGCCTCCCTTGTGCGCCGGCCCGTCACTTCGGCGCGCACCCAGGCGCTGGGCCATTCCGGTCCCAGCGCCGTTTTTGGTACTGACGCCACCGTCTCCCCCGAATGGGCCGCCTGGGCCAACGGCGTAGCGGTGCGCGAGCTGGACTTTCACGACACTTTCCTGGCCGCCGAGTACTCCCACCCAGGTGACAACATTCCCCCGATCCTGGCCGTAGCGCAGGCGCGCGGGCTGGGCGGGCGCGACCTGATCCGTGGCATCGCCACCGGCTACGAGATCCAGGTGGACTTGGTCAAGGGCATCTCCCTGCACAAGCACAAGATCGACCACGTTGCACACCTGGGGCCGTCCGCGGCCGCAGGTATCGGCACGCTGCTGCGCCTGGACCCGCAGGTGATTTACCAGGCCGTCGGCCAAGCGCTGCACACCACCACGGCCACGCGCCAGTCCCGCAAGGGGCTCATCAGCTCGTGGAAGGCCCATGCACCCGCATTCGCCGGGAAGATGGCAGTGGAGGCCGTGGACCGCGCCATGCGCGGCGAGGGCGCCCCGGCCCCGATCTGGGAGGGCGAGGATGGCGTGATCGCCTGGCTGCTGGATGGCCCGGACGCTCATTACGTCGTACCCCTTCCGGAGGCGGGGGAGCCGAAGCGGGCGATCCTGGATACCTACACCAAGGAGCACTCCGCGGAGTACCAGTCCCAGGCGCCGATCGACCTGGCCCGCCGCATGCGGGACAAGATCGGGGATCTAAGCCAGGTGGAAAGCATCGTGCTGCACACCAGCCACCACACCCACTACGTGATCGGCACCGGCTCGAATGATCCGCAGAAGTTCGATCCAAAGGCTTCGCGCGAGACGCTGGACCACTCCGTGATGTACATCTTCGCCGTCGCTCTCGAAGACGGCGAGTGGCACCACGAGCGCTCCTACGCCCCCGAGCGCGCCCAGCGCCCGGAGACCGTGGAGCTGTGGCACAAGATCTCCACCGTGGAGGATCCGGAGTGGACCCGCCGCTACCACTCCACCGACCCGGCCGAAAAGGCCTTCGGCTGCAAGGCGGTGGTCACCCTGCGCGACGGCACCGAGATCGTCGATGAGCTGGCCGTGGCCGACGCTCACCCGCTGGGCGCCCGCCCCTTCGGCCGCGCCGATTACATCAACAAGTTCCGCACTCTGGCCGAGGGGGTGGTGGACGAAGCAGAACAGGATCGCTTCCTCGCAGTGGCTGAGGCCACCGCGGACCTGGCGCCCGGCGAGCTCGGCCAACTGAACCTCGTGGTCAGCGACGACGTGCTGGCGCGCGCACCGCAGATCCCCGGCGGCATCTTCTAACCCGAAAGGACTACTCACCATGACTAAGCCGATCAAGGTTTCCAACGCACCCTTCGACCGCGGACGCACCAACTTCACCACGCCCCGCGCCCAATCCAGCAAGACCTCCAACGTCACCGGCACCGACAAGAACATCAACAAAGGCCTCAACGGCGTGGTGGTGGACACGTCCAGTGTTTCGAAGGTGAACCCGGAGACCAACTCCCTGACCTACCGGGGCTACCCCGTACAGGAGCTGGCCGAGCACTGCACCTTCGAGGACGTGGCCTACCTTCTCTGGAACGGCGAACTGCCGGACTTCCGCGAGCTGGAGCAGTTCCGCCAGCGAGAGCGCGCCCTGCGTCCCATCGACCGCAGCATGCTGGACCTCATCAACTCCCTGCCGAAGACCGCCCACCCCATGGACGTGCTGCGTACGGCGGTGAGCGTGTTCGGCACGGAGGACCTCAACGCGGACGACCGCAGCTCCGATGCGGTGCGCCGCACAGGTCTGACCCTGCTGGCCAAGCTGCCGACGATCATCGCCTACGACCTACGCCGCCGCAAGAACCTGGATTACATCCCGCCGTCCCGCGACCGCGATATCGCCGAGAACTTCCTCTACATGTGCTTCGGCGACGAGGAGGGCAGCCCCGCCAACAATCGCGACGACGTCGAGGCCTTCGACCAGTCCCTCACCCTGTACGCGGAGCACGGCTTTAACGCCTCCACCTTCACCGGCCGCGTGATCAGCTCCACCATGAGCGACGTTTACTCCGCCGTCACCGGCGCCATCGGCGCCCTCAAGGGCCCACTGCACGGCGGTGCGAACGAGGCCGTGATGCACAACTTCCTGGCCGTTGAGGACCCGGCGGCCGCCGAGCAGTGGGTGCTGGACCAGTGCGACGCAAAGAACAAGATCATGGGCTTCGGCCACCGCGTGTACAAGAAGGGCGACTCGCGCGTGCCCACTATGGAGGCCGCCATGCGCCGCACCGCCGCCAACCACGACGGCCAGCGCTGGGTGGATATGTACGACAACATGCAGAAGGCCATGGACCAGCGCACCGGTATCCAGCCGAACCTGGATTTCCCGGCGGGCCCGACTTACTACATGCTGGGCATCGACATCCCGTTCTTTACCCCGATTTTCGTCATGGCTCGCGTCGTCGGCTGGACCGCCCACATCGTGGAGCAAAACGAGGACAACGCCCTGATCCGCCCGCTATCCAGTTACGTCGGCCCGGAGCAGCGCTCCGTTAAGGCTGATTAGCCCCAGAGGTCGCAGAAGTCGTAGCCGAAATAGTCCAGCCCCCGCCGCAGGGCGGGGAGCGATAGGCCAATCACGGCCGACGGGTGCCCGTCGATGCTCTCGATGAACCACCCGCCGAGCGCTTCCAGGGTGAAGGCCCCGGCACATTCCAGCGGCTCGCCGGTGGCGGCGTATGCCTCGATCGCCCGCTCGGAGACCTCGGCGAACTGGATCTGTGTGGCCACTACTTCCTCGTAGATCTGGCCCGTGGCGGCGTCAAAAAGCGCATGCCCGGTGACCAGCTCTGCGCGCTTCCCGCGCTGCTGGCGCCACCGTCGCACCGTCTCTTCACGCGTGTGCGGCTTGCCCTGCAGTTCGCCGTCGATCAGCAGCATGCTGTCGCCGCCCAGCACTAGTTCGCCGTCTACCGCCCGCGCCTTTGCCGTGGCCAGGTGCTGCACGTACTGCGCCGGGGTGGGGTTCACCAGCTCCGCGACGGCGGCTTCCTCGTCCACGCCGGGGGAGACCTTGCGGGGGATCACCCCGGCAGCGTTCAGCACCTTCTCCCGCGCTGGCGAGGTGCTGGCCAAAGTTAGCTGCATGTCCTAGCCCCGTGGCATCCGCGGATTGCGGAACGCGCCGGGGCTGCTGTGGCGCAGCTCGCGGCCGTAGTGCCCGCGCGTATCCGGCTTCGCATTGCGCAGCGCTTCGGCCTCCTTGGCCAGGTCGTCGACGATGAGCTGCAGAGCTTGGGTCTCAACCTCGTCCGGGTTGCCCTTGATCACCTGAAAGTCAGTCACGCGCTTCCTCCTAGAAAGGCAGGTTGTCGTGCTTGCGTGGGTAGCCGTCCTCGGCCTTGCGCTCCACCAGGCGCAGGCCGTCGACGATGCGCGCGCGGGTCTCGCGCGGCGGGATTACTGCGTCCACCAGGCCTCGCTCCGCGGCGGAGTAAGGCTCCGCCTGGTAGCTGTCGTCCTGCGCGATCTGCGCGGTCGGCCATGCATACACCAGGTCGGTGCCCAGGCGCTTTGCGCCCAGGGAAAGGTAGGCGTCGCCGAAGGCCTTGCGGGTGACCACGGCGATCTTGCCGACGCTCGCCGCTGCCGTCACGCCGATCAGCTTCGCGGTGCGGCGGAACAGCACGTCCGGTGCGTAGCCCGCCGAGTCCACGAAGGTCACCAGTGGCACGTTGAAGGCGTCGCAGAAGCGGATGAAGCGCGCTGCCTTCTCGGCCGCCGCGTCGTCGATCATTCCTGCTTGTTGTTCGGGCTGGTTCGCGATGACGCCCACACTCCGGCCGCCCACGCGCGCCAGTGCCGTGATCAGGTTCGGCGCATGGAACTTCTGGAGCTCCAGCACGGAATCCGCGTCGACTACACGGTTCAGTACCTCGTGCATGTCGTAGGCCTGCACGTCCGAGTCGGGGATCAGGCCGTCCAGCTCGTCTGTCTCCGGCTCTGCCTCCGTCTCGTCCCCGCGCAGGGGGAGCGCCCGGTTGTTGCTGGGCAGGTAGCCGAGGATGTCCGCGACGAGTCCCAGCGCGGAAGCGTCGTCCTCGGCGACGACGTGGGCGGTGCCGTCTGTGGCGTCATCTACCAGTTCGCCGGCACCCTTGACCGCAACGACAACGTCGGACAGAACCACCGAGTGCACCAACGCGCCGCTGGTGGGGCCGGCGACCAGGGCGATCTGCGGAACTACGCCGGAGAGCTTCGTCTGCAGGCTCTGGATGCGGGAGAAGAACTCCAGGGCCGCGATGCCCTCGTTTGGGCGAGCGCCGGCGCCCTCGTAAATGCCGATCAGCGGGGTGCCGGACTTCACGGCCAGTTCCATGACCTTCAGGATCTTCTCGCCCGCGGTCTCGCCGATTTGGCCGTCGAAGAGGGTGGCGTCCTGCGAGAACACGCATACCGGGCGGTCGTCGATGGTGCCGTAGCCGGCGACAATGCCGTCGGTGACTGGGCGGAACTTGTCTGCCTTGAAGGCGGTGGAGCGGTGGCGGGCCAGCGCGTCGGTCTCCACGAAGCTACCAGCATCCAGCAGTGCGTCCACGCGGCGACGAGCGCGCGGGATCTCGTCCCCCTGCGGCTTGTGGGTCTCCGCCAAGCGATCGCGGAGGTCGGCGATCTTCCCGGCAGTTGTCGATGTGTCGGTGGTAGAGCTCATGGTCGCCATAATACGGTGTAAAAACTTCAGCGCCGTGATTGGTGGGGCTAGAGTGTCTGAGGGAAGGCATGTGAAAAGAAAGGACTGTACTCCCATGCGCACGCCGCTAGACCACCGCCGCCTGGCCGAGCGCCTGGCTCCATTGGGCTACCGTCACGTCGAAGTGTTGGAAACCACCGGCTCCACCAGCACCGATTTGGCCGACCGCGTGCGCTGCGGGGAGGACTTGCCCGACATGTCCCTACTCATGGCCGAGGAACAGACCGCCGGGCGTGGCCGCAAGGGGCGCTCCTTCGAGGCCCCGGCCCGCAGCCAGCTGATCTGTTCCGTGCTGCTGCGCCTGCCGGACGTGCCGGTGGACCGCATCAGCCTGCTGCCGCTGCTTACCGGCCTGTCGATCGTGGAGGGCATCCGCGCCTCCACGGACATCCCCATCCAGCTGAAGTGGCCCAACGACTGCGTGCTGGACGGCCGCAAGCTGGTGGGCATCCTGGTGGAGGCCGTGCACCTGGACCCGCACCCGGCGATCATCCTGGGCTTCGGCATCAATTACGACCTACAGGCCGAAGAGCTGCCCGTCGCCCACGCCAGCTCCATCGACCTGGAGTGCGCCCGCCTGGGGCTAACCTGCCCAAGCCGCGAGGACGTTGCGGTGGCCGTGTTCGCGGAGCTGGCGGCGAATCTGGAAAGGTGGCGTCGACTAGGAGGGGCGGCCCAGACCGTGCTTCCGCGCTACCGCCAGGCTTCCGCGACCATCGGCACCTCCGTGCGCGCATTCCTGCCCGGCGACGAGGTCGTGGAGGGCACGGCCACCGACATCGACGACGACGGCGAGCTGCTGGTTCGCACCAGCGAGGGCACGCGCGTGATTCGCGCCGGGGAGATCGTGCACCTGCGCGCCGACGGCACGGGCGACTACGGAGGGCGCTACGCATGAGCAAAATCACCTTCGACCCCGGAGAGCAGGTCCTAGCGGAGTTGAGCCCCGCGCGCCGCTCCATGTTCTTCCCGGTGCTGCGCCTAATGCTATGGACGGGCCTGTTCTGGATGGGCATCGGCGCTCTGGACCAGTACTTGACCAACAATGCTTTGGACGCCCCTACCGTGGAAGCCTTCCTTTGGCTCCGCCGGGGGCTGCTGGTTGCGTGGCTGTGGGTCTGCTGGAGGCGCTGCGTGCGCCACCTGATCTTCCGCGCGCGCTCCCGCATGCTGCTGACCGACAGGCGGCTGATCACCGCGACCGGCCACCTGCGCAGCCGGATCGGGCAGATCCCGCTGGCCAACGTGGTGGATTGCCGCTCCCACCGGGGGAACGTGGCGGTATACGTGGCGGGCGCCCGGGTGCCGCTGGTGCTGCATTCGGTTCCCTATACCCGCAAGTTCGAGAGGCTGCTGAGAAGCCAGCTTAGGCGTGTCGGGCCGGGGAACTATAGTTAGAAGGCGTGAGTGAGAACAACGGGAAAAACACAGCCGACTGGTCTTTAGCGCGCCCCGCCGCACACGCGCCGGGAGCGCCGCTGGTGACGGTCATCGGCGATGGTCAGTTGGCGCGTATGACTCAGCAGGCGGCGATCGAGTTGGGCTTAAGTTGCCGCGTGCTGGCCGGGGCGCCGGATTCCTCGGCCGCGCAGGTGACCGCCGACGTGGTGCTGGGGGATTACGCGCTGGAGGAGCACGTCCGCGAGGTTGCCCAGGATTCCGACGCGGTGACCTTCGACCACGAGCACGTTCCGAACCGCTTCCTGGATGCCCTCATCGACGAGGGTGTGAACGTGCAGCCTCAGCCGTCGGCGCTGATCCACGCGCAGGACAAGCTGGTGATGCGCAAGAAGCTGCGCGAGCTGGGTGCCCCCGTGCCGGCCTTCGCCGCCATCGAGTCCGCCGAGGACATCGCCGGGTTCTTCGAGGCCGTGGGCGGCCAGGTGTGCCTAAAGGCCCGCCGCGGTGGCTACGACGGCAAGGGCGTGTGGTTCCCCGCCACGGTGGACGAGGCCCGCGAGCTGGTGGAGAAGCTGCTGGACAAGGAGATCCCCCTGATGGCGGAGAAGAAGGTCACGCTGGTGCGCGAGCTGTCCGCCATGGTGGCCCGCACTCCGTCCGGCGAGGTGCAGGCGTGGCCGGCAGTGGAATCCCTGCAGGAGGACGGAATCTGCGTGGAGGCCGTGGCACCTGCCCCGAACTCCACGCCTGAGATCCTGGCTGCCGCCGAGCAGCTGTCCCGTGACGTCGCCACCGAACTGGGGGTCACGGGTGTGCTGGCGGTGGAGTTGTTCGAGACCACCGACGAGAACGGCCAGCCGGAGATCATCGTCAACGAGCTGGCGATGCGCCCGCACAACACCGGCCACTGGACTCAAGATGGTTGCACCACCAGCCAGTTCGAGCAACACGTCCGCGCGGTATTAGACCGCCCGCTAGGCTCCACCGAGCCGACCGCGCCGGTGGTGGTCATGGCAAACGTGCTGGGAGCGGCCGAGGATCCGGCGATGCCGATGCACGAGCGCATGGACGCGGTGTGGCGTCGCTTCCCGAACGCAAAGATTCACATGTACGGCAAGGATTGGCGCCCGCGCCGCAAGATCGGCCACGTCAATATGCTGGGGGAGGATCCGGCGCGCACGCGCGAGCAGGCGCGCCTGGCTGCGAAGTTCCTGGAAAACGCCGAATGGGAGGACTAACCGATGACTGAGAACGTACGCACCCCGCTGGTCGGCCTGGTGATGGGCTCCGACTCTGACTGGCCCACCGTCGAGCCAGCCGCCGAGGTGCTGGCCGAGTTCGGCATCCCCTTCGAGGTCGGAGTGGTCTCTGCGCACCGCACCCCGGAGCGCATGCTCGACTACGCCCGCACCGCGCACACCCGCGGCGTGAAGGTGATCATCGCCTGCGCCGGCGGTGCCGCCCACCTGCCCGGCATGGTCGCCGCGGCCACCCCACTGCCGGTGATCGGCATCCCGCGTGCCCTGGGCAATCTGGATGGCTTGGATTCCTTGCTCTCCATCGTGCAGATGCCCGGCGGCGTGCCGACCGCCACCGTCTCCATCGACGGTGCGAAGAACGCCGGACTGCTGGCCGTGCGCACCCTTGCGGTGGCTGACAAGGCTCTGATGGACAAAATGGTCGAATACCAGGAGAACATGCGCGACGCGGTGCTGGAGAAGGATCGCGCCCTGCAGCAGAAGCTGATGGGGTGAAGCGTTCTAACTGGGTAGGGGGCGTCGGGGCTGCCTACTCGTCTACTTTGTGGAGAACGAGGATTACTCCTTGAGGCCTGTCGGTAGCAGAAAAACTATCTTGCAAAGTTCTTATAAAACCATCTTCGCAGAGGATTAAACTATCTGGTTTCGTGTCGTCTAGTTTCGCGGCCTGAACTCGGTATTTATCCCCTAAATGCGTCAGGGTTACATCATCTATATGGTCAATACTGCCAATTTTGTGAAGTCGAGTTCCTTTCTCGACGCTTATCTCTTGAATATTTGTGGAATAGGATGATCTATCCTTGCTTCCTTGGTAGAGGTCGACAATTCCGGGAAGAAAATCAACTTCATAGTCCCCGTCGGGCGTGGTTATCCTCAGGAAGCTGACGGTAAGGACCTGCCCTGTGTCTGGATTGGATACAACATCTCCATCATTCGGGCGACTTAATGGGTTCCCGGATTGGTCGATGATTAAATAAGCCATAATCTACCTCCTGTACTCTAACTACTGTAATAGTTAGGGGTGTGAAATCAATACTCGTTACTGGCGCGGCCCAAGGCTTCGGCCGCGCAATCGCTGAGTCCTTCGCCGAGGCCGACTGGACCGTCGGCGCCTACGACCTCGACGGAGACAAGGTTCGCGGCTGGGCCCAACATCCGAACATTATCCCCGGCACCCTCGACGTCACCGACCCCGACCAGTGGTCCGCCACTGTTACCGACTTCGCCGCCCGCGCCGGGGGAATCAATGCACTCATCAACAACGCGGGCGTTCTCTACGGTGGCGACTTCATCGACCGCGGCAGCTTCACGCAGGATTCCGCCCTCGTCGACGTCAACGTCAAGGGCGTGATCTACGGCTGCCGCGCGGCCTTCGAACACCTCAAGGCGGCCGGCGATGGAGTGGTCGTCAACGTCTGCAGCGCCTCCTCCATCTACGGCACCCCGGATATGGCCACCTACTCCGCCACCAAGTTCGCCGTCCGCGGCATTTCCGAGGCGCTGGATTTCGAGTGGGATAAACACAACATTCGCGTTCGCACCGTCTTGCCCCTGTACTCGCGGACGGCGCTCATCGCCAATGTGGAAACGGCGGGAATGCGGCGGCTGGGGGCGTCCACAACCCCACAAGACGTGGCCGCAGAAGTAGTAAGGGCCGTGACCGCGCCGCGCCGCAGCCCAACAAAAGTGCACTTCCCGGTCGGTTGGAAGACGAAGCTGCTGGAGGCCACCAGCCACTTCTCGCCGCCTTTCCTCACCCGTTTCGTTAATGGCCTGCTTGTTTACGGCGATAGGGTGCGCCTGTAACTAGACTCTTCATACATGTCTTATGAAGCAGTTCCTCGCCCGGTGTGGTGGCGGGATGCCTCCTGGTGGGTGCTTGTAGCTGTTGTGGTCATGGTGTTCTTCTTTCTCGGTGCCGGAAGCACATTTGGCACCGCCATGAACATCGCCCCCTGGCAGGTTGTTGTTGCCAGCACAGGTCTAGTTTTGGGGTTCATCGGCTTGCTCCTCCAACGCTTTCGCCCTGAATGGGGTGTGGCAGTCACTGCAGCTGGCATGTATGCCTATGCGACGTCTGCGCTGCTAGTGTGGCCACTTGGCTACTTGGTGGTGGCCTATGAGGCTTATTTCATCTCCGCGAAGCTGATGCTGCGCCGCAAGCTGTGGCTGACTTTACTGTTGCTTGGCTCTTTCTACGCGATGGCGTGGGGGACCATTTACAACGCGCGCAAGGGAAGAGACGGTGATTTTGCATGGGGCGGTGAGGATTTTCGGACCGCTGAGTTCTGGACGTTCTGGGGAGTAATCGCCCTGCTCACCGCCGTGACCATCGCCCTGATGTGGCTGGCTGGCCGCTTTTCGTTGCGCCGTGACCAGGCAGTGGAGGCGCTGGCCGCCCGCGCCGAGCTCGCCACCGTCAGCGAGCGCAACCGCATCGCCCGGGAGCTGCACGACATCGTTGCGCATTCCCTCACTGTCGTCATCGCGCAGGCGGACGGCGGTCGCTACGCAGGTCGCAAGGATCCCGACAAGGCCATCGAGGCCCTCGACACGATCGCCGCGCGCGGTCGCTCGGCTCTGACACAGATGCGGGAGCTGCTCTCTGTTCTTCACGATGACGCCCCCTCGCCGCGTTCTACCACCGTCACCCCTGGGGTGGCCGGCGTGCCCGACCTGGTGGCGGATGCGAAGCGCAACGGGGTGGAGGTGCAGCTGCACGTTACGGGCGAGCCGCGTCAGTTGGACGAGGTCCGCGACCTAAGCGTGTACCGCATCGTGCAGGAATCTCTGACCAACGTGCTGAAGCACGCCGGTTCTGTGCCTGCCCAGGTCCGGCTGGAGTGGGAGCCCGCCCAGGTGACCATTAGCGTGGATAACGCGCCGGGTGATGACTGGATCGAAGGCTCTGGCCGCGGCCTGACTGGCATCCGCCAGCGCGTGGCGATCCACGGTGGCGAGGCTAAGTGGGGAGCCTCGGCGTTGTACCCCGGTGGGTGGAACGTGACCGCGACGGTGCCTTATGCGAAGGAGGATTAAGTGATTAGCGTAGGTTTGGCCGACGATCAGCAGCTGGTACGGGCAGGGTTTGGCCTGGTGTTGGATTCGCAGGACGATATCACCGTCCGGTGGCAAGCCGCCGACGGGCAGGAGGCCTGCGAGCTGGCAGAGTCGCAGCCCGTGGACATCATCCTTATGGATGTGCAGATGCCCCGCATGGATGGCATCGAGGCTACCCGCCAGGTGGTTTCCGGTGATTCCGGTGCGCGCGTGATCGTGCTGACTACCTTCGATAACGACAACTACGTCCTCGGTGCAGTGGAGGCCGGGGCCAGCGGCTTTCTGCTCAAGGACACTGACCCCGAGGACCTCATCTCCGCCGTCCGCACTGTTGGCGATTCGGCTGCCGTTATTAGCCCGAAGGCTACCGCGCGCCTGCTGCGCAGCATCCGTATGGAGCAGACCCCGCAGCGCCGCGAGCCCGTGGAGCTGGACCTTCCCGATCCGCTGACCCCGCGCGAGCTGGAGATCCTGCAGCTCATTGCGCTGGGCCTTAGTAACCAGGAGATCGCGGACAAGCTCTACATTTCGCTGCCTACCGTCAAGACGCACGTTGGCCGGGTGCTCACGAAAACCCAGTCGCGCGATCGTGTGCACGCGGTGCTATTTGCCTTCAAGCATCACCTGGTGCGGGCCGACGATCTTCTAGAACAAACTTTCTAAAGTCTCTACTTTAGGTTCACGGGAGTTTTTGCTGTTCAGGCTGGTGGCGTCAATAAAAAAGAAAAAAGTTTTGGTGGGGGTATTGACTTGGTTTGATGGTGTGTTCTATTATTTGGGTAGGAAGTTTGGCGGGGTCGCCACAACCTCGCCGCTGGATTAGGGGAACTCCATGACTACCTCACCACCATCGTTTCGAATAGCCAGCTCGCAGGACCCGCTGACCGTCGCGGCACGGAACCTTAACCGACAACGGTTCCAGCTGATCATGGCATGCGCGCCGGACGGGGATGATTTGGTGCCCGATTTCTGCACCCGCCTCGCCGTTCGCCTGGGAGTATCGGCCGGGGTCGCGGAAGCCTGGGCTGAAGCCGCCTTCGTGTTGCGCGACTATCCGCGCCTTGTCGATTACTTCGCACTGGGCTTCTTCACCGATCGTCATATATTGCGGGTGGCGCAGGACCTCTTCGCTGTGGCGCCGGACGATCGCTCGGCCGTCGAGGAAAAGGTTCTTTGCGAATTGACGCCCACACGTCCCGACCAGCACGTGTTTTCACCGCGGACTATCCACAATCGTATCTCGAAGATTTTGCGGGAGACCGATCGGAACGTCGTACCTAAGGATGAGGTCGCCGAGGCCGAGCCGAGCTTCAACGTGGATTGTCGCGACCCGGAGTACACCACCTTCACGCTGCGGGTCCCGCGGATGGAGGGTATCGAGATCGACAAGATCGTGCGGGCTACCGCCAAGAAGTACGAGTGCTCGCAGCCGGAGGCGGTGCTGCGGCTGATCACCGACAAGGCCGAGGTTTCGGTGACTCTGAACCTGTACCACGACCCGGCGAGTGATGGTGCCGTGCTGGGGGAGGACCACTGGCTGAACCGCTCCGCCGCCAAGACCTGGCTGCAGCGGGTGACCCACTTGTCCGCGCCGGGCTACGCGGAATGTGAAGGCTACGCACCCACGGAGAGCATCAAGGCAGCCGTCGCGGGGCGCGACCTGCACTGTCGCTTCCCGGGCTGTGAGGTTCCTGCCTACAAGTGCCAGTACGACCACGTGCGGCGCTACGGCAGCGGACCGACGTCCACGGCAAACCTGCACCTACTCTGTGCCAAGCACCACAACCTCAAGACCGCGGGTAGCTGGGACGTCGCTCTGCACCCCGACGGGCACGAGGTGTGGACCTCCCGCGGCGACGGGCATAGCGTGATCACCGAGGCCGAGGGACCGCTGGGGCGGGAGACCTTCGCCCAGCGCAACGTTCGCAAAACCAAGGCGCTGGCCGAGTACCATCAGGCGATCGAAGAACAGGGAGGCGGGCCGTCATACTGAGGTAGGACACGCAAGATCAACCCCTCGTCCGATGTGGGAGTACCACCCCGGGCGGCAGCATGGGAACCATGATCATCGTGGAAAACCTCACTAAGAGGTACGGCAAGAAAACAGTAGTCAACGACCTTTCATTCACCGTCCCGGATGGGCAGGTGACCGGCTTCCTCGGGCCCAACGGCGCGGGCAAGTCCACCACCATGCGCTGCATGCTCGGCCTCGATAAGCCGAGCGCCGGCAAGGTGACCTTTAGCGGCAAGGGATACGCAGGCGAATTCGCAGGCTTGGATAACAAGTCCAGCATCGCTGGCGCAGTCCTGGATGCCGGTTGGTTCACCCCTGCCCGCAGCGGCCGCAACCACCTTCGCGTCATCGCGAAGGGTGCGGGCATCTCCGACAAGCGCGTGGACGAATGCCTCGACATGGTGGGCCTCACCAGCGCGGGCAAGAAGAAGGTCGGCGGCTACTCCCTCGGCATGAAGCAGCGCCTAGGCCTGGCCGCAGCCCTCCTTGGCAACCCGCAGCACCTGATCCTCGATGAGCCGGTCAACGGCCTAGACCCCGAGGGTGTGTCCTGGATGCGCCGCATTATCCGCCAACTTGCCGACGACGGCCGCGGTCTGCTGGTCAGCTCTCACCTGCTCAGCGAGATGCAGCAAACTGCCGATCGCCTAGTGCTGATCGGACAGGGCAAGCTCATCGGCGAACAGACTCTGGACGAGTTCCTTGCCGGAGGCGCGCACGTAGAGGTCGAGTGCAAGGAAGCGGTACTGCTGGCAGACAGCCTCCGCAACCGCGGCTTCCAGGTCGATCTGGAAAGGGAGCGGACGCTGCGTGTGGGCGTCAACAACATGCCAGAGAACGAGGTACGCGCGGTGATCGCAGAAACGGCGCTGGAGGAGAGGTTCGCGGTGACCAAGCTCGCGACCACTGCAGACAACCTGGAACAGCGCTTCCTCGCCGCGACGGCGGGGCAGCAGGAATACCGCACCAACTAGGCCCGAACCAAGAAGAAAGAGACAAACAATGCTCAAAGCAATCTCCTCCGAAGTTACGAAGCTGCTGAGCCTCCGCAGCACCTGGATCTACGTGATTCTTTTCACGGGCTCGATCTACGGCCCGACGACGCTTTACATGCTTTTCAATGACTCCCCGCGGTTGGACGGCGGCTGGCCCGACCTCCTATTCGGCGGGATGATCTTCCTGATGATCGCCATTATTTTCGGCGCCTCGACGACCGGCGGCGATATCAGTAACCGCATGACGGCACACGCCTTCCTTACGCAGAAGAGTAGGAGCTCCTGGCTGCTGGCCCGCGCGCTGGTGGCGGCGGTGTTTGTGGAGCTGAACTACATCCTCGGCCTGGCGCTCAGCTGGGCAGTGTTCAATGTGTTCCCGGCCGGGCACTTCACCGGCGAAGACCAGCTGCTCGTGTGGGGATACGCGGTGGGCGCTCCCGCCTTCGCCGTGATGGCCGTCGGGATCGCCGCACTGCTGCGTAATCGAGTGGGTGCCATCGCGCTGCCGCTGGTGTGGATGCTGGTGGTCGAGGGGCTGCTGTACGCCGCGGGCGACAAGATCTCCTTCCTCAAGACGCTGTATCACCTGTCCCCGGGCAGCCGCGTGCAGGACATGCAAACCTGGATCTACGCCCAGGACCACACCGACATGGTCAGCCCCGGCTTCGGCTTCGCGGTGATGATCGCCTGGATGGTCGTCCTGCTGGCCCTGGGGCTGTACAGCAACAAGACCAGAGACGTGAAATAGATTTTGATAGCCTGACGACATGATCGCAGTCAAAGAATTAACGAAAAAGTATGGGTCCACGGAGGTTCTCCATGGGCTCACCTTTTCGGTTCCAGATGGCCAGGTCACGGGCTTCTTGGGGCCGAACGGATCCGGTAAATCCTCCACGATGCGCTGCATCCTGGGGCTCGATACGATAGGTAAAGGCGAAGTCACCTTTAATGGTAAGCCTTTGAGTTCCTACCGCGCGCAGCGTCCTCACATCGCCGGCGCGCTACTGGAACCGACCTGGTACATGCCCGGCCACTCCGCCCGGGCGCACATTCGCTCCATCGCGCAGGCGGCCGGGATCTCGCAGTCCCGCGCCGACGAGTGCCTGGAACTGGTGGGCCTAGCCGGGGTGCAGAAGCGCAAGATCAAGAAGTTCTCCCTCGGCATGAAGCAGCGCCTGGGCCTGGCCGTGGCTCTGCTGGGCGACCCGCAGCACCTCATCCTCGATGAGCCCGTCAATGGCCTCGACCCCGAAGGTGTGCACTGGATGCGCGGACTGATCCGCCGCAGTGCCGCCGAGGGCCGCGCCGTCCTGGTCAGCTCCCACCTGCTGCATGAGATGGAACTCACCGCCGACCGCCTTGTCGTCATTGGCAAGGGCTCCCTCATCGGCGAGTACACCATGGATGAGTTCCTGCGCACGGGCGCCCAACCCACCATCCGGATGCGCGTGGCCGATCCCGATTCTTTTGTGGACGCCACCTCACGCTTGGATGGCGTCAACCTCACACGGCAAACCGACGGCTCCCTGGAGTTCGCCTCCGAAGCCCCCGACCTGGACAGGCGCCTCGGCGAACTGGCGCGCGACACCGGAGCTGTGGTGCTGGAGATGACCCCGCAACGCGTGGGGCTGGAACAGAAGTTCCTGGACGCGACCGGGCAGGCAGTGGAGTACAAGACTCAGGACAGGAGGGGCCAGTAATGCTAGGAATCATTCGCAGCGAATGGACGCGCTCGCGCGTCATGTGGGGCACCTGGATCATGCTGGGCTTCGTCCTGCTGTTCTACATCGGGGCAAATGCGTTGACTCTGAGCTACTACAAGTCGGAATACGGAGCGAACGAGCCCGAGATCGGCCTGACCGAGCTGGGCGTGGGGCTTATGCCGGCTTACTTGCTGATCCTGTCGCTATCGGCCGTGCGAGTCAGCGGTACGCGCGGGCACAACCTGCATGCGCAGTCCTTCTTGGTGATCCCCGCCCGCTGGCAGCAGCTGTTCGCGCAGATGTTTGTAAACGCAGCCCTGGCGATGGTGACCATGGCTGTTGCGGTGGGAGTATCGCTGGCGATGGTGGCGACCTTGCCGCAGGAGCTAAACACAGACCAGCTGCCGCTGCTGGGCTATACGATCCTATTTGCCGGGCTGGTCAGCCTGATGGCCTCGGCGATCGGCGTGTTGATTCCCTCCCCGGCCGGCGCCGTAGCGCTGCCGCTGGTGTGGGCCACCGCGGTGGAGCTGATCTCTCAACAGCTCAGCCAATGGATTGCCGACAACATCGCGCCCTACCTGCCGTTCAACAACATTTGGATGATCCTGGGCGGCAGCGTCTCTATCGGCGCGCACGAAACCCCCGTCAGCGTGGCCATCGTCTGCGCCTGGACGGTGGTGCTGGTGGCCTGGGCCTTCTTTGTCCACCAGCGCAAGGACGTTAAATAGTCGCGTTCTCCGCCGCTGCGATCTCGGCAGTGGGCTCGGTGGCCATCACCACCGACCCGCCGTCGCGCAGCGGCTTTAGTGTATCCAGCATCGACTGGGTATCGGTCCACGCGGGAACCAACACCCGCGGACCTTCTGGGGCGGGGGCGGCCGCCGGGCCGGGATAAGCATCCGGCTGCACGCGCAGTTCGGGGGAGAAGTCGTTCACTCCGAAGGGCAACTCACCGCCGGACTCCTCCACGCCGCGGCCAAAAGGATCGTCGGAGAGTACGAAAACCTCACCCGAGTGGGCCTCCGCCAAGTTTAGGTCGTCGGTAAAAAGCACGTCGCAGGAGTCGGCGTCCACAATAGAAACACCAGTGCGCCAGCAACCCAGAACGATCATGAGTGGCTGCCACCCCGGGGCGCAGGCGATCCCGACGGAGGTCGGGGCGAGCGAATCCAGCAGGTGGGCGGCCTTCGACTGCCAGTTGTGCAGGGTCTGGGCGGACAGCTCCATGCGGCCGGCCGGAGTGTAGGTGGTCAGGCGCGGGCTGGCCGGATCCTGGGCTACGAGTGGGGCGATAATATCCATTAGTTCACACACATCGGACCGTCGCCGCCGGCGTCGATCGGATCCTTTCGGTCGGTGCCCTGGCCGGTACCCGGCGTGCCGACGGTGGCGGGCTTGTCAGAGCCGGTGCTGTTCTGGGTTGCGGACGTGCCCTCGTCGGGGATGGCATCGCCGTCGAGGTCCTTGATTCCCTCGGTGAGCGTGCCGACGTTCGGGTCGTCCGGCTTGGTCAGCGGGGCGGACTGCTCCAGGATGCCCGGGCCGGCGTAGGTGCCGGACAGGGTGACGGAGAGCTCGTGCTCGTCTAGGGAGGAATCCTCCACCACGTTCAGCCCGCCCAGCTGCTTGGCTAGAGCGCGAGCTGCCGGATCGTCGGCGTTCTTGGCGTTCACCTGTGACTCCGAAATGCCTGTCTCGGGGTGGTTGCCGACCTTGCCCGGCTTGTAACCGTAGTCCTTCACCAGATCCGACACGCGGGCGGCCAGACCGGCCTGCTCGGAGGCGTTGAAGACGTTGACCTTGTAGTCCTTGGCCTTGTAGTCGGTGATGTCGGCGGGCTTGTCGGAGGAAGTGCTCTCTTCGCCCGGCTTGTCGCCCAGCAGATCCTTGAAGAACTTGTGGACCTGGTCGTTATCCACCGTCACGACGGATTCGCCGTAGTCACCGGTGCCGTCGATGCTGGTGACCGGGATGGTCTGGAAGCTGACATCGCCGCCGGCCATGTTCTGCATCTGCGTGGCCAATCCCATGACGTCCCAGCCGCTGTCGAGTACCACGGAGCGCTGCACCGCGTCGTTGAGCTTGGACATGCTGCCTGGGTCGGTCAGCGTTTTGGAGGACAGCACCTTGTTGGCCAGGCTGGCCATGTAGGCCTGCTGGCGGGTGATGCGGTCCAGGTCGCCGCGCGGCAGTTCGTGGCGCTGGCGGACGAAGCTCAGTGCGTCCTGGCCGTCGAGGGTCTGGCGGCCCTTCTTGAACTTCGCGCCAGACAGCGGCTCGTCGACCTTGTCCTTCAGGCACACGTCCACGCCGCCGACGGCGTCGGTGAGCAGAACGAAGCCCAACAGGCCAACCTCTGCGTAGTGGTCGACGGTGATGCCGGTGAGGTCTGCCACGGAGCTGATCAGCGCCTGGCGGCCGGCTTCAGTGGACTTCTGCTCGATGTCGGACTTGCTGTTGTCGCCATCCTTCTCCAGCTCCTGCGACTTCTCGAACTTGGCAGTACCGTACACGCCGTTGAGCTTCATGTTGCCGTTGTCAGGGGTGCTGACGTACGTGTCGCGGGGCAGCGAGACCGCGGTCGCCGAGGAACCATCGTTCGGGATGCGAATGAGGATCATCGTGTCCGTGTTTGTAGCCTCTTCTTCGCCGGCACGGAGCATGTCGATCTCCTTCTGGGACAGCGGGTTGCCCTTCGCGTCCGTACGGGAGTCCACGCCCACGAGCAGGATGTCAGTCGCACCGTCCGGCTGGCTGCCGAGGTTCAGGTTGTTAGCCTGGGCTAGTCCGTCGTTAAGGTTGCCGACCGTCATGTAGCCGATACCCATCACGACCAGTGCAAGAGCCGAGACCGCAGCCAGCACCCCGCGCGTCCAGCCAGGGCCGATCTGCTTGGCCTCTACACCTCCGGGAGCTGCCTGAATGCGCCGCGAGTGGCGGCTTCTCTGATGCCCTGTCTGCTCTGTCATTGTTTACACTTTAGCGGCAAAGATGGCGCTGGTGTAGTACTGATTTTATGAGTGTTTTGGTTTTCGGAGCCTCCGGTCAGGTCGGCCGGGCCCTATTGCGTCTCCGCCCCGACTTTGTGCCGGTAGGGCGCGCCCACGCGGATCTCGCCGTTGCCGGGTCTGTGGATTCTTTCTTGTTGACGCCACCGTCTGACGTGGAAGCCATCGTCAACCTAGCTGCATTCACAGCCGTAGACGATGCGGAGAAGCCTGAAAACGCGAGCGTGGTACACCAAGTCAACGCGGTAGCCCCGGGGAGGATAGCCTCCTGGGCCCAGGTGCACGAAGTGCCGATGTGGTACGTCTCCACCGACTACGTGTTCTCCGGAAACCTGCCGGTGGGCTGCGAAAACCCAGTCGACGGCCAGCCCGGCCCACTGAACGCTTATGGACGCAGCAAGCTGAAGGGGGAGCGGCGGGTGTTGAATCTCGGCGGCCATGTGGTCCGCACGGGCTGGGTTTACGACGCGACTGGACGTAACTTCGCCACCACCATGGCGCGCTTGGCGCGGGCCGGCGTGAACCCCACGGTAGTGGACGACCAATACGGCCGGCCTACCCACGTCGACGTGCTGGCAGCGGAACTGGCGGCGATGGTGGACGGGCGACAGTCGCCAGCAATTAGCCATGTGACCGGCTCCGGGCCGCTGACCACTTGGTGTGGCTTCGCTCGCGAGATCTTCGCCACACTGGGCCATGACCCTGCGCGGGTGAAGGCTGTTCCGAGCAGCGAGTATCCCACCCCCGCGCGCCGGCCTCACAACAGTGCCCTACAGATTCCGGCGACCGGCCTTCCCGCGTGGCAGGACAGTTTGCGAGTTGCCCTGAGGTAACCTCAACGGCCATGACAGAGGCACCCATCGCGATCATCACCGTGACCTATTCACCGGGGGAGTACCTAAACAAGTTCCTGGACTCGGTGCCGACCAATGCGCGAGTTGTCATGGTGGACAACGGCTCCACCGACGGAGCACCTGAGGCTGCCGCGGAGGCCGGGCGTGCGGAGCTGCTCTACAGCGGAGGAAACGTTGGCTACGGGGCCGGCATGAACCTCGGCGCCCGGCACCTGCGTGCGGCCCGCGAAGCTGGCGAGATTAATCCGGACTACCTGGTGATCTCCAACCCGGATGTCGTGTTTAGTGAGGGCGCGATCGAGGAACTATTGGAGGCGGCGCGGCGTCATCCTCGGGCAGGAGCACTTGGCCCGCGCATCGTAGAAGCAGACGGCAGCGCCTACCCATCCGCCCGCGCAGTGCCACAGCTCGGTTCCGGAATTGGGCATGCGCTGCTGGGCAAGATCTGGCCGACAAACCCCTGGACGAAGCGCTACCTGGACGACGCTGACATGGACAACGAACGAACCGCAGGCTGGCTGAGCGGGTCCTGCCTGCTGCTGCGGTGGGACGCCTTCGAGGCTCTGGGCGGTTTCGATGAGCGTTACTTTATGTACATGGAAGACGTGGACCTGGGCGACCGGCTGGGGCGCGCGGGCTGGCTAAACGTTTTCGTTCCGAGCGCGGAGATCAGGCACGCCAAGGGGCACGTGGCGGGTAAGCACCCGGACGTGGTGCTAAAGGCTCACCACGACAGTGCCTACCGCTTTCAGGCAGATCGTCTGCCGGGGTGGCGTTATCTCCCGGTCCGCATGGTGCTGAAGGTCGGCCTAAAGATCCGCGAGAAGATTGCAATTGCGGCAGCGCACGGCGTGGGTTGAACGCCACGGTGCAAACAGTGACTAGTGTGTGAAAACCAATAGCAAGAAGCAGTAAGGAACAGAAAGGCCAAAGAAGTGGTAGATCTCGCAGCCACGACCGACGCAGTGATCCTGGTCGGAGGCAAGGGCACCCGACTGCGCCCTCTGACCAACTCCATCCCAAAGCCGATGCTGCCGGTGGCGGGCGCGCCATTCCTGGAGCACCTGTTGGCTCGCATCAAGGCTGCCGGCATGACGCACGTGGTGCTCGGCACCTCGTTCAAGGCGGAGGTTTTCGAGGAGCACTTCGGTGACGGCAGTCACCTGGGGCTGGAGATCGAGTATGTGGTGGAGGATGAGCCGCTGGGTACCGGCGGCGGCATCCGCAACGTGCTGGACCACCTGCGCTACGACCGCGCCATGGTTTTCAACGGCGACGTTCTGGGCGGGACTGATCTGAATGCCGTGCTGAATACCCACGTGGAGCAGGAGGCGGAAGTAACGCTGCACCTGCTGCGAGTCTCCGACCCTCGCGCCTTCGGCTGCGTGCCGACAGATGCCGACGGCCGCGTGAGTGCATTTCTGGAAAAGACGGAGGATCCGCCGACGGATCAGATTAACGCGGGTAGCTACGTGTTCAATCGCTCCGTGATCGAGAAGATCCCCGCCGGCCGTCCGGTCAGCGTGGAACGTGAGATCTTCCCGGGGCTGCTAGAGTCTGGCGCCCGCGTGTTTGGCCACGTGGACCAGTCCTATTGGCGTGATATGGGAACCCCGGCAGACTTTGTGCGCGGTTCCTCGGACCTGGTGCGTGGCATCGCACCCTCACCGCTGCTTGCTGGACGCCACGGGGAGAGCCTGGTGGACGAGTCCAGCGCTATCGCCGGTGGTGCCCTGCTGTTGGGTGGCACCGTCATCGGCCGCGGCGTGGAGATCGGTGGAGGGGCGCGCGTGGAAGAATCCGTGGTTTTCGACGGCGTGCAGATCGAGGCAGGCGCGACAGTGGAGCGCTGCGTGATCGCCGCTGGCGTGCGTATCGGTGCGCGTGCGCACCTGGTCGATTGCGTGATCGGTGAAGGAGCCGTCATCGGTGCCCGCTGCGAGCTGCGCGATGGTTTGCGCGTGTGGCCGGGGGTTAGCTTGCCGGACGGTGGAGTGCGCTTCTCCTCTGATATCTAGCGCTTTTCGCAGTCCGGGAAAAAATTTAGATAAATTTCACTACATCTAGTGTGTTCTGAACTAAAGGTTCAGGAAAATGTCTATATGTTGTGGTTTCAAGTAGAGCTTCCCGCATACATTGTGGTTGTGCGCGATCCTGTTTTCTCAGGAGCGCGTGACTACTGAGGCTTAAGTGGCTCATGCGATTTATGTGACTTGAGGGAATTTCTCAAAGCTTGACGCGGTGTAATTACCAGTGTGTAATCTTCAGTAGACCGACAAAGACAGGCATCAGATACATCAGATGAGGAGATCTCCGTGGATAAGTCAGTAGACACCGCCCTTCGTGGCCACTTTGCTGACGGTTCCTCGGCGGTAGAGCAGGACGCCAACGTGGACAATGAAGCTCGCCAGAAGAACCTCTTTGATCTGACGCAGGACTTTGATCTGCTTTTCGACGCGGTAGAGCAGGACTGGCAAGAGCAGGCACTGTGTGCCCAAACTGACCCGGAGGCGTTTTTCCCAGAGAAGGGCGGCTCCACTCGTGAGGCCAAGCGAATCTGCCAGGCCTGCGGGGTTCGCGACGAATGTCTGGAGTATGCGCTGGAGCACGACGAGCGCTTCGGTATCTGGGGTGGACTCTCCGAGCGTGAGCGTCGCCGCCTGAAGAAGCGTATCGGCTAGCCTAGCCGGGGGTCGATCTGATCCGGGGAAGCATTCAGATAGCAGGCCACCAAGCGCACGATAATCATCCGCAGGATGTCCTGTAGTTCCTGCGCGGAAGCGGCGCGGGACTCTACCGGGCGGCGAAAAATAATGATGCGCGGGCGCGTAGGTGCGCCAGTGTTATCCACGCCGGCGGTCACCAGTCGACCCAAGGGGACCTGTCCGTCGGCGACTACATCTTCAGGCCACTGCCGGTAACCCGCACTCAGTCGCATGCGTGGTACGACGTCCACGGCGATATCGAGGCCGGAGAGTTCGGCGTCAAAACGCTCCAAAATGGGCTCGAACGCATCCAGCACCGCATCGTCGAAGCGCTCCGAACGCGACTTATTCCGCGGCACCTCCGGCAGCAAGATGCCTCGGATACCCCTGCCGCGGGGGTCCTGCCTCATGCGTGCGTCCTGCTTCATAGGAAAACATCTTAACCGCGCCATGGCGACATGCCACGAGGGCACGCTCGAAAGCCACAGTAAAAGGGCTACACTAATGCGCGTGACTTTTATCCGACAATGCTCTCGCCCCGGCTGCGGCAAGCCCGCCGTAGCTACGCTGGAGTTCAACTATGCAGAGCAGCTAGCCATTGTGGGGCCGCTGAGCGTTAGCGGAAACCCTCACCGGTGGGACCTGTGCGAAAACCACGCCCGCCGCACCACCGTCCCGCAAGGTTGGACGCTGGAATTCGCTGACGAGACCACGGCGGGCGAGGACATAGCCTCCGAAGCCGATGAAGAAGACCTGATGGCGCTGGCCGAGGCCGTGCAGCAGGCCGCCGAACACGAGACCCAAGCGAAGGCACAGCCCGCCCCCCGTCTCTACCGGCGCTCGGAAATCCCAGAGTCCACACCCCACCATCCCTCCATGAAGAACCTGCCCCGGTCCACCCCCCGCCGCCACCTGCGCGCGGTTCGTGACCAGCATTAGCGAAAGGAAACCCCCATGGCTACCCATTCCCCCAAAGACGTAGCAGCGGCCATCAAAGCCTATGACGTCCGCGGAGTTGTCGGCGAGGGCGCCGGATTCCTCAACGAGCAGTTCGTGCGCGACGTGGCGGCCTCCTTTGCCCGCCTCATGCGTGAAGAGGGCGCAGAGACGATCGTCATCGGCCACGATATGCGCGACAGCTCGCCCCGCCTGGCCACAGCCTTCGCCGAGGGCGTGAACGCTCAGGGGCTGGACACCATCACCCTGGGCCTCACCAGCACCGACGAGCTTTACTACGCTAGCGGCGTGAAGGGATGCCCGGGAGCGATGTTCACCGCCTCCCACAACCCCGCAAAGTACAACGGCATCAAGCTTTGCCGTGCCGGCGCCCGTCCGGTGGGGCAGGATTCCGGCCTGGACCGCATCTCCTTCGAGCTGGTCGAGGGCATCCCCGCCTACGACGGTGAGCCCGGCACCAACACCACCGAGGACGTGTTGGAGGGCTACGCTGAATACCTGAACAACCTGGTGCCGCTGAACATCCGCCCCCTAAAGGTTGCGGTGGATGCAGGCAACGGCATGGGCGGGCTTACCGTTCCGGCAGTGTTGAAGCAGGACACCCTGGAGATTTTCGACCTCTACTTCGAGCTTGACGGTAACTTCCCGAACCACGAGGCCAACCCGTTGGACCCGAAGAACCTGGTGGATCTGCAGAAGTTCACTGTGGACAAGGGGGCGGACCTCGGCATCGCCTTCGACGGTGACGCGGATCGTTGCTTCATCGTGGACGAGCAGGGCGAAGCCGTTTCCCCCTCCACCATTTGCGCCATGATCGCCGAGCGCTACCTGGACGAGCAGCCGGGCGCGACGATCATCCACAATCTGATTACCTCCAAGTCCGTTCGCGAATTGGTGGAAGCCAAGGGTGGCAAGCCGGTGCGCACCCGCGTGGGCCACTCCTTCATCAAGGCCCAGATGGCCAAGGAGGGTGCAGTGTTCGGCGGCGAGCACTCCGCGCACTATTACTTCAGCGACTTCTTCAACGCAGACTCCGGCATGCTGGCCGCCCTGCACGTGCTGGCCACTCTCGGCGAGCAGGACAAGCCGCTTTCCGAATTGAAGCGTGCCTACGAGACCTACCGTGCTTCCGGGGAGATTAACTCCGAGGTGGAAGATCAGGCAGGCCGCACTGAGGCCGTGGTAGAGGCCTTCGCTGATCGCACCGTATCCGTCGACCGACTGGATGGCGTGACGATCGAGCTGCAGGATGGCTCGTGGCTGAACGTGAGGGCGTCAAACACCGAACCGCTGCTGCGTCTCAACGTTGAGGCACGCGACGACGAGGGAGTTCAAGCCATCGTCGACGAAGCTCTTGCCGTGATTCGCGCTTAGGAGGCACATATGCGCCGCATTGAAGGGGCTGTACAGAACTACGCCTGGGGGTCGCACGAGTCGCTGGCGAAACTGCAAGGGCGACCTACGCCGACCGAACAACCTGAGGCCGAGCTCTGGTTCGGCGCGCACCCGGGAGCGCCCGGAGTGCTGCTGGACCTGATCGAAGCAGACCCCGAAGGCCAGTTGGGGCAGGGGCGTACGCGCCTGCCGTTCCTGCTGAAGCTATTGGCCGCCGAACGTGCACTGAGCATCCAGGTGCACCCAACGAAGGCACAGGCCGAAGTCGGTTTCGCCGCAGATGAGGCCGCCGGAATCGCTCGCGACGCCTTCGAACGCAACTACAAGGACGACAACCACAAGCCCGAACTACTGGTGGCCCTGGGCGAGTTCGAAGCGATGGCGGGCTTCCGGCCGGTCGCCCGAACGGCTGCGCTGCTGGATAAGCTCGCCTTGCCCGAGCTGGATTTCCTGCGTGGCGATCTGCGCGGTGCGGTCGAGCGCGCGCTGCACATGCCGGCGGAGGATCTTCCGGAGATTATTGACGCCCTCACGCGGCGCTGCCGGGAGCTCGCGGCCAGCGCGGACGATTGGATGGGCGAGGTGGCGGACCTGGTGGTACGCCTGGAACAGCAGTACCCGAACGACAGGGGCGTGCTGTTCGCACTGTTGCTTAATCGCGTGGTCCTGCAAGAAGGGGAAGCGCTGTACCTGGATGCGGGGCAGCTGCACGCCTATGTGCGGGGTACCGGCGTGGAGATCATGGCGAACTCGGACAACGTGCTGCGCTGCGGCTTGACGCCGAAGCACATCGACGTCGAAGAGCTACTGAGCGTGGTGCGCTGGGAGGAGCTCGCCGATCCGCGGCTACAGGCTGATGCGGAAGGTGCGTACCACACCCCAGCGGAGGAATTTAGCCTACGCAGAGTGAGCGGGGAGGCCGAGGTGGCTGGGCCAGCTATCGTGCTGGCCGTCGGGGGAACCGCGGAGTGCGGGGAACTGCGCGTGGACAGTGGCTCCGCCGCATGGGTGCCCGCAGGCGAGGAAGCGCGTGTAAGCGGGAAGGCCTTTATCGCCCGTCCCGGGGCTTAGGCTGGGGGCCCGCCGTGGTATCGGTGGGACCGTCTGCTTCTTTGCCGGCGACGTTCTTCTCTGGCGCCTTGGGATCCTTCGGTTTGTTAGAGTCGTCGGACCCGCGCTGCGGCTCAGGGGATTTAGTCGAGTCCGAAGGCTCCAGTGGGAGGCCCTCTGTCGGGAAGGGAATCGCGGCGCTACCGTCGGTAGCCTTGCCGGTATCGACTACAGTGCCGGGCTGTGTTGCGCCGGGTTGGGTGGCGCCGGGTTTAGCACTGCTGGGCTGTTCCGCCTGTGACGGTGCTGGCAGAGCAGGCGAGATAGGCGGTTGCGGCTGAGGGGCCTGTACGCGAGATTCCAAACCCTCGGCAATGATGGTCTCGGACGGCTGCGAGCCGTCGTTCTGCTGGCCGTTCCACGCGTTGGGCGGCAGGTAAGGGTCCTGGCCCAGCGGGGCGACGTTGCTGAAGCCTGAGGCGTCCTGAGCCTGCGGGGCGCGTGTGGAGTAGGCCGGAGGGTCCGGCCGCGGCGTCGGCTCGTCGGAGACCACATCGTGATCCTGGGAGGCGGCTCCCGTACTAATGGAGACAGTCGACTCTTCCGCCGTGCTCCGCTTCGGAGAGGTCGCCTCTGAACCCGATTGCCAGGTCCAGACGCCAATAACACCGGCCAGGGCTAAGCCGACGATGGCGATACCGCTGATGGCGCGGGGGACAGGGGAGTGTCGCTCGTCCGTCTCGTAGACAACAGCGGTGCTCTTGCCTTTGACGTCGCTGCTTTGTTCTTTGGCGTTCTGTTCTTCGGCCATCTGGCTCACCTCCTCGTCGGCTCTATCGGCTTATCGGCAAAGATCACAATTTGGTTAAGGTACAACAGAGCCTAGCAGGGATGTCCGGCTTTGACCACAGTTATTGGGCGTGTAAACGCGCTAGAGTCGGTAATTGAGCGACAGAAAGGGCAGAACCATGAGCAACTGGGACGAGTTCATCTTCTCGGAAGAAGACAACGCAGACTTCCTAGACGAACTGGCAGACCTGGACGGCCCCGACATAGCTGGAGCGCTCGTGGACGCCGTGAACGTGGCACTGCGTGAAGAGCAATCCGGTTCGGTGGACTACTCCGTTGGCCTGTGCGCCGCCACAGTGGCGGCAATCTGGTGCGGGGCGCCCTTTAGTACGGCCACGGTGGCAGATGACCACCCCTTCATTCGTGCTCACATCGGCGAATGCCCCGCAAATCTGCAGGAAGTGGCACTGCAGCTGATGGATGGGGAGATGGAACGACGCGAGGACGAAGAAGACCTCGAAGCTGAGGGGCTGGAGACCTTCGTCGAGGCCCTGAGCTAGTCCAAGCTAGTACGCGGGCACGAGAGCGCGAACTAGTAGACTGTCTGAAGAGAATTTTCCTGTAGTTTTACCCTGCGAATTTACCGAGGAGTCACCCTAACCATGGAGTTTAAAGTCAAGGATCTCTCGCTGGCAGAGGCCGGCCGCCACCAGATCCGCCTGGCGGAATATGAGATGCCCGGACTGATGCAGCTGCGTAGCGAATACGCCGAGGAGCAGCCTCTGAAGGGCGCCCGTATCGCCGGCTCCATCCACATGACCGTGCAGACCGCCGTGCTCATCGAAACCCTGGTGGCCCTCGGTGCAGAGGTGCGCTGGGCATCCTGCAACATCTTCTCCACCCAAGATGAGGCCGCCGCGGCCATCGTCGTCGGCGACGGAACCCCGGAGTCTCCGGCCGGCGTGCCGGTTTTCGCCTGGAAGGGCGAGACCCTGGATGAGTACTGGTGGTGCCTAAAGCAGATCTTCACCTGGGGCGAAGGCGTGGAGGCCAACATGATCCTCGACGACGGCGGCGACGCGACCATGGCTGTTATTAAGGGTATGGAATACGAAAACGCCGGCCTGGTCCCAGACGCGGAAGAACAGGACGCTGACGAGTACAAGGCTTTCCTCGGAATGCTGCGTGAGACCTTGGCGGAGGACGGTAAGTTCTGGAGCCGGGCGTCAGAAAACATCAAGGGCGTAACCGAAGAAACGACGACGGGCGTGCACCGCCTGTACCACTTCGCGGAACAGGGCTTGCTGCCCTTCCCGGCGATGAACGTCAACGATGCGGTGACGAAGTCGAAGTTCGACAATCGTTACGGCACCCGCCACTCCCTGATCGACGGCATCAACCGCGCTACCGACATGCTGATCGGCGGCAAGTCGGTGCTGCTGTGTGGTTATGGAGATGTCGGCAAGGGCTGTGCCGAAGCGCTGGCGGGCCAGGGTGCGATCGTGAAGGTTACGGAGGTCGACCCGATCAACGCCCTGCAGGCGCTCATGGACGGCTTCGAGGTCGTGCAGGTAGAGGACTTTATTGGTGACGCCGACATCGTCATCACCGCAACGGGGAACCTCGGAATCATCACGTTTGAGCACATGCAGATGATGAAGAACCACGCAGTGCTCGGTAACATCGGCCACTTCGACAACGAGATTGACATGGCCAGCCTGCTGCACCGCGAGGACGTCAGCCGCGTGACCATCAAGCCTCAGGTGGACGAGTTCACCTTCGAAGGTAAGAACGGCGACCCGGTTTCCATTGTGGTGCTGAGCGAGGGGCGCCTGCTGAACCTGGGCAACGCCACCGGCCACCCGTCGTTCGTGATGTCCAACTCCTTCGCCGACCAGACGATCGCGCAGATCGAGCTGTACACGAAGTCCGACCAGTACGGCAACGAGGTCTACCGCTTGCCGAAGATCCTGGACGAGATGGTTGCACGCATCCACGTCGAGGCACTCGGTGGCAAGCTGACGACCCTGACCAAGGAACAGGCAGAGTACATCGGCGTGGACGTCGCCGGACCGTTCAAGCCGGAGCACTACCGCTACTAGATATGATCGTTAGTTTTGAAGGAGTCGACGGCGCGGGGAAGAACACCCTGGTTACGGCCGTGGAAAAGGAGTTGGTGGAGCGCGAGGTGCCGGTAGCGCGCATCGCGTTCCCACGCTACGAGGAATCCCACCCGGCGATGCTCGCCCGCGAAGCACTGCATGAAAACCTGGGGGATTTGATTCATTCCGTGCACGGCATGGCCACCCTGTTCGCCCTCGACCGCGCCGAGATCGGGGCAGATTTGGCGGGCTTTGATGCCGATGGTTACGTGATCCTGATTGACCGCTATACGGCTTCCAATGTGGCGTACTCCGCCGCGCGGGTTGGGGGCGACGTGGCTGAGGTCGGCGAATGGGTCACTCAGCTAGAGCAGGAAAAGCTCGGCATCCCGGCGCCGGACTTGCAAATCTTGGTGGATGTCGAGGCAGAAGTGGCCGGGCAGCGGGCCGAGTCGCGCGAAGCCCAGGATCAAACGCGGGCGCGAGATGCTTATGAGCGGGATAGTAGCCTGCAGGAACGTACCGTCTGCGCCTACCGAGCGTTGGCGGAGCAGCAGTGGCTGAGCCCGTGGGTGACGGTCGACAGCACAGGGGATGACTATGAGGCCCGTGCGGCTAAGGTCGCGGATCTGCTGGAAGAAATGAGAGGATGACAACCGTGGAAACGAAGATTCTGGTGGTCGACGACGACCCGGCTATCGCGGAAATGCTCACCATTGTTTTGCAAGGCGAGGGTTTTCGCACCGTTGTCGTGGGTGACGGTGTAGAGGCCGTGAAAGCCGCGGAGGAACACAACCCGGACCTCATCCTGCTGGACGTTATGCTCCCCGGAATGAACGGCATTGACGTGTGCAAGGCGATCCGCGAGACCTCCACGGTGCCGATCGTTATGCTGACCGCCCGCACTGACACCGTGGACGTGGTGCTGGGCCTGGAATCCGGTGCCGATGACTACGTGCACAAGCCATTCAAGCCGAAGGAGCTGGTGGCGCGCGTACGGGCCCGCCTACGCCGCACTCCGGAGGAGGCCCCTGCGGAGACGATCGAGGTAGTAGACCTAAAGATTGATGTGCCCGGGCACCAGGTGATCCGCGATGGCCAGGAGATCGCGCTGACCCCCATCGAGTTTGACCTGCTGGTTACGCTGGCCTCCCGTCCGCGTCAAGTGTTCTCCCGCGAGGAGTTGCTAGAGCAGGTGTGGGGCTACCGTAAATCCAGCGATACGCGCCTGGTGAACGTCCACATTCAGCGCCTGCGTTCGAAGGTGGAGAGGGACCCGGACGACCCGAAGATCATCCAAACCGTCCGCGGGATCGGCTACAAGACCGGCGAATAGGTTCTCGTGGAGCAGGAACAAGCTAAGCCCAAGAAACGCAAGCCGGCCCGCCTAGCGCAACCGAAGGCCCCGGGTTTCCCGCAGAGAGTGCAGGGGAAGACGCTGGCAGCCGGCGCGACGTTCTGGTCCGTGCTGCGCGACTTCTTCCGCCGGCCGCGGGATACCTGGCGGCGGCTCATCAACTCGATTCGGCTGCGCTGGCACCAGTCCATCCAGCTGCGAGTGATCGGTAGCGTGGTGGCCTCCAGTACTTTCGCATTCCTGCTCATTGGTTTCCTGCTGGTCGGGTTCCTGAGCCAGCAGTTGTTGGCCACCAAGTTCTCCGAAGCCGTGGATAGCATGGACCGGGCACGCACGGCGGTGGAAGAGCAGATCGGCGCCACCGACTCTTCCAACCCGGTGTCCGTGCGTCTGACTTCCGCTAGGGCGGTGTTGACTAACCGCTCGACAGGGGTGGAGCAATCAAGCGCCCCGGTGTATGACTCGGTGCTCATCGCCTCCAACGCGAGTGATGCGGAAACACGGATCCCGGACAACATCGACATCCCGGCAAATCTGCGCGAGTTTGTACGCCAGGGGCAGGTGGCCTACCAGTACGCCCGTGTAGACGGGGAAAACGGCACCTACAAGGCGCTGATTATCGGCAGTCCCGTCTACTCTGACATCCCCGGTCTCGAACTGTATTTGCTGGTGCCGCTGACCTCTGAAGAGGCCACTCTGAACCTCATGCGCGGCTTGCTGATGGCCGGCGGGATCGTCCTGATCATCCTGCTGTTGGTGATCAGTTGGGTGTTCTCCCAGCAGATTACCGGCCCGGTCCGTGCGGCCTCTAAGATCGCCGAAAAGTTGGCGGCGGGCCACCTGCACGAGCGGATGGTCGTCGACGGCCAGGACGAGGTCGCCAGGCTCGCCTTTAGCTTCAACGACATGGCGGAGAAGCTCTCCACCCAGATTCGAAACCTGGAGGAGTTCGGCTCGTTGCAGCGACAGTTCACGTCGGACGTTTCCCACGAGCTGCGTACACCGTTGACGACGGTGCGCATGGCGGCGGACATGATCGAAGACAATGCCGATGAACTCGATCCGCTCACTGCCCGTGCAGCTCACCTGATGACGAAGGAGCTCGACCGCTTCGAGACACTTCTGGGTGACCTGTTGGAGATTTCTCGACACGACGCGGGAGTGGCGAACTTGTCTGCCGAGAAGGTCGATGTGCGCGGCGTGGTGCGCTCCGCTCTGCAGCAGGTACGAGCCATCGCTGAGGAAATCGGCACCGAGTTCAATGTGGATCTGCCGGAAGATCCCGTGGTCGTGGCCGTGGACTCGCGTCGCGTGGAACGTATTCTGCGCAACCTCCTGGCAAATGCTGTGGACCACTCAGAAGGCAAGCCGATCGAGGTGAAAATGGCCGTCGGGGAAGATGCCCTGGCCGTTGCTGTCACCGACCATGGAGTGGGGCTGAAGCCCGGCGAGGAGGAGATGGTCTTCAACCGTTTCTGGCGCTCCGACCCGTCGCGCGAGCGCCGCACGGGCGGCACTGGTTTGGGTCTGGCCATTGCGAAGGAAGATGCCAACCTGCACGGCGGCCGTCTCGAGGCGATTGGCGAGATCGGAGTGGGCGCGTGCTTCCGGTTGACGCTCCCAATGGAACAGGGCCACATCGTAAAGACCTCGCCGCTGCCTTTGGCGGTGGAGGCTGAGGGCGTCACTACCCAAGAACAAGAAGGGGGCGAAGATGAGTAACAAGACCACAGAGGCCACAAAGACCACAAAGGTCAAAAAGGTACTGTCCGTGGTGGCCGGACTGGGTCTGCTGGCCGGTTGCTCGACCCTGCCGGATGACACGAACCCCGAGGCGATCTCCAGCTACGCGCCGGCGCCCAGCGGACAAGAGGCGCCGACCCCGACCGACGGGCAGCCCTCCGACCTGCTGCTGCGTGATTTCTTCACCGCCAGCGCCCATCCGCTGCGCGACCACCAGGCGGCCAAGAAGTTCCTCACCGGCGGCATGCAGGGGCGATGGCAGTCCGATGCGCCGACGATGGTGCTCGACCGGATCGACATCTCCTCCGAAGGCCCGGGCAACGATTCGAAGATCACCTACCGCGTGCGTGGAAACATCGTCGGAACACTGGGCGTGGGGGGTGTGTTTGACCCGCAGTACACCGCGTTCGAAACCAGTTACGAGATGCAAAATGTCGACGGACAATGGCGTATCAGCAACCTGCCGAACGTTGTGGTGCTGGACCGGCAGGACTTCGTAAGCACCTATCGCGCCCGCAACATCTACTTCCCGGATCTCAACGGTCGAGCGCTCGTCTCGGACCGCCGGTGGATCTACACCGGTCAGCAGTCCACCGCCGCCTCTTTGGTCTCGTTGCTGGTTGCGGGGCCGCAGGATCGTTTGAAGAAGGCTGTTCGAAACCTTGTTCCTGAGGACGCCACCGCCCAGGTTTCCAATGATGGTGAGGGCGACCCCGCAGTTCATTTCACCGGACTGCAGGAACTGTCCGCTGATGCACGCCGGCTACTGGCGGCACAGGTGGTGTGGACGCTGGCGGGGTCCGAGGTTCGAGGCCCCTACGAACTCACGGCGGACGGTACGCCGATGACCGACGATATGCATGGCAAGTGGCTGGTGCAGGATCTTTCGCAATACGACCCGAATGTACAGGTGCAGACCCCGCTGCGGGCAGTGTCCGGCGGGGACGTTTACCAACAGGATGGGGCGCGAGCGCAGCAGCTGGGCGGATGGCTTGACCAAAACTATATTGAATCCGTGGCGCTTAGCCCGCGGGACGAGGTCTACGCTGCCGTGACCGGGCGGGGCGATGCGCCGCGCCAGCTGATGATCGGAGCGAAGGGCGACCAGCCGGTGAGCTCCGTGCGGGCGAATTCCCTAACCCGTCCGACCTGGGGGCTGGATGCCACCTCGGCTTACGTGGTGGCCGACGGCGAGCGGATCACGGAAATTACTCGCAACCCGGAAAGTGGCATCGTGGGAGAGCGCAAGGTGGACAGCTCCACGATGGCAATGGTGGACGGAAAGGATAAGCGCATCAGTGTATTCCGCGTATCGCACGATGGTGCCCGCGCAGTGATGATCGTAAACGGGCGGGTTTACGTGGTGACGTTGGATACGACGGATGATGGCACAAAGCGGCTGGGTGCGCCGGTAGAGATCGGCCACGCAGTAGGCGACACGGCGGTCAGCGCAGACTGGTCCGACGACGGGTCCGTGTTGGTGGGCACGCGTGCCAATGACGCCCCGGTCTGGGACATCGAGGTTGATGGCTCCTATTCGCAGCAGATCACGGGCCGCAACTTGTCAGCCCCGGTGGTATCGGTGGCTACCGACGGCAGCAAGATTTACGTCACCGACGCCAATGCGCTGATGCAGTTCGACGTCACCTCCGAGGAGTCACGCTTCTGGCGCGAAGTGCCGACCATGCAAGGAAAGCGGGCAACCCCAGTGCTGGCCGACTAGGCTGAGTGCTCATGGGGTTTAAGGGGGATTTAGGCGCGCTTGTAGGGCTCGTGTGGCGTGCCGACTGTGTGTGCTGCGGAACGCCGACCAGTAAACAGCTATGTGAGGCGTGCGGGCTGCAGCTGATGCAGAGCTGGCAACGTTGGCAGCCGCGGGTGGCACTGGTGCCCGTTTTTGCCGCCGGGGTATACGGAGGTGCGCGGCGAATGCTGATACTCAGTGCAAAGGAGCGGTTGCGTCCGGCGGCCATAGATGTGGCCGGGCGAGTGCTGGCCGCCGGGATACTGCATGTGAGTGGGCTGGGTTTGGTGCCTGATCCGCGCTTGGGGCGGGTAGTGCTGGTGCCCGCCCCTACCCGCCGATCAGCGGCGCGGCAGCGAGGCGGGGATATCGTCACCCGCTTTTGCCGTGCAGCCGCGGCGCTGTATCCCGGGGTGGAGGTTTACCCTGTGGCGTGGCTCAGTGAGGAAAGTGTGGATTCGGTTGGGCTGGATCGGCACCAACGGCGCGAGAATATTGCCGGCAAGATCCTTTTCGATCCGACGGCGATTGGTCGACTGCGGGGGATGGGGGAGGTCGTGATCGTGGATGACGTGTGTACAACTGGCGCTACAACAGCGCAGTTTGCGTTGGCTCTGGCGGCGCGTGGCGTGCGGCCGCGATTGGCGCTGGTGTTAGCGGGCGCATAAATCACATGATGCACATGGATCACACGATTCACATGAATAAGGGGTAAATGCGCAAGGGCAGATACGGAAATTAGGTAGACTGGGAGTTGGAAAGATCGCCGTTGGAAGGTGGGTAATCCGGCCTGATTCTGGCGGTGAATGACTTTGGAGGTTGAGCAATGTCGACCGGCAAAAACTCGTCTGACTTTGGCAACGAGGAACTTGCTGCACCTGAGGCAGGCGTAGAGATCACTGGCCGCAACGTTGAGGTGCCGGAGCACTTCGCTGATCGCGTCAAGGGCAAGCTGGCGAAGATCGAGCGCTTGGATCCGACTCTCACGTTCTTCCACGTGGAGCTGCAGCACGAGCCCAACCCGCGCCGTGGTGACCAGCAGGATCGCCTACAGATCACCGCAACCGGCAAGGGCCACATCGCTCGCGCAGAGGCTAAGGAAGACTCCTTCTACGCTGCCCTCGAGGTCGCCGTTGGCCGCATGGAGCGCTCCCTGCGAAAGGTGAAGGCACGTCGCAAGATTGCCCGTTCCGGCCACCGCACTCCGATGTCCATGGGCGAGGCAGCTGCCAGCCTGGTGGAAGATGCACAGCCGAAGGCGGAGACCAAGCCGGAGGAGGTTGGACAGTATGACGTCGACCCCTACGAGGATCAGTTCAAGCCTGGCCAGATCGTGCGCAAGAAGGTGCACAAGGCCGCTCCGATCAGCGTTGACCAGGCGTTGAGCGAGATGGAGCTGGTGGGCCACGACTTCTTCCTGTTCATCAACGAGGAGAACGGCCAGCCGTCCGTGGTGTACCGTCGTCACGCCTTTGACTACGGTCTGATCACCTTGGAAGAGAAGAACGCAGAGAAGTAACAGCTTGCTCTGTTGCTCAGTTTTATCTTCTCTTAATTCGTAAAAGAGTCGGCCCCCACGCCCAACCCGTGGGGGCCGGTTTTTATGCCCGAGCTTGCTAGGTGTAGTTGCCCGTGACCTTGGGGGTGGGGGTAGGATTGTTCGGAGCCGACAAATTAGCTAATCAGTTTTAGAAATCGAGCAAAGGACAGCATCAGCGTGCTAGGACTTTCGAAAATCCTCCGTATGGGCGAAGGCCGTGCGGTCAAGCGTCTCGCTAAAATCGCCGACCAGGTGATGGACCTCGACGAGGAATACACCAAACTCACCGACGAGGAACTGCAGGCCAAGACCGACGAGCTTAAGAAGCGAGTTCAGGAAGACGGCGAGAGCCTGGATGACATCCTGCTCGAGGCTTTTGCCACCGCGCGTGAGGCCTCCTGGCGCGTGCTGGGCCAGAAGCACTACAAGGTGCAGATCATGGGTGGCGCTGGCCTCCACTTCGGTTACGTCTCCGAGATGAAGACCGGTGAAGGTAAGACTCTTACCTGTGTGCTGCCCGCCTACCTCAATGCACTGTCCGGCAAGGGCGTGCACGTCGTTACCGTGAACGACTACCTGGCAAAGCGTGACGCCGAGTGGATGGGCCGTGTTCACCGCTTCCTGGGACTCAGCACCGACGTGATTCTGAGCGGCAAGAACCCCGCCGAGCGTCGCGAGGCTTACAACGCCGACATCACCTACGGCACAAACAACGAGTTCGGCTTCGACTACCTGCGCGACAACATGGCGCACTCTTTGAACGACTTGGTACAGCGTGGCCACAACTACGCCATCGTGGATGAGGTGGACTCGATCCTCATTGACGAAGCCCGTACCCCGCTGATCATCTCCGGTCCGGTGGAAGGCTCCAGCAAGTGGTTCTCCGCTTTCGCAGCGATCGCTCCGAAGCTGACCCGTGACATCCACTACGAAGTCGACGAGCGGAAGAAGACCGTGGGCGTCAAGGAAGAGGGCGTGGAGTTCGTCGAGGACCAGCTGGGTATCGAGAACCTGTACGCCCCGGAGCACTCGCAACTGGTGAGCTACCTGAACAACTCCATCAAGGCCAAGGAGTTGTTCACCCGCGACAAGGACTACATCGTCCGCAATGGTGAGGTCGTCATCGTCGACGAGTTCACCGGCCGCATCCTGGACGGCCGTCGCTACAACGAGGGCATCCACCAGGCGATCGAGGCGAAAGAACACGTCGAGATCAAGAACGAGAACCAAACCCTCGCAACCGTCACCCTGCAGAACTACTTCCGCCTGTACGACAAGCTGGCCGGCATGACCGGTACGGCGGAGACCGAAGCCGCCGAGCTGAAGTCCACCTACAAGCTGGATGTTGCCGCGATTCCGACGAACAAGGAAAACAAGCGTAAGGATAACGTCGACCTGATCTACAAGACTCAGGAGGCGAAGTTCGAAGCCGTGGCCGAAGACATTGCCGAGCGTGTGGAGATCGGACAGCCGGTGCTCGTGGGTACCACCTCCGTTGAGCGTTCCGAGTACCTGTCCAGGCTGCTGCAGCGCCGTGGCATCAAGCACAATGTGCTGAACGCGAAGTACCACGAGAAGGAAGCAGAGATTGTTGCCCAGGCAGGCCGTCTGGGTGCGGTAACCGTGGCTACCAACATGGCTGGTCGTGGTACGGATATCGTGCTGGGTGGTAACCCGGACATCATCGCCGACATTAACTTGCGTGAGCGCGGCCTGGATCCGGTGGAGACCCCGGAGGAATACGAAGAGGCCTGGGACGACGAGATCGAGAAGGTCCGCGAGGAGTCCAAGGAAGAAGCGGAGAAGGTCCGCGAGGTCGGTGGCCTGTACGTGCTGGGCACGGAGCGTCACGAATCCCGCCGCATCGACAACCAGCTGCGTGGCCGTTCCGCACGTCAGGGCGACCCGGGCGAGACCCGCTTCTACCTGTCCATGCGCGACGATCTGATGGTGCGCTTCGTCGGCCAGACGATGGAGGCGATGATGACTCGCCTGAACATCCCGGACGACGAGGCTATCGACTCGAAGATGGTCACCAACGCCATCAAGGGCGCACAGTCCCAGGTGGAGTCCGCCAACTTCGAGATGCGCAAGAACGTGCTCAAGTACGACGAAGTCATGAACGAGCAGCGCAAGGTGATCTACGGCGAGCGCCGCCAGATCCTCGAGGGTGAGGATGTGGAAAAGCAGATCCGCAACATGCTGAAGGACACCATCGAGGCATACGTCGACGGCGCGACCGCCGAGGGCTATGTCGAGGACTGGGATCTGGATACCCTGTGGAACGCCCTGGATTCCCTCTACGGCCCGACCTTTACCCACGAGGAACTGGTGGAAGGCGACGATTACGGCCGCCCGGGCGAGCTGAGCTCTTCTCAGCTGCTGGAGGCGCTGCTCGACGACGCCAACCGCGAGTACGACGAGCTGGAGGAGAAGGTCTCGGAGGTCGCCGGTGAGGAGCAGATGCGCGGCATGGAGCGCGCAGCCCTGTTGAACGTCGTGGACCAGAAGTGGCGTGAGCACCTCTACGAGATGGACTACCTGAAGGAGGGCATCGGCCTGCGCGCGATGGCGCAACGCGATCCTCTGGTGGAGTACCAGCGCGAGGGTGGCGACATGTTTAACCGAATGAAGGACGGCATCAAGGAAGAGACTGTCCGCCAGCTGTTCCTGGTGCGCAACCAGCTGAAGCAGGCTGGCCAGGTGCACGTCGAGGACCCGGCGGCGGGCAACGAGGGCGTGGCCGTGGATCGCGCTACGCAGACCACCATGGGTGGCTAAACGCTAAATCAAGCTGAGGCTATCGATCGCCCAGATCTTGACTCCGCGCCGCGCGGAGCTGTGCAGTTGATGCAGCTCCGCACGGCGCTTTTGCGTGTGCTGCGACATGCTGCCCGCGATAGCCCGCACCCGCTCGCCCATCTGCACCGATGCGCAAAAGCGGACGCAATCGCCCGCGCTGGGCTGGATGTGCAGGCTTATTATTGACGCCCCCTTTTCCACCCGCCCACTTGTCGGTTCTGGTCGCACAATCCGACGGACGCGCAGTTGCTCCAACACCCGCTCGCCGAAGGGCGCGCGGCGCAAATGCTCAATTGGACGGCGCCCTTCCAAAGCCTCCAGCCACATTTTTACGATCTGTGCGATGCGCTGGGGTGGCGGGGTGTTGGCGTCACGAAAAGAACTAGTGACCTCCTCCTCGGTGGCCTGTGCTGCAACGGCCGGGGTGGGCGGGCGCAGGAACACGAAGTCCGGAAGTGGGCGTGCGGAAATTGAAGTGGTCACGAAAGAAGTCCCCCTGTGGTTCATGCCAGTGGTGCTGTGTGGTGGTTTCTGTATGGTGCGTTCCCCCGAAGGCGCCATACGGGCATAACTATAGCGAAGTGCGCGCCCCGCGGGGCGCCGGTGGGCGAAAAGATGGCAGAATGTAGAGCATGCGTGGACTAGTAGTTGATTATTGCGGAGTGTTGGACGGCGCCGAGGAGGATCGCAGGCGGTGGCGCAAGCTGCTGTCAGCGGCGCGGGCGGAAGGCATCGCCACGGCTATTCTTTCCAACGACCCGGGCGGGGCGGGAGCGGCTCCGATTCGCACGTGGCTGGAAGGCGGTTACGTGGATGCTGTGGTGCTTTCCGGCGAAGTTGGGGCGGAGAAGCCCTCGGAGGAGATCTTCCGCATCACCGCGGACCGTCTGGACCTGCCACAACAGGATCTGGTGTTGGTGGATGACAACATCCTGAACATCCGTGGCGCAGTGGATGCCGGCTTGATCGGTATTTACTACCAGCAGTTCGACCGCGCGGTGGTGGAGATCACCGGCGTGTTTGGGCTGGAGGGGGAGTTCTAAACCATGCTGGTGTATATTCCTGCGACTTTTGACATGCTGGGCACACTCGCTGAGCAGGGAGAACACCCGGTTCGCTCCGCGGTGGGCTTTGCCCTAACCCCGGCGGTGCGGGAGTTTTACACCGGCGGCGACGAGGAGGAGTTGGCGTACACCGCGTTCCTAGACGCTGCACGGGCCTCGCTGCGCCTGCTCAGCGCGGGTGGGGAGGAGCGCTTCCCGCACCGGCGCGTGGTGATCAGCGCGGAGATCGACGACTCTGCAGTTACGCTGGCGCCGACCGACGGTGAGTCCGTGGTGCGGTTGGACCCGGCCGTTGTGAAGGTGCAGCAGTTGTTGGCGATTCATGTTGATGACGCCGACGCGGAGGCCGCCACGGCCAAGGCGATCGAGTGCATCGACGCGGCTGACCTGGGGGATGAGGATGCGGAGTTCGCTCTGGGGGATTGCGAGGACAACCTGATGAGCTGGTACGACGCGAAGGAGCTACCGTTCCTGGTGGATTTGATGTAGCGGCCTGGCTACATTTCCCACTCGTTGTTGCTGCGCAGGGCCTCCAGTAGGCGGCGGATCGCGGTGACGCGCCGGGCGGAAGCGCCGGTGAGAGTATCCAGAGCGCACTCCGGGTCGGCGGGCGGACCCATGTGCGTGCAGCCGCGGGGGCAGTCTTCGGTGACCTCGCGGAGATCCTCGAAGACATGCACGACGGTATCTGGGTCGACGTGGGCCAGCCCCAGGCTGCGGATTCCGGGGGTGTCGATAATCCAACCGCCAGCGGGCAACTGGAGCGCGACTGACTGAGTGGAGGTGTGGCGGCCCTTGCCCACCCCGCTGACCTCCCCGGTGGCGCGTTCTGCGTCGGGAATGAGGCGGTTGAACAGGGTGGACTTGCCCACCCCGGAATGGCCGACGAGCGCGCTGACCTTACCGGTGATGTGCTCGGTGAGTTCGTCCAGGGAATCGCTGACGCCCGTGGTGAGCACCTCTACGTCGAGGTCACGGAACTCGGCGGCGAAGGCGCTGGGGTCGGCGAGGTCGGATTTGGTGAGACAGACCAGCGGGGTGAGGCCGCCGACGAAGGCAGCGATGAGGGCGCGCTCGACGAAGCCGGTACGCGGCGGTGGATCAGCCACTGCGCTGACGATAAGCAGGTAGTCCGCGTTGGCCACGACGATTCGCTCGAAAGAGTCTGTGTCGTCTGCCGTGCGTCGCAGAATGGAGGTGCGGTCCTCGAGCCGCACGATGCGTGCCAGGGTGTCCTTTTTTCCGGAGGTGTCGCCAACCACGCTGACGTGGTCTCCAACGACCACATTGGTGCGCCCCATTTCGCGGGCGCGCATGCAGGTGACGAGGGTGCCGTTTTCGTCCAGCACTACACCCCAGCGGCCGCGGTCTTTGGAGACGACCATGCCCCGCTTGGCGTTTTTATGGCTCGGCCGATCCTTGGTCCGCGGGCGAGAGCCCTTACCTGGACGGACGCGGACATCGGATTCGTCCCAGTGATGGGCGTTGCTGTGCCGTCGCCCCATTTAACGTTCCTGGCCCAGCAGCTGCGCCCAGCGGCGGCGGAAGCCGGGAAGGGTCTTGGCGGTGGTGTCCACGTCGGAGACGTGGATGCCTTCGACGCGCAGGCCCAGGATCGCTCCGGCGGTGGCCATGCGGTGATCGGCGTAGGACTCCCAGCGGCCACCCTCCAGGGCAGCCGGGTGGATGATCAGCCCGTCGGCGGTCTGCTCGACGTTGCCACCCAGGGCGTTGATGTTATCCGCCAGGGCCTGTAGTCGGTCGGTCTCGTGGCCGCGCAGGTGCGCGATTCCGTAGAGGTGGCTAGGTCCATCGGCCAGGGCCGCCAGGGCGGCGACGGTGGGGGTGAGCTCCCCAATATCGTGCATGTCCCAGGTAATCCCGTTGATGCGGCCGGTGCTGGAGACAACAAGATCGCCGTGATGGACGTCCAGCTCCGCCTCCGCGCCCATGTCCAACAGGATCTGGCGGAACTGGTCGCCCGGCTGGTTGGTGGTGGCGGGCCAGTTCTGAATGCGCACGGTGCCACCGGTGAGCACGCCCGCGGCCATGAACGGGGTGGCGTTCGACAGGTCCGGCTCCACGTGCCATTGACGGCCACGGATCGGGCCGGGGTGGACGGTCCACCGGTTGAAGGAGGTCTCGACGTGCACCCCGGCCTCACGCAACATCTGCACCGTCATCTCGACGTGGGGCTGGCTGGGCAGGGAGTTACCCTCGTGGATAACGGTAACCCCCTCGGTGAAGCGCGCACCGGCCAGGAGCAAGCCGCTGACGAACTGGGAGGACTGGGAAGCATCGATGGTGATCTCCCCGCCCTGGATCTCCCCGGAACCCTCCACGAAGAAAGGCAACCCCTCCGGGTTGCACTCGGTGCTTGTTTTCACGGTGGCGCCAAGGGCACGCAGGGAATCCAAAGTGGTAGACATCGGGCGGCGGCGCGCCTCCACGTCACCGTCGAAAGCAACCGTGCCAGTGGCCAGGGCAGCGATCGGCGGGACGAAGCGCATTACGGTTCCAGCCAGGCCGCAATCCACCTCACCGCCGTGCAGCTTTTCCGCTGGGGTGACGTACATTTGGTCGTTCTTCAATAGGATCTGGGTCCCCAAGGCACGCAGAGCCGACATCATCAGCTCCGTATCGCGGCTCACCAGCCCACCGGTGATGGTGGAAGGCGCATCCGCTAGCGCGGCGAGGATCAGCGCACGGTTCGTGATGGATTTCGAGCCGGGGATCGCCACGGTGGCCTGTACGGGCTCGGTGGCGACCGGGGCCGGCCAGAGTTGTTCAGACATACCTGCAGACATACCCACATTGTCTCACTTTTTGCCTGGAAAAGAAGTGTGGGGTGGGCATAATGGGCGAGTATGTGTGGCCGATACGTATTGTTCAGCTCCTTAGAGGAGCTTTCGGGTGACCTGCGACGAAGGCTGGGTGCCCCGCGCATAGCCCGCGCCGGGGCTGGGGAGTGGCCCGCTAACTACAACGTGGCGCCCACCACCGAGGTGCCCATCGTGCGGGAGTTTCGAAACGAGGCCGCGATCGGACCCGCACACTGGGGCTACCCGCCGAAGACGGTGTTCAACGCACGGGGAGAGACCGCATTCTCTAAACCCCTGTTCTCCGGCTCTCTGCCGTGTGCGTTTCCGATGGACGGCTGGTACGAGTGGACGGTCGGCGAGGACGGAAAGAAGCAGCCGTGGTTCACCACCGCCACCGACGGCAACCCCCTGTACGCTGCCGGGCTGTGTAAAGCCGTCGAAGGAAAGCTCTACGGCACCATCATTACCGTCGCGGCCCTGCCGGAACTCGACTGGCTGCACAGCCGCATGCCCAGGATTTTGGTAGGAGACGAGCTTGATACTTGGCTGAAGGGTGCAGGGGCGGAGTTGGTGGCGTCACCAAATAAGGCAACAGAAGTGCGCAGCAGCAAGGCCGACAGGAGGGTCGGCTCCGTGGCGAACAATTTTCCGGAACTGGTGGGAATGAACCGGCGATAGAATTACGTTGAAAGAAAAGTGAGAGGTGAGCGAATGAAACGCAGCGATGACACTGCAGACGAGCTGCTGCACAGATTCGAGGCTGACGCGCTGCCCCTGCTGGATCAGCTCTACGGCGCGGCGCTGCGGATGACGCGCAACCCGGCCGATGCGCAGGATCTGGTGCAGGATGCGTATATGAAGGCCTACCAGGCGTTTGGTTCCTTCAAGGAAGGTACGAACCTGAAGGCGTGGATGTACCGAATCCTGACGAATACGTACATCAACAGCTACCGCAAGGCTCAACGTCGCCCGACGGAATCCAGCGCTGACGAGATGACCGACTGGCAGCTGGCAGAAACGGCGAAGCACGACTCCGTGGGCCTGGAATCCGCCGAGGTGGAGGCGCTGAAGAACATCCCCGATAAGCGCATTCAGGATGCCCTGATGAGTCTGGGGGAAGACTACCGCATGGTCGTGTACTACGCGGACGTGGAGGGTTTGGCCTACAAAGAGATTGCCGAGATCATGGACACTCCCATCGGTACCGTCATGTCGCGCCTGCACCGCGGGCGAAAGCAGTTGCGTAGCAAGTTGAAGGACGTGGCGGCGGAGCACGGGATCGTGACGGAGGCGGCACAAAGCAAGACGGCCCGAAAAAAGCTGACGGAAGCGAAGGGATAAGAGCACATGTGCAAAGACAATTCGCGAAAGACGGACTGCGACGACCTGCTGGATGTCCTGTACGAGGTTGCTGATGGTGACGCCGACTGGGAGAGCCGCGAACGTTTGCGCGCTCACGCCGACGCTTGCCCTGAGTGCCTACGGCAGCTAGGTATCGAGCAGCAGGTGCGGGACCTGTTGCGGAGCTGTTGTAACCAGCCCGCGCCTGTGGAGCTACGCGCGCGGATCTGCACGCAGCTGCGGGTGATTAGCTACCGCGTGGAGGAGTGACGTGTGGAGGAGTAGCTCACAGTTTTTGTTTTTCCTCATTGCTGCAGCCGGATGCAATCTACATTTGGTATTAGGTAGACAGCATTAGTTAGAAAATCGGAGGCGCTAGCCTTCCCAACCCTTGGAGAGAACGATGGAAGCTGCTCAGATTGCGGAATGGATGTTCATTGAAGAAGTTCCGATTCCGGAGGATGTCATGGCGCTGCTCGTGCCCGGAGAGCAGGCGGTTGTAGCGTTTAAGACGTTCAGGGATAGTGCAATCTTCACCACGAAGCGCCTCATCATGCGTGACGCACAAGGACTGAGGGGCAAGAAGGTAGAGGTCTATTCTCTGCCGTATTCGTCGATCAACATGTGGTCCACGGAGAACGCGGGAACGCTCGATTTCAATGCTGAGATTGAACTTTGGACGCGAGCCGGAAAGATCAAGGTAAAGATCGGTCGTGGCCTCGATGTTCGTCGTATCGATTCTCTGATTGCGCACAGCGTATTGGGAGCGTTGTAGCCCGCAACTACTAGCCCTACATAGCGTAAAAGGCCGGCAGGCACCGTCTTATGCGGTGTGCCTGCCGGCCTTTTGCGTTACGGCTTAAGAGTTCGGGCGCTTGCCGTGGTTAGCCTTCTTCTTGCGACGATCCTTGCGCTTGCGGCCACGCTTGCTCATTGTGCAGCTCCTTGGTGTTAAAGGGGACAGTTTCGACCTGTTCAGCTTAGCGGGGGCGCGAAGCTGGACAAAATGTCGGGGTTTAAACGGTGATGCGCTTGCGGGTGCGGGTGCGGCCGCGGTTGGTGCGGCGCTTCAGTGCGCGGCGCTCGTCCTCGGCCATGCCGCCCCATACGCCGGCATCCTGGCCGGACTCGATGGCCCAGTTCAGGCACTGGGAGGCTACGGGGCAGCGGTTGCAGACCAGCTTGGCCTTGGCGATCTGAGCCAGGGCGGGGCCAGAGTTTCCTACGGGGAAGAACAGCTCGGGGTCTTCTTCACGGCAAACGGCTTTGTGGCGCCAATCCATTGTTGTGTTTCCCTTCTATTTTTTCAGACAAAGAATGTCTGAAGATGCGTCGTCTTTGTTGCTTGCAGTCGGTGTGGGCACTTTAGCCGGTGATCGAAGTTGGGCTCGACGAACTGACCTAGAGAATCTCTAGGCAAATTCAGGCAAAAGTGGTGGTGGCGAAGTGGCGTGCAGACCTGTGTGTAGAGGGGGTCGCGGCGGCTTCTCGCCTGTGCGATTAAGGCCTCGTTGGCTTGTTGTTAACCTTTTGGCCTCTTATCGGTTACTTGGATGATTTTGGCATGTTATTGCCAGTTTGGCTAGAGCTTTTTGGGTTAAGGGTCAAAAAGTGTGTCCGGAATCGCGGATTTTCACGGATTGACCTGTAGGTTTCCGGAAAGTATATGCTCCGGAAGCATATATCTAGCCCCCGACGGGAAATCCTCGGTGTGGCAGCCGTGATGTGCTATGCGCGGCGTGGTGTGGTGTCGCAATGTCGAAGAACCAACCACGCTGCCACTGCGGCGGTGAAATGAAACGCAACGGCACCACCAGCAAAGGCACCACCAGATGGCGCTGCAAACAATGCGGCGCCTCCAGCGTCAAACGTCGAAACGACATCACCAACGCGGCAGTGTTCACCCAGTTCATCGAGCATTGCACCACCGCAATATCACTCGACGACCTAGCCAAACGAAACGGTGTTAGCCGCGCCACCATGAAGCGGCGCTTCAAGTGGTGCTGGCTCGTTGATGTGCCTGACCCCACCGCCGGCCACCACAAGCGGATCTACGACCAGGTATTTCTCGATGGCACCTACACCGCCGGTGGCTGCCTGATCGTCGCGGCGACCATCGACCACGTGATCGCCTGGCACTGGTGCAAACACGAAACCACCCGCGACTACCAACTGCTGCTTGAACGCATCGAAGCCCCACTCATCGCCGTCATCGACGGCGGCCAAGGCGCATACAGCGCAATCAAAAAGTGCTGGCCGACTACGAAAATTCAACGCTGCCTCGTCCACGCCCAACGCGTGGTCCGCCGCTACACCACCACCAACCCACGCACCGATGCCGGGCGCACCATCTACCGACTTGCGCTGAAACTGACCCGGATCACCACACTGGATGAAGCCGCCGCGTGGGGTGTGCAACTGCACGAGTTTTCAACGATCTACCGGGAATGGATGAACGAGAAAACCATGATCAAAGACCCCAAAACAGGTGCATGGACCCGCGTGTGGACCCACCACAACGTGCGCAAGGCCTACAACAGCCTCAACCATCTTTGGCGGTCCGAGATGCTGTTTGTCTACCTCAACCCGCCAGCAGGAGTCCTTGCGCCCGAGCGGATCAAATCCACCACCAACAGCTTAGAAGGCGGCATCAACGCCCAGCTCAAACTGCTCGCCAGAACCCACCGCGGCAGATCAGGCGAACGACAACGCCGCATGCTGGATTGGTGGCTCTACTTAAAAACGGAACTGCCTGACGATCCAGTACGAATCGCCAGGCAGTCCGACTGGGGCCAGGGCCAACTCGCCAAAGTATCCACCCTGACCCAAACCGAGAACCAAGCCGACCACGAAACAGGACGCCCAGCCCTCTACGACAACGCTATCGACACCGACTACACCCACTCAATCGGCATTCAAAAAGGCCAAATCTAACCCCCGCGACACGCCGAGCCAGACACACATTTTGACCCTTAACCCAGCTTTTTCTTAAATGTGATGAATGTCACAATGAAATGATTTGGTATGCCAGGGGAAAGCGGTTATTGGCTAGCGTTGCTCAGCGTCACTACCCAATGCCACGACGGACTCGCCGCGCTTTTCCACCAGCACCTCACCGACCAATTTGAGCGTCACCTGTCCGGCGTACCCCTTGCGATCCACAGGGATCGTGCGCAGAACCTTGCCGCTATCCCAGTCCACCACAGCAATTCCCTTGACGGTGGGGACTAGCAGCCTCCCTTCCATAGGGGTCGCCGGGCCGATAGCGCCGCCGACCTGGAATGCAGGCTCCATGGTGGACGGGGTGAAGGTAACCACGCGGGCGCCATCAAACCAACTCATCAGGTGTGCCGAGTCCGCAGTTTGGGCGCGAAACAGCGTGCCTTCCCGCTGCTGCGGATCCAACAGCGGGGCGGGGTCGGCAGGGAACTGCTGAAAGTTACCTGCGTTGTCCAGTACCTGGAAGCGCGAGCCCTCGTTATCGTTTTCATCCTTTGCGCGTGTTCCGTTTCCGGGGACGTAAATCACCGCCCGGTCTAGCCCCACACCCACTAGCTCGCTGTTTGCGGGAACCTCGTACTCGTGGAACTTTTCCGGGGCATCAGATTCCTCTGGGTTGGTCTTCAGCAGTCGGATCAACTTTTTTTCGTTATCGGGGCACGTCTGCGCGGTAACCAGTAGGTCTTTGCGCGTCAAGGCGGAAGTAAAGGTGCAATTGGTGTAGGCCTGCTTGTTCGGCTTTACTACGGTCAGTTTGTCGCCGACCTCTACGCGCCGCACCGCATCTGAGCGCAGCAACTCCGTGCGGGTGGGGGAAAGCATCCCGATGTTGTCGCGGCTTTGAAATAACTCCACGTGGTCGGCAGCCAGCATGTCGCGAGTGTGACGGTATTCGCCGGTGCCGCTATCCAGCGCCACCACCTGTCCGCATCCCTTGGGACCCTGCAGGAATAGGTTCGTCTTGCCCCAGTTTGTCGCCACGGCACACAGGTTGTGTGGCGCCTTATAGTGCCAGACCTCCGTGCCGTCGTCGCCCCGCACCATCGTGGCCTTGGCGCCAGAGGTCAAAACCACCCCGCCTTGATCCACCACCAGGTCAGCAGAGTCTGTCTTTGCGTCCCACAGCTCGTGCAACTGCTGCGGAATCTGCCGGTCGCCCTTGGCGAAATCGGAGGAGGCGAGAGTCTTGTCCTCGGCCTCGATTGGGCTATCAGCAACGCGGTGGTCTACCTCGCGGGCATCGGAACCAAGCCACGTGATCCCGCCGAGGGCAAGCAGCCCGCAGGTTAACGCGGCAGCGGCGATGTGGTCGCTGCGGCGGGCGCGCTCGGGAGAGGGGATCCGCTTGCTCATGGGCGTGGCCTCTTGCGGGACTTTTTCACCTTCAATGCTGCGCCTTTCACTCCGCGCGGCGCACCCACCCGGTCTCCAACATCCTCTGGAAGGTCGAACTCGGCCAGAAACTCTGCGCTGGAGGAGAACCACTGCGGTGGGTCTTGCAGCCCTAGCCCCAGGGCGTCGCTGATGGCGTTCCACCTCGCGACCTCGTCCCAGCCGATGAGGCTCACCGCCGTGCCCGTGTTTCCCGCGCGCCCCGTGCGGCCGATGCGGTGAACATAGGTGCGCTCATCGTCTGGCACCTGGTAATTGATCACGTGCGTAACATCCTCGATGTCGATGCCGCGCGCAGCCACGTCGGTAGCCACCATCACGTCCACCTCATTACGGCGGAACTCGTCCAGCGATTCCTCACGGTCGTTTTGGCGCATATCCCCGTGCACCGCGCCCACACGGAAGCCCAGCTTAGCCAGCTCTTCGGCCACTCCCGCAGCTTGCCGCTTCGTACGGGCAAAAACGATGCTGCGTCCACGTCCCGGGGACTGCAGAATTCGGGCCAGTGCGGAGAGTCGATCGAGCTTATGGGATTGGAATACCACCTGCTTCGTAGACTCATGCGTTGCCTCCGTCGCCGCGCTATCAGCCTGGATGAGCACAGGGTGTCGCATAAATGTCCTAGTCAGCGCTGCAATCGGCCCCGGCATGGTGGCAGAAAACAGCATCGTCTGCCGCTGCGGGCTGGTCTGCGTGATGATGCTACGGACATCGTCCAGGAACCCTTGATCCAGCATCTCGTCGGCCTCGTCCAGCACGACGATTTCCACCGTATTCAGCTGCAAATGCCCCTGCTGTGCCAGGTCCAGCAGCCTCCCCGGCGTGCCGACTACCACGTCTACGCCCCGTGCCAGAGCCGTCGTCTGTTTGTCGAAGCGCACGCCACCGTATACCGCATGTACCTGCAGGGCTCGGGTCTTACTCTTTTTTCTTTGGGACGCCCCCTCGGTCTCCACTGGCACGCGCAAATTGCGGGCAGCCAGGGTCAGGTCGTCGGTGACCTGCAGGCACAACTCCCGGGTGGGCACCACGATCAAGGCGCGCGGGGTGCCGTCTGGGGCGGTGACGGTGGCGTCATCAAAAACCCGATCGAGGACAGGAATGCCGAAACCCAAAGTCTTGCCCATCCCCGTGCGTGCCTGGCCGATAACATCGGAACCCTTCAGTGCGATAGGCAAGGTGTATTCCTGGATGGCGAAGGCGTGCGTAATGTTGGCCGTGGCCAGAGCTTCCGTGATCTCCGCGGCCACGCCGAGCGAGCTGAAGGTCGGGCGAGAGGTATTGGCCCCAGAAGAGGCTTCAGAAGACCCAGAGGACATCAGCACCTGCAGCACCCGCCTTCCTTGCTCGACCAGATAGCTATGATGGTCACAATACTGCACGTGAGTATAGAACGAACATGAAGGAAGGTTTTCCCATGCAGATCAAGGTCGGATTCGTACACAACGCCCGCGAGCTGGCTATCACCATTGACGCCAAGAGCGGGCAGGCTAAGTCCCAGGACGAGTACGTAGCAGAGATCGAGAGCTTCCTGCGTTCCGGCGAGAATGAGACGCTGACCATCGAAGGTGCCAAGGGGGCACGCTACGTGCTGGTTCGCGGACAGATCGCATACGTGGAGGTCGGCGCTGAGGCCAAGAACTCCGTCGGCTTCGTAAGCTAAGTAAGCCCTAAGGAGTCAGCGACTAGCTGTATGAGTAGCGGCAGTAACGTAGAGCGCCATCCGATCCCTCCGGCGCGGAAGCTTGCACCGAGAGCGACTGAAGAAGAGGTGCGGGAGCCTCAGCGCGGGCGGTTTAGCTTCCGCAGTGTAGTGCTGATTACTGCTGCTTTTGTGCTCGTCACTTTGTTGGTTATGTACAGCATTCTGCATGGCCTGGGGGACGACGAAGACACGCAGGCCACCGGCGAAGTGGCGGTTACTAGCAGCGATGACGGTGGCGTGGCCGGCGCCGAAGACGGTGATTACGAGGGGCTGGAGTTCGGCTCGCTGCCCCCGGGAGGCAAGTACACGAAGAAGGGGAGCGGCAAATTCCGCACCGTAGGCGAGCCCGGCAAGACCTTTGGCAAGGGGAAAAAGAAGTTCACCTATGTTGTGGAGGTTGAGACGACATTGAAGTCCTCTGCCTACGGTGGCGACGATGCCTTTGCTGCGATGGTGGATGCCACCCTGGCCAACCCGAAGTCATGGGTGGGCGATCCGCAGTACTCCTTCCAGCACGTGGACGAGAAGAAGCTGCCGAAGGGGAAGGAGCCGGATATGCGGATCCAGTTGACCTCCCCAGAGACCACCGCCGCGACCTGTGGGGATAGCTATGGCATTGAGACTAGCTGCAACTATCCGGGCGAACGCCGGGTTGTCCTCAACGAGGCACGTTGGGTGCGCGGTGCCATTCCCTTTGAAGGGGATCTAGGAGCCTACCGGCAGTACATGATTAACCACGAGGTCGGCCACGGAATCGGGCACAAAGCACACGTCCCGTGCTCCAAGGATGGCGCACTGGCGCCGATTATGATGCAACAGACCATCAGCCTGAACAACGCTGAGATCTATAAAATCAACCCAGACAAGGCCTTCAAGGGCAATTCGAATACCTGCAAGGTAAACCCGTGGGTGTTCCCGTTCGGGTACAAGAACAGTAAATAAGCGAGCGCATGATCAACGACGATTCTCACAGCGACTTCAACTCCCCACCGCCGGCGCATATCCTGGCCAGCTTTCAGGTGCCTTCGGCACATCCGGTGCTGCTGGAACAGGAGTGGAGCCAGGGATGGCGCTGCGACAGGGCGGTGATATCCCGGACCGACGAACCGGCGCGGGCGGCGTGGATCGCCAAGATCATGTCGAAAGTGCGCCCGGCGGGGGTTTCCATGTCGCGGCCCATCTTCTCTTCCGACGGGCGCTTCAGCGTGTCCGGTTGGCGGGCGCGGACCTTCATGTCCGGCCACCAGTCTCCGCGTTTCGATGAGATGGTGGCGGCCGCCCTACGCCTGAACGAGGCCCTGCGTGGTGAAAAGAAGCCGACCTTCCTGGCGCCGCCTGTGGCAGGGGAGAAATGGAACGAACACGATCTTTTCGCCGCGGCGGATCAGGCCGCATTCGCCGAGGACCCGGCGGAATGGGTCACCCCGGTGCTGGCGCCCGAGAGCGTGCCCCGGGATGACGTGGCCGCCGCACTGGTGAAGGCAGCTAACCTTGCTGAACTGCGCGAACCGATTGTGGAGGCCGACCAGTTGGTGCACGGCGACATCGCCGGATGCACTATCTTCGACGGCACCGCTGATCCCATCGTCACGGACCTTTATCCGGCGTGGCACCCGGCCGCCTGGAGTGTCGCACTGTTGATCGTGGACACGATGGCCTGGGGCAACGCGCCGGATGCGCTATTGGACCGCTGGGCGCACCTGCCCGACTTCACGCAACTGGTGTTGCGCGCGGTGATGTACCGACTGTTCTTGCACGCCATGTTACCGAACTCGCTGCCGGAATCGTGGGAGGGCCTGGCACGCGTGGCCGACGTTGTGGCGGCCTGGGTGGCTACACGAGAAGGCTAGTTGTTCCCCATAATCGAACACGAAACAGGCATTCGTCCGGAGGCTGTCCGGGGCACATGACAGACTTATAGCCATGGACCGCGACAGGCTAAAGAACTCGCCCGAAAACTCACTCAATAGCCCCAACTACGATCTCGAAAAACGCCTGGGAGCCAGTGGGAACCCAAAGGTGCGGTTGGGGCAGCCCACGGATGCGATACGGCCACCGGAGCGCTTCGACGGGCTCGCCGGAGCCTTGGTGGAAGGCTCCACGCGGGTTGATTATTCTCGACCCTACGCAGTCCTCGGTGGGCCGGGCACGGGCAAGACGTCGCTGTTGATCTCTGCGGCGCGAGACTTTTTGCTGCAGGGGGGATCGGCGTCCGAAATAATGTTCTTCGCACCGTCGAAGGAGTCGGCGACGGCCGTGCGTGCGGCGTTGTACCAGCGCATGGCGGGGGAGGGCGACTACGCTGCGTCCGGCACGTTCGTGCGTTCCGTGCACTCGTGGGCCTTTGCGTTCTATCGCAGTGTGCAGACTCTGCGCGGGCAGAAGCAGCCGCGGTTGATTACGGGTGCGGAACACGACATGCAGATCCGAGAGATTCTGCGGGGGACCGAGGAGGACGGCAACCGGTACTGGCCCACCAACGTTGTCCCCGCACTGAGCTACGCGGGGTTTGCCCAGCAGCTGCGCGACCTGCTGCTGCGTGCCACGGAACGTGGTTTATCAGCGCAGCAGCTGCAGCAGCTAGGGGTCGAACACGATCGCCCGATGTGGGAGGCCGCAGGGCGCTTCCAGCAGGAATACCAGCAGGTCCAGCGCCTGAGCCGCTCGGAAAGCCTGAACGCCTCCGAGCTGTTGCACGCGACCCTGGCTGCTTTCGAGAAGCCGGAGGGCGAGCAACTGGTCGAGCAGCAGCGGGAGAAGGTGAAGCTGCTGCTGGTCGACGATGCGCACAATCTGGACCCGGCTTCGGCCCGGCTGATCGAGAGCTTTATGGTGCCAGGAACCCGTACCCTCATCGCGGGCGATCCGGACCAGTGCGTGTTCCACTTCCGCGGGGCGGACGAGGCTTTCCTGGATTCCTACTCGCAGGACCCGGACCACCGGGTGGTTCTGAGCGCTTCTTATCGTTTGACGCCACCTGCGGCCCAGTCCGTGAACGCCCTCCGTAGGCATTTGGGTGCTCAGCCAAGCCGCGTGGAGCTGCGCTCTGCCGATTCGGGAGACTTTACGAGCGGAGGCTCCACAGGCGCCGAGACCGTGCAGGTGACGATCACCCCGACGGAGACCGCCGAGCGACTGAAGATTGTAGATGTGGTGCGGCGGGCGCACATCGAACAGCAAGTTGCGTGGGACGACATCGCGGTAATCGTGCGTGGCACCGGCAGCATTGCGAGAGTGCGCAGGACTCTGATGGCCTATGGCGTGCCGGTGAAGGTGGACCCTACCTCCGTGGTGCTGGCGGAGCAACCCCTGGCGCGAATGCTGCTGCTGGCAGCAGAGGCGAGCTACCGGACCCTCACGGTGGCGGAGATGCACAGTGTGTTGGAGGGAAGTGTGGGAGGCGCGGACCCGGTGATGGTGCGCCGCGTGCACCGTGCGGTAGCCCTGGCCATCCGTTCTGCGCAGATGGCTGGGCAGGTGGCCGGGCAGGCAGCTGGGCAGACGCTGCGAGCCCACGAGGACGGCAGGCCTTTCCAAGCCGCGGACTACGTCACGGAGCTACTGAACCACCCCGGAGACCCAGCGAATCAGTGGATTACCAGCCACTGTGGGCCGCGCGAGAAGGAGGTCATCCAGCGCGTGTCCACCGTCTTGGAGGCCGGGCGACAGGCGTGGAAGAACAACCAAGGCACGGAGATGGTGCTGTGGAAGATCTGGCAGGCCACCAAGCTGGATATGCATCTGCGCGCTCAAGCGCTGAAGGGCGGATCGCTTGGTGCGCAAGCCGACGCGGACCTGGACGCGGTCATGAGCTTGTTCGACATTCTGGGCGACTTCGCGGAGCGCAATCCGCATGCGCAGATGGAGAGCTTCGTAGAGAACCTCCGCGCTCAGAAAGTGCCCACCGGCGGACGCGACCAGCGGGGCGTGCGCGCCGGAGCAGTGGAAATTCTGCCTGCCCACGCGGCAGCAGGGCGCCAGTGGAAGGTGGTGGCCATTGCCGGGGTGCAGGAAGGCGAGTGGCCGACCGGCCCGACCGTCGGAGGGCTTTTCGGCCAGCTGGAGCTTGTGGATCTGCTGGACCGGGGGATCGACCCGAGTGTGCCGGTGGCGCGCATCAACGATGCGATTGAGGAAGAGCGCCGGCTCTTCCTGCTAGCACTCAGCCGCGCGACGGATAGTGTGCACGTGACCTGCGTGCGGAACTCCGGCGATGAGGCGCTGGTGCCGTCGAGGTTCATCGCCGAGATGGGAGTGGAACCCACGGAACTGGCTACAGCCGACGAAGCGGAAGGGGCGGAGGAAGCGGAGACTTCAGTGGGGCGCAAGGTCTCCGGTTCCGGGGCGGGCGCGCTGCCACGCGTGTTGGCCATCGATTCCCTGCTGGCGGAGTTACGCGATGCTGTCACCGACCCCAACCGCCCAGGCCACGAGCGTCGCGCGGCGGCGCGGAATCTGGCCAAGATGGCACGGGCCGGGGTGTACGGTGCCGCTCCCGAAGACTGGTGGGGCACGGCGGAGCCCTCCACGGACGCGCGAGTGCTGGCTGGCGACAAGATTCGGTTGAGCCCTTCCAAGCTGGAGAGCTGGAACACCTGTGCTTTGCGAGCCTTCCTGGACAGCAATGGCGGGGTGAGTGAATCCACGGAGGCGATGCGCGTGGGTATTTTCATTCACGCCATTGCAGAACAGATCGTGCAGGGAATGGAGCTCGACGAGGCGCAGCTGGCCGTCCGCGAAATTCTGCCGCACGTGCTCGACGGACCAGCGTGGAAGAACACGCAAACGGTGGAGCGCTGGGAAGGTGGCGTCAATAAACTGCATGGCTTCATTGCCGGCTACAGAGACAAAGAATTCGAGCTCGAGACTGAGCGAACGCTACGGGCGCGCGTTGGGCAGACACCCGACGGAGTTGAGGTGACGCTGAGCGGGCGCGCGGATCTGCTGGCCACGAATCCGGAGGACGGGCTGACAAAGGTGATCGACTTCAAAACCGGCAAGACCGCGGTGACGAAGAACGCTGCGGCGGAGAGTCCGCAGCTAAGTGCGTACCAATTCCTACTGCCACTCAACGAGCGTTCCGGTGGTTCAGCGCAAAAGTACCGTCCCGGGGGTGCAGCGCTGGTGTACCCAGGCACCCAGACCAAGACGATTACCGAAAGAAACCAGGCAGAGCTGACGGAAGAGCAATTAAGCGGAGTACACGACCAGCTTATGGAGATCGCACCGGTGACTGCGGGGCCGACATACCTGGCCACACCAAACGACGGGTGTAGGCATTGCGACTTCAAGACGATCTGCCCCGCGCAAGACGAAGGAAACCAGGTGATTTAAATGGATAGCAACCGACACATCTTTAGCCCCCAAGAGCTATCCCAGCTGATGGGGCAGAAGTTTGCTCCGACTGACGAGCAGGCGGACGTTATCCAGGCCGGTCCGTTCGGTAATTTCCTTGTCGTCGCCGGCGCTGGTGCAGGTAAGACCGAAACAATGGCAGCGCGTGCAGTGTGGATGGTGGCCAACGGCTACGCCCGGCCCGAGCAGATCCTGGGGTTGACCTTTACCCGCAAGGCTGCGGCTGAACTTGGCGAACGTATTCGCCAACGTCTGCAAACCCTCGCGGGAAGCGCTTTCATGGACCAGCTGTCGGCTGACGATCCGCGGCGCGAAGTGCTGAAGAATATTGCACCGGCGGTGGCTACCTACGATTCCTATGCGGGGGACATCGTCCGCGAATACGGTCTGCTGATTCCCTCGGAGCCAGCCGCCCGCCTCATTACGGACGCCGAACGGTGGATGGTGGCCCGCGACGTGGTGATCAACTCTGGTGATTCGCTCACCACGCAGACCGCCGTGTCCAGCGTGATCGCAGACGTGTGCGCTCTTTCGGATGAGATGGACAACCACCTGGTCGGTATTGCAGCGGTCGAGCAGGAAAGCGCGGCAGCGAAGAAGCTCTTGGAAGAGCTGCCCAAGGGGCCGCGAAGCAAGAAAGAATTCACGGACGAAAACACGAAGTTTCGCGACACCCAGCAATACCGCATCGAGTTGTTGAAGCTGGTGCAGAAGTTCCGCGAGACCCTGCAGGAGTGCGACCTACTGACTTTCGGGCAGCAGATGAGTAAAGCGGCGACGCTCGTGCGCGACCACGAAGTCGTGGGGCAAGACCAGCGCCGCCGCTTCCGGGTGGTGATGTTGGATGAATATCAGGACACCGGCCACGCACAGCGCGTAATGCTGCGTTCGTTGTTTGGCGATGGGCGAGCGGGCGAGGGAAGCTTTTCCGCAATGGCAGTGGGCGACCCAATGCAGTCGATCTACCAATTCCGTGGAGCGACGGCCTCCAACTTGGAGAAATTCCGAACCGACTTCCCCAACGCGGCCGGAGAACCAGCCGAGAAGCTGCAGCTGTTGACCTCCTGGCGCAACCCCACCATGGTGCTGGACATGGCCAACAGGGTCTCTACGTGGTCCATGGAGCGCAGCACCGAAAGTACTGGACGCCTGGTCTCCGAGCTGCGCCCGCGCCCCGGAGCCACAGAAGGCGAATCGGCGGTGGCATTTTTCGACGAGCGGGAGCAGGAGCTCGACTGGCTAGCCGACAAGCTGCAAAGTCAGTGGCGGGACCACCAGCGGAAGTTGGAGACCGCCGACGATCCTGCGAAGGTTAAGCCCTTTTCCGCCGCCGTGTTGGTAACGGTCAACAAAGACGCAGTTCCGATTTACGAAAAACTCGTGGAGCGCGGCGTGCCCGCGGACATGACGGCGGGGCCGGGATTGTTGTATATCCCCGAGGTCGCAGATGTGTTCGCAATGCTGCGGGTGCTCGTAGACCCAACCGATGATGTGGCCCTGCTGCGCTTATTGACCGGCCCGCGATGGAACATCGGAGCCGCTGACCTTGCAGTGCTCACGCGCCGGGCGGAGCAGATCGCCAAACGCGGAGCCGGGGAAGCGGGTGCCGTCGACGACGCTGCAATGGAACGGCAGCGCCAGGAGAACATCGAGCTGCTCCGCACTCCTGGAGTGCGCGACGAGTTGATCGAGGAAGTGCTAGAGGCCATCCCGAACGCTACGGAGTTCTCCGTGGGGCTGATCGATGCGCTCGCTGATCTGACCGACGCAGAGCAGATGGGAATGTCGGCCGAAGGCTCCCGCAGACTGGCACAACTCGGCCGGGAGCTTGGATACCTGCGCCGTCATAGCCTGGGTAAGAACCTTCCAGATCTGGTGGCAGACATTGAGAAGATGCTCGGGGTGCGCACGGAGGTCTTGACGCGCTGGCACCGCCGCCCCGAGCAGGCGATCGGCACCAGCCATCTGGATAAGTTCGCGCAGATTGTGCGGGACGTTTCCCGCACAGGTAGCGCCACCCCTAAGGCATTGGTGGAGTACCTACTAGCCGCTCAATCGGAAGAAGATGGTCTGGATCCGGGTGAGGTGCAGCGCAAGGACAATACGGTCCAGATCCTCACCGTCCACAAGGCCAAGGGGTTGGAGTGGGACATTGTCGCCGTGCCGCATGCCTCGCGCGAACGTTACGGGGACTACTCCCAGCCTCGAAGCGAGTCCGCGTGGACCATCAAGGCGAGAGTGCTGCCGAGCAGCCTACGCGGCGATGCGGGCGACGACCCAGGGGCATATCCGACACTGGTGACTGACGATGCAGAAGACCGAAGCGGACACACCAAGGCATACAAGGAGTTCAACAAACAGGTGAGCCGCTTCCGAGCCAAAGAGAACGACCGCCTGTTCTACGTGGCCATCACCCGTTCCGAGCGAGTGCTCTTCGTCAGCGGTTCGGCCTTTAAAGAGTCGGCAAGCAAGGGTAACGACCCATCAATCTGCCTCACCCTGCTGCACGAATACCTGGAGCAGAGCGGGGTTGCAGCCAACGTAGAGCATTGGTCCGGCATGGGAATGTACTACAAAGACTTGGATACGCGGTTAGACAACCCGGACTTGCCCCTAGAGGACAAGCTCATGCTTCCCACCCCGCAGATAAACGGGGAGCGGGGAGACTACGAGGAAGAGCGTAAGGAACGCGACACGGTGGCGACCGCCGGCGCTAGCTGGCCCAGCCCGGCTCCCGCAATGACTCGCCCCGGTGTGGCCGAAGGCGCCGAGCAAGTGCGCAAGGAAATCGAAGCTGTCTCCCAACAGGAAGAACAAGACGGACAGAGCCGACCAGCGCCAGGCGCCACTGCGGATGGAGCGCCGACCACACTGGCCGAAGCCTGGGATCTCGAAACAAACCTGCTACTTGAGGAGTTCTCGGCGATGGACAACGCCGAGCTAGTGGTTCCGCTGAATGTCCGCATGACCGCCACCGAGGCTGTCAGCCTGCGCAAGGACAACCAGGAGTTCGCTCTGCGCGCCCGTCGCCCGATTCCGTTGGAGCCGAAGCCCTATGCCAAGCGCGGCACCGCCTTCCACAACTGGGTGGAGGAACGCTACAAGCAGGTCAGCCTGCTGGACGAAGATCAGCTCCCTGGCGCCTCCGACGCAACCCTGGAAGACCCCTACCTCGAAACGCTGAAGGATGCCTTCCTGCGCTCCGAGTGGGCAGACCGCCAACCCGAGAGCGTGGAAGGGGCGTACTCTGTCACCATCGGCGGCCACGTGTTCGAAGGCCGAATCGACGCGGTCTTCCACGACGGAACCGATCCCACCGCCGGATGGATCGTTGTGGACTGGAAGACCGGACGCAAACCCACCGGCGCGGACATGGACGCAGCCGCCATGCAGCTGGCCGTCTACCGGCTCGCCTGGGCCAAACTGCTCAGCGCAAAACTGGGGGTGGAGGTGCCCGCCGAGAACGTCCGGGCTGCGTTCCACTATGTCGCGGCAAATGAAACCTATGAACCGCGTACACTACTGTCTGCAGACGAGCTCGAAGGGATGCTTGGGGGCGTCACTAAAAAGACCACCCAAGGCGACCACGAGCAGTGACGAGAGGACGTAGATGAAGTACCGGCTGCGCGAGCGCTTCCGTGCCGACGATGAAGTCGATGAGCTACCGCCGCACGCGCTAATCAACATCGTCCGTATCCCGACCTCAGTGGTCCAAAGCCCCTGGTGGCTCATTGTCCGGCGAATGTTCTACGCCTTCCTGCTGATAATGCTTGTTGCGGTGTTGGCCTACATCGACCGGGATGCGTACGAGGGGATGGAAACGTTTGTAGACGCCCTGTACTACTCGTCGGTATCCCTGTCGACCACGGGCTACGGCGACGTCTCGCCGCAGACGCAAAACGCGCGACTCGTCAACATCCTCATCATTACTCCGGCCCGCCTGATCTTCCTGATCCTGCTGGTCGGAACTACGCTGTCCGTCCTTACTGAAGAGTCCCGCAAGACTTTCAACATTCGCCGCTGGAGGAAGAAAATGCGCAACCACACCATCGTCATCGGCTATGGCACCAAGGGGCGCTCCGCTATCGCAGCACTCTTGGCCGACGGTGTATCGCCCTCGCAGATCGTGGTGGTGGATACGGACCGCGAGGTGCTGGACCAGGCCTCCGCACAGGGACTGGTGACCGTGCAGGGCTCGGCCACCCGATCCGACGTGCTGAAGCTCGCCGGCGTTAACCGCGCCCGCGCCGTCGTCGTAGCCCCGAACCAGGACGATACCGCAGTGCTGATCACCCTTTCGGTGCGAGAGATCGCCCCAGCGGCAACCATTGTCGCCAGCGTGCGAGAATCCGATAACTCGCACCTGCTCCGCCAGTCCGGTGCGGACTCTGTGGTGATTTCCTCCGAAACTGCCGGCCGTCTGATGGGACTGGCCACCGTCACCCCGTCGGTGACGGAGATGATGGAGGATCTACTGTCTCCCGATGAAGGCTTCTCCATCGCCGAGCGGCTGGTCAGCGAGGAAGAGGTTGGCGGCAACCCGCGCGTGCTGGAAGACGTGGTGCTGGGTGTGGTGCGCTCCGGCGAGCTGTATCGCATTGACTCCTCCGAAGCGGAAACGATCGAGCCGGGCGACCGCGTGCTGTACGTGCGCTCCAACCCGGGAGCCGACGACACCCTCGGCACGAAGTAGGGGTGCTTTGAGTGAGCTCCCTGCTGGACGGACTGGATCCGGAACAGGCTAGAGCTGCGTCGGCCCCGCGCGGGCCGGTCAGCATCATCGCCGGCGCCGGCACCGGTAAGACCCGCACCATCACCCACCGCATCGCCCACCTCGTGGACGGCGGGTTCGTCAACCCCGACCATGTGCTTGCCGTCACCTTCACCGCCCGCGCCGCCGCGGAACTGCGCGAGCGCCTGGCTCTGATGAATATCCCGAAGGTGCAGGCCAAGACCTTCCACGCTGCGGCGATGCGGCAGTTGAAGTACTTCTGGCCGGCCTACGCGGGCGACCTGCCGTGGACGCTGCTGGACAACAAGTTCCGCATTGTCTCCCGCGCCGCCCGGGCAGTAGGAGTGGAAACCAGCACCGCGATGCTGGCGGACCTGATCGGGGAGATCGAGTGGGCGAAGTCCTCCCTGATCAGCGCGGAAGACTACCCCCATTATGTCGAGCCCCGCCGCCGCGACTGCCCGGTGGATCCCCAGACATTCGTCAAGGTCTTTCAGGGGTACGAGAGCATGAAGACCACGCCAGAGGGCATGCTGTTGGACTTCGACGACCTACTCCTGCACATGGCGGCCGCCATCGAATCCAACACGGGCATCGCCGACGAGTTTCGCTCCCGCTACCGCACCTTCGTCGTTGACGAGTACCAGGACGTTACACCCCTGCAGCAGCGCGTGCTGGACGCCTGGGTGGGCGATCGGGACGACCTGACCGTGGTGGGGGACGCCAACCAGACGATCTACAGCTTCAACGGCGCCACCCCGGAGTATCTGCTGGACTTCACCACCAAATACCCGGAATCCACTACCGTGCGCCTGTACCGCGATTATCGCTCCACCCCGCAGGTCGTGGACCTGGCCAACAACGTCATTGGCAAGGCGAAGGGGCGAGTGGCGGGCACCCGCCTGAAGCTGGAGGGCCAGCGCCCTGCGGGCCCCCTTCCGCAGTTCCACGAATACCCGGACGAACCCGCCGAGGCGGTGGCGGTGGTCAAGGAAATCCAGGCGCTCATCAGCAAGGGTGTGGAACCGGCGAACATCGCGATCCTGTACCGCATCAATTCGCAGTCGGCGAACTACGAATACGAGCTGGAACAGGCCGGAATCGGTTACCAGGTTAAGGGCGGCGAGGGCTTTTTCAAGCGCACCGAGATCCGGGAGGGCATGAATGCCATCATCGCCGCGGCGAAGAAGTACGACCCAGCCCCGGAGGACGTGCCCGATGCAGTCCGCGCCGCACTCGTTCCCGTCGGCCTGACTAGCGCCGAGCCTTCCGGTTCGCAGGAACGCGCCCGTTGGCAGTCCCTGCAGGCTTTGTTCGACCTGGTTAAGGAGATCACCTCCAGCGCCGCTGAACCCTTGAGCATGCCGGGCGTAGTTGCGCTGCTGAAGGAACGCATGAGCGCTAAAAACCCGCCGAAGTTCCAAGGGGTCACCCTCGCCAGCATCCACGCCGCCAAGGGCCTGGAATGGGACGCGGTTTTCCTTGTCGGCCTTAACGAAGGCACCCTGCCGATCCGCCATGCGCTCAAGGGCGCAGGCTCGGAGGAGGCCATCGAAGAGGAGCGGCGCCTGTTCTATGTCGGAATCACCCGCGCCCGCGAGCACCTGCACCTCAGCTGGTCGCTCGCGCGCCAGGAGGGATCGAAGGCAAACCGCCACCGCACCCGCTTCCTCGACGGGCTGGTCCCGCAGGAGGAAGCAGCCGCCGCCCAGCGCCACTCCGGCAGCGGGAACTCCCGCGAGCGGCTCGGCGCACCGAAGAACGCCTGCGCCGTCTGCGGTGCTCGCCTCGGCAGCCCGGAGCTGAAGATCCTCGGCCGCTGTGGTCAGCACGCCCCCGAAACCGACCACCTGTTGCTCGCTGAGCTGCGCGATTGGCGCACCGCCCAGGCGAAGGACAAGGCGGTGCCGGCGTATGTCATTTTTACGGACGCCACGTTGCGCGCCATCGCCGAGAAGCTGCCCACCACGTCTGACCAGTTGCTGGCTGTGCCGGGCATAGGCCCGGTGAAGGTCCAGGAGTTCGGCGAGGACGTGCTGGCTATCGTCAGCAACTATGCCTAACTAGACCCGCACCGCCCGGCAAGAGAGGCAGTTGTCGCCGAAGGGCACTTGGTAGGTCTGCACGGCGCCGGTAGCGAAATCCACCAGCCGCCGTTGCCTCAGAACCTCGGGGATTTCCGGCTCCTCGGGTAGGGTTTCCTGATTCAGCCGCGCTATCCTGCGTGTTCTGATGAACTCCGTGTGAGCCCGCCACCAGGGCAGCACATGCTCATCCAGCATCATCGCCAGCTGGGTGGAGGCCGCCTGGATGAGGTGCCTCTCCGTACTTCCCGGCCTTCCTGTGGCCTGCAGTCGAACTCCGCGCCAGCCGTCATCAATCTTCCCGTAGTAGCTATCCATGCAGGCAAGACATGGAGTAACGCCCGGCACCACCAGCGGCCCCAAAACTGTTTTCCCGTCCACGATGCCGGCGGGGTAGTGGGCCACGCGGTTGACCATCAGTGCGTGCTGCACGTCCGGTGTGGGGAACACCGCTCCGGGTAGGGCGATTAGCGAACGCCGGGCTTCGCTGGGCGTGGAGGTGACGCGGAAGCTTAACCCCAGCGCCTCCAGCACGGGTTCCAGCCGTTCGCTGGCCACGCCAGAGGCCAGGACGTGAAAATCCACATCCCTCTGAGAAGGCTGCAGTATCCGGGCCTGTAGCATCTCGGAGAGCATAAGCCGCGCATCGTCTGTTTCCAGTCCGCAAAAGCCCAGCTTCTGTTGCAGTTCGTCGAAGGTGATTCCCCCGCGGGCCAGGGCAAAAACGTGGGCTACCTGGCCGGGGTTCACGTTCTTTGGTAGCGGCAGAATCATCGATTCGTGTGGCAGCACTCCGAACTGCAGGCCGATCGTCGGCCTGGCCAGGATGGCTGTGCTCGCCGGCAAGTTAAGCTCTAGCATGAATGCATTCCCCCTAAAACCCTGTCCGCTAAATCCAGTCCCTTGAATCCCGGTGCGGCAGCCTGCGCTCCCCATGCGCGCTGTTTAGTCGCCTCTCACACTAGCAGCACAACAACGTCTTCGCTGGTGGAAAGGATGTTCCCATGGCCCCCTCTTTCCGCTCGCACGCGATCGATCCACAGCGGTTGGCCTATGAGGTGCAGGAGGAGCTTGCGGCCCGGCTGAGTCCCGAGGTGACGGCAGCGACGGTACCGCCCGTCACAATCCGCCTGTCCACTCGGCGCAAGAAGACCGTTGCAGTGCGAGAAGAAGGCGAAGGCTTCTTGGTCATGTCGCCCGCGGCCATCGGAGAGGCTGAGCTGCGCAGAATCAGCGTAGAGCTGGTGGGCAAGGCGCTGAAGAGTCGGCGTCAAACATTGGGCAACAGGGAGTTAGCAGAGCGGGCGGTGCAGCTCAACGACAAGTATCTCGGTGGTCGGGCGACAGTCGGGGAGATCAAGTTCGTCACGAATATGAACACGCGCTGGGGTAGCTGCTCGGTGCAGTCCAAGCGCATCCGGATCGCCCACCAGCTGCAGGAGGTGCCCGGGTACGTGCTGGATGCGGTGATTATCCACGAGCTGATCCACACGTTCGTGCCGAACCACGGGCCGGAGTTTCGCAAGTGGGAGGCGCGCACCCCGCAGCTGGAGAAGGCGCAGGGCTACCTGGAGGCCTTCAAGCGTTGGGGGATGCGCGACTAGCTCTTGTCGCTGTCCTCGCCGTCTTCTTTGCCGTCTTCCTCGCCGCGCTTCTCGTTGAGCTCTCGCTCCAGCTTCTCGATTTCGCTGATGGGGTTGAAGTCCTCCATCTCGTCCTCGTCGAAAGCCACGCTGCTGATGAAGGCCGCCGGGTTGTCCAGGTCGGAGGCTACGGGAAGGAAGTCGGGGTGGTCCCAGACACCGTCGCGCTTAGTGACGCCCACCGCATCCTCCAGCTTGCGCCACAGCTCGGCTGCCTCGTTTGCCTTCGGGGCAGTGAAGCTAATTCCTACGGCCTTGGTCAGCGCATCCATGGCGGGGTAGCCGTTGTTGCGGAACTCGGACCAGGCGACACCGATCATGGCGGCGCCGGGGATGCGGGAGTTCAGGGCGGAACCAACGACATAGTCCACCCAACCCTCAATCAGTGACAGGCTGGTCTCTAGGCGCTCGCGGGCGTGAGCGTTGGCAGAGACGACCTGGGGGGAGAGGTCTTGGCCCTGCATCCGCTCCATCATCTCCTGCATCTTCGCCGGATCATTCATGGATTCCGGGGTGATCTCCCGGGTGGCTTCCTCGATGGCGGAGTAGTCCAAAGACAGACCGGCAGCAAACTCCTCAACGTCTAGGATGAGACGCTCCACCAGCCACGGGACGTGCTTGAAAAGGCGCAGGTGCGCGGCCTCGCGGGCGGCTAGATAGATAAGCGCCTCGCGGGGCTCGCAGCCCAGCTTCTTGGCCATGGCATCCAGGTGCTCGGTTGCTATGGCGGCGGTATCGCCCTCGGCCAACGGCACACCCCACTGGGTGGAAAGCACTACGTCCGTGGCCATCTCGCCCAGGGTGTTGCCAAGTTGTGCACCAAAGTTCATAGCGTTGATCTGCTTCATCATTCCAGCTAGCGGGCCGAGCTGGCTGCGCATCTCCTCAGGCACGCCGCCGAGGGCAGCGTCGCCGAGCTTATCGGCCAGAGGAGTGACCACGCGCTTCCACGTTTCGAAGGTTTCGTCCAACCACTGCGCTGGGCCAAAGGCCACGGACCCGGAGGCGCCGGCGGGCAGATCAGTGGCCTCATCTAGCCAGAGTTCCGCCAGGCGGACCGAATCGGCCACGGCCTGCGAGTCGTTGTGGCTAGGGCGAGTGTCTTTATTTGTGGCGGCGATACGCTGGCGCGCGGTGCGCTTGGCTAGCCCGTAGTTGACCGGCCCTTGCCCTTCGGCACTGTTCATGTCTGTGCCGAAACCGGAGAGCATGGAACCGAATTGGTTCAGGATATCGCCCAGGTTGCCGGCCCCCATGTGACCGGCGCCGCCGTTCATTCCGCCCGCGCCGCCGCCCATCGGGCCGCCGAAGAAGAAGCCGAACGGGTTGTTTTCATTCCCGTTGTTGCCGTTTTTGTCGCGGTCACCGTCGCGATCCCTGTCGCGATCCCGGTCACGGTCGTCATCGGAATCATGCGGGCCGTGGAAGCCAAAACCGAATTTACTCATGTACCCCACCGTACCGACTGTTGCAGGGTGAAAACGACCTTGAAAGGCCGTCGGGAAGCCTTTTTGCGTGTGCTGAGAGCGAACAGGGTTCGGCCTGCGCGGGGTGGGCGAACCTGGCAGGCGAAGCATGTAGAGTTAGGCAGGTGAAATTCTGGAACAGGCGAAATCGCACCATCGTCGTGGGTGCTGTGCCCGTCGTGGCAGTCTTTTCCCTCCTCGGCCTGCCGTCGATCCCCGGCACCGGTATCGACCTGACCGTCCCGTATGCAGCTGAGGGCAACGGGCCGACGTTTAACACGTTGGGTGAGGTTGAAAGCCGCCAGGTCGTGGACATCAGCGGTGCGAAAACTTACCCGACCAGTGGCAACCTCAACATGACCACCGTGTCCGTCCGCACGAACATGACCTTGCCACAGGCGTTGAAGCGTTGGATCTCTACAGACGACACCCTGGTTCCGATCGAGCATGTCTTCCCCTCCGGCAAGTCTTCGGAAGAGGTGCAGCGCCAGAATGCTGCCGCCTTCGCCAATTCGGAGTCCAACGCCACCATTTCGGCGATGAACCACCTGAACAAGCCCCTGGAGACGATGGCGCTGGAGATCTCTGAGGATTCCCCGGCGCAGGGCAAGATCGAGGTCAACGACATCATCACCAAGGTCGATGGGGAAAAAATTACACTGCCCAGCGAACTGTCCGACAAGATTAAGGGCTACAAGCCGGGCGACGAGGTCACCGTCACCGTCAAGCGTCAGGAAAAGGACAAGGACATCAAGGTCAAGCTCGCCGAGCTGCCGAAGGAGGTTCGCGGCGACCATCCGAAGGACACTGCCTTCCTCGGCGTGACGGCCGTCGCCCAGCCCGGCGGCAACATCAAGGTCGAGTACAACCTCACCGACATCGGTGGCCCTTCCGCCGGACTGATGTTCTCTATGGCGGTCGTCGACAAGCTGACGCCCGAGGAACTTACAGGTGGGAAGTTCGTCGCCGGTACCGGAACTATTGACGCCGCAGGCAAGGTCGGCCCGATTGGTGGCATCACTCACAAGATCGCTGCCGCTAAGGAAGCCGGCGCGGAGGTGTTCTTAGTGCCAGCACAGAACTGTGCCGAGGCTGTCCACGAGCTGCCGGAGGGGATCACCCTGCTGAAGGTCGATACCCTCGACGATGCAATTAAGGATCTCAAGGACTACAACGACGGCAAGCAGGCCGATACCTGCAAGTAGCGTTTACAGGTAGCTCCTATTCGTCGGCCTCGAAGGTGGCGCGTAGGGTGTGAATCACGCCGGGGGCGATATCGTCTCCGCCGAGCAACTGCACCTTGTCCTGGCCGAAGGGATCTTCCGCAAGCTCCTCCTCGCTGGGGCGTAGTTGGATGAGGGAACGCTCGGGGCCGGAGAAGTCGGCGTCACAAAGAAGTCCGCTAAACAAACGAGCCTGGCGCGGGGCAGGGTCCGCACCGGGCGCGGCGTTGGAGAAGGTGATCTCCTGGGCGAGGATCGCGCCGACGACGGGAGCTGGCCAGCGGATGGTCGCCAGGAACTGGCCGAGCTCCTCGCTGCCGGGGCGGATGTGCTCCGGGATGTCCTCCTGTACCACCAGGGCCAATGGGTTGGCCGGGGCATCGTCGTCAAAGGCCTGGGGCGCGGCATCGGCGATTAACGAGGCCGGGACCAGAGCGAACAAGGTGGCCGGTTGGTCCCAGCCCTCGGCCTGCACGAAGTCCACTGCCTCGCGCAGCGCGGCGTTGAGCACGCGCTCGTCCTGCAGATCGACGTTCGGGGAGGAATCGGGAGAGGTCATTCGTGATGCCTTTCTTTCGTTGGGGGATGGGTTGGGGTTTGTTATGAGGCTTTAAGAATTGTACGTATCCTGGTAGAAACATCGCGATCAGCGATACCCACAGGTGCGATTAGCAGGAGAGTAATTAAGCCTTGAGCACGCCCACGCCACCGTCTTCGGGCCGCCCGAAGCCGCAGTTCCCGTCCGCCCCAGGGTCGAGCAGGCGCTCGAAAATTCTGGGGATCCTAGTGGCGATCATCGCCATCGCGATCTTCATTGTGCCGGTGGTGGTGAGCACTTACACCGACTTCGCCTGGTTCCGCAGTGTGGATTACCAGGGCGTGTTTATGAATGTGATCGTCACCCGGCTGGTGCTCTTTGTGGTCTTCGGACTAATCGGAGCACTGATTTCCTGGCTGGCAGCATTTCTGGCGTACCGCGCGCGGCCGGACGAGATCGAATCCCTGGGCACATCTTCACCTCTGGCCGAGTACCGGCCTCTGATCCGCCGTAACATGCGCCCCTTCCTGGTGGGCATTCCGCTGTTCGTTGGTGTGATCACCGGCATGATCGTGCAGTCCAACTGGCGTTCGGTACTGCTGTTCCTGAACGGATCGAATTTTGGGGTGCACGATCCGCAGTTCGATAAGGACCTGGGCTTTTACGCCTTTAATCTGCCTTTCCTGCAGATGCTTGTCTCTACCTTCAGCGTGTTGCTGATCCTGGCCTTTGTGATCAACGGCATTGGCCACTACCTGCTGGGGTCCATCACGACAGGTAACCCGCGGGTGGGGGAGAAGGCCTCTATTTCCACGAATGCCCGCAGGCAGCTGGCCGTTATTGCAGGCGTGTGGATGCTACTGAAGGCGGTCGGTTACTGGTTCGACCGCTATGGCCTGCTTACCCGGTCGCACGAAACCTTTACGGGTGCCTCCTATACGGACATCAACGCTGTCCTGCCTGCGCAGATTGTGCTGTTGGTGATTTCGATCTTCGTGGCGGCCATGTTCTTCATCACGATCGTTCTGCGAGACCTGCGTATCCCGGCGCTGGCAGTGGCGCTGATGGTCGGTTCGTCGCTGACCGTCGGGCTGGCGTGGCCCGCGATGCTGGAGCAGTTCTCCGTCAACCCGAACCGTGCGGAGAAGGAACGCGAGTACATCGCCCGCAACATCGAGGCAACCCGCTACGCCTACGGCATTGGTGACGACAAGGTCACCTACGACCGCGACTGGGGTGCTGCTGGGGATGCGGCTTCGAAGGAGCAGAAGAAGGCCGTTGCAGACGACTCCGCGACTCTCTCCAATGTGCGACTGCTGGACCCGGAAGTACTGACCCCGACGTTTACGCAGCAACAGCAGCTGCGAAACTTCTACGGCTTCCCGGACGAGTTGGCGATCGACCGCTACGAGGTGGACGGCAAGATGCGCGACTTCGTGGTTGCCGCCCGTGAGCTGAACCCGAACACCCTTGACGGCAACCAGAACGACTGGATCAACCGCCACACGGTCTACACCCACGGCAATGGTTTTGTGGCAGCACCTTCCCGCAAGGTTGACGAGGTAGCCCGCGACGTCGGCTCTGCCCGCGGTGGCTACCCGGTCTACACGGTCGCGGATCTGCAGTCGATGCAGTCCGGTAAGCAGGGCGGCGAGCTGAAGCTGGATGTTAAGCAGCCGCGCATTTACTTCGGCCCTGTTATTGCTTCGTCGAATCAGAACAACTCTGACTATGCGATCGTCGGTAATACCGAAGGCGAGCCGCTGGAGTACGATACCGACGCATCCAACTACACCTACACCGGTACCGGCGGTGTTGATGTTTCTAACTACTTCAACCGCCTGATGTTCTCTGCCCACTTCGAGTCGATGAACATGCTGCTGACGGACCGCATTGGTGAGGGCTCGAAGATCCTTTACGAGCGCGACCCCCGCGAGCGTGTGCACAAGGTAGCTCCGTGGCTGACCACGGACTCCAAGACCTACCCGATCGTCATTGACGGCCGGGTGAAGTGGGTCGTTGACGGTTACACGACGTTGAATAACCTGCCCTACTCCGAGCGGATTGGGCTTACTGATTCTACTGCGGACGCCCTTAATCCCGACGGCGTTAGTGAAACCCAGGTCGTCGACAATGAGGTTGGCTACATTCGCAATTCCGTGAAGGCCGTGGTCGATGCCTACGACGGTAGCGTGGATCTGTACGCCTACGATGAGGCGGACCCGGTGCTGAAGGCCTGGCGGGGTGCGTTCCCGGACGTGGTTAAGCCGCGCTCCGAGATCAGTAAGGAGCTGGAGAATCACCTTCGCTACCCAGAGGATATGTTCAAGGTGCAGCGCGAGCTCATTGCCAAGTATCACGTCTCTGACCCAGGGGTGTTCTTCCAGAACGACTCGTTCTGGTCTGTGCCGACGGATCCGACCGCACCGCAGGATCGGCAGGACAATGCGCAGCCGCCGTACTACGTAGTGGCGGCGGATCCGAAGACGAATAAACCTTCCTTCCAGCTGATCACCCCATTCCGCGGCTTGCGCCGTGAGTTCCTGGCTGCACACATGTCGGTGAGCTCCGATCCGGATAACTACGGCAAGATCAGTGTGCGGGTGCTGCCGACGGGCACGCAGACGCTGGGTCCGAACCAGGCGCAGGACACGATGATGTCTTCCGATGAGATTGCCCGCGAGCGCACCCTGTTGAAGGGTACGAACGACCTGACGAACGGCAACCTGCTGACGTTGCCGGTGGGCGACGGGCAGATCCTGTACGTCGAGCCGGTGTACTCGCAGCGCAGTGGCCAGGATTCGGCCTTCCCGAAGCTGTTGCGCGTGCTGGTGAGCTACAACGGCCAGGTGGGTTACGCCCCGACCATCGCCGAGGCTCTGAGCCAGGTGGGTATCAATACGTCCTCCACGACCGACATCCGCGAGATTGACGGTTCAGTGGTTGACCCGACCAAGGATAAGAACAAGAAGAACTCCAAGGCCGGGGACAAGGGTTCAGACGGCCAGGATGACAAGGGCGACAAGGGCGACCAGGGCTCGGACGCGAAGGCTACGGCGGGGAAGTCTGACGGTGGCGGCACCGATGCCTCTCCGGAGCAGCGGGTGCGTGATGCGATGGACAAGGTGAACAAGACCCGCGAGTCTGGCACCTTCGAGGAGTTCGGTAAGGCTCTGGATGAGCTGGATAAGGCAGTCCAGGATCTGCAGTCTGAGCGTTAAGCTCTTGTGAAATCGTCTGTGAACAGGCGATTTCACTTTATCCGACCTCTGCGTTACAGTAGGGGAGTCGCTGACGCGATGGCGTACAGCACTCGTCGCGGGGTGGAGCAGCTCGGTAGCTCGCTGGGCTCATAACCCAGAGGTCGTAGGTTCGAATCCTGCCCCCGCTACAAATTGATCCCCTCGTTGGTTTAGATACCGGCGAGGGGATTTTCTCGTTGAGAAGGCCTAGTCCAAGTCGAATAGGGGTTAAAGGACAAAAAGTGTGTCTTTCCCGGGTGTGTCGTGGTTATTTGCCCCAGTGGATGCCGAGGTTGTGTTGGTAGCTGGTGTCGATGGCGGTGTCGTATTCTGCTGGTGCACCGATGTCATTGGTAGTGGCTGTGGTGTTGTGGGTGATCAGGTCTGTTGCTGTGGAAAGTGCGTCTTGACCCCATCGTTGGTCCCTGGCGATCTTGACCGGATCGTCAGGGACTTCTGTATGTAGATACAGCCACCAATCCATCACTGTGCGTTGATGCGGTAGTGATAGTCCGCGGTGTCTGCGGGCTAGTTCTTTTATGGGGGCGTTGATGCCACCTTCGAGGCTGTTTGTTGTTGCTGCAAGGTTGTCGGGGTCGATGGTTGTTGGTGGGGGTTGCAGGTAGGTAAACAGCAGGTCTCTGCGGTGCAGAGATAGCAATGATTGATAGGCCGCTCGGACGCGTTGGTGGGTGTAGACCTTGGTGTAGGCGCCGGTAGCAGGGTCGCGGATGGTGGTTTTCTCGTTCATCCACACCCGGTAGGTGTGGCTGAATTCGTGCAGGTGTGTGACCCATTCGGCTGCGTGGTCAAGGTCTGTGATGCCAGTGAGTTTCAGGGCTAGACGGTAGATGGTTTTGCCTGCGTCAGTACGGGGATTGCTGGTGGTATGGCGACGGACTGTTCGTTGGGCGTGGACGAGGCAGCGTTGGATGCGTGTTGTCGGCCAGCAGTGGTGGATGGCTGATTGGGCGCCTTGTCCGCCGTCTGTCACTGCGACAAGTGGTGCGGCAATGGGGCGTAGTAGTTCGGTGTAGGCGGCGGTGGTTTCTTGTCTGGCCCAGGTCCAGTTGATGACGTGGGTTTTGCTGGCAGCGATAAGGAGGCAGCCGGACTTTAGGTAGGTTGCGTCCAGGAAGATCTGGTCGTAGATACGGAAAGTATCGATGGTGGGTGTGGGGATGATCCACCAGCACCAGTGGAAGCGGCGTTGCAGTGTTTTTGCTGAGACGTTTTGTGTAACTGCAATCTGTGTCAGTGGTTGGGTGCCGGTGACCCATTGGATGAACCAGGTCATGGTAGCGGCGTTTTTGTTGTGTGTTTGGGTGCTGCGGGTAAAGGAGTGTCCGCATTTGGTGCAGCGCCAGCGGGTTGTTCCTTTGCTGGTGGTGCCGTTTCTCTTCATTTGCCCAGTACATACGGGGCATCGTGGTCTGTTAGGTGTCACCGGCAAAGCTAACCAACATCCGGCTACCACACTGGGACGCCGTTCCGGTGGATTGAAGGAAAAACGCGCCCGAATAAGGTCTGGAACCTTATTCAAGCCCGCTTTACATAGTCTGATCAGCAGATATGCTGGAAACCAGACACATTTTTGTCACTTAACCCGCGGTAATTTTCACTGAATCAGCGTATTGCAAAAATGGAGCCATCTTCGGTGAAAACTACGAGCCATTAATATTGTATGGTAGAACTCTCATTTCAGTCGTGACGGCCGCCTTTGGCGCCAAGGATGATTGCAACAAAACGAAGATAAACGCTTATCACAACCGTGAAAGCTTAATTGTTGCCATGCCGATGGCGATAGCGATAGTCGCAATAATAAATGATGCTTTAATTGAATCTGATAAAAATAGCCCGATAACTGCTGGTCCTACGACTTGTCCTAGGCTATACCAAGTCGTTAATCGGGCAGCCCCGCCATTTATTCCATAGGCGACGCCTATTGAGATTGTAAGCATTGTAATCCCCATGAAGGTAGCGCCGAAAATTATTGCGGCAACCATTAGTAAGAAAACTGAATTTCCAAAAATAGCTGCAATCGCTCCACCAACTTGAAGTGTATAACAGCTAAGTAGCGTATGGCGCCGACCGTAACGCTTTGCCAATGCTGACCAGAGGTAGGGTGAGGGAATTGCTGCGATGCCAGCCACGGCCCATGTGATGGCGGCTGCTGATGAGCCGAAAACAGGGTTAGCTAGTATAACGAGATAGGTTCCGATAATAATGTACCCAAAGCCTTGAAAGAAATAGCCTGTATCTAATAATCGGAAAGCTCGCTTAAACTCCGAAGTAGATCGATCCGCGGAACTGTCCGGAATCTTTCGATTTCTAGGGGGCGCTTCAGTGCTAATGGGCCAGGTCCAAGCTACGATGCTAAATAGGGTACTAATTAGGGCGGCAGCTCCCCATAAGTGTGCCCATGCCAAGGTTTGGCCTAGTAGACATACTGCTATTCCAGAAACAGTGATGCCTAATCCAACACCACCATAAACAAAACCAACCAGAGAAGGGGAGTGTAAATTCTGGCTGGCAAACTGTGTAATACACACGAAGATGAATGCAGACGCTATTCCAGCCAAAAATCGAATGAAACTATGTATTCCTGGGTTATCTGTCAATGCCATTGTGGCAAGCAGTAATGTCGAGCAAATTAGCGATCCACGATAAACGGGCGCCGTTTTGGGAACCCAGTCTTTAGAAAGGGCTAATGATCCGAAAAGATAACCAAGATAGTTTGCTACTGCAATCCAAGACGAGATGGAGCTTGACCAGTTTAGAGCGGCCGCCATGAGGGGAAGTAGTGGAGTATAGAAGAACCTGCCGATTCCCATTGCTACTGCAAGTCCAAGTGTGCCTTGAATGCTTGAAAATGGTGCTCGCTTATATCTGGATTCTGCCATTTATGAAGTTCCTTGTAGCTATCCCTCTTCGGTTCGTTGAGTCACTTTATTTCCCTCTACTGCTGTGGGCAACCCGGGATCTGTACCAGGATGAAGGATCATTTCGGTAGTATCTCGGTTGCGTCCCTTAATTCGGTGTATCTGTAGCCCGCGGTAAACCTCGAGTCAGTGCGCATTGGGCGATCATTGCGTGTAACTATCGAATCAACTCCTACCTACTCTTGAAAGAAACGCACTTTCGGTGGCCGTGAAATTTCCTTAGGGCAATCCAACTATCTATTCCCAAGGCTTACTGCCCCAAATTTTCCCAGATTTGCCGCGTCAAATGCCCGGAGATTTCATTAATCAGATTATCTCTACTTAGGCTGACAGCGTCTGCGGCGGCAAGTGCGCCACCGTATAGCCAGAAAGGACTAAAACCCGTCATGGACACTGCCGCGGCCAACTTGACACCAGAGTCGGGTTTGTGACGTAGCCATCTCTAAGCTGCGTACGGAGCCGGGCCCGCTGGCGATTACGGCAGCGCCGTCAGCAGTGTGGCCCAGATCTGGTCGAATACCCCGCTGTTGGACTCAATCGGAAGATTCGACGATGCACGAATAACGTGGGAATCTTCCCGGATCGTGCTGCTTTCATTCGCCTTGTTGGCGCGGAACGGGCTGAACAACATGATGGGTGGATACAGCAAAACGTTACATTTCGCTGACTAGTCTGGCCCAGACCAAACAGGTCATCGCAGCCAACGCTGTCGACGGCATTGCTACTGGCAGCAGGGAAATCGCCACATGATCACCACCTGCTGTTCGCGAGTTGACCCATGACACACAGTCCAAAGATAGCCACAGATACGATAGCCAGATACGCCATTAGGGCTTGACCTATTTCAAGAGCGAGCGTACATAAGCGTACATAGATGAGATGCAAGATTTGGAGGTTATTCGATGAAGCTTGTGGACAAATTCGGTAGGGTAGCGACTGATTTGCGTATCTCTCTGACAGATCGGTGTAATCTCCGATGTACTTATTGTATGCCTGCTGACGGTATGGATTGGTTCCCTACATCGAACCTACTCTCTGATTCCGAGGTCGTACGGTTGGTGAAAATCGGGGTTCGAGACCTAGGCGTAACAAAGGTACGGTTTACTGGTGGTGAGCCGCTTCTACGCAAGAACCTTGAGGGGGTTATTGCTGAGATTTCAGAATTGGAACCTCAACCAGTTCTGGCCTTGACGACTAACGCAACTGCACTTACGCATCGCGCCGAGAAGCTGCGAGAAGCTGGGCTTAGCAGAGTCAATATTTCTTTGGACACCGTGAATCGCTCCCGATTCGCTGCGCTGACTCGGAGGGATCGCCTACTCGATGTGCTGCGGGGAATTGAAGCGGCGATTTCCACGGGCATGACAGTAAAAATCAATGCTGTTTTGCATCATGAGGATGATCCGGCAGCGCTTTTGTCTTATGCTTTGCGTGTTGGCGCGTCGCTGCGTTTCATCGAGAACATGCCAATTGGCACGGAGAAATGGGATCCATCAGTTGTAGTGACCAGTGCTGCCGTGAAAGAGAGGTTGACCGATGCTGGTTTTGAGTTGGGGCTTGCGCGCGAGCGAGGATCAGCACCAGCTGAGGTTTTCCCGGTGAGGGGAAAAGGTCTCCCAGATGGAGATGTGGGCTTCATTTCGTCGGTGTCTGAGCCTTTTTGTGGTGCGTGTTCGCGTACCCGCATCACTGCTGATGGAAAGGTTCGCTCGTGCCTTTTCTCGACAAGGGAAACAGATTTGATGGAGCTAATGCGCGGTGGCGCTACTGATAGTGAGATAGCTGCTGTGTGGCGTCAGGCGATGTGGGGGAAACCTCGTGAGCACGGTATCGAGCAAGTCGGGTTTGCGACGCCGTCGCGGACGATGTCAGCCATCGGTGGGTAGGTATCGAAGTGATCTGTCCGAGTGGTGTGCTTTTGGCAACGGTACGGCACGTTGGTAAGGGTACCGAGACTGCCGTATCGAAAACGAAAAGCTATTTTACTCTTAAAAGAGAGATTTGAGGTGAAAATTAACGTGAAGGTGGAATTCTTTGCGGCCGCCGCTAGTGCGGCGGGGTGTTCGGAACGTGATATTCAGGTTGACGGTAGAGTCGTTCTTTCAACCGTGTTGAACACACTGCGACAGGAAAACTCTGAGCTCGCACGGGTTTTGGAACATTCCACGTTCCTTGTTGATGGTGTGCGGGCTCGGCGGGATTCGTTGGTGGGGCCTCAATCAGAGCTCCATGTTTTGCCTCCATTTGCGGGAGGATAGGAGAGTGCCATACGCATTTATTTCGGTACAGCCTCTTGATGCCCAAGCATTGGAAGAGTTAGCTGAGGATGAGCGCTGTGGTGCAACTGTCGTATTTCGCGGCGTGGTACGAAACCACGATGGAGGACAACTCGTAGCTGGTATTCAGTATTCAGCGCATCCTTTCGCCGAAGATGCTTTGGCGGACATCGCCGAGGGCGTTGCGAAGCGAGACCAAGTTCACCAGGTTGTAGTGGCTCATCGAGTAGGTGATTTGGAGGTTGGGGATGATGCTTTCATTGCAATTGTCTCTGCAGAGCATCGGGCTGAGGCGTTCTCGGCCTGTTTAGATATCGTTGAAGAGATCAAAACGCGCGTCCCGATTTGGAAACTCCAGCAGTTTTCTAACGGCTCTACGAGTTGGAGTGGTCTTCCGTGAAAGGCCTTAGTGAGAAGGCATTAGCACTCCATAATCCCGTTAGATCGCTATCTCCCCGTGAGCGAGAGCGGCATCAACGCACAATCTCAGTTATTGGGGAAGAAGGCCAGGCGAGACTACTTGCTGCCCGGGTGCTTGTCGTGGGCGCTGGTGGCCTTGCCAGCCCAGTACTGAGCTACTTGGCTGGCATGGGGGTTGGGCACATTGGGCTGTGCGACGCTGATGTCGTCGAGACCGGTAACCTACCACGCCAAATAATCCATAATGAGGCGGCACTGGGAATGCCAAAGACTTCCTCAGCGCGTAGGAGCATTGAAGCACTTAACTCGGATGTCGATGTGGCGGAATACGGTTGGGCTATGCCAAATTTGCTGGACCAAGTTGCGGGAAGCTACGACATTGTCCTCGATTGTTCTGACACTTTCGAATCGAAATACACCGTGGCCGATTGGTGTGCGGGGTCTGGGCATCCTCTGGTATGGGCGGTGGTCGCAGCGACTACTTGGCAGGTCTCAACATTCTGGTCAACTAGTCCGAATAAACCGACGACTCTTAGAGACCTACATGCTGCTCCGCCTCCACCTGGTGCTGTTCCGACCCCTGCCGCGATGGGGGTCGTCGGACCTGCTGTTGGAGTGTGTGGTTCCCTGATGGCCGGAGAAGCGATGAAGCTATTGACAGGTTGTGGGAGTCCACTCATTGGCCGTGTCGCAGTCGGCGACGTTAAGTTTTCAGATTTTAAGGTGTGGCGATTTTTATGATGACTCCTGAAGAGTACTCAAACCGCTTGCAACGCTTAGTTAGGGTTACTCCAGTTGAGGAGGTGTCGGTCGGCGAAGCAGTGGGGCAGTGCTTAGCGGAAGCCGTGCGAGCTGAGGTTCCGGTGCCGCCCTTCGACAACTCATCAATGGACGGCTATGCAGTGGCTTACCGCGATATTGCGGTTCTCGCTGAGAGCTCGACAGGGTCGGTAACCTTACCAGTTTCAGGTGATATTCCGGCAGGGGCAGTACCTCGAGCGCTGCGTGGAGGAACCGCGATGAGAATCATGACAGGCTCGGTTCTGCCCTCCGGAGCGGATACTGTCGTTCCTGTAGAGCTCACGGATCAACCCCCGGGTGCTGGACCTGCACCACGGGAGGTGACAATTACCGGACACGTAGAGCAGGGAGCGAGTATCCGTTTTAGAGGGCATGACATAGAACGAGGAAAGATGGTCGCTTCCGCCGGCGAGCGAGTCACTCCGTCACTTCTTGCGGGAGTTCTCGCGGCTGGTGTTGCCAGGGTGTTGGTTCATAGGCGCCCGCGCGTAGCGGTGATTGTTACTGGAGACGAACTAACGGAGGCCGGTGAATCGTTACATCTAGGGCATATTCCCGATTCCAACGGCCCGATGCTGGCATCGTTGGTAAGACAGGCGGGAGCGGACATTGTTCAGCAGTCTCGCAGCGTAGACCGGGAAGATGAGTTCCTTTCGCTACTTTACAAGGCTGCTTCGTGCGCCGATTTAATTCTCACCACAGGCGGTGTGTCTGCAGGAGCCTTCGAAGTGGTGAAGCAGGCTATGTCAATAGAGACCAAGGATGCTGATTCGCCTCGAATGAGCTTTGTAAAGGTTGCTATTCAACCTGGAAAACCGCAGGGGTACGGTACCGCAGATGGGACACCGATTATCGGGCTTCCGGGAAATCCTGTCAGTGCGTTTACGAGTTTCCATGTTTTTGTTCGGCCGTTTCTCTCCGCGTTGTCGGGAGGTCCGGGCATGCTTTCAACCCAGCCTGTAGAAGTCGGTACGGGCTGGGTGTCGCATCAGGGAAAAGCACAGGTTATGCCTGTATGTCTGGTACCGAAGGCGGTGCCATCTCATGCATTGGGCTCGGCATCGCACGCCATAGCTAGCCTTCATCGGGCCGACGCCTTGGCGCTGATTCCGCTAGAAGTTACGCAAGTGAAACCGGGCATGATTGTGGACGCGATAATCTTGGAGGGAAAATGAGGTTCACGCACCTGACTTCGGCGGGAGAGGCACACATGGTCAATGTGGCCGCTAAGCAGCCGACTATCCGAACCGCAACAGCTACCGGAATAGTAGATGTATCACCGGAAGTCCTCGCAGCGATTCGAAGTGGGGAAGTTCCCAAGGGGGATGTACTTGCTGTGGCAAGGATCGCCGGAATTCAGGCAATTAAGAAAACTCCGGATTTGCTTCCCCTTGCTCATGTCATAAGTGTGCAAGGGGCACAAGTTGAAATTGACGTTACCGAAAGTGAGATACTCATTTCGGTCGAGGTGACTACCGCCGACCGGACAGGCGTTGAAATGGAAGCATTGGTGGGCGTGAGTGCGGTTGCGTTAGCCATCGTGGATATGGTGAAAAGCGTAGACCGTACGGTGACAATTAGGGAAGCAAAGATAGTTAGGAAGACTGGCGGCCGTTCGGGTACTTGGGTTCGCGAGGATTAGCCGCCCCGCACGGAAGATGAAGTCATTTGGATGGACTCCACAAATACGAGACGATTCATTATGCTCGTATTCCCCTAGTGCTTGCCCCCGGCAAGCTGGCTAAAGATATGGCCGCAAAGTGGTGTTATGACGTCGAGTGTGTCGGTAACGCCACCAGTAGAGCCTGGAGCATTAATGATGAGTGCTGCTTTACTGCTGCGGTCGCTGAGCCCTATGACGGGTCGGGACAACCCAGCTGTGGGGGTGGAAGACAGACCGTGGTGAAGAATCTGGTTCTCGATGCCAGGGATGCGAGTTGCAATAACGGTGGCAGTAGCTTCGGGGGTTAAATCCCGAGGTCCGATGCCAGTGCCGCCGGTTGTCACAATCAACCTGTAGCCGTCTGCAATAGCTTGCTTTAGTGCATCTCGTACTGATTCTATGCCGTCCGGTATGACACGCACCTGTGGTCGAGTGAATCCCGCCTTGATCAGTGTTTCGACGGCTCTAGGCCCAGACTTGTCCTCTTGACGGCCTGCGAATGAGCGGTCGGAGACAGTGATGATAATTGCCGAGATGTCTGCCAGCGGGTAGTCGGGGTTGTGTGCCATGGCAACGACATTAGTACAGCGATTATCCTGTAGCGTCTTTCCCCTAATGTGCTGGGTAAAGTTCTATCTCTTGTGCTTTGACTGCGACGATGATGGCATTGCCAGTAACGAGTGAAAGTTGCGCTGCGGATGCAGGACTTATTTCTGCCCGGATGGAATCTCCCTTCACATCGCAGATGACGGTGATTGTTCCAGCTCCCTGTTCGAGCCCTTTTATTGTTGCTGGCCATTGATTTCTCATGTTTTCATCCGTGTGGTCCGTGAGGATACTCACTGCGGTAGGGCGGAAGCTAGCGATTGCTCGTTGTCCAGCGGGAATTTTGTGGCCAGGCTTTCCTGTGACGAGTATTTCCCCGGATCCACTGCGAAGTGTTTCGTTTCCGATGCTTCGTCCTTTGATGATGTTGGTACCAGAGAATCGAGCTGTGAATTTGTCGAGGGGTTTCTCAATGACGTCGTCGGTAGTTCCAAGTCGCACGAGGCGTCCGTGTTCAATGACTGCTACATCATCTGCGAGGTACATGATATCGAGGACATCATGGGTAATCAGGAGAACTGTCATTTTGTGCAACAGCGGGCAGAGAAGGGCACGCATATCTGCAGCGACGGTGATATCTAATGCGCGGAAGGGCTCGTCTAGGCACAGTATGTCCGGCGAGCCGGCGAAAGCTCGACCGAGGGCGACTCGCTGTGCCTGACCGCCGGAGAGTTCGTGTGGTTTGCGGTGGGATAGGGGCTCGAGTTCGAGTTTTCTCAGCCAATGCTCGGCGACTTTTTGAGCGTCCGGGCTCCCTTGGCTTTTAGGGGCGAAAGTCAGGTTGTCTATGACTGATAGGTGCGGGAACAGCAGTGGGTCCTGTGCTAGTAGTCCGACTTTTCTTTGGTGTATTGGAACGTATGTTCCGGTGGCGGTATCGGTCAAGACTCTATCTCGGACACTGATGCGACCGCTGGTCGGGACGACAGTGCCTGCTAGTGCTCCAGCTATGGTGGACTTGCCAGCTCCATTGGGGCCGATGATTCCAAGTACTCGCCCCATTGGAAGCTCAAAGGCGATGTCGAACTTTCTTGAGGGGATCGATACATCGAACTCTAACAACTCTGTTGCCTCTGTCATTTGCGCACCCTCCCGTATACCGCTCCGACGATGACAATGGAAGATATGATAAGCAGCAGGGATAGAGCAATTGCCGAGTCGGGATCAATTTCTCGTTGAAGGTAGATCTCAACGGGTAAGGTTCGGGTTACACCTTGGCGGGAACCTGCAAAGATGCTGGTTGCGCCAAATTCTCCCAAGCTTCGGGCGAATGCAAGTATGCCTCCCGACATAATTGCAGGAGTCATCATCGGCACGCTCACGCGCCATAAGGTTCGGGTTGGGGAAGCACCGAGGCTCATTGCCACGGTTTGGTAGCTTCTCCCTGCTGTATTTAGTGCCCCTTCGAGTGTCACCACCATGAATGGGAGCGAAATAAAAACCTGGGATATGACCACCGCAACTGTAGTAAAAGCGATTTCTATTCCAAAGGCTTCAAATTGGGAGCCAATGAGGCCACGCCGTCCAAAAGCCTGAAGGAGTGCAATACCGCTCACTACTGGTGGCAGCACAAGAGGTAAGAGCAGGAGCGCGCGTAGGAGCTTCTTGCCCGGGAAATCGGTCCAAGCCAGAATCATGCTCAGTGGAATGCCGATGGCAACAACAATTGCGGTGGCGGTTGCAGAGGTGCAGATTGATAACCGGAGAGCATCGATAGCAGTGTCGGCGAAGATCAGGGCTGGAAAATTACTCCAAGAGATTTGGGATATCAGTCCGATAATGGGGAGGAGTAAAAAGATTATTCCTAACCCCGCTGGTACGAATAGCCAGCGGGGGACAATTCGTGGTGTTCTAGGGGACACTGTGATGGCCCTATGATTTTTCCGCCGGTTGGAAGCCTGCATCCGAGAGAATTTCCTGTGCATCCGCGGTGGACATGAATTCGATGAACCGCTTGGCATCCCGAGATCTCGGGGTGCCAGTGACGGTATTGATGAAGTAGCTATTGACTGCTCGGTTTGCTTCTGGGAAATCTACTGCCTCCACCGCGCCATTCGCGGTGGCAATATCTGTGCGGTACACTAGGCCAGCGTCCGCTTGTCCTGAGGAAACCTTTCCAAGTACGTCAGTAACCTTCTGTTCCTCAGAGACTGGTCTCAGAATCACTCCGGCGGCTTCTGTAGCTGTTTCGGTAGCGTTACCGCACGGCACTCCCTTGGCGCAGACAACGACTGCGACGTCGGGATTTGTTAAAGATACGAGCTCCGAGATATCAAGTGGGTTACCTGGCTCGACCGCGATAGTCAGTATGTTTTCAGCGAAAGGGATTGGTCTGCCGCTCACAACACCACCATCCACAGCGCGATCCATGGTAATGGCATCTGCAGTTGCTAATACATCAGCATCCGCACCGTTTACTAACTGCTCCACTAGGGTTTGTGATCCAGCAAACTCAAATTGGAGGTCAACTCCTGGGTTAGCAGCCTCGAATTCCTTTCCTATTGCTCCGTAGACCTCAGCCAGGGATGCTGCGGCGAAGACCGTCAGTGTAGTTGTCTGAGCCTTATCAAAGCTCGAGGTACATCCTGAAAGTAGAAGCGTTCCGACACTCAGAATCGCGGAAGCTGACCTCATTACCTTCCTTCGAACCATGCACGTAGTATATCTAATCAATGCTTCCTTATATCTCTGGCGCTGTGACTTCTGAAGGTAAGAAGCTGGGGTAGCAGCTTCGACGAGTCTGCCACGGGGCACAGGCGTTTGACCTTTAGCGTGATGCCTCATTTGAAGTTTGTGATTCGTAGGCACAAACTTTAGGGTGGTGATGTTCTCACCAGTTTCTACCTGCCTAGGGGCTCGACGTTGCCGCAGTTGCCCTAAATCGTCGACACGGCTGGTATGAGCATGGATACGCTGACGAGGATTATGTTCTGCACCGACGGCTACGATGTCAGTCCGAATTGGGAAGGGGGCTGCGTGTACGGTGCTCTACTAGGGTGAACCATTTGCTGGTCGCCGTTCGCGGGCATGTTTGTGGTGCCCATTTCTCGCGTTCGGAAAGCCCACGAATTCATCGGAGGCGTCATCGCCTTACCGAGAATTGTGCCGATTATCTGGTTCTCTGTTCTGGATTGTGCGGGCTTCGAGTTCGAGGCCTCGCAGCCGGGCTTCTTGACCGGAGCCGTCGTGGAGAGCGCCAATCCCTCATCCGCGCTGTTCGTCTCGCTGGAGCAGTTCCTGGTGGTCGTTGCAAAGAGCGTATTTGCGCTATGTCACTCCGGTACTCTTAGTTAACTCCATTGAATCGGCAATGATGAAATTGTCAGTATCGCGATTGTTGAGGAAAGCCAGGGTGATGACGTCCTATCGTGTCCTGGGGAGGGAAGAAAGATAGGTGCCATCGGGACAGCTGTCTTGCTGATTGTCGGTGAGGGGCGCTGGGGGCGTTGCGGCTCTACATGTGGATTATCGGCACCGTTTTCTTCATTCATTTTGTGGTGATGTATTTACTGTTTAAGGGCATGAGCGTAGTTTGTGTAGCTGCGCGCAACCCGGTGACCCGACAGTGAAGTTTTACGGATACGTCGGACAAACTGAAGGTCCACGAGGCCACGCTCACGCGGGGAATGCGAGGCTGAGAGCAAAAGTTTGCTCGCCAGATACTAGCAGTACAACGAGGGGGTGGTGATTAAGCCCGACGGTGATATGGGCGAAGCAGATGAGTCGGATCTTGATGAGGAATATAGCAAAACGGGGGGCTGGGGATGGCGAAGGCGCGAGTCGAACCACGTACTATGAAATTATTGATTTTTGCCTTTGGTACTCTCGCGCTAGCTGAGATATTGGCACACGGTCCCTTTGAAAAGAGACAACCAACAATCTAACGCCGCATTCAACGTGCGGCCATTTGCCTCGCTTTGAAGCGATTCCGCTAGGTATCGATACAATCGACTATTTCCGCGTGCGGTGTTCGACCGCCACTGCGAAAAAGCCAACACAATCTCAAGGAATTCATCTACGGCGGAATCAAGCGGTGGATGCGCCACGCTTGAATAGTTCGTTAAGTATTTCACGTGGGGTTGCGCCGCCGAGGATTTGTCGGGGTGTTTCGTTGAGCTCATTTTGCACCCACGCGACATGTTCGGGTGTGACGGTGGCAAAGTCGGTGCCCTTTTTGTAGAACCTGCGCCTGATCTCGCCGTTGGTGTTCTCGTTGGTTGGTCTCTGCCACGGTGAGTGCGGTTCACAGAAAAACACCTGGCAGCCGTCTTTAATCTGGACTTGTGCTGTGACAGCCATTTCTGCGCCTTGGTCCCATGTGATGGTCTTTAGCTGCTCGGTGTTGAGGTCTTTGACCATGTCCTGCAGGGTTGCGACCACGGTGTGTGAACTGTGCTCATCGGGAAGGTGTCCAAGCAGGGTGTAACGGCTGGTGCGCTCTACTAGGGTAATCAGCGCGCTTTTGCCACCTTTACCAATAACAAGGTCGCCCTCCCAGTGCCCGGGAATAGCCCTGTCATCAGCTTCCGGGCTGCGGTGGGTGATCTCAGCACCTTTGATCCAAGGGCGACCGGTTAACACGCCAGCGTTTCGGGCACGACGCTTGCGTGTTGAGCCGCCGCGGATAAGTACGTCTTTAGTCTTCATGACTTCTTCAAGCTCGGCTCGCAGGCTGCCTTTGCCTTGAATGTATAAGGCACTGTAGATCGCTTCGTGGGAAATACGCATGCTTTCATCATCGCTGAAAGCATGCTCAAGCCATGCACTAATGCGCCCAGGTGACCACCTGCGGGCAAGGCAATCGACTACTACACCCCGACGCGTTGGGCTTTCATCGAGCTTGCGTAGTTTTGGCCGCACCATCCGACCAGCAGTAGAAACAGCAGCGTTGTGGGCGTTATACCGCAGCTGCTCTGTGCCGTCCTCATCGACGATCTTCCAACCATTACGGGTGATTTCACGAGCGACGACACTGTGGTGCCTATTTATTTTCTGCGCGATGGCTCGTGCCGAATCACCGACACGACATCCCGCTTCAATAGCAACACGGTCTTCAACAGTAAGCCTGCGACCACGCCCTACTAAGGCGTGTTTGTCGAATACGCCGCTAGGAAATCCATCAACGGCTTGAGTTTTCATCGGTGCTGGCATAACAGAATCTTTACCCAGCTTCTTGCCTGTATCTGGCAAAGACACCACCGCCTCATCAGGCGTTCGACGATGTCGCTGCCGGCGTAACTTCGCATACCGCTGCTTCCTTATCCACCCATACACGGTAGAAGGATGCACACCGATAGCATCAGCCACTGTCTGACAGCTCTCACCAGCAAGCACTCGCTCCACGGCCTGGGCACGTTCATCAGGTGACAAGTGGGCGCGTCTAGGCCGCACTTCGATTACACCAGCTTTCTTTAACCTGCTGTGAAGCAAGCCAGTCGATATTCCAACAGTCTGTGCTGCTTGACTGATCGACATACCTGCACGCACCAACCCAACAGCCTCACGGACAAACGGATCACGCAAACGACTCGCACGCCTGCCTGGAGGTTCGACACCTCTTACCCTCAACCAACCGTAAACCGATTCGGGGCCTACACCCACATCACGCGCGACCAGGCTAACTGCCTCGCCTGCCACCACGCGCTCAACAGCAGCATCCTTAACATCCTTCGGAGTCCAACGCGTCACAACTACCTCCCGGTCGAAGTGGCGCATTCACCCCTTGACAGCACGTACCCCGCTTCGCTACTTGTCTTCCAACATATCCGTCGAAGTCCGTCAGTCGAGAACTCCTTGTGCTCAGACGGTGCAGTAATGCATGCAACCGGAGTTAGTGTGGGCGACAATCCTCAAGCTCCGCTTGGTCTACTCGACAGTTGGCCACCATGAGTAACCTTCAAGCTCCTTGCCCTCCTCGGCTAAGGGGCACGCCTAGGCGGCGAGATTAGGGCAAAAGTTTTACGATAGTTTCCTATCCTTCCCTGGATGCGAACGGGACCAAACTCAGTACGCTTCACCCGTTACCCGCTAGTATGAAAGACATGGATGCTAAGGAAGCGGAATCTAACGAAGGGGCTACGCATGAGGGGGCAGACGCAGTCACTTATGAACAACTCGCCTACGATTCGTTTGTTCGCCGACGTCAAGGCTCCGTAGGAACAACACTTCCGGAGCGAGTAGGGAGATTTGAGTTTGAACCCGCAGACCGGAAGTTGATACAGCAGGCTGACTCTTTCTTCCTGTCTACGGTAACTGGTGCAGGTTGGCCTTATGTCCAGCATAGAGGTGGTCCAAAGGGCTTTGTGCACGTTCTGGATGACAGGACTATAGGGTGGTTAGAGTTTATGGGGAACAACCAGTATGTGAGTACAGGCAACATCGACCGAGATGGGCGAGTAGCATTATTCTTCATTAACTACCCACTTCGAACACGATTAAAGGTGTTCGGATATGCGCGGGTAATTGAGCTTTGTGATGACCCAAAAATTGCTAAACAATTACGTAATCTAGGCGATAAAGAAATCCGGTCTAAGTCTGAGAGGGCAATGATAGTTGATATTGTAGCTTCGGATAAAAACTGTACTAAACATATTAAGCCCCGATGGGACAAGGAGCAGGTCGACGAGAGGATTGCCTTGTATCGGGCCGACATAGACGAGTTGCGTAACGAAATTTCTGAGCTAAAAGAGAGGAATAATTTATTAAATGAGAAACTAGATTCTTTGGGCTAATGCCAGTTTTTTTCTTACAATATTCTGCCGTGGTAGGTTTTCATTTTGTCGAACCTGCGCTAGGCTTTACAAGAAAAATTATCGAGTTTGTGGCATGGTGGCCCGGTCAATAAAGTAGTGTTGATAGGTTTAAATCGCTACTCGGCGAGCGTGTGATGGGGAGGCCGGTTAGTGACGCTCCTTAGTTTTGAATATGACTTAGGTGACGTCGTACCGGCACTTTGTTAGGTGCATGATGGTCGTATTGTGACGATTGTCTTTTGCTTGTTAACCTTTGTAGTAGCTTCGGGATTTCTTGTGGCTGATGGTCGATGTAAAACGATTAGTGGAAAAGGGGATTTATCAGTCGCTTGCTTCCCTCCCTGGGGAGAAAAGAAGCGGTTTGCTTGGCCTATTAGGGATAGGTGCGCTCAAGCGACTGCCTGCAGTTGTCGAGTCTTCGTTCAAGGGTTGCTCCACCTGAAATGAGATTGCGGTGAAACGCTTTTCGGACGCCTTGGGGAGATATTGTGAACCATCGCCGATGTAGCGAATTGGAGATCTGTCACGAATTACGGTACTTAATTGGATTGAAACGTACTTGCGATCGTGATGATTTCTAAAATGGGTTGGTGGCCGGTATATACCTTTATATTGGGTTAATTGTTTCTGGAGGGGGTGGGTACTTCACTCAGGGGTCTGCTGCAGTGGCGAACTGTATTGTTGCCAGAGATAGTTTCAAGTAGTGCGCACTTAATACAGAGAACCCAGAGGTCGTAGGTTCGAATCCTGCCCCCGCTACCAACTTCCAAGCCCCTACCAGGAGAAACACTGGTAGGGGCTTTAGTTATTTCTCTTAAGGCGCACGTCCTGGGACTCAAATCGGGACTTTAGCGATGGCATTTTGTCACTTAAGCCGGTTTGGAAGTGATGGGGTTAAGTGACAATTTTCGATTTTGTGACCTTGGATGACTGTGTCGTTTTGAGGAGTCGTCTGCACGGATTTCAGAAGTCCTCTGTACTATCGCCATCCACTCCGGAGAGGCCGCGGGCGTTCGTCCACTTCATCTGGAACGCGATTCGACAGAGCGCATTCAATACGATGGTCTTTTTCTCCCTGCGAAGGATGGGGGCAGTTTAGGGTGCCAGGGTGTTGACCAGATCGAGGAATTCCTCAGCGTAGGCAATTTGCTTGCGTAGCTTTTCGTAGCGGGTGCGCGTCTCCTCACGAATGTCGGCAAGGGTGGCCTTGGCATTACTCCGTGCCTGCTGTGCGGTATCACTGTCCTGCCCGCCATCTGAACTATGAAGAATCTCCGCAGCTTCCAGGAATTCCCGCATCTGATCCAGAGTAAACCCCAGCGGTTTCATCCGTCGCACCAGCAAAACACGACGTACATCAGCCTCACTATAAAGCCTGAACCCACCAGGGCTACGCCCCGATGGGGTAATCAGGCCGACGTTGTCATAATAACGCAAGGTGGGAATCGACAACCCCGTCTGGTCAACGACCTCGCCGATCTTGAAATTACTGTTTTGCATTGCCTGTTCTCCTTCACGGTGATGTTGCTCACGGGTTCCTGTGCCTGGGTTGGCGGTTGAGTAAAACTCCCGCTACCATGACCACCATCACCAAACCTAAAGTTACTAGAGGGTTGGATTCCTTTCGGGCGTTCGCCCAGTTACCTATCCCCTCAAAGATTGGACATCTATGACTGAAACTAGCACGGCGGCCCCCCGCCCCCTCCTGAGTCCAGACGGCGCTGATGCCCCTACCGGGATCATCGCATCCTTCCGTTACGCATTTTCTTCCCCCGCCCGTATCCGTATAGAGATTCTGGCCGGACTGGCGGTATCCCTGGCGCTGATCCCTGAGGCCATTGCCTTTTCCATCCTTGCCGGTGTTGACCCAGCCATGGGTCTGTTTTCCTCGGTAGTCATGGCCATTGCGATCGCCTTTACCGGTGGCCGCCCGGCAATGATCACCGGCGCCACCGGGGCTATTGCCCTAGTCATTGTTCCTGTGGCGCGTGGTTACGGGATGGATTATTTCATCGCCACCGTCCTGTTGGGCGGTGTCCTACAAATCGTGCTCGGCGCCCTCGGTGTGGCGAAACTTCAGCGTTTTATCCCCCGATCGGTGATGCTGGGTTTCGTCAATGCACTGGGCATTATGATTTTCACCGCCCAACTCGAACACCTCATTGATGTGCCTTGGATAGTCTACCCACTCGTCGGCTTGGGTGTGGTGATCATGATTTTCTTCCCCAAGCTCACCAGTGTGATCCCCGCCCCGCTGGTCACGATTATCGTGCTCACCGGTTTGGTCATTGCCGCCGGTTTGACTGTCCCGACGGTCTCGGACATGGGCAAGATGCCGGAGACCTTACCGTCCCTGTTTATTCCGAACGTGCCGTGGACGTTGGAGACCCTGCAGATCATCGCGCCTTATGCCCTGGCCATGGCCGTGGTCGGTCTCATGGAATCGTTGATGACCGCCAAGCTCGTCGATGACATCACCGACACTCATTCCGATAAAACTCGTGAATCCTGGGGACAGGGGGTGGCTAATATTGCCTCCGGTTTCTTCGGCGGCATGGGTGGCTGCGCGATGATCGGTCAAACCATGATCAACGTCCGCGAATCCGGGGCACGTACCCGCCTATCCACCCTGTTAGCCGGTGTGTTCCTGCTGGTCCTGGTCCTGGCACTGGGCGACATCGTTGGCATGATCCCGATGGCTGCGCTGGTGGCAATCATGATCATGGTCTCGGTCGGCACCATCGACTGGCACTCGGTGCATCCACGCACCCTTAAACTCATGCCGGTCTCTGAGACCATTGTTATGGCCGTGACGATTATTGCCACCCTAGCCACCAGCAACCTGGCCATTGGTGTGGTGTTGGGTGTGGTCACCGCGATGATCATGTTCGCCCGTCGGATGGCACATATCGCTTCCATTGAAAAGGTCTCCGAGATCGACGGCGACGGCGATGGCGAGATTGATACTCGTACCTACCGGGTGCATGGCCAGTTGTTTTGGGCATCAAGCAATGACCTGGTTTATCGCTTTGATTACACCGATTCTGCCCGTCATATCACTATTGATCTCACTGAGGCGGAGATCTGGGATGCCTCCACGGTCGCGACCTTTGACGCGATTACGCAGAAGTTCCAGGACAGAGGCAAAACCGTGTCCATTATCGGGCTCGACGGTCCCAGTCAGGACCGGCTGAACCGCCTGTCTGGCCGGCTTGGCACCGGCCACTAACATCCCCCGACTCGAGCACATCGACTTGGCGCCCCAACTTATAACCGGGGCGCCAGTTTATTGGTGCTGTTGCAAAGTTGGGGCATAGGAAGAGCATAAAAGAAGCGTAGCGGTTAACCGCTACGCTGTGTTGTGGGGCTTTTGACTTTTTACGGTGCACGTGTTTTAGTTAGTGGTTCGTTTCTTTCCTCGGGTGATTGCGACGGTATTCCTCGACCAAGTGAGCAATACCCGGCGCAGCCTGGGACAGCATCCAGGTCATAAGCGCTATAAGAACCCCTATGACGATAAGTGTTAACGCCAACCAGCCCAGTGTTGGGCCGATGCCGTTGGCCTCCTGGACGTGACCCCACAAGGCAGACACGCCGTCGGGTATGCCGAGCATACTTAGCAGCCCCTTCCCCAAGGCTCCGACAGCAACGAGTGCGATAGCAACGACGAGGACACTGGCTGCAATCCACGAGGCAGACTGGCAAGCCTTAATAAAGTTCGTGTTCGACTTTTCCATGTCGTCGTTGTACTTTTTGCGCTCTGCACGTATCTTCTCCAGCAGCTTTTCGTTGGACTCCTTCTCCTGGAGCAGGGCGCTGCGAGCCTTCTTAGATGCTTCTGCTGCCTTGTGCAGGCTTTCGGACTCTTTCGACATTGCCTCAGATACAGCTACTTCTACCAGCGGTTCCAGGCTAGAAGTCAGGCTCGAAGTCATCTGAGCGTTCAGGCTCTGGGCTACTGCTTGGCTGGAATCCTTGTCGAGATGGATGGGGCTTTCGGCTGCTTTGAGTACCAGCTGTTGCATCCTTGTCAGACGCGACATCTGCTCGCTTATCTCGATTAGGTACCCTTTTACCCCCTCCAGGCCGTTGGGCAGATCCTCGATGTTCCTTATCAGCCCGGTGATCATCTGCTGCACTTCCATCATCGTTACTTGGAAGTGACTGCTGCTCACGTAGTTCTTGTTTGCGGCGAGATTGCTTTTTACGTTCCTTAATTCGCTTTCCGCTTGCGTCAACCTCGTCGAGAAGTCGCTGGGCAGACAACTGAGAATGTCCCCTGTATTCTCCGGCAGACTCTTCAGTTTCTCCTGCAGCGTCTTGATAGCCTTCTCCGCCTTGTCCAGGCGTGGGCTGAGAACCTTCAAGACGCTGTCCATCTTGCCTTTCGCCGCTGCTTGGGCTAGCTTCGTCATCTCGGTCACTGACACCATGATTGAATACCTCCTGGTTGTTATAGTTTTCTTCCTCCTCGTCATCGAGAAGGCTGGAGCCGTATTTCGCCTCCAGGTCGTCATCGGTTGAATTGGCTTGAAGTGCTGCAAGCTGCCGCGCAAGAAGGGCTGATTGGGCCTCGTTAACGCGTTCGGTCACACCCTCTAGCGAGTAGCTGCGGCCCAATTTTGAGCCAGCTTTAGCTGCTTTACGCTTTCGAGTACGTCCGGCCTTCGTGGTGTTCGTGAAGTAGGCATCCTCGCCGTCGTCGTCGACCAGGGCCACGGTTAGCGACTCACCCTCGGTTTTTGAGTTGGGCTGCACTTTTAGAGACAGGTTGTATTTGCCAGCAATCTCTACTGCCTTCGCCAGTGGGTCGTCAGCATCTGCCACCTGTTTATCCGCGCACAGCTCATCCATGCGCTTGCGGGCAAAATCAGCCCACGTGGCTGCGGTCAGCTCATCCACGCCCAGGCCCGTCGAGTCTGTGGACTTGCCCTCCTTGCGTGCCCTGCGCTCAGCAGGAAGCAGCGATATTTCCGGCTCTCGCTCCAGGACACGCATCCCCAAATCGCGCATCAGCTCGTCGTTGATATTGCGCAGCTTGTACCAGTTGCGCATATCCCGAGGTGCAGCCTTCTTTGTCTGCGTATCGTGGTTGGCAAAGACGATATGGTTGTGGACACAGCCGCTTTTACTGTCGGTGTGCGTAGCCACGGTAAACGGAACTCCCGTGCCCTGCGTCAGCCGCATCGCCAGCTCTGAGCCAGCCGCATTAGCCCGAGCTACATCGGCCGGGTTATCCTTATCCAGCTCGTCTTTAGCCCACGATTGGATATAAATAATTGCTTCGTCAGTGCGCTGAGCCGGAGCATATCGCTCCATTTCTTCCACACTGGCTTCCATGAAGTCCACACCCGACCAACGGCCAGCCGTAGCCTCCGGAGAAAACGATTCAGCGTTAGGTTGAACCGTGCATAAAGCATCGGCTCGCACCTCACCCTTGCGGGCATTGTCTGCCGTTCCATAGACGGCGTAGACCGTTGCCGCGCGGATATTCTGGCTGTAGTTAATCTTGATTGTGGACAAAGTCCTTCACCTCTTTGCGAAGAGAAGAAACCTCGGAGCCAATGCTTTCTACAGCCTCAGACACGGGGGCCACGCCGTCGATATTCGCGCGGCGAGCCAACTGGTTTAGATTGACGCCAATCCGCCGCAGTTGGTCGTTCATCTCGTCCAGGCGGCGCAGCGTGTCCGGGGCCAAACGCTTTTGCGTCAGCACGCTCTCCTCCTCCGCGAGGACATAGAGAGCTTCCCGGAACACGACGGCCTTTTGCACCCCTACGACCCGTGCGACCTCCTCGACAAATCGGTCTAAATCCTTATCGAGGCGCACGGTGGTGCGCGAATATGTCGAGAACTTGTCTCGCATATCCACCTCCTACTTATCGTGCTTACTGTGGCAGGGTGGCCCCGACTGCTGATGCAGCCGGGGCCACAGTCTGTTTGTAAGGGTCACGCTTCTCCGGTGTCGGCCCCCTGAATCTGCTGCGCATCTTCAGGCGTACTCGCCACCGTCAAAGACGGCCCTCACAAACAGGCGGCGAGCAAGCTCCATCGCAAAACATGGCAACGTGGTTGCGCTGGCACTACTACAAGCGGGGACGGGACTTCGCATCTCAGAGGCGCTGGCGGCGACGAGACAATCTGTAAAAGTCGCTAATGGGCAAATCGCGATCAGCATTACATCTGATCAATCCAAAACGCACAGAGGCCGTTCTATCCCGTTCCTGGACAAGCGTGTCGAAAAGTTTTGGTTAAACCGGCTCGACGGACTAGGAACGACCGACCCACTGATCCCTTCGCCAGGAGACAAGCAGGCGCACTGGCGCACCGACAACGCCGTGAAAGCGTCAGCGGCTCTGTTTAAAGATGTCGGCGCGCAGGTCCAGGACGACCACATCGCTTTAATGAGATCCCATGACTGGCGCACGGTGCTCAATAACCGGGCCATCGCGCGAGGGGTGCCCGCCCAGGTGCGTGCAGCCTACTTCGGGCATGACGTCGACGTGAACACGCGCAACTACACGGATTGGACTGATGTCGACGCTATGCGGGGAGCCTTGAATCTCGGTGAAGAAAGTGGGACTCAAAACGGGACTTAAGAGTCGGTAATCTGCGGTAAGGCGCAGTAAGGCCCAGTATGCTTATACCTCTCTAATCAGCAGGTAAAAGGGTAATAACTGCAGGTGGCTCGAACTTGAGGGTGAGAACCCAGAGGTCGTAGGTTCGAATCCTGCCCCCGCTACAAATTGATCCCCTCGCTGGTTTAGATACCGGCGAGATGATTTTGCGCATGTGGGATTGTGGCCGGACGCCTAAGGTTGTTGACATGTTTGAATCGACCAGTCTGGATGATCTGAAATACTCTTTCGACAGCATTCCCACCCGTCCTGCTCTTGCGCTTAAGGAGAGCACGCGGCCTGATTCACCGACCACTTCGAAGGTATGTGGCACTCCCTACCTGCCGGAACACGCGCCCTACCCGTATTACGATGGCCGGCCCATGTTCTTCATTGCCCAGTTTAATTTCTCCGAGCTAGAGCCCCTTCCAGGGTTCCCGACGACTGGGCTACTTCAGCTTTTCGTACCTGACATAGAATTCTGGGGCGATCCCTGGATAGCGACGGACAAGCCGGATCAATGCGCAGGACCCATTCCGTTCGCCCGATACTTCGAGGATTTCTCAGCGCCGCATGTCGGCGAGATGCCCGAGGAAGAGATCATGGATTCCGGTGAGCACCCTGCATCTGAGCCATTCGATCCCGTCACTATCGACGGAGTTCGATTCGATCAAGAAGTGAATTACAGCACCCACGAGTACGGTCGTTTCATTTTTGATCTGAAGGGTCCCCGCGCCTTTTTAAGGAGGGGGCGGGATTTCGTAGATATTCACACTTATCGAGGAAACTTAGTTTCACGCTGGGTAATTGATGGGCAAACGACATTTGAGCAGCCCCACCTTGACTTCGGGAAAACGACAAAGGATGCGTTTGATGCGGCTGTCGCCCGTGCAGAAAAAGAGGGCTTCACCGTTTACCCTCACGCCGATGAATTTTTGGAGCCAATTGGCTATCCACAAGCAAACGGATCCTCGCTCGGTGGCTACACAGTTCTTGTGAACGAAGGCCGGTTTTCGCCGTCTGACCCTCGGATCGTGCTGGCGACGATTGATCAAGATGGCCCATGTGAGTGGGGCGATAGTGGAGTCGGAAATTTCTTCATCCACCCCGACGACCTGGCAGCATGCAACTTTGATCGGGTCATCTTCGGCTGGGATTGCCTATAGAGTTGCGCGCGGTCTGTGGCCGCCGCTATCTGCCGTTAGTCTTCTGCTCAATCGTCCAAAGCGCGCAGGTAGAAGCGACGAATGAGGGCACGCCTCGGCAGGTCGATGACTGGGCGCAGCGCGGGGAAACGGGCGGGTTGGGACTTGGCGTCAACAAGAAAAAGAACCCTACCGTCCTGCAACCGCTCGAGGGTGAAGGTCTCCTCGCCCCGCTCGGCGTGGCCGGGGAGAGTGCCATAAGTAAAGCCGCAGCGGCCGGGCGTGGAGAAAGTATCGACAACCCGGCAGTGGAACGTCCACGGCCCGAGGCTGAGAGCGACCTCGGCGCCAATCTCCACAACCTCGTGGGTGGGGCGCACGCGGAAGAGGCCACTGCGCTGCACGCCCCAGCGGAAAAGCCTGGCCGCGGCGGTATCGAATTCCGCATTGATGATCCGCGACATGTGTAGCTCCGGAAAGCCGTCAGTCGAGGTATAGGAGAGGGGAGTCATAGAAAGCCCCAGGCTACTTGATGTGTCCGGCAATCTGCGCATGCTCCGGCACATACGGGACGAAATCCTGCACGTAGGCACCCATGGCAATCAGCGCGTTGACCCTTTCCCAGATCGGCGGGTGGGTAGCGGAAAAGTTCCGTTTCTTCGTCATGGCGCGCTTGAAGACGGACCCCTTCTTGCCTGCGTCGGAATTGTGGAAGCCCTGGATGATGTCCTGCTCCGGTGCGTACAAAGCCAGGGAGCCGGGCGTGCCGTACATGGAGTTCTGCACCGTAGAAGGGTTCGCCTGGTGGAACGCGCGGATAGTGATCAGGGCTTGTGCTAGTGCGGTGGGGTTACGGCACAGCGATACTCCGTGGCTGTCGGCCTGCTGCTCGCGGTGGCGAGACATGTAGGCCCGGGCGATGTTTGCCAGCGCTGGGGCGGCGAGGATAACGCAGAAGGAGATCAGCAAGATCACGATGGCGGCGATAGCGTTTCCGCCGCCGTTCGAGTTGGAGCTAGAGCGACTCCGGTTGTTGTTGCTGAAACTGCCGTAGATAAACACCGACTGCAGGATGGAAATGACGGACGCGATGGCCACCAGCTGGGTCATCACACGATTATCGTCGGCGGTCAGGTGGCTCATCTCGTGGGCAATTACCGCCTGCATCTGCTCGCGGTTCAGCAGGTAGCCTAGCTCTTCGGTGACGACGATGGTGCCGGTATGGGGCTTGTTGCGCTTGCCGCCTAGAGCGTAGGCATTGGGCACTCCGGTGCCGATGAGCACATAGACCTTAGGCGGGGAGGGCATGCCCGCGGCGATCGACATCTCCTCCACGATGTTGTAGACCATGCCCTTTTCCACTTTGCGCTTTTCGCCACCGATGGCGGAAATCACGGTCTTGGTGGAAAAGAAATACGAGTACAGCAGGATCAGCGCGGCAACCGGGATGGCGACCCCGGCGGAGATCAGAATGACCTTGCCCAGGGTGTTGTAGTCAATATCGCTTCCCTGGATGCCAACGTAGGCCGCACAGGCACACGCCACGATGGAAAGCTGGAGTACAAATACGTTCGCGATCCACGCGACAGCGATGCCTTTGCGTAGCTGCGATAGCGATTCGTCAAAGGTTCTCGGCTGGTTGGCCATTGTCCGTTATCCGTCCTTTCAGCACTTTCAGTGCTCACGAGTCCTGCCCGCTAGGTGCGATGCTTAAGAAGCGGAAGTGGCCTTGAGAGGGGGGCGGGGCAGGACAAGAAGGCTAGAAAGAAACGTCCGGAGCCTGGCGCTTGGACTCTTCCACCTGGAAGAACCCGAAAGGCTGGAAGCCGTGCACGGAAGCGACGATATTCGTTGGTACGGACTGGATGGCGGTGTTGTAGGTATTCGTGGAGGCGTTGTAGTACTGGCGAGCGAAGCCCACCTTGTTTTCGGTGGAGGCGAGCTCCTCTTGCAGCTGTTGGAAGTTGCGGGAAGCCTGCAGCTCCGGGTACGCCTCGGCGGTAGCGCGCAGGGTGGCCATGGTGCGACCAAATACAGCGTCGGCCTGGGAGGCATCCTGCACGTCGCCGGTGGCGCGGGCGCGGTCGGTGGCGGTGCGTAGCTCCGCGATGTCGTGGAATACCTTGGCTTCGTGGTTGGCGTACCCCTTGACGGTGGCTACCAGGTTGGGGATCAGGTCGCCGCGGCGCTGCAGCTGGGTATCGATCTGGGCGTACGCCTCGTTAACGGTGTTTCGCTTCTTGACGAGGCCGTTGTACATGGCGAACCAGATGATGGCGAGGACTACGAGGATGGCGAGGATGATAACTGCGATGATCATGTAAGCAATACTTCCTTGGGAAACTCTTGAACGTACCTATCTAGAACAACTCAGCGCGTGGCGGTCCGGTAGCGACCCGCACAGGCTAACAGTGTTGGAATGTATTATCGCTAACGTTTGTTCCCGGCGCAGGCCGGAAAACGTGGAAAAAATTTCTAGCTAGGGTTGGGGCCATGCCTAAAAACTCGAACCCGATGGTCGAACGTCAGCTTTCCCACCGCACGATTAGAGAGTTCACGGATCAGCCGGTGGACGGCCAGACCCTGGAAACCATCTATGACGTAGCCATGCGCACGGCATCTTCCCGCGGTATGCAGCAGGCCAGCATCATTCGCGTGACAGATACGCAGTTGCGGGAGCGCCTGGCGGAAATTGGCAACCAGGAGTATGTTCGCCGCGCACCGGTGTACCTGTTGTTCTTGGCGGATACGGCGCGGAATGCGCAGATCCTGCAGGAAAATGGCGGCGACCCGCGGGCCGCTGGGCGCACGAAGGCTTTTGTGGAGGCCTTCACCGACGCCTGCCTGATGGCAGAGAACGTGGTGAACGCCGCTGAATCCTTTGGCCTGGGCGCCAACTTCCTGGGCAATATCCACAACGACACTGCCGGGGTTATCGAGCTGCTCGATCTGCCGCGCTACACCTTCCCGGTGGTTGGCCTTACCCTGGGCTGGCCGAACCAGGATCCGCAGCTGAAGCCTCGCATGCCGCGCAAGTTCCGCGTGATGGAAAACGGTTACCAGACCCGCGAGAATCTTGCTGTCGACCTGGCGGATTATGATGCGGAGATGACGACCTATTACGACTTGCGCAACGCCAATCAGCGCGTGGATAGCTTCACCAATCAGGTCTTGAAGAACTTCCCCTTCACCCGGGACAGCAACGACGATTCACTGCAAGCCGCGCGTTGGCAAGGCTTTATTGTCTAGCTCTTTTCTTTATGACGCCCTCAGCGTCATCCGCGCCTAACCTCAAATTAACCTGCCGTTCAGAAACCTGGGTTAGTGTCCGAAGGAGTTTATAAAACTATCGCAAAAGGCGCCGGGCGAGCCAGGAGGCTTGGCGTCAAGAAGAATTGCAGGACGAGACTTCAAGGGTGAGAGAAAAGTGACCAAGACCAAGAGCCTCAAGATCACGATGGCCACCGTGATGGCTACGACCATGTCCCTTTCGGCAGTGAATGTCGCGCCGGTGGAGGCTGCACCGAGCGTGCCGGCGGTTGCTGGCTCCGAGGGGCTGCCGAGCTACCCGCACCCCGTGCAGCACAAGGGTGCCCCGACCCCGCAGCCTTTCGGCCCGGAATACCTGGGCGGCTACATCTCTGACATCAGCTCCCACGGCTACGGCGTCTACCTGGACGTAGTCGATGGCTTCAACGACGTGCGCGCCAACCACCCGGGCATCATGAAGCAGAACCTGGACAAGGTTGTGAACATCAACAACGCTGTGCAGGACAACCCGGCTGCCATCCAGCGCGCACAGAAGGACGCTCGCGCGGACAAGGCTGGCGTGCTGGATGCGTTCTCCGATTCTTTGGGCACAGAGCTCGGCCGCCACTTCCGCGATGCCCTGCGCGAGAATCGCCTGCCGAAGACCCAGTTCCTGCTGGGCAACGGCTACCTGGCTCGTGCGGGCGGAGTGGCATCCTCCACCTTTGTAGAGAAGGTCGTGTTCAACAACGACCGTCCGTTCGTGGTTGCTCCGGAGCGCATCAAGAAGTACGAGGACGGCCAGAACAAGTACTATGGCACCTCCAAGTCCTACCCGTCTGGTCACACCAACCAGGCCGTGTGGTCCACTACCCTGTTGGCGCTGACCCTGCCGGAGCTGGCTCCGCAGATCCTGGCTCGTGGTTCCGAGGCTGGCAACAACCGCATTGTCATGGGCGTGCACTACCCGCTGGACGTCATGGGTGGCCGCATGTCCGGCACCGCAGCTGCCGCTGACCGCTGGAACGATCCGAAGATGCGCGACGCAATCCAGCAGGCGGGCAAGGAGCTGCGTGCGGAGCTGGAGTGGCGCGCGGGTCGCCCGATCGCTGAGGTCGTGAAGAACGACAAGGCATACCGCTCCACCGACCAGGCTGTGCGCGAGTACACCGATCGTATGACCTATGGCTTCCCGAAGATCTACCGCAAGGACGCGCCGATGATCGTGCCGCAGGCGGCCCCGGATCTGCTGCTGCCGAAGTTCCCGAAGCTGAGCTACAACCAGCGTGCCTCCATCCTGCGCCAGACCGCTATCCCGTCCGGTTCCCCGCTGGACGATCAGGGCCCGCGCGGCTCTTGGCAGCGCCTGAACATGGCTGCTGCATTCGCCGCAAAGGTCAAGGTCAACAGCAACGGTAGCGTTACCGTACTGCGCTAGTCGGTGGCCGCCCGCCGACTTAATTGCGCGGCGGGAGAGCAGGGGTAACCTTGTCCAAATTGTTACCTCTGTGGCGCATGTGAATCAGTGTTTCTGCGATAGGGTTGGGCTCATGTCAGCCGCATCTGTATCCACACGAATCCCCGTTGGGCGCTCCTTCCGTAGCGCCGTCCGTCGTCGCCTTGGAGCCTTGCTGGCGGGCGTGGCATTGGCCACTTCCGCCGTTTTTGGCTCAGCCTTCACCGCGCCAGAGGCTGCCGCCGCGCCCACTGGTTCCGCAGATGCATTCCTGCAAGCAACCGGCCAGCCGGGCCCGCACCGCGTCCCGGGCCACTACTTCACGTCTCCAGGCATTCCGCAGGCTCAGCGTGCCGCGGCGCCCAGCGTTCTGGCCGGGCCTTCCATGCCGATTTACGTAGGCAACAACATCTGCACCCTGGGTGTGGTTGGCTACGACAAGGCCGGAAACAAGGTGGGTATCACCGCAGGTCACTGTGGTGGCCCCGGTGCTCCGGTTGTTTCTATGGACGCCGAGGGTGCCGGTCAGATCGGTACCGTCGTCCGTAACGGTTACCCGGACTACGCTGTGATCAAGTTCAATAACAAGGTCCGCCTGACCCGCGGTTACAACAACGTTCACCTGAATGCTCTCGGTGGCCCCACCCCAGCTAGCCTGCAACAGATCTGCAAAACCGGTGTCGCCACCGGAGTTTCCTGCGGTCCCATGCTGGCGATTTCCGGGCCGTTCCTGGTTTCCCACCTGTGCGGTTCGATGGGAGATTCGGGCGGCCCGATCTACGTCGGCAACCGTTTGGTCGGCATCGTCAACGGCGGAGTGGCCAACCTGCCTTCTTGCACCACCCCGCTGCAGGGGCCACTGCACGCACCGACGGCCGGTGCCGCGTGGAACGTGATCGCCGCAGACCTCAACGCGGCCGGTGGGGTGGGTGCCGGGTTCCGCTTGGCTTAGTTCCCAGGCTTCCCGGCCGAACTCCGGCCGCCCCTTAGCCCAAACGCCCTCTGCCTAGCTGCAGCAGGGCTTTTGCTATTTCTACGCCCTCCGAACCGAACTCTGCGCGGAACTGGTTAATGATGGCAACCTCGCGGGTATAGACCAGCTTCGTGCCGCCGGAGCCCAGGCGTGTCTTCCCGATTGCCTTCGATACTTCGCTGCGACGGTGGATTGCGTCGATGATGACGCGGTCGAGGCGGTTGATCTCCTCGCGGTAGGATTGAATTTCTGAATCCGACAAGGGATCGTCCGTGCCAGAAGGCATGCGGACGGTGAACTCGTTGGGCTTTGAAGAAGCCGCAGAATCGTTGTCGCTCATGCGTTGTATCCTACCGCTAGTCGTCAAGGCCGAGAATCAAAAAGAGCCCTGGAGCGTGAGGTTCCAGCGGTGCACGGGAAAGTTTTTAAGGGAGCTCAAGGGAAACATGAACAACCAGCACGATCCGTTCGCCGACCTGCCGCTGCCTGAGGAACCAACGCTTTTCGATGATGAGGTCCCGCCGCCGGAGGACGAGCTGCCACCTGAGGGATACGAAAGCGTGCTGGCGAATCTGCATTCTGATAGCCCGCAGCCACACCGAGTACAGCAAACACCGTCGCAACAGCGAGGTAATGCTGGGACGGCAGCGGGGGAGACGGGGCGTCATAAAGAAAAGCTCCTCGAAGGCCTCAACCCGCAGCAGCGACAGGCGGTCGAGCACATGGGCAGCCCGCTGCTGATCGTGGCGGGCGCGGGCTCCGGCAAGACGAGTGTGCTGACGCGCCGCATTGCATATTTGCTGGCAAACGGGGTGGCGCCGTGGCAGATCCTGGCGATCACCTTCACCAACAAGGCGGCGGCGGAAATGCGCGAGCGCGTGGTGGACATGGTCGGCCCGCAGGCGGAGCGCATGTGGGTCTCCACTTTCCACTCCTTCTGTGTGCGCGTGCTACGTGCCAATGCGCACCTCGCGCCGGGGTTGAACACGAACTTCAGCATCTACGACTCGGACGATTCCAAGCGCCTGATGACGATGATCATCAAGGATGCCTCGCTGGACTTGAAGGAGTTCTCGCCCCGTGGGGTGCTGAATGTGATCTCCAATTGGAAGAACGAACTGGTCGGCCCGGCCGGGGCGCTGGAGGAAGCGCAGCGCGACTCCAACCCCCACACGGCCCAGATCGCCACGCTGTACAAGACGTATCAGAACCGCCTGCGGGCGGCCAACGCGGTGGACTTCGACGATCTGATCGGTGAGGTCGTGGCGATCCTGAACAATAATCCGGACGTTCGCGAGCACTACCGGCGCCGCTTCCGCCACATCATGGTCGACGAGTACCAGGACACCAACCACGCACAATACGAGCTGGTGGCGGCTCTCGCGGGCAAGGGCAAAGCCGAGTGCGAGCTGTGCGTGGTGGGCGATGCCGACCAGTCGATCTATGCCTTCCGCGGCGCGACGATCCGCAACATCGAAGAATTCGAGCGCGACTACCCGGATGCGCACACGATCCTGCTTGAGCAGAACTACCGCTCCACCCAGAAGATCCTGTCCGCAGCCAACGCGGTGATTGACCGGAACCAGGGGCGCCGCCCGAAGAAGCTGTGGACGGACCTAGGCGATGGCGAGCTGATCGGCGGTTACGTTGCGGATAACGAGCACGACGAGGCGAACTTCATCGTCGAGCAGATCGACGACCTGGTGGATAACGAGGGATACTCCTACGGCGACATCTCGATCATGTACCGCACCAATAACGCCTCTCGTGCGATCGAGGACGTGCTGGTGCGCTCCGGTATGCCGTACAAGGTCGTCGGTGGCACGCGCTTCTACGAGCGCCGCGAGATCCGCGACATTGTGGCTTATCTCAAGGTTCTGGACAACGCGGACGACACGGTGGCGCTGCGGCGCATCATCAACACCCCGCGCCGCGGAATCGGTGATAAGGCCATCGCGCAGGTCACTGTGCATGCGGAAGGCCAGGGGATTGGTTTTTCGGCTGCTCTTGGTGACGCCGCCGCGGGGAAGGTCGCCGGCCTTTCCGCACGCGGCCGCAATTCCATTGGCAAGTTCCTGGAAATGATGGACGCGCTGCGGGCAGAGACGGAGTCTATGGAGATGACGGCATCGGACGGGTCCGGACTGGGATTGCCCGACCTGGGGCGGGTGATCTCTGCGGTGCTGGACATGACCGGCTACAAGGAGCTGCTGGAGAAATCCAACGACCCGCAGGATGGGGCGCGCCTGGACAACTTGAACGAGCTGGTGAGCGTGGGGCATGAGTTCTCGCAGGAGTCGGCGAACCTGAAGGCGTACGAGGAGATGCCGGGTGGTGGCACCGCCGGTAGCGCTGGTAGCAGCGATGGTAGCGCCGGAGACACCGCCGACGCCATGCTCACCGAAGGGGAAGCGCCGCTGGGTAGCCTGCAGGCCTTCCTAGAGCGCGTGAGCCTGGTAGCGGACGCGGACCAGATCCCCGCGGACGAGCAGGACATGGTGACGCTCATGACGTTGCACACCGCCAAGGGGCTGGAGTTCCCCGTGGTGTTCCTGACCGGCTGGGAAGACGGACAGTTCCCGCACATGCGCGCGCTGGGTGACCCGACGGAGCTGGCCGAGGAGCGGCGCCTGGCCTATGTGGGCATTACCCGTGCAAAGCAGCGGCTGTTCCTTACCCGTGCGATTACGCGCAGCGGTTGGGGAGCGCCGGTGAACAATCCGCCGTCGCGCTTCCTTTCCGAGGTTCCGGAGGATCTGATGGAGTGGATCCGCGAGGAGCCCGCCCGCTTCGGCAGCGGTGTGGATTCCGCCTGGGGTGGCGGAGGCTACGCCGATGGCACCAGCTTCGGCGGCTCAGGCGGCTCGGGTGGCTGGGGCGCGGGGGCCAGCGGCTGGGGCGGCCAGTCCTACCGGAAGCCAGCGAAGAAGGCGAAGCCTGCCTTCGGAGCCGGGGCGAAGAAGAACCAGGATCTCGACTTGGCGGTGGGGGACAAGGTCAACCACGACAAGTACGGCCTGGGCACGGTGAAGAGCGTGGACGGCAGTGGCTCGCACACGACCTGCATGATCGACTTCGGCAGTCAGGGCACGGTGCGTCTGATGCTGTTCGGCGGCGTGCCGATGGAGAAGCTCTAGCCCCTGGGGCTCTGGGGCGCGCCCGAGCCGGCGTGTTGCGGAAGTGACGATTGTGGCCAATGTTGCGCAGAAAATATTTTCTTAATGTAACGTAACAGCATCCTCTTTCGATGGGTTAGGCGTAACTAGAAGGGTATTAATGCAGAACAATCAACAAGTGACTTCCAAATTGCAAGACCTTAAGCACTTGGGCGAGGCCGCCTGGGCAGAGACCCACGCTATTGCCACCGGCCTGGGGACTGCGCTGAAATCGGGCGTAGTCGTCAGAGGCGGCGGTGTTAAGGGGAAAGCCAAGCTGGTCGAGAGCATCGCCCGCTATGGCTTCACCGCTGGACGTCAGGCGTGGTACGCGGCAGAAGTGGCGCCGAACCGTACGGCCATCATCGATGACATCGGCGAACGCACGTATGCGGAGGTTCGCAATGATTCGCTGGCCTTCGCCCGCGCACTACAGCGCATGGGCCTGGGGCCAGGCAAGAATATTGCGGTCATGGCCCGCAATTCCCGCGTGGTCGTCTACGCGCTGGTCGCCAAGGGATTCATCGGGGCGGACATTAGCCTGCTCAACCCGGCTTCCAGTCCAGTCCAGCTGCAGAAGAGTATGGAGGAGCTGGATGTTCACACCATCATCATCGACGAGGAGTTCGCGGACAGGCTGCCCGCGGACTATTCGCGCGCCAAGGTGATCATCGGCTATGCGGAGGATCTGGAGAACCCGCAGGCTCCGAACCCGGAATGGGAAACCTTCCAGCAGGTCATCGACCACGCACCCTCCGAGGCGGAGGAGAAGCTGCCTAAGATCCCGAAGCGCGGCTTCATCACCATCTTGAGCTCCGGCACCTCTGGTACCCCGAAGGCCGTAGTGCACCGGGAGCCGCCCATCCCGACTCCGCTGGCGGATCTTGTCACCTGGATCCCGTGGCGGGCGGAGATGATGATCCAGCAGACCGCCTCTATGTTCCACTCGTGGGGCTGGGCGAACCTGAACCTGATTTTTGCCCACCGCGCGACAGTGGTGTTCCGCCGTGACTTCGATCCAGTGCAGGCGATGGAGGACGTCGAGCGTTACAAGGTCAACGGCATCATTACCTCGCCCATCTTCATCAAGGAGCAGCTCAAGGTCGCACAGAACGGCGACTACGACGCTTCGTCGATTGAGTTCATCGTGTCCTCCGGCAATGCCATGCACGAAGATCTGCTCCGCGGCCTGCACAAGCAATTCGGTCCCGTGGTCTGCAACTTCTACGGATCCACCGAAAACAGCGTGGTCGCTATTGCTAAGAAGGAGGAACTCGTCGAGAATCCGGCTCTGGCCGGGCGCCCGGTGCGCGGCGTACGCGTCAAGATCCTGGACGACGACGGAAACGTGCTGCCGCCGAACACCCCGGGCCGCATCTATGCCCGAGGCACCATGACCATGCGCCGTTATGCACACACGCGCGATCAGATGAAGATCAAGCACGGCCTGCTGGAGATTGGCGACCGTGGGTACCTCGACGAGGAAGGTCGCCTGTTTGTGCTCGGCCGGGCGGACGACATGATCATCGTCGGCGGTGAAAACGTGTACCCACGCAGCGTGGAAGAGGTGTTGGCGCCAATGCCTGGCATTCGAGACCTCTACGCCAAGGGCGTGGACGACGAAGAGAGCTTCAAGCGCATGGCGGTGTGGATCGTGCGTGAAGACACCCCGGAGGGTGAGGCGCTGACCAAGGAGTCCGTCCAAGAATGGGTCAGGGACAACTTGGCGGAGCACTCCGTTCCCCGCGAAGTTACATTCCTGGATGAGCTTCCGCGCAACCCAACTGGTAAGGTCATGCCGGCAAAGCTTCCGAACAGCTAACATTTTCGCCTCGCGATCGATAGCCTTAATACGGCACAAAAACACATACGGGAGAAACTGATGAAGAAAATTGCACGCATCTTGACTGCGGCTGTCGCCGTAGCAGGATCGGTCATGGGCCTGGCCCCTGCTGCCCAGGCTGCCCCCGGAAACACCGTGTTGCTCGGTGATTCCTACTTCGCTAACACGACGCTCAACCAGATTATTGACGCCAAGCGCAGTGGCGCACGTAAGTGCATCCACGGTAAATTCCGCGTGGCCACTGAGCTGCAGCGGCTGACGGGTGCCCACGTGGATGACTACTCCTGCAACGGCAAGGAGCTGTACCTGGGCCGCGAGCCGCTAGAGGCTCGCCTGGATCAGGCTATCCGCGACGGCAAGCTGAACCGCAACACGCGCAACGTGCCGATCATGGTTGGAGCTAATGACACCTACCGCACTCTGGATCCGATCAATAACCGTGCGGCAGCTCGTTCTTATGACCGCCTCGCTAACAAGATCAAGCGCGCTGCTCCGAATGCTCGCATCCAGTTTGTGAGCTACCCGCACCTCACGAACGATCGCGCAGGCCTGTGTCTGATCCGTCCGCACGGTCTGCCGCCGATTCAGGCTCCGTTCCCGATCGTGAAGGAAGCCGAGCGTCAGCTGTGGCGCCAGGCTCACGATGCAGCCAAGCGCAACGGTGGCGTTTTCGTTGACCTTCACCGCTCCACCCGCGGGCACGATACCTGCCAGCCGGGCGGCAAGGCTTGGGTTGCCGGCGTCTTTGATAACCAGACTCCGCGCTACAACCTGACCCTGCACATGTCCCACGATGGTGTGACCAATGCAGCCAAGCAGATTGGTGCGGCTCTGAAGTAATTCGCACTGGCTTCCGAGGTGGGGGATCCCCACCTTGAAAGTCGCGGCGAGGTAGACAAAAACCTCCCGACCACCCAAAATGAACTGCTCCCCATTAGTTGGACTGAGAAATCAGTTACCGACTAGTGGGGAGCAGTTTTCATTGAGAGCACGAAGTTCGCTGAATGAGCAGCAGCGTGAACAGCTGGTGGAGTGTTTCGAGCAAGGCATGGGCGAAACAGCCGCTGCCAATGCTCTTGGTGTCCCCAAAAACGCCGTCCGTTTGCTCTATCGTCGGTTTCAGCTGCATGGCAGGCTATGTCTTGTGGAGAAACCGACAAAGCAGCAGTATTCGTTCGAGTTCAAAAAGGAAGTTGTCGAGCGCCACCTTTCCGGCGAGACAAAGATGGATCTTGCGCGTGAATTTAACCTGTCGTCGGACCAGCTGGTCAGTTATTGGTCGCGGCAATGGCGTAAAGGTGGCGACGAGGCGTTAAAACCGAAGCCGAAGGGCAGGCCCAAAGGTTCGGCTGTGCCAAAGCCGCTGACCGAAGAGGAGAAGCTGCGGCGCCGGATCGCGCGGTTGGAAGCGGAAAACGCTTATCTAAAAAAATTGCGGGACTTGAGGAACCAGAGACGCGCCTGAAAGTCCAGGCGATTGTCATCCTCAAGTCGCACCACCGCCTGGAGTATCTCCTAAAGGCAGCAGGTATCCCACGGTCGACGTTCTTCTACCACCAGAAACGACTCAGTAAGCCGGATAAGCACGCCGCGCTCAAGGCCGAGATCCGGGAAAGCTTCGAGCGCAACAAGCATCGCTACGGCTACCGGCGAGTGTTACTTGACCTGCGTAACCAGGGGTGGGTGGTCAACCACAAACTCGTGTACAAGCTCATGTGCGAGATGGGGCTGCGAGCCAAGATTCGCCAACGTAGACCTTATGTTTCCTATGCTGGGACGATCAGTCACATCGCTGACAACAAGCTTGACCGCAAGTTCACCCCGGATCAGCCAAATACCGTCTTTGTCAGCGACGTCACCGAGTTCAGGGTCGCAGGTCGCAAGGTCTACCTGTCACCGGTGATGGACCTGTTCGATCGCTCAATTGTTGCCCACACCGTGGCTACATCGCCGTCGACAGCGTTTACCGCTGCCTCTTTGTCCAAGGCGATTAAAACGTGTGCGCCTGAACCCGGGTGGATGATGCACACTGACCAAGGCTTCCAGTACCAGCACGCCTCCTGGCGCGACCTGATCGGTGACAACGGCGGTGTTCAGTCGATGTCGCGTAAAGCCAACTGTTACGACAACGCGGTCATGGAGAACTTCTTCGGCCACTTGAAAACCGAGATGTACCACGGTGAAGTCTTCGGCACCGTCGCAGAATTCAACCAAGCAATCGACGAATACATCCAGTGGTACAACACCGAACGCATCCAACAACGACTCAAGGGCCTGACCCCGATGCAATATCGGAATCAGACCCTTGAAACCCTAACCGCATAGAATTAAACCAGTCCAACTTTCGGGGGCTAGTTCAAAAAGGGGGCGGTCGGGAGGTTTTTGTGTCCTTTGCCTAAGGCTTAGAGCTGGATACCACGTTCAGCGAGCCAAGGCTTCGGGTCGACAGCCTCGCCGCCGTTCGGGCGAACCTCGAAGTGCAGGTGGGAGCCAGTGGAGAAGCCCAGGGAGCCCATTCCAGCGATCTTCTGGCCGCTGGTTACACGGTCGCCAACCTTAACGTCCAGGGTGGCCATGTGGCCGTAGACGGTGACGGTGCCGTCGTCGTGCTTGATGCGGATCCAGTTGCCGAAGCCGGAAGCAGGGCCGGAGTCGATGACGGTGCCGTCGTGGACTGCACGGATGGCGGTGCCTACGGCGTTGGCTATGTCGACGCCGTAGTGGAAGGTGCCCCAACGCGAGCCGAAGCCGGAGGTGAAGGTGCCCTCGGCGGGCTTGACGAACTCGGGCATGCGAGCAGCCAGATCAGCCTCGGTGCGCTCCTTGGCAAAACGCAGGGCGGAATCGAGCTGCTGGGACAGATCGGAAACCGGCTTGGCCTGTGGGACCTCGAGGATCTGCGGAGCCTCGTTGGCGGAAGCCTGGGCATCCGCCGGAGCTGCAGAGCCCTGAGCGCCCTCGCCCTGGGCGAGGATGGCGGTGTTCTCGGAAGCTAGGGCGATATCGTCCTTGGAGTTCTGGGATGCACCAGCGGTAGCGCCGGCAGCGCCAGCAGTAGTCACAGCGGTCGTAGCGACGGCCACGAGCGCGAAGCGACGCTTCGCGGTGTTCTCCTGCTTGCGGTGGATGCCGGTACGGCTCGCTTCAGTAGTGTTTCGCACTGTCCTAGTAACCCTTTGACCTAATCGATGTTTTTTAACAACTGTCACATGTGATTTCGCACGATCGCTTTCGCTCTTCCCCGAGCCTGATTGTTGGGGCTCGAGTCTGTTGTGCAAGCAATTTGTAACCACTTTGTTATCAACGGAACGTAACACTATCGGTTTGGCAACATTGCGGCAACTAAAATGGCGAAAAATAACGCTTTGATTACATTGCGGGGGTAGTGGAGGTAACCTTACCTGAGTCTAAGAATGAATTTCCCCTGTTCCAGGCGTTTTTATGCTGCTTTTGTAGTGGTTGAACCCCGCTAGTGATCTTCATTACGCTACCCACAAACCCTCAAGTAGAACCTTAGGCGTGTCTGCGCTCAAGGGTGTAGAAGAGGGTCTGGAAGGTGGGTCAGTCCGCCAGGTAGTTGTCACTATTAGGCACAATAGGACGGGTGAGTAAAGATTCTGCTGCCCAACGACCCGGATCCCGACGATCTGCGTCTTCACGACGCCCCGGCTCCAGCCGCTCAAGGCGAGCCTCGGCTGCCAGCAGCGCAGACAGAATTAAAGGCACTGGCGCCAACACCGCCGAAGGTACGGGGCACGAACGTTTTGTAGCGGCGAAGCCCACCGGCGTCACAAACTCTAAGGCCACTCCAAAGGCCAAGTCCAAGGCCACCGCAGACGCGCCGGCTGGTGGTGTGAAAGCCGCCATCTTTAATGGGTGGGCGAAGTGGAAGCCTCACGTAAAACGTTTTGGTCCACAGCTGCTGATTAACCACGCTGTAACTTTGGGTGTCATCGCTATTGTCGCCGTCCTTATTGGCATCGGTGCGGGTTTCAATAAGGTGCCCGCCAGTATCGCCTCGATGTGGATGGTGTTTAACCTGGCTCCCATTGAAATGGCGGGGGCGAAGCTGGGGTTTGTACCGCTACTGCCTGCGCTGGTGTTGGTGTGGGGCCATGCAAAGCGGGCCACCACGGTGCTGGGTAACTCGATCAGTGTTCGCGGACTGCGGGTGTTCACCACCTTGAGTCTGTTGATTCCCCTGTTGCTGACGGGGATCGCGTGGCTGATGCTGTGGGATGCCTCTAGGGTTTACGACATTACCCCGCCCAATCTGCTGGTCGCGCTGATCTCTACGGCGCTGGTTAATGGCGCAGCGATCGTTATCGGCATGCGGGCTCGGGTTTGGCGCGCGCTGCTGCTGCGCCGTGGCTGGTCTACGTGGCCGGTGGAATCGATGCTGCTGGCTGGGCGCTTTTTGAAGTGGATGGCCGCAGCCGGTGCCCTCGCCGCTGCCGTATATCTACTTACTAACTTGGAGGCTGTAGGCAAGGCATACGAAATCACTTCCTCCACCATGGGTGTGCTGGGGTTGACCTTCGTTGCGTTGCTATATGTGCCGAACGTGGTGGTCGCATCTATGGCGGTGTTACTGGGTGGCGAATTCCACGTCGGTAACGGCGCAGTCAGCCTCTTCACCGCCAACAACGTAAATCTGCCGCCGCTGCCGGTCTTGGCGGCGGTCCCTAACGATCAGATTCCTTTCGGTGCAGCGCTGCTGGCCGTGCCCGCCGGCGTGGCGGTGGCATGTGTCTACACCTTCTTGCGCGGCCGTTCCTATGTAGAGGTACCGCTGTTGCAGGGGGTGGGGGCTGGTGCTTGCGCCGGGCTGATCGGTTTCTGTGCCTCTTGGCTGGCTGGCGGGGACTTGGGTGTTTACGGGCGTACGGGTGCGGTTGAGTGGCTCTTTGCCGTGGAGCTCGCTGCCTGGCTGCTGGTGCCCGCCGCTGTAATGATGTTCTTCACCGCCCGCCGTGGCGAGTCCGTAATTGAGGACATCCCGGAAGCTGAGGTCGTGGAGCCAGGTGAATCCAAGCAGGCTCAGTCGGAGGCTCAGGAAACTGAAGAAACTGAAGAAACTGAAGATGCTGACGACGTTGAAAACAAGGATTCCGCTGAGACTGAGACTGAGGCTGACGCTGGGGCTGACGACGTAGCGGACGGTGCGGAAAGCATGGATACTGACTCTTCTGAAGATGACGCCCCTACGGAGGAACCGGAAGAGGGGGAAGATGGGGGCGTCATTAAGAAAGAACGAGAAGCCACAAAAGACACAGAAGACAAAGAAGATACAGAAACAGAGGAAGAAACAGACGATGAGGATAGTGATTCTGGCGAGCGGGACGGGGACTCTGCTCCAGAGCGTGATTGATAACGTCGACCGCTCGCGGGTAGAGATTCTCGCCGTGGGCAGTGACCGGCAGTGCGAAGCGCTGGATCGTGCCGAGCGCGCGGGCATCGAGAACTTTTTGGTCGAATACGTGCCTAAGCAGACCAACCGGGATAAGTGGAACGAGGAGCTGGCGGACACGCTGGCTAGCTACGAACCTGACCTGGTGGTGAGCGCTGGCTTTATGCGCATCATTGGGCCGAAAGTGGTGGAGCGTTTCGAGGGGAAGATCATCAACACCCACCCGGCATTGCTGCCCGCATTCCCCGGGGCGCACGCCGTCGAAGACGCACTAAATTACGGTGTTCGCGTAACCGGGTCTACAGTTCATGTTGTAGATAGTGGCGTGGACACGGGACCGATCATCGCCCAAAAAGCGGTGGAGGTCGCGCGGGACGACACAGTCGACAGTTTGCATGAGAGAATCAAGAAGGTGGAGCGCACACTCTTGGTAGAGGTGCTGCACGATTTTCAAGAACAGCGAACCTTCTAGGAACGAAAGGCCAGGATCCAAAAACCATGAGTGATGGCACCACAGCAACCAACGGCGCAGACAAGAAGGAAATCCGTCGCGCGCTGATCAGCGTGTACGACAAGACCGGCCTGGAGGAGCTCGCCAAGGGGCTGCACTCCGCGGGCGTGGACATCGTCTCCACCGGCTCTACCGCCAAGAAAATCGCGGAGGCCGGAGTGCCTGTGACCGAGGTTGAAGCGCTGACCGGATTCCCGGAAGTGCTGGAAGGCCGCGTTAAGACGCTGCACCCGCGAGTACACGCGGGCATTCTCGCAGATACCCGCAAGGAAGACCACCTGAAGCAGCTGGAGGATTTGGACGTTGAGGCCTTCCAGCTGGTCGTTGTGAACCTGTACCCGTTCACCGAGACTGTGGCCTCCGGGGCTGATTTCGACGCCTGCGTGGAGCAGATCGACATCGGTGGCCCGTCCATGGTCCGCGCTGCTGCGAAGAACCACCCGTCCGTGGCCGTTGTAGTAGATCCCAACCGCTACGAGGATGTAGTGGCCGCTGCTAATGCTGGGGGATTCACCCGCGCGGAGCGCACCGACCTGGCCGTGGATGCATTCCGCCACATCGCCGCCTACGACGTGGCCGTTGCAACCTGGATGGGCGAGCAGACCGCCGCGCAAGCCGGGGCAGACGCAGAGTCGGATGCAAGCGTGCAATTCCCCGAGTGGATCGGAGCCTCCTACGAGCGCGCCAACGTGCTGCGCTACGGCGAAAACCCGCACCAGGCTGCGGCGCTCTACTCCGATGGCACCGGTTTGGCCGGCGCCAAGCAGTTCCACGGCAAGGAGATGAGCTACAACAACTACACCGACGCGGATGCTGCCTGGCGCGCCGCGTGGGATCACAAGCGCCCAACCGTGGCCATCATCAAGCACGCCAACCCGTGCGGCATCGCGGTCTCCGACGAGTCCATCGCTGATGCCCACAAGAAGGCGCACGCCTGCGACCCGATGTCCGCATTCGGCGGCGTGATCGCAGTGAACCGCGAGGTTAGCGTGGAAATGGCCAACCAGGTGGCCGAGGTGTTCACCGAGGTCATCATCGCGCCGGGTTACGAGGAAGGTGCGGTAGAGATCCTGTCCCAGAAGAAGAACATCCGCATCCTGCAAGCAGACGCCCCGAGCGAGGAGCCGGAGCTGCAGGGCCGCGAGATCTCCGGTGGCCTGCTGGTGCAGCAGGTGGACGCCATCGACGCCAAGGGCGACGACCCGAGCAACTGGACCCTGGCTGCCGGCGAAGCTGCCGACGAGGCCACCCTGCGCGAGCTGGAGTTCGCTTGGCGCACCGTGCGCGCGGTGAAGTCGAACGCCATTCTGCTGGCCAAGGATGACGCCACCGTGGGCGTGGGCATGGGCCAGGTAAACCGCGTGGACGCTGCCAAGCTGGCCGTGGAGCGTGCAAACTCCCTGGCAGGAGACGAGAAGCGCTCCGAGGGCGCCGTTGCGGCCTCGGACGCTTTCTTCCCGTTTGCCGACGGCTTTGAGGTGCTGGCTGCTGCTGGCGTCCGTGCAGTCGTGCAGCCGGGTGGCTCGGTCCGTGACGCGGAGGTTATCGAGGCGGCGGAGAAGGCGGGCGTCACCATGTATCTCACCGGTGAGCGCCACTTCGCGCACTAGAGTGCGCACTTGCGGTGGGGCGGGCTTTGCGGTTCGCTACCCGCGAGCCCGGGTGAGCGCCTAATGTTGAACTAGTTTTAATACTTCCAAGAAGTTTCAACGCAGGAGTTCCCCCGGTTATGTCTAACGAGTACCCCACTGATCCCGGCGTCGGGAAGAACAACCCAGATAAGCCGGAGCCCCCGCAGTACCGCCACAATGAGCAGGGTGCGGGGAAGAATCAGTGGCAGGTGTCGTCGCAGCAGGCCAGCCAGGGGGCGCAGGGGGACCAGAGTCAACAGCGTTGGCAACAGTGGGAGGCCTCCCAGCCACCCCAAAATCAGCAGCAGAATCAACAGCAGAACTGGCAGGGACAGCAAAACCCGCAGTACCAGCAGTACACATACGCGCAGGAGTCGGAGAAGGAAAGCAAATTCCTACCGATCTTAGGTGTCGTGCTGGCTGTGCTCCTTGCCCTTGCCTTGGTGGCGGGTGCTGCGTACTACATGGGCTGGATTGGGGACAAGAACGGCACAGGCGGCGCAGATGGAAAGGCTGCGAGCAGCTCCTCCAAAACCGAGGGCGCAGAAGGCGAGAGCACTGACGGCGAGGACACCGCCGCGGAAGACGAAGATGCCGTATCTGAAGAGGAAGAAGCCACGGACGAGGCTAATGACGATGAGGAAGGCTCCCGTCCGACCAATCCGAAGTTGCCCTCCAGTGCCGTGCCGGCCAATAGTGCAGCCGAGGAAGGCAAGCCCGCGGGTGACTTCAATAACGTTTACACCGGCAGCGACCTTACCTCTAAGCCTTTCGCAGTGGCCGTACGCGATGCATTCGTGACCCACTACCTGGATACCGATAGTACGAGCGGCACGGTATCTGCATATTCGTCTGTCACTGGACAGAGCTACTCCATGAAGTGCAGGGATAACGGTAAGTACGTGACCTGCACGGGAGGAAACAATGCCATTGTTTACATCTCCTAGACCGGGCTCGGTTCAACGCGGCTCTGTTCGACGAGGCCTGGTCGCCGCCGTGGTTTGCGCGGCGAGCGTTAGCGTTGCGGGATGCACGATTGGGGAGGTGGAAAGGGATGACGCCAACGCGCCCAACCCATCCACCTCAGCCCAACCTGACGGGAAGCCTAAGTCCCGTGGTCCACAGCCGACCACTGGGGCGTCCACACCAGAAAAACCCCAGGAAGAGCAACACGGTGAGCTCGGCTACAACGGTGCGGCGGCCATCGCGGTGGCCGGGATGGATGGCGCGGGGGAAACGACAGTGGCACCGTGGTCGACCGCGAAGGTGCCGGTTGCTATTGCCGCGTTGCGGAACGACCCGAGCGTGCACGGGGCAATGACGCAGGCAATTCAGAACTCCGACAATGCGGCCGCGGAAACTCTGTGGTCCTCTCTAGGTACTCCGGAGCAGGCTGCGGAGGCAACCAGCGCGGTGATTCGCGAGGGTGGCAGTGGCGCACGGGTGGAGTCGCAAGAGGTGCGCCCGGGGTTCAGCTCTTTCGGGCAGAGCGATTGGTCGCTGAGCGCGCAGGCTGATTTCGCCTCCCACCTGCGGTGTATTGAAGGGGCGGAGCCCGTGGTATCGGCCATGAGCAACGTCGGTAACGGTGGGGGTTATGGGCTGGGGACGATTCCGGGCGCCATCTTTAAGGGCGGCTGGGGGCCGGACAACGCAGGCGCGTATGGGCTACGGCAGTTTGGGCTCATCCCGAGGTCTGATGGCGCAGGCTCGGGCTATGTGGCCGTGGCCATTGCAGTGGAAAGCCCGGATGGTAGCTACGAGTCCGGGCAGGCGGAGCTGACGGCGGCGGCGGAGTTCCTGCGGTCGAAGGTGAACAGCCTGCCGGAAGCGGCCTGCTAATCGCGGGGAAGGTATTCAGTTAGCGACGCTTAACCAGTAGGGTGTTGGTTATGCGTTCTCATTATCTAGCCGAGCCCGCCACGGAAGGCCTGTCTGCGCGTGCGGCGGCAAAGGAACAACGACGGGTGGAGCTGTTGCGTGCTGCCGCCACGATCATGGCGAATAAGGGATTCCATGGGACGCGCCTGGAAGAGGTCGGGCACGCAGTGGGGGTATCCGGGCCGGCGGTGTATCGGCACTTTTCCGGCAAAGAAGAGATTCTGACGGAGCTGATGACGGGCATTTCGGAGCACCTGCTTTCCGCGGCGCGCAAGATCGTCGACGGCCTGGAGGACCCGCGTGAGCGTCTGGCGGTGCTGATCGACTTCCAGGTGGACTTTGCACTGTCCCAGCCGGAGCTAATTCGCCTGCATAACCGCGAACTTTTTCGCATGGGGGAGGAGGGGCGTGGGCGAGTACGTTCCGCACAGGGGAGCTATTTGAAGTTGTTTGCGGAAGCATTGGAGGAGATGGACGCGCGCTACAAGGGGGAGGCGGGGCGGATCACCGCGCAGCTGGTGGTGGGGATGATTAACTCCTCAGAGGTGACCCGCGGTTGGGCTTCCGCGGCGCTGGTGCGGCGGCAGACTGTGGCGGCGGCGCGTGCTGCGGTCGGCCTGGTTTAAGCACGGGGGCTAGCGCTTTCGGGGGTAGCTAAAGAGGGGAAACTTTTTAGATTCACTAGCAAAAGTGGTCTAGGTCACTTAAGGTGACGTCAACAAGTTAGTTAATCGCTTGTAACTGAAACTGAAGTGCGGGGTGTTCTGATGCCCTCCAGCACTCGCCTTCTGCCACCTTCCTGTACCGTCCTGTACCTTCCGTCACCTTCCTAGGAGCTGCACACGTGGATACTCCAACCACCCAAGCGACAGATCCGGCCAACCCTCGCGGCGCCGCCCGCGAAATCCCGAGCCACCGCGAGCTCGTCGAAGAGCTTCGCCAGCGCCTCGCCCGCGCTCAAGCCGGCGGAGGAGAGAGGGCTCGCAAGCGCCACACCGACCGGGGCAAGCTGCTGCCACGCGACCGCATCCGCCTGTTGCTAGACCCCGGTAGCCCGTTCCTAGAGGTCGCGCCACTAGCCGCCGAGGAGATGTACGACGGAAAGGCGCCGGCGGCGGGCATCGTCGCTGGAGTCGGGCTTGTGCACGGTCGCCTCTGCATGATCGCCGCTAATGACGCCACCGTCTCCGGCGGTACCTACTACCCGATGACTGTGAAGAAGCACCTCCGTGCCCAGGAGATCGCCGAGCAGAACCACCTTCCGTGCATCTACCTGGTGGATTCCGGCGGCGCGATGCTGCTGCAGCAGGATGACGTATTCCCGGACCGAAACCACTTCGGTCGCATCTTCTTCAACCAAGCCAACCTGTCGGCCAAGGGCATCCCGCAGCTGTCCGCCGTCATGGGCTCCTGCACTGCAGGTGGCGCCTACGTTCCGGCCATGAGTGACGAGACCATCATCGTTGAAAACCAGGGCACCATCTTCCTGGCCGGCCCACCGTTGGTGAAGGCCGCGACTGGTGAAGACGTTACTCCCGAAGAACTCGGCGGCGGTGCAATGCACTCTCGCATCTCCGGCGTGACGGATCACCTGGCAGCAGACGATGAGGACGCGCTGCGGATCATGCGCAACATCGTCAAGACCCTGCCGGAATCCAAGCCGACTCCCTGGAAGCGCAGCGCCCCTGTGCCGGCTCCGCGCCCGCAGGAGGACCTCTACGACATTGTGCCCACTGACCCAAAGATTCCCTACGATGCGCACGAGGTTATTGAGACTCTGTGCGACGAAGGCAGCCTGTCGGAGTTCAAGAGCGAATACGGTAATAGCATCATCACTACCTTTGCCCGGCTGGAAGGTCACCAGGTCGGAGTGATCGCCAACAACGGCATCATCTTCGCCGAAGCCGCCATGAAGGGCGCACACTTTATTGAGCTCTGCGAGCAGCGAAACATCCCCATCATCTTCCTGCAGAACACCACCGGCTTCATGGTGGGGCGTCAATACGAAGAGGGCGGCATTGCGAAGCACGGGGCGAAGATGGTGAACGCGGTGGCCACTGCATCAGTGCCCAAGCTCACCGTCGTCACCGGCGCTGCCTTCGGTGCGGGCAACTACTCGATGTGCGGACGGGCTTATTCGCCGCGCTTTTTGTGGATGTGGCCTAACGCACGCATCGCCGTGATGGGCGGCCCCCAGGCGGCCATGACTCTCTCGACCGTCCGCCGCGCGCAGATCGAGCGCCGGGGCGAGGAGTGGTCGGCGGAGGAGCAAGAGGCCTTCGAGGCACCCATTCGGGAGATGTTCGACGAAAAGTCCACCTGCTGGTACTCCACCGCGCGCCTCTGGGACGACGGGGTGATCGACCCCGCGGACACCCGCCGCACCCTCGCCATGGCCCTCGACATCTGCGCTCAGGCCCCGCGCGAGGAAACCGGTTTCGGCGTATTCCGCATGTAACTCCTGTTCAAGCTGCCTAAGTATCCACCACAAGAAAGAGAAACTGACATGAGTGACACACATGCTCTCACCGGCCCGTTCGATACGGTGCTGGTCGCCAACCGCGGCGAAATCGCCCTGCGTGTGATTCGCACCGTGCACCGCATGGGCCTGAAGGCCGTGGCCGTTTACTCCGAGGCGGATTCCGCCGCGCCGCACGTGCACGCTGCCGACAAGGCCGTGTGTTTGGGCCCTGCCGCCGCTGCGGAGTCTTACCTAAACATCGATAAGGTTATTGACGCCGCCAAGGCGACCGACGCCGGCGCCATCCACCCCGGCTACGGCTTCCTCTCGGAGAACGCGACCTTCGCCAAGCGTTGCGAGGACGAGGGAATCATCTTCATCGGCCCGCCCGCCGGGGCTATCGACAAGATGGGCGACAAGATCACCGCCCGCGCCACCGTGGAATCCCGCGACGTGCCGACCGTGCCCGGTATCTCCCGGCCGAACCTGACGGACCAGGAGATTATCGACGCTGCCGACTCGGTGGGCTTCCCGGTGCTGATCAAGCCTTCCGCCGGCGGTGGCGGCAAGGGAATGCACCTGGTCGAAGAGCCGGAGAAGCTGGCCAGCGCGCTAGTTTCCGCCCGCCGCGAGGCCGCTAGCTCCTTCGGCGACGACACGCTGTTCCTGGAGCACTTCGTGGACACGCCCCGGCACATCGAAGTGCAGATCGTCGCCGACTCCCACGGCAACGTAATCCACCTGGGCGAGCGCGAGTGTTCGCTGCAGCGCCGCCACCAGAAGGTCATCGAAGAGGCACCGTCGGCCCTGCTGGATGAGAAGACCCGGCAGGAGATCGGCGAGGCCGCCTGCGACGCGGCTCGCGCCTGCGGCTACTGCGGCGCGGGCACCGTGGAGTTCATTGTTTCCGCCAAGCAGCCCGAGCGCTTCTTCTTCATGGAGATGAACACCCGCCTGCAGGTCGAGCACCCAGTCACCGAGATGGTTACAGGCCGCGACCTGGTGGAATGGCAGATCCGCGTGGCCCGCGGCGAGGCCTTGCCAATCACGCAGGATGACGTGCAGCTCAACGGGCATTCGGTGGAGGCTCGCGTCTACGCCGAGGATGCCGCCGCCGGATTCCTGCCCACCGGCGGACTAATCACGGGTCTTTCCTGGCCGCGCGGGGAAGGGATTCGTGTGGACGCCGGCGTGGTGGAGGGCCAAGAGGTCAGCTCCGACTACGACCCAATGCTGGCGAAGATCATCACCCACGCCGACACGCGCGAAGAGGCCCTCGAGCGTCTGGATCAGGCGCTGTCCCACACCCGCATCGAGGGACTGACCACCAACATCGACTTCAACCGCTTCCTGGTCACCCGCCCGGAGGTCGTGGCGGGAGACCTGCACACGGGACTGCTCGACTCCATTGTCGAAGAGTTCCAGCCCCGCGAGGTTCCCGCGGATACCTTCGCCGTCGCACTGCTGCACCTGGCTGGGGCGCTGGCCGGCGGAGCCGAAGGGGCGTCCGAAACAAAGGCAACCGCAACCCCGCTGGGCAGTGTGTGGACCGCCCGCGACGGCTGGCGCGGCGCTGGGCATCGCGCCCCGCTGCGGCTGGTGCTGGCGGATCCGAGTGGCGTCACGGCGCCGGTGGAAGCCCGCGCGGAGTACAGCAACGGCAGCTGGGGGGTGCAGCTCACTCCGCTGACCAGCGGTGACGACGAGGATGCGCCAGTGCAGCCCGAGACCAGGAGCATCCAGGTGGTCGCCAACCCGCAGGGTAGCACCACCGAATGGCGACTCTCCTTCGACGGCGGTCCGGCCGAAAAGTGGAGCGCCACTGCCAACGGCAGCATCACCGGCCCGCACGGCACGCACGTGGTGGAGGTGTTCTCCGGCACTGCGAACGACGCGGAAGCCAGCTCGGAGGAGTCGCCGGACATTCTGAGCCCCATGCCCGGCACGGTCATCGCCGTGGAAGTTGCCGACGGCGACGAGGTCACCGAGGGCCAGCCCGTGATCGTTATCGAGGCCATGAAGATGGAGCACACCCTCGAGGCCACCTGCGACGGGCGGGTCAAGATCCACGCTGCCGTCGGGCAGAAGGTCGGCACCGGAGAAGTCCTGGCGGAGGTCATCGCCGCCGACAGCGCCGATGGCAGCGACAACTAAAAACCTCACTTCACACGTATCTCCCTAACCCACACACCCATCCCAGACGTCCAACCCAAACACCCAACCCAGAAAGAGGACCCAAACCATGAGCCAGAGCACCAAGAACCGCAACCCCTACCTCTCCGATGAGCTGCACGAGCTACGCGACGCAGTGGAGGACTTCGCCAACCGCGTGGTCGACCCCGTCGCTGCCCAGCACGACCGCGACCACACATTCCCCTACGATGTCGTCCGCCAAATGGGAGAAATGGGGCTGTTCGGCCTGCCGATCTCCGAGGAATACGGCGGCATGGGCGGCGACTACATGGCCCTCGGCGTGGCACTGGAAGAGCTCGCCCGCGTGGACCAGTCCGTCGCCATCACCCTGGAGGCCGGAGTTTCCCTGGGAATCATGCCGATCTACCGCTTCGGCAGCGACGAGCAGAAGCAGACCTACCTGCCCAACCTGGTGGCGGGCAAGAACCTGGCGGGCTTCGGCCTGACCGAGCCCGAAGCCGGATCGGATGCTGGCGGCACCAAGACCACCGCCAAGCTCGACGGTGGCGAGTGGGTCATCAACGGCTCCAAGCAGTTCATCACCAACTCCGGCACGGACATCACCTCCCTGGTCACCGCCACCGCCGTCACCGGCCAGCGGGAGAACGGAAAGAAGGAAATCTCCGCCATCATCGTGCCCAGCGGCACTCCTGGTTTTACTGCCGAGCCCTCCTACAACAAGGTCGGCTGGAACGCCTCCGACACCCATCCGCTGACCTTCGACAACGTCCGCGTGCCGGAGGAGAACCTCGTCGGCGAGCGCGGCCGCGGCTTCGCCTACTTCCTGTCCATTCTCGAAGAAGGCCGCATTGCCATCGCTGCGCTAGCCACGGGCGCTGCCCAGGGCTGCGTGGACGAGTGCGTGCGCTATGCCAAGGAACGCACCAGCTTCGGCAAACCGATCTCCGAGTACCAGGCCATCAGCTTCAAGATCGCCCGTATGGAAGCCCGCGCCTGGACCGCCCGCCAGGCCTGGTACGCAGCTGCGGCGAAGATGGCTGCGGGGGAGAACTTCAGCAAGGAAGCATCCATCGCCAAGATGGTCGCCTCCGAAGCGGCGATGGATAACGCCCGCGATGCCACGCAGATCCACGGCGGCTACGGGTTCATGAACGAATACCGCGTGGCCCGCCACTACCGCGACTCCAAGATCCTCGAAATCGGCGAGGGCACCACCGAGGTGCAGCAAATGCTCATCGCCCGAGCCCTGGGCGTGTAGCCACACGTCTATGGGCGCGGGGACGAGAAGGCGTCAATAAAAGAGCACCAGTAGCCAAGCGAAAAGTATAGGAGACCAGCGACAATGAGCACAGAAAAAGAAGTTGTGCAGCGCGGCCTGTGGTTCGAGGAGTTCACCGAGGGGGTGGTCTACCGGCACCAGCCTGGGCGCACCGTCACCGAGGCGGATAACACCCTGTTCACCACCATGACCATGAACACCCAACCGCTACACATCGACGCTGCATGGGCGGCCACTCAGGATGGCTTCCGCGGCGAGCGGCTGGTGAACTCCATGTTCACCCTGTCCACGGTGGTGGGACTGTCCGTCAGCCAGCTTTCCCTGGGCACCATCGTGGCCAACCTGGGGTTCAGCGAGATTTCCTTCCCTGCGCCTATGTTCCACGGCGATACCCTGTACGCCGAAACGCGCTGCGTGGGTAAGCGACTGTCGAAGTCGCGCCCTGGACAGGGCATCGTGGAGCTGGAGCACATTGGACGCAACCAGGACGGCACCATCGTGTGCAAGGCCACGCGCAAGACGCTGATGCAGTGCGCGCCGGAAGGTTCGGGTGAAGATGTCTAACACCGAAGTGTCCAACACCGCATGGCTACCACAAGGCCCCGCGCTGCTGTTCGCGCCGGCTGACCGCCCTGAACGCTTCGCTAAAGCCGCTGACCGTTCCGACATGGTCATTCTCGACCTCGAGGACGGCTGCCGCGCCGAAAACCGCGCCGAGGCCAGGAAAAACGTGATCCACGCGGATCTCGATCCGGAACGCACCATCGTGCGCATTAACCCCATCGATTCGCCCGATTTCGCCGAAGACCTTGCCGCCGTCACGGACTCGCCGTTTAGGACTGTGATGGTGCCGAAGGTGGAAAGCGCTCTTGTTCTTGGTGACGCCAGCTCCAACCGCCGGGCACTTCCCGAAGACTTTCGCGCGATCGCCCTGATTGAAACCCCCAGGGGCGTGGTGAACCTCGCAGACATCGCCGCGGACCCGCAGGTGGTGGCCTTGTTCTGGGGTGCCGAGGACCTGACTGCGGCGCTGGGCGGGACGAGCTCCCGTTACGCAGCCGATGAGGTTCCCACGCCCGGCGGCGGCCCGTCCGGCCACCCGGGAGGCTACCGGGAGGTCCCACGCCTGACCCGAGCAATGGTGCTGCTGCACGCAGCCTCAGCGGGCATCGTGGCGCTGGATTCCATTCACGCCGACACGAAGGATACGCAAGGCGCCAGCGCCGAAGCTATCGACGCAGCCGCCAGTGGTTTCGCGGCCACCGTTTCGATCCACCCCGGCCTAGTGCCCGTCATCCGCGAGGCCTACGCACCCACCGAGGAGCAGGCCACCTGGGCGCGCCGGGTCATCGAAGGAGCGGCCGAGAACTCCGGAGCTTTCGCGCTGGACGGACAGATGATCGATGCGCCCTTGCTGCGCCAGGCCGAAGTGATTGCCGCCAGGATTCGCTAGCTTCCCCATGTTCTTCCCTTCTACCTACTTCGCACTGTTTCAACTTCAACTTCAACGCAAAATTCCTTTCACACGAAAAGGTTGATAACCATGACTACCCCGACCCGCAACGACCGCCCGATTGTTCTATCCGACCCGGCGGATCTGGACCCCACCCTGTCGCACCAGGTTGGCCGCACTGACGTGGACCTGCTGGACGAAACGATCGGCCAGTGCCTAGCCCGAATTGTGGCTGAGTACCCGGACCACGACGCGGTCATCGACTTCTACGGTGATGTGCACCTGACATACACGGAGTTCTACCGCAAGGTGCAGCGCCTAGCTTCCGGTCTGCACGCCGCCGGCTACCGCAAGGGCGATCGCATCGGCATCTGGGCGCCTAACCGCTGGGAGTGGACGCTGGTGCAGTTCGCTACCGCCGAGATCGGCGCGATCCTGGTCTGCATCAACCCGTCCTACCGTCACAAGGAGCTGGTTTACGCCATGGGCCAGTCCGGTGTGAAGGGCTTGTTCTCCGCGGGTCGCTTCAAGGATTCGAATTACCGCGCGATGATCGACGCGGCGGAAAGCCAGTTCAGCCGTCACAACTACAAGGAGACGATCTTCTTTGGCTCTGAACGCTGGGACGAGCTAGCTAACCATGCGATCCTGGATCTGAACCCAGTGCGCGAGCAGCTGCACCCGGACGATCCCATTAACATCCAGTACACCTCCGGTACCACCGGCATGGCCAAGGGCGCCACTCTGACCCACCGCAACATCCTGAACAACGGCTACCTGGTGGGGGAGACCCTGCAGTACACAGACCAGGATAAGGTCGTCATCCCCGTGCCCTTCTTCCACTGCTTCGGCATGGTGATGGGCAACCTGGGTGCCATCACCCACGGTGCAACGACGATCATCGCTGGCCCGGTCTTCAACCCACAGTCGGTGCTGGAGGCCGTTGAGCACGGCAAGGCCACCAGCCTGTACGGGGTGCCGACGATGTTCATGGCAGAGCTCGACGAGATCGAGCACGCCAAGGCCAAGGGCAAGACCTATGACCTGTCCAGCCTGCGCACCGGCATCATGTCCGGCACAGCCTGCCCCACCCGCACGATGCGGCAGGTGATGGACATCATGAACATCAACGAGATCACCATCGCCTACGGCATGACGGAAACCTCGCCGGTGAACCACCAGACGTTGGTTGACGATCCGATTGAGAAGCGCGTGGGTACCGTCGGTCGCCCCAACCCCCACATCGAAGTGAAAATCGTGGACCCCGAGACCGGTGAGACCGTGAAGCGTGGCGAGCAGGGCGAGATCCTGATTCGCGGCTTCCTGGTGATGCAGGGTTACTGGGACATGCCCGGTAAGACAGCTGATGCCATCGACGAGGACGGCTGGATGCACTCCGGCGACCTGGGAACGATGGACGAGGAAGGCTACGCGCGCATCACCGGACGCGCGAAGGACATGGTAATCCGCGGCGGCGAAAACCTTTACCCGCGGGAAATCGAAGAGTTCCTCATGACGCACCCGGACATCTCCGACGTGCAGGTCGTCGGCGTACCGGACGAGAAGTACGGCGAGGAGCTGATGGCCTTCATCATCATGCGCGAGGACGCCGAGCCGTTGGATCAGGCAGCAGTTCGTGAGTTCTGTGCTGGCGACCTGACTCGCCACAAGATCCCGAAGTACGTCGAGTGCGTGGACTCCTTCCCGATGACGCTTTCGGGCAAGGTCCGCAAGGTCGAGCTGCGCGAGCACGCGGTGGAGCTGCTCGGGATCTATCAGAAGTAGGCAACAGCCCAAACAGAAAGGAAGCAACCGTGAGCACAACAGCGCCACATCATTCAAAACTGCGCACTGCCGCGGAGGCAATCGCTGACATTCAAGACGGAGCCACCCTGGCCGTCGGCGGATTCGGGGTGTGCGGCATCCCGCAGGTCTTGCTTGAAGAGATAAGCCGCACGCAGGTCAAAGACCTCGAAGCGGTTAGCAACAACGCCGGCCTGGATGGCCGCGGCCTGGGGCTGCTGCTGGCGAACCACCAGCTGCGCCGCATCGTGGCCAGCTACGTCGGCGAGAACAAGGAGTTCGCCCGCCAATACCTAGACGGCGAGCTCGAGGTAGAGCTCACCCCGCAGGGCACCCTTGCGGAGCGGCTGCGCGCCGGCGGTTCCGGCATCGGCGCCTTCTTCACCCGCACCGGCGTGGGCACGCTCGTCGCCGAGGGCGGCATGCCGTGGAAGTACGACCAGGCGGACAAGACCAAGGTGGAGGTGGCTTCACCAGCCAAGGAAACCCGCACCATCGACGGCGAGGACTACGTGCTGGAAACCGCCATCCGCGCCGACTTTGGCCTGGTCCGCGCCGCCGTGGCCGACAAGGACGGCAACCTGCGCTTCGCTAAGACTGCCCGCAACTTCAACCCCCTGGCTGCCATGAGCGGCAAGATCTGCATCGTGGAGACCGAAAAGGTTGTGGAGGTCGGCGAACTCGACCCGGATGACATTCACCTGCCCGGCGTGTTCGTCCACCGAATCGTGGAACTTACCCCGGAACAGGCAGCCGACAAGATGATTGAAAAGGAGACCGTGCGATGACCGGCTGGACCAGGCAAGAAATGGCCGCCCGTGCCGCCCAGGAGCTCGAGGACGGCCAGTACGTAAACCTCGGCATCGGCATGCCCACCTTGGTGCCGAACTATGTGCCGGAGGGTGTGACCGTTTCCCTGCAATCTGAAAACGGCATGCTGGGCATCGGCCCCTACCCGGAAGCGGGCCACGCAGACCCGGACCTCATTAATGCAGGCAAGGAGACGGTGACGGCACTGCCCGGCACCAGCTACTTCGATTCCGCCCTAAGCTTCGGCATGATCCGCGCCGGCAAGATCGACGTCGCCATTCTCGGCGCCATGGAGGTCAACGCCCGCGGCGACATCGCCAACTGGATGGTACCCGGCAAGATGGTCAAGGGTATGGGCGGCGCCATGGATCTGGTCGTCGGCGCGCGCCGGGTGATCGTCCTGATGGATCACACCACCAAGACCGGGGAGCCGAAGCTCATCGAGGAGCTCACGCTGCCGACTACGGGCCTCGGCGTGGTCGATCGGATCATCACTGACCTTGCGGTTTTCGATCGCGACGAAGATGGGCTGACTTTGGTGGAGCTGGCACCTGGCGTCACCACAGAAGAGGTAGAAGAAAAGACCGCAGTGCCGTTTAGGACGGCGCTGGGGTAGACCCCCAATCGGCCTCGCTGGGCCATTGTTCGTGCCATACTTGAGGGCACGACGCAGGCTTTTTTAAGCGATGACGCCACTAGTTTCGAAAGTTAGGATTTTTCAGATGACCTTGCAGGAAGACCCGAAGGACATTGTCGTTGTAGGCGCAGCACGCACCCCGCAGGGGCGCATGCTCGGCGCGCTGGCGAAGAAGAGCGCGGTCGATCTGGGCGCAGAGACCATCAAGGCCGTGCTGGAGCGCTCCGGTGTGTCGGCGGATGCCGTGGATTACGTACTGATGGGCCAGGTTGTGCAGGCGGGCTCCGGGCAGAACCCCGCGAAGCAGTCCGCTGTGGCCGCAGGTATCCCGATGAACGTCCCCGCTATGACGGTGAACAAGGTGTGCCTATCCGGCCTGGATGCCGTGATTAACGCTTCCCGCCTGATCCGCCTGGGTGACGCCAGCATCGTCGTCGCCGGTGGCCAGGAGTCCATGACGAATGCCCCGCACGTCGCCGCGGGCGTGCGCGCGGGCAAGGGCTATGGCTCCCTGGCGCTGCAGGATTCCCTGGAGCGCGACGGCCTGTCCGACCCGAACGAGGGCACCGCCATGGGCTTGGAGACCGACGAGGGCAACGCCGAGCGCGGTATTACCCGCGAGGAGCAGGACGAGATCGCTGCCCGCTCCCACCAGCTGGCCGAGGCCGCGACCAACGAAGGCGTCTTCAATGATGAGATCGTCTCCATCGAGGTCAAGGGCCGCAAGGAGACCGTGACCGTCTCCGCCGACGAGGGCATCCGGCCCGGTACTACCGCTGAGGGGCTCGCGAAGCTGCGTCCGGCTTTCGTGAAGGACGGCACCATCACCGCCGCCTCTGCCTCCCAGATCTCCGACGGTGCGGCAGCCGTGGTGCTGACCTCCCGCGAGAACGCTGAGGCCAAGGGGCTGGAGATCCTAGCCACCCTGGGCGAGTACGGCCAGACCGCCGGCCCGGACACCAAGCTGCACTCCCAGCCGTCGCAGGCCACCGCCGCGGCACTGAAGAAGGCCGGCTGGGAGGCCGGCGACTTGGACTTCCTGGAGATCAACGAGGCGTTTGCCTCCGTTGTCGCACAGTCCATCAAGGACCTGGACTACCCGCTGGAGAAGACCAACATCCACGGCGGCGGCATCTCCCTGGGCCACCCGATCGGCGCCTCCGGTGCCCGCCTGGTGGTTCACGCTGCGCACGAGCTGAAGCGCCGCGGCTCCGGCAAGGCTGCCGTTTCCCTGTGTGGCGGCGGCGGTCAGGGCGACGCGCTGCTGCTGTGGCGCTAGGCCTCCGTTCGGGTAGCGGCGACCGCACTGGCATCGGCGCGGCTACCGGAGCTTTTGCAAAGCTGCTGCCGCTGGCAGTCGGCGCGGCAGCGGTGTGTGCGTGCTGCGCCATAGCCGCAGCTGATCCGCAGACCCCGGGCGGGGTGATCCCAGAATGCCCCACGAAAGCACTATTCGGATTCAACTGTCCCGGCTGCGGTTCGATGCGCATGGTCCAGGCGCTTGTCCAGGGAGACTTCGGCGCAGCTCTGCATTACAACGCGGTTGGGATCTTCGCCGTCGTCCTCTTGATCTGGAGCTGGCTGGCGTGGACCGCGCGATCGTGGGGGAAGCGAATCCCTAACTGGGAGCATTTCCGGCATGCGCCGCTGGTGGTGGGAATAGTGATTGGCCTGTGGTTCGTTGCGCGCATCCTGCCGTTCTCGCCGTTTCTAGAATTGCGCGTATAAATTCTTTCGGTCCGGGAACATTCTGCGTTGCTTTGGTATTTTAATGGCGTATTTCATTTACCAACCAACTTCAAGAAGTCAGCCGAGGAAGCTAGTGACCAACCCATACGATCAGAACCCTTCCAACGAGGACCCTTTCGGCCAGCAGGGAAACCAGGGCTACCCATACAACAGCGGGTACAACCAGAACCCGAGCCAGAACCAGCCCCCGAGTTACGGCAGCTATCAGAACAACAGTTACCCGAATCAGTCCGCCGGCTACGGCGCGCAGCTGGGTCAGAATTACCAGCCGGGCGTGGGCAGCACCCCGCCGGATAACTGGATGTGGGCGACGATTCTAACGACTCTCCTGTGCTGTTTGCCCCTCGGCGCAATAGGTATTTACTACTCCTCGCAAGTAGAAGGCCGCTGGTACCGCGGTGACTATGCAGGTGCACAGGATGCGTCAGACAAGGCGAAGAACCTAGCCATTGCATCTGCAGTTGTATCCGTTGCCCTTATCATCCTGTACTTCGTCTTTTTCGTCGGAGTGCTAGGCCTAAGCATGAGCGAACTATCAGAAACTTAGAAACACCATAATCAGCGCCATCACTGGTAGCGCGAGCCCCGTGGAGATCACCGCGGTGTCTCGCGCTAAAACTTTATTCACGCCGAAACGCTGGGCATAGGTGAAGACGTTCTGCCCGGTCGGGAGAGCCGCCAGGAGAACCATGGCCAAAAGCAACTGAGACGAGGCGTCACAAAGAAAGACACCGTAGAACGCGGCGATGGCGGGGTGCACAACCGTTTTGACCAGCGACGTCGCCCACACGGAGCGACGGGGCGACAGTCCGGGCTGGAGCACGCGCACCTCCGCCATGGACATGCCGAAGGCGATCAGTGCGCAGCCGACGGTGGCGTCCGCGATGATCCCCAGCGGATCCGCGACAATCGTCGGCAGGATAAAGCCCGTGTTGTGCTGCAGCAGGGAGATGACGATGCCGATGGCGGCGCCGATGATAAGTGGATTCTTTAGGATCGTCAGCAGAGTAGAGCGCACAAAGTTCGTGGCCTGCTTACCGGTGCGCATATCCAGGGCCAGCACGTTCAGCGGGCCGTAGAAGCCGACCTGGAAGAGGATCACCGGGAGTGTGAGTGTGGGGTCATCCATCAAATGGGCGGCTAGTGGGATGCCCAGGTTGGATCCGTTGCAGTAGGTGCAGGCCAGCATCGCGATGATGGAATCCTCGGTGGACCGTCGCGTAATCCAGCGATAGCCGAGGAATGCCAAGAAGCCCGTGGTGAGCGTGGACAGCGCCACGACCAGAAGGTTTGGGCCGAAAAGCTGGGCAATGTCCGTCTTAGACATGAACGTGATTAGCGTGCAGGGTAGCGCGATCCAGAACACGAACATGTTCAGGGTATAGACCGCATTGGGGCCTAAAAGCCGAAGACGCCCTACTCCGAAGCCGATCGCTATGACGAAGATGACGACGGCAAAGCCGGAGAGGACGTTCAACATGAGGCTATGTTAAGTATTTGCGCCTTAAGCGCAGTAGTCGCGACCCTAGTTAACCCCGTAGTACGCGGATTTGTCCACCACGTAGGCGTTGGCGAACTTATCGGTGAAGGACTGCTTCTCCGGGCTCTGGCCAATGGTCACGCCTACAACAATGTAGAAAGCCAGCGCCAGATAGGAGCCGACCAAAGGGATCAGACCCAGGACAGTGCCGATGATGTACCAGCCGTTACGCTTCAGCGACTCTACCGGGGTGAGGTTTTGCCCGTCAGTGGAAGTTACACGGGCGCCGATAGCCATCTTGCCGAGGGTAGCTCCCTTCTTGGATTCCATGAGGACACGGTAGGTTAACCAGATGACCAGCATGATTAGGCCCCAGATGGCCACTTTACCGCTTGGGTACAGTTCGTTTGCCTCTTCGGGGGAGCTGGCGGTTTTCAGAGCGTCGTACCAGTCCACTAGATCCTGGCCACAGATAACGAACAGCAAAATGCCGCCGATAACCACCTGAACCAAGAGGCTATCGATGATGAGCGCCAGAAGGCGCTTCCAGGCGCCCGGGCGGTCGTTGCCGAACATGGCACCGTTGTTGGCCGCAGCATTCGGGAATGCAGGTGCACCATAGGCATTGGGATCGCCGGCGCCGTAGTTGCCGGCGCCGTAGCCACCCTGCTCAGCGCCGTAGCCACCCTGCTCAGCGCCGTAGCCACCCTGCTCGGCGCCGTAGCTGTTCTGTTCCGCGCCGTAACCGGTTTGCTCGTAGGGGTTGGAGTCGCCGGAGTTACCGCCGGTGTAGGCGTTGTAATCCGGCAAGTCATTGGAACCGAAGTCTCCATTGGGATAGTTGTTGTTATTACTCAACTGCGGGCTTCCTAACTGTTGTTCGACTTGCGTCCGAATGTGTCTGCGCCCCTCTAATCCCGATAGGCGTAGGGGAGCGCTTAAGAGTTTTACTGTGCAAGCTTAGCGAAGAAAGCCGCCAGGCCGCCGGGCGGGTGGCTAAAAAGGTACGAAAAAGACCCGCCGCCTAGCTCGCGCTTTCGCACGGGGCGGTGGGTCTTGATCGTGTCTGTTAAACGTCTCCAGGCCGCAGCCTTTTGCTGCTAGCCCGAAAGGGCACAGCGGTTTAGCGGCTGTGGAAAGGCAGCAGTGCCATCTCGCGCGCGTTCTTCACGGCGGTGGCAACCTGACGCTGCTGCTGCGGGGTCAGGCCCGTCACGCGGCGAGAGCGAATCTTGCCACGCTCGGAGATGAACTTACGCAGCAGGTCGTAGTTCTTGTAGTCAACCGTCTCAATGCCCTCGGCCTTGAGCGGGTTCTTCTTCGGGCGGCGGGACTGTTCCATCCGCGCCTTCTTCATGTTGGTGCGCTTCATTGTGAAAGCTCCCCCTTACCAGCTGGACTTGCGTACGCCCGGCAGCTCACCGCGGTGAGCCATGTTGCGGACACGTACACGGGACAGGCCGAACTTACGCAGGTAGCCGCGCGGGCGGCCATCAGCTGCATCGCGGTTACGGACGCGAACTGGGGAAGCGTCGCGGGGCTGACGGTTCAGCTCCCACTGTGCATCCAGGCGCTCCTCGTCGGTGCTGTTCGGGTTCTTGATGATCTTCTTGAGCTCAGCGCGACGCTCCGCGTAGCGGGCGACGATTTCCTTGCGCTGCTCGTTCTTCGCGATCATGGACTTCTTAGCCATAAACTATCGCTCCTCGCGGAATTCGACGTGCTTGCGGGCAATCGGATCGAACTTCTTTAGAGTGATGCGATCCGGGTTGTTGCGCTTGTTCTTACGGGTGACGTAGGTGTAACCGGTGCCAGCCGTAGACTTCAGCTTGATGATTGGGCGGATATCGTTACGTGCCATAGTTAGATCTTCTCCCCACGGGCGCGGATCTTGGCAACGACAGACTCGATGCCGTCACGGTCAATGGTCTTCAGGCCCTTGGTGGACACGTTCAGCGTGATGGAACGGCCCTCAGAGGGCAAGTAGAACGTACGGCGCTGGATGTTTGGGTTCCAGCGACGGTTCGTGCGGCGGTGCGAGTGGGACACAGACTTGCCGAAGCTCGGCTTGCGTCCCGTGACCTGGCAATATGCCGACATGGGTTTTCTCCTTCCGCCGGAGATCTCAGGTGTCTGCGCCGCGCACTTCCAAAAACCCATGGTTAGACGGGCCAAGAGCTTTAGGTGGTGGGGCGCTGCATCTAGCGTATCTAGCCTAAAATCTGTCCGGCGATGACGTTTACATAGACAACAGCGGGAGCTAACTTTACAGCACCGCTGCGCCATAACCTAATCGCTGTTTCTGACGCCCCTACGCCCCAGTTGGCCCCATTCCAGCTCGGGAAACGCGATTTTCTTTATGGCCTTCTCTTTCGCTATGATAATTCCTCGTTGTGCGACCGACTTTGTCACGCCCAAAATCCACCTGCTTAGCGGGCTGGCCTAAAGGGCGTCAATAAAAAGAAGGCGCGCTGCTTTTTATGACCCGACTCAGGCACGACCCGCGCAAGTAACGCACGGGACCGACCTGATGTACACGTACCTAAGGGAATAAGAGGAAACCATGAAGAAGGATATCCACCCCGACTACCACCCCGTAGTCTTCAAGGATGCGAGCACTGGCCACCAGTTCATCACTCGCTCCACTGCTACCTCCGACCGCACCGTTGAATGGGAAGACGGCAACGAGTACCCGCTCATCGTCGTTGACGTGACCAGCGAGTCCCACCCCTTCTGGACCGGCGCTCAGCGCGTTATGGATACCGCCGGCCGCGTGGAGAAGTTCCAGCGCCGCTACGGCAACATGACCCGCCGCAAGAAGAAGTAAGACCTCTTCACACCACGAAGATCGCAAGACACCTATTTCACACTCTCAATACCTTTAATTAGGAGGTAGAAGACAATGGCAGTTCCAAAGCGCCGTATGTCCCGTGCAAACACGCACTCCCGCCGTTCCCAGTGGAAGGCCGACAACGTTGCTCTGCAGCACGTTAAGGTTCAGGGCCAGGATGTTCAGATTCCTCGCCGCCTGGTGAAGGCAGCTCAGCTGGGTCTTATTGACCTGGATTAATTCGAGTCCAGCAAAACCCCGTCGCACATACATGTGTGGCGGGGTTTTGTATACGCAAACCTAGACCTAAGAAATCCTGTGCTTTCCTTAAAAATGTGGATCCGCGCGGGCATTGTGACAACTTCATAGGCACAATGGAACACATGAAGATTCTTGTTGTAGATGATGACCAGGCTGTGCGCGAATCCCTGCGCCGTTCCCTGATCTTCAACGGCTACACCGTCATCCTGGCAACGGATGGCGAGGAGGCCCTTAAGCTCATCGCCGAAGAACGACCGGACTTGGCCATCCTGGACGTAATGATGCCCAAGAAGGACGGCCTGGACGTGTGCCGCGAACTACGCAGCCACGGAGACGACCTACCGATCCTGTTGTTGACCGCCCGCGATTCCGTGGAGGAGCGAGTGGCCGGCCTGGATGCCGGTGCTGACGATTACCTGCCCAAGCCTTTCGCCCTTGAGGAGCTGCTGGCCCGCACCCGTTCGCTGTTCCGCCGCGCTGCCCGTCCGGCGATTCAGGAAGGCGAAACCCGCGAGCCGCTGCGCTTTGAAGACCTGACCCTGAACCCGGAGACGCGCGACGTTTTCCGCGGTGACCGCCAGATCAGCTTGACCCGCACGGAGTTTGCCTTGCTGGAGCTGCTGATGAACAACCCGCGTAAGGTGCTTTCCCGCAACACCATCTTGGAAGAGGTGTGGGGTTATGACTTCCCAACCTCCGGCAACGCGCTAGAGGTTTACATTGGCTATCTGCGCCGTAAGACGGAGGCTAACAACGAGACTCGATTGATTCACACTGTTCGTGGGGTGGGGTACGCGCTGCGTGAGACCGCACCGTGATCCTGCGTAGGCTCCCGGAGGATTACCTCTCGGTAGAGCCCGAACGTGCCTCTCCCGAGAATGGGGGCGCAGACACTCGAGGGGATAGCAGGAGGGACCGGCTGATCCAGTCCCTCCGTTTTTCGGTGCGCGGATTATCCCTGCGCACGCGGCTGGCGGCCCTTACGGCCATAGTGGTGATGCTGTGTATCGCCATCATCACCGTCTCCTCCTACGCCACCGTGAAACAAGTTCTGTCGCAGGAGATGGATAAGACACTGCAGACGCAAGCGCAGGCCTACATCGATTCGGGCTTTGAGTTTCCGGTCAGCGAGACCGGGGAGGGGGAGGACTACCGCCCCCGCTTCTTTGATTCCGATAACAACATGAGCGTTCTTATCGTGCCTGCCGACCAAGCCGGGCGACGGGCGGACGTGCGCAAATTTGAGGGCATACTCAACCCTGACGAGATTTCCGTGCTCGTCGGTGACGATCCCTATACTTTCGAATCGGAGGGTGACAAGCGGAGTTTTGCTATCGGTGCCTTGGACGGCCGTGTAATTGTGCTGCGGCTGGACATCGCCTTTACCAACCAGACGCTCGAATCCCTCTGGTTGGTTTTGATCCTCATTGCGGTGACTGGCTTTGTTGCATCCATCATTGCGGGTATCGCAGTGGCGAACTCTGGTATTCAACCGATTACCCGGCTCCGACGCGCGGCCGACGAGGTTTCCCGCACTGGCGAGCTGCGGCAGATCCCCGTCTACTCCCACGATGAGCTCGGGTCCCTTACGGACTCGTTCAACAACATGATGAATGCGCTCCAGAATGCGCAGACTAAGCAGAAGAACCTCGTTGCGGATGCCTCGCACGAGCTCAAGACACCGTTGACTTCGCTGCGCACAAACATAGAGCTACTGATGTTGGCGTCACAAAGAAAAGACGGTGAAGGTCCCGGCATCAGTGAGGAAGACCGCAAGGACCTAGAGCGCGACGTGATCGCGCAGATTGACGAGATGAGCGGGCTGATCGGCGACCTTGTGGATTTGGCTCGTGAAGACTCGAATCCGGAAGTCCTAACCACCGTCGAAGTCTCCGAGCTCATCAACCTGGGGATCGAGCGCGTGCAGCGACGCCGCCCGGATGTGACCTTCGACGCGCACCTGATCGAGTGGCACCTGCAGGGAGATTCCTTTGCCCTGTCCCGAGCCTTGCTGAATTTGCTGGACAACGCTGCGAAATGGTCACCGGAGGGCGGTGTGGTGCGCGTGTGGATGCAGCCGATTGTGAGCGAGGAAGGTGGCGCTGCGGGTTCCGATGCCGAAGCTCCAGCGCACCAGGAAGTGGAGATTCGAGTGGCGGATTCCGGGCCCGGTATCCCGAAGGAAGACCGTGAGAATGTCTTCGACCGCTTCTACCGCTCGATCCAGGCGCGTTCGATGCCTGGTTCCGGCCTGGGGCTAGCGATCGTCAAGCAGGTTATCGAGCGCCACCACGGGGTGATCGTTGCCGATGAGTCGGATGACGGAGGTGCCCTGATGCGCGTAGTGCTCCCGGGGGAGCCGAGCTAGCGCGACCTAGGCGGGGTTTGGGAACTATTCACCAAGGATTTTCCTTAAACTGGCAGAAAAACTACAGCATTCGTAGTGCTGAACTACATACATAACGGACATACTGGTCGCTATGGACGAAAGGGAACAAAACATGGGCGAGAACTACTCGGGGGATGGGCAACGGATGCCCGGAGCACCGGACTTTTCTAACAGCGGCCAAAAGCCGGGGCAAGGGGACGGCAGGCCACAGGGGGGAGTTCACCGGGACCACATGCGCTGGAACGGCCAGCAAGAGCAGACACAGGAGCCGGCGACACAGGTGGGCCCG